>CAJAIA010000001.1 GCA_903939735.1 uncultured Ignavibacteria bacterium
AACGGCACCACTTGTAAGTGCCAGGAGTGAGTGCTGACCGCCAACACACAGATTCGTTGAAGCAGGGGACTGCGTAACGATGACTTCCGAAGCAACCGCAAACGTTGTTGTTGTTGCTGTGATATCAGTACGCTCTACACCAGTAACGCGGATGCGGCATTGTCCAGCGAACTCGATTGCTGGAACTGTCCATGCTGCAACACCAGACGCTGCAGGTACCGTTGCGACCGTCTCCCACGAAAGGCCGTTGTTACGAGAAAACTCAATGCGAACATTCGTTGTACCGCGAGCGAGGAATCGTGTTGTTGCTTCCTTGCCAGCGCAAAGGGTATCACCCGTAGCAGGTGAGGTAACAGTGATACGTGGTGTTTCAAGAATGATTGGTGTTGCGAAGCCGCCTGGCGCTGCGTACGACGATGGATTGGTGTTGATACCGTTCCAGATGCCATCGTTCGATGTCACCGCATAGACGATTGCATTTGTGCGATAGTCGCGCTCTTCGATACGACGAACACCGTTCGGAAGTGTGTTCGGGATGAATGTTGCCCACGCACCTGCAGAGTTTTGACGCGCAGCATAGAATGCCTCTGCGCCGTTGATTGCAGTACCGAGCGACTGGATAGCAGCAACTGTTACCGGACGTCCTGTGCCAGCTGTGTTATCGTAGAGCAGAACGTAGTTCTTCGGTGTCAACTGCGACTGATTGTCTGCAATACCTGTTGCTTGAGTTGTTGCAGTGCCGAGACGGATTACTTGTGATGTTTGGTTGAGCTCGAACATCCGCATCAAACGACCTTGGTTGTCACCGAGAGCAACGCGCCAGAAGATCGTGTTTCCTTCCTGGAAGTCTGGATTCGTCGAAGCAACAAGATTCACCCAAACCGACTTTGACGTCTCGTTAGAGAGTGTCGAGAATTGTGAGAATGTTCCGTCTGTCGTCAAGCTCTTCGATGACGCATAAACGTACGTGTTCGTATTCGCGTTGAAGTGAATGTTGAAACCACCACCCACGCTTGTTGCTGTTTGCGTTGTCGCAAGACCTGTGTTGTAGCGATATGTTGTGTTTGGTTGAAGACCCGTGAACGTCACACGTGCAAACACCGGAACAGGAAACGCCTGCGTGCTTGAATTACATGTGCCCGATGCCACGCGCGACTGAATGAACTGAGGAACGATGTCCGTGTTCATTGCTGGTGTCGCGAACGCCGTTGTAAATGGCAGCGTCTGCGTTGGCAATCCTGGAATATTCACTTGAAGCTGATACGTTCCAGGTGCCGAAACCGCAACGTTTGAGAACGTTGCAACACCCTGAACAGCCGAAACTGATGTCGTACCAGTAAGAACGCCTGGACCACTCACGCGCACGATTGACAATGTCGATGCATAGTTAGCATCGACGACGTTGTCTGCACGGAACACGCTGATCGTGATCGGATTGAATGCAACGCCTGCATATCCGTCCTGTTGTGCACCAGTAATCAAGGCGTATGCAGCCGGACCCTGGACGATGAATGCGTTGCTGTTGCCGAGTGTCAATCCAGTTGCGCTGGCGCGAATCGATACACCTGCTTCAACAGTGTTGTACACTACGTTGCTGAAATCAGCAGTGCTCTGTCCCGCCGGAATGGTACCAGTGAGTGTTCCGCTGAGAATGCCCGTGCCCGAGTTGAGCGAGAGCGTTACCGGAGTCGCAACAGTAACATTCTTAGCTGCGCCCAACGCGTCTGTGGAACGCACACGAACGTTGAACGCTGTGTTTTGGGACGGAGAACCTGGTGTTACGTTTTCGACGATCACGTTAGTTGCAACGCCAGCGATCGCGTTCGATGTGATTGCAATCTCATCGAGACGAACCGGTGGGCGTGAACCAGATGCAAATGCAGGCACTTGGTAGTAGAACCAACGAAGCTGCACAAGTGGCTGATTCTCGCAAACCGTAGGAAGCATTGCGCTGAAGTTCTGCTGCGGCCATACTGCCGACGATGAACTAGTCACAGTCGTAACCAGTTCAACCGGTGCTCCATTGTTTACAACTGGCGACCATGCTCCAGTTGACCCGATGCGATACTCAAGTCGGAGTCCGTGTACGCGTTGTCCCTGACCTGGCATTTGCTGAGCCACGAACGAAACATTGACTTGCGCACGATTCGTTGTGTTTACCGCAACTACCGCACTTCCAACGTAGGCACAGTTACATACGAGCGTTCCCGTATTAATAAACTGGATGCCAGTCGTGCCAAGGCCATTGACACGCGCGCCGCTCGTGAGATTATACGCGCAGTTGTAGTCAGCCGAAGGCGCAGTACCCAGCGGTTGATCGATGACAGGCGCTTGGTGAAACACCATGCTCGGCGGATAGGTACCCGCAGCCTGCGTGTTATTCCACGTCGTGAATGAATACGATCCCGCGTTCAAATCGAACGGCAGTGGATTCGATTGGCCATGCATGACGACGGATCCAACCGCGATCATGAGTGTCAGGAGTACACTCCAGGCAGTCACTCTCTTCATGTTGCTTGCAACCTGTTACTGGGACAGAAAGATTAGTCTTCAGAATCATGCAAACCTACACAAAAGCACCACCAGAACGGTAGCACTCAGGTATAGATTGTGCAACGTGGCGGGATGTTTACAGTGAGACACCTCGCATCTTACGCTAAGTGCACACTGCAACCACGTGCCATACAATTAGTTACGACGCTGTTTGCATGTACTCGGGATACGTTGCATCAAGCCAAGCATAGGCTGTATCAACGATTCCCTTGAGACATCCAGGTTCAAATGGTGATACGAGGCCCCCTGCAGCTACGATATCAAGGAACGACTTTGATCCACCGATGTCACAGATCGATACGTAGGACGCAAATGCTGCCGTACGGTCTTGTTCAGCCCATTTCCAGTACTGCATCGCGCACGTTTGTGCAAGAGCATAGTCGATGTAGTAGAACGGAGACTCATAAATGTGGCGCTGGAACTGCCATGCTCTGCCTTCTTCGGCCGCAGGGATGCCCGAAGCATCACGCCAAGGCATGTAGGTTGACTCCATGTGTTTCCACGTGGCCAGCCGCTCAGCTGGTGATGCCGTTGGGTTGGCGTAGACCCAATGCTGGAAATGATCCACAGCACATCCGTAGGGGAGGAACAGGAGCGCGCCTTGGAGATGGTAGAAGCGGAACTTATCCGTCTGCTCACCGAAGAAATCCTTCATCCATGGCCATGTGAGGAACTCCATGCCCATTGAGTGGATCTCACATGCCTCCATCGTCGGCCAGAAGTACTCGGGAACCGAGTGATGACGGCTACGGTATGCTTGGAAGGCATGACCTGCCTCGTGTGTAAGCACTTCGATGTCGTGTGTAGTCCGATTGAAATTCGCGAAGATGAACGGAACGCCATACTTGGGGAAACTCGTGCAATAGCCCCCGGTGGCCTTGTTATCGCGTGTCTTCAGGTCCAGAAGATCACCGTCGAGCATGAGCGTGAAGAATTCATGCGTCTCAGGAGACAACTCAGCGTACATGTTTGCTGCCTTGGCAACGATCCAATCATGATCTCCTTCGGCGACGGGGTTTCCGTCAGGGAACTGAACCTTCTCATCAGCAATTGTAAGCGACTCGATACCGAGGCGGTGCTTCTGTGCATTGCGCAATTGCATGACAAGGGGCACAACTACTTCGCGAACCTGTGCGCGGAAACGCTCAACATCAGCAGCATTGTAATCGACGCGACCGTACTCGATGTACCGCAACTCCGTGTAGGACGGGAAGCCTAGTTTCGCAGCCTTTTCGGTGCGGAGCTGCACGAGTTCATGGTAGATGCGATCGAGTGCTTCGGCATGCTGCGAAAGAAACCCATACATCGCCTGGTGTGCCCGTTGACGCACGCCGCGATCCAAATCAATGAGCAGCTTCCCGATCGAACTCAAGTTGTAGATCACTCCGTCTACATCAATCTTCGCCGAAGCTGTGAGCTCGTTGTACTCGCGTGATAGTTCACTTTCCTTCACGAGAAGATCCATGATCTCCGGACGGAACGTAAGTGTCGAATGCTCGAGTCGTGTTACGAACAGCGAACCAAACTTCTCTGCAAGAGCGCCTTTCCATTGCGATGCAAGCAGGACGTGGATGAACGTCTGATCCATCTCAACGATGGATGGTCCATGCTCGTCGAACCAGAGCTTCTCGGCCTTCGCTGCCTCGTTTACGACATTCTGCGTGAAATGCACCTCGGCAAGTGACGCCATGGTGCTTACATCGATGCGTACAGTGTTCCATGCATCGACGACACTGATGGCAGCCTCAGCCGATGTGGCGTGTTGCATTTGCTGCGTTAGATCTGCATATGTCGTGCGCAGGTGGTCGAGGTTCGGACGCACATAGGGAAGGTCAGAGAATGTTCGTACTGACATGTCAGCTCCGTTGTGAGAAGAATTCTTAGGAATCGCCGCGGAGTTTACGAATGCGATCCCGCGCGGCTGGAACAAAGATAGAGCGGGGATAGGCAACGAGGAGAGCATTCAATGCTTGCATTGCAGCTGCAACATCACCTCGACGTTCTTCGATCTCAGAAAGGCGCATGAGAACGCGATCACCCCATATCGTCTCTGGAATACGCTCTGCAATCGTCCGAAGGGGCATGAGCGCCAGTGAATCATCACGCATCATCAATGCAACTTCCGCAGCTCGCATGAGTGCACGTTCCCGAAGTTCTGGATCTCGCGCTGTTGAGCCCAAACCCATGAACTGCGGATAGGCGACGGTATACGACCGCCGAACGAATTGACCTTCGGCAGAAGCAAATGCAAGAACCGAAGCTGAGTCGTCTTGCGCCAGATCAATGAGCAACATGCGGTCAATTGCGTCGTTTGCTGCAGCAGACGTATGCTGGTCAGCTAAATCGCTGTAAAGCTCACGAGCCGTGTTGATCTTCCCTTGCCATAACTGCATATCGGCAAGCATGAGCCGAGCGATGTCCTTTCGGTCGCTCACAACAAGGTCGGGCGCAGCAATGAGTTGTTCAAGGACGACACGTGCCTCTGAATCGTTGCCCATTGACAGGTACAGAGTAGCAAGGAGCAATGCCGCTTCGCCATAGACAGTTGTACCACGCCATTGTACTTGAATGCGTTGCAGCCGCGAACGAGCCGATTCAGAATTTCCAAGAATGACATCTTCAATGCGCGCTGCATTAAGCAGGGCATCAGCACACAGCGGATGATTCGGATACGATGCAATCACATCATCATACCGCTTGACGATCTCACGGGCATCCTGAAGCGACAAATCACGCTGGCGCCGCAACTGCTGCTCGAGTGTGCGAACAGACCCATAGGCTGCCGCTATCGATGTACGTTGGTCTGCGGCAAGCCGTAGCACCTGCTCGTAGGCCTGCAGTGCTGTGCCATATTGCTCGTCATTACGAGCACCATCAGCAAACATGAGGAGCTCATTACCCCTTGCACGAACGAGCCGATCCAGCGTTATCGTTTCATCAAGCGCGCGTTCCCATTGCTTGAGTTGTCGATAGACCCATTGTTTGAGCCGCACCGACTCTTCTTGATCAGACGCGAGGCGCGCCACACGTTTGGCCACTGGTGCCGCTGCAGCGTCAGATGCCAGAAGCAGCGTCAGCGAACGCATAGTGCGATACACATCACGGTCGAGTGCAAACACAGCAAGGATTTCATCGCATGCTTCGTCATACGCCCCGGTCAATGTGAGCAGGGCGACAACCTCATCGCTATATGGGTGCTGTTCTTCCCGTTGCGATCGGACGATGGCCTTGCGAAGTGATACAAGTGCAGCATCGTATAGCCCAGCTTTGCGCTGCTCGTTGCTCACAGCCACAAATGCTTGTTCTTTGTCGTTGCTTGCATCTATGGCGGCATCCCACCAGCGTATCGCTAGATCGCGCTCACCCCGGCGTGCGCGCAACGTTCCCGCAAGGATGTATGCAGATTCAGTGCGTGTAGTCGTCGCGTGCGATTCAACCAGTGGCATGAGGGCATCGAACTGCTGAAGCGCAGAAAGCGTTCGGACGACACCCTGAAAGTATGACTCGTTCGATGTATGTTGAGCGTAGAGCTCCTGATAAATGCGGGCTGCTCCACGATTATCGCCAGCACGCTCGTACGTGGCAGCCATACGAAGGCGATCACGATCGTCAGAGCTTTGCCCAGCTGCCATCATAACAGCAGCAAGCATCACAATGAATGAAGCACTGAGGAGGCGGATCACTGCTTCCATTCATCAGCAAGAAGTGGGAGAATACTGGTCTGCAGCGGCGACGATGGAACGGCTACAGTACCATCATGCTGAACGACAACATCGATTTCTGTGCGCATACCGAGTATGTCCGGGATATAAATGCCCGGCTCAATTGAGAACATTGTTCCTGGCAAGATCCGTCGCGTATCATGCGTCTCGTAATCATCCATGTTCGCACCCGGTCCGTGGATCTCGGTTGTGATATTGTGTCCGGTGCGATGAATAAAGTGCGACGCCATACCCGCTTGTTCGACAACAGCACGACATGCACGGTCGACCTCGTATCCATACACGGGGAGGTTGCCACGATAGCGCTCAGCCACCAACGCAAGCGCAGCATTACGTGCATTTGCGATGATCGTAAACGTGGACGCAACATCGGCAGGTATTGCAACGCCTGTGTAACCGACCCACGTGAGATCGGCATAGGCTGCACCGGGAACATTCCTCTTGCACCATGCATCAATCACAACGACCATTTCTGTCTCAATGGCAGATGATTCCACCACGGACGGAGCATAGTGTGGTGATGCAGCATTTGGTCCAATCGCTACAATCGGTGCTGAATCAGTTACCAATCCAAGCCGCGCGAACTCCTGCAGGATGAATTGTTGAACCTCATACTCTTGCACAGGTGCGCCGCCAATGAGACGCTCGCGAATAAGCTCGAACGCGCTCGTAATGACATCGCGCAACTGACCGCCCGTAACTGCTGCACCTGCGAGCTGTTCCTCAGATAGGACGGCCGTGAACTGCTGAGCGATGTCCGCCGAGGATACAACTGTATGGCCCAGCGCACGAATTGATTCAATGGTTCCGGCATCAACTTTACTCGTCACTGGTAGAGCATTCATGGGTGAATACTCCATTGCAACTGTCTTGTAGGATCCGAGCGCGGTCCGGAGCGCATCGTCCCATGACTCTCGTGTGTCGTAGAGCACAACGGGAATGTCGATGTGTTCAAGCGGAAGTTGTTCCATGCGGTGCACGATTTTCACAGGGGTGCCCTGAGCGGGGATCACCACCGCCCAACGGCGTGTGCAGTGTGCATGCGGTGCAATGTCGAGCATTTGCCACGCCAGATCATTTGAACCACGGAAGTCATACATCATCCAAGCGTCTATCGTTGCTGCTCGCAAAGCTTCTTGATACCGAGGAAGAATCCGCTTCATATGACCTCCTGAAATGACAAGGATACATGGGCTAAGAACTGATGAACAGCTACCGTCGGCACACGCGTGCCGTTATCGACGTCGTTGTGGAGTGTGTGTAGACGTTCTGTAACGTCAGGATGTTGCATCAACCGACGGACGATTTGCTGTTGCAAAATGGCATCAAACCATGCACGGCGCTGTCGTCGCCGTTGATCAACAAGTTCCTGATGATAGCCGTCCGCAAACACTCCGTCGAGCCATGCAACCACATCAGACACGCCGCTACCTTCGCGAGATGATATCGGTAACACAGGAACAGGTAGCGAGGGTATTGGGGGATGGAGAAGCCTGAGTGCGCTCGTGTACATTGCTGTTGCCATCCTGGCTGCTTGCTCGTCAATGTCTGTCTTGGCAACGATGATGGCATGTGCCATTTCCATGATGCCGCGCTTGATACCTTGCACTTCATCGCCAGCGGTAGGCAGCACAAGAAGCAGAAACACATCCACCATATCCGAAAGGTCTGTCTCGCTTTGACCAACACCAACGCTTTCGACAATCACCGTTGAATACCCAGCTGCTTCACAGACGATGATAGCATCACGTGTGGTTGGTGTTGTACCACCGAGAGCCAAACGAGATGGTGACGGACGTACGAATGCACGTGGATGATTCGACAGATGTTGCATCCGAACCTTATCTCCGAGGATGCTTCCACCTGATTTGCGACTCGATGGGTCGACGGCCAGCACGGCAACGCGTTCACCTCGCTCAACGCAGGTCATACCCAGAGCTTCGGCGAAGGTACTTTTCCCAACTCCAGGTGCTCCTGTGAGACCAATTCTCTTTGTTCGGTGTGGTTGCGAAGCGCACTGATCGAGCAGCCACATGGCATGCTCTCGATCCTTCGGTGATGTGCTTTCAATGATCGAAAGTGCCTTGGCAAGCGCTCGACGTGATCCCGATGTGAGATCACGGTACACTTGCTCTATGGACGGCTCAGACATCATTGCTTACTCAACGGTAACGCTCTTCGCGAGATTCCTCGGCATGTCGACATTGCATCCACGCTCAACTGCGATGTAATAGGCCAGCAGCTGGAGGGGGATTGATGCAAGGATCGGCGTAAGAATTGGGAGCGTGCGTGGAACACGCAACACGTGATTGGCGACGTTCTCGATGTACGTGTCCTCGTCGTCTGCAATCGCAATGACCCGACCGTTTCGTGCGCGCACTTCTTCAATGTTGGACACGATCTTGTCGTAGATCTCATCATGTGGTGCGATGAACACGACGGGCATGTTCTCGTCAATAAGAGCAATCGGACCGTGCTTCATCTCCGCTGCTGGGTAGCCTTCGGCGTGGATGTAGGAGATCTCTTTCAACTTGAGTGCCCCCTCGAGAGCAGCAGGGAAGTTATATCCGCGGCCCAAGTAGAGGAAGTTGGACGCATGCGCATACGCGTGTGCAATAGCTTTGACGTCGTCTGCACGTTCGAGAATCATCGAAATGTACTCTGGAATGCGTTCGAGCTCCTGCGCGATTCGCTTGCCTTCTTCTGCCGAAAGCCCACGCATGCGCCCCATATAGAGAGCGAACTGCGTTAGGACGCAGAGTTGCGACGTAAATGCCTTCGTTGATGCTACACCAATCTCGGGTCCGGCATGGAGATACACTCCGGCGTCTGTCTCACGCGCGATGGTGCTTCCAACGACATTCACCATTCCAATAACGGTTGCACCCTTCAGCTTTGCTTCTCGAATGGCGGCAAGTGTATCTGCAGTCTCACCACTCTGTGATATCGCAATAACCACGTCATCCGATGAGATGATTGGATTACGATAGCGGAACTCGCTTGCATACTCAACTTCGACCGGAACGCGTGCGAGAGCTTCGATGAGATATTCACCAACGAGCGCTGCGTGCCACGAGGTACCGCAGGCAGTAATAATGATCCGCTTGGCCGATTGGAGCTTCTCGCGAACAGTGGCGAGTCCACCGAGCTTTACCGTTCCTTCCTCCGTTTGCAGACGGCCACGGAAGCCATCACGGAACGTGATTGGTTGCTCGTAGATCTCCTTCAGCATGAAGTGCTCAAAGCCGCCCTTTTCGATCTGCTCGAGTTCAAAGGCAATCTCCTCGACAACGCTATGCGTGTCGATGTTTGCGATGGTCTTCGTTTGAAACCCATCACGACGCAAGATTGCCATCTCGTTTTCGTTGAGATACACAACCTGACGTGTGTGTGCGATTACTGCAGCTGCATCTGATGCAACGAGATACTCACCATTGCCGATACCGAGAATCAAGGGGCTTCCACGGCGTGCAGCGATGATCATATCTGGATCATGCGTGCTAATCACCACGATACCAAACGTTCCTTCCACTTCAGCAAGGGCCGTGCGAACAGCCTGCTCAAGGTCCTGCAGTGTTTCATACAGCATCCCGATGAACACTGCGAGCACTTCACTATCCGTATCCGATCGGAACGTATAGCCTGCATTGAGCAGCTTCTTTTTAATCGTCAGATAGTTCTCGATGATGCCGTTATGCACGAGAGCGATCGTACCTGACTGATCGGTATGTGGGTGAGCGTTCGCATCGTTGGGCACCCCGTGGGTAGCCCAGCGCGTATGGCCAACACCGACCGTGCCATGAAGTTGATCCATATCAACAGCACGCTCGAGGTCCATAACGCGACCAGCCTTCTTTTCAATACGGATACCGCCATCAGCAAGGAGACACACTCCAGCTGAATCGTACCCACGATACTCCAGACGTTTGAGGCCCTGCACGATCAGCGGAGCAGCTTGTTTCGTGCCGATATAGCCAACGATTCCACACATGGCAGCTAAAATACGGAGCCGACTACCGATACAACGGTGTAGACTGTTTAGGAATGACGAGATCTCGCAGTTGTTGCGCCGAAGCGCCGAAACGGAGGAAGAAGCCCTGATTGACACCAAGGGGAACCCAATTGAGCGATAGGTACCAACAATGAAGTCGCTTTGTAATGTCAATAATCGGCGAATTGACCTGTCCGCGGAGCACATCGATACTACCAACAGCATTCACGTCAAGCGTTTGGGTGATCGACATAGACCCACGAAACGAGACGTACAGAGACTGCACGGAGAGATCCGGATTGGGCTGGGAATACGAATACACCGCCTGGAGTGAGAGTTCCCATGGGATAGTAACAGGTGACCACCCCGGAGTACGTTCACCAAACAAGTCGACGTCGTCTCGATGGTAGTTCACGCGACGGTCGAAGCGGGAAGCCAAGTCCGAAGGCTGGTCTGCGGTGGTATCGGTTTCCTGCTGGGCCCGAGGGGTAAAGGACATACCCTGAGAGCTGAATCGCGTTCCGGCTTGTACGGTTAACGACGTGAGCCTAGCGAGCCCCTTACCATTTGCCAGCATGCTCGTTCCAATATCCGTCCAACTCGATCTGCCTGTTGCAGGGTCAACGATACGTGTCTGATCATAGGGCGATAGGACGCCATTCACGTTGAACTCCAGCGCATCAAGAACTGGTGTGCGAAGATTAAACGACAGGGGAGCAAGTTGAAGTGAGTCTGCTGCAAGGTTATACGATGTTGCTACGTTGAGTGTGAACAACTCGATCGAACGCTCCGATGTGTCGCTGTCCTTGACCTTGATTGCGACACGATTTAGGAAGGAACCTGTAACGAGGAACTGCTGCTGACGACTCGCCAATGCTCCTGCTTGACCGAATCGTCCGTACTGCACGCGCTGTCCTGTGATGGGACTCACATACGCCCCTACAAAGCCAAGCGATGGATCGGATTGATCCGGTACGTAGGCCAGGCCAATTGACGGCTGAAACGTATGGCGTATGGATTGCCATCCGAGAATTCGTGGGTGCGCCAAGCCGTACAGGAATGTACTCGCCGATACGCCGACACCGTACGTGTACTCACGAAAGAACCCAGACTCGCGTGATCGGCGGATGGTAGAATCCGTTGGATCGACGCTTTCGGTATAGCGCTGGAAATACCAGTTTTCAGAATATGATATCGACGGGGCCAGAAGGATGTTGCCGAGGCGTGGCGTAACCGTAAGCGATGGGCGGTGTTCAATTGCTGAACGCTCATCGGTAAGAAATGCGCCAGTATCAAGCGTCCTCGTCGACGAGTGAAAATACCTCGCTGTCGACCGGTATGAGAACTGCAGATCACGCAACCAGTGGTCGCCAGAAATGAGACCTCGCAAGGGCTGCAATTGTGGTATCGCAAACGTGGCAAACGGATTCTGCGTGACGGAGCCATTGATCATATTCTGGTCACGTGTGTATCCCACATTGAGCGTCATGCCGTTGTAGAACGTCCGCTGATACGATGCATTCGAGCGAGCATTCTGTCGAACACGATCGATCGGATTGAGCGAGGTGTTCTGAAAGAAGCCTTGCGACGTAAAAAACAGATCGACCACGGCGCTCTCGTTTGGGCGAAACTGTTGTTGATGTGTAAGGGTTACGCCAATATTCGTGGCATATGGATCACGTACATTGAAGCGGCTATACCCGAGCGTGAACTGTGCGCGACCAGAGAATCTATCGCGCAAGGAATACTGGGTTCTGCTATAGAGCGTAATACCACCCTTCGTTGTGATGTCGGCAGAGAGTTCCGTGTCCACGTAATCACTCAGTGCGAAGTAATAGCCGAGATTCTGGAGCACGACTCCACGGTCAGACGTCATCAATGGTGTTGGCAGGATAAGTCCCGAACGACGTCCACGTTCCATGCTGACGAAGATGCCAAAGGGAAGCGCGAACACTGGAACATCCTCAACATACCAGACTGCTGGGTCGAGAAAGATCTTGTCGTTCAACAAGACTTTCATCTTCGAGGCTTTGAAGTAGAAGTGAGGGTGGGGTGCGTCACATGTCGTAAAACATCCATCCTCGACAAAGGCAGTTGTCTCTCCTACGCGTTTGATCGACGACCCGTAATAGAATCCGCCTTCTACATTCGTTTCGCCATACACCACACGTCCACGGCGGGAATCAAAGCTGTACTGCATTTCCCGTCCGGCAAACTCTTCGCCATTATCCCGAAACATCGGGAAACCTCGGAGCCGTCCCGAAGAGTCCGTGGCACCCTCTGCCTTCATTGTGCGAGCATTGAAGTCAAGAACAATGACTTCCGCTTCCAGCTCCTGCGTGCGATACTTCACATCTGACGTACCACGCAGTCGTAGCTGACGTTTTCCAAGGTTAAAATGCGCACTGTCCTTTGCGGAAAAGGCGACGATCGTGTCAATCCCATTCATCGAGCGTGTTGTGTCCTGTCCTTGCCCGGGTATGGCGAGGAAACAGAATACCACATACACGATGATCCACTTCATCGATCGTACACACGCCGCGTGAACGATGAGGGTACCTCGGGCATGGCAATCGGAGCAGTCGTGAGGCTAGGTGCAACAGCATCGAATCGGAATCGCACTGCTTGCGCCTTGTCATTGAGATCTACGTCAACGGCATACGCAACATTGACAGACGAGACTGCACGGATATCGCCGAGCACAAGATTCAGGAGTGTCGCCCCCTGACGGTTTTTACGCTGATACTGGGTCAAGATTGATACTGCAGTATCAATAAGTGCATACTCTGTTGTTGACGAATCACGCGAAACGAACAGGAGCTTGCTATCATTTCGTGGTGCGCCTCGTTGAAAACGACCGAGATCTCCAGGCAACGAGCCACGCATGAAGGCTCGAATATCAGTCAGCGTAAGTGGAATAGGCGAAACGGAAGCTACAGATTTGGCATCTGGATGGCCAACGAGCACTTCTCGGCTGAGGTAGTTCACGACAACAAATGTGTCGGCCGTGGCGTACATAACGCCCGCCATCATACCGAATGGACCCTGCACTGATACCGATATCGTATCACCAGATGTCTGCGCACTGAAGGGCAGGTTTCCGATGGTCATCTCACCGTCGAGGGAGATTGTACCCTCGATTGTCGTGCGTGGAAACACATGTCCAATGCGCGTCAAAGCAGAGCCATTCGAATCTCGTTCGGGCCTTGCTGCGTGTTCCGTGCTGAAAACACCACCTGTGACCAAGCACAGGAGGAGGATTGTCGTAGTTTGTAGGCGCATAATGTCCTGTTCTGCTGCAAATATCCAACATCGGCCGCGAACGATCGTCCTGTCGGAACGATTTCAGCATCCGCGCTGTTAACCCCAACGTCATTCACGGAGCTGCACCCTCATGATCTACGTTACGCGCAAAAGCACATTTTCTGCCGCACACCGCCTGTACAACCCAACGTTTACGGACGAACGGAACGATGCGGTATTTGACAAATGCAATAATCTCTGGGGACACGGACACAATTATGTCCTCGAAGTGACGGTTAAGGGGCTACCAGACCCAGAAACAGGGTACGTAATCGACCTCAAGGAACTCAAGGATATCCTTGACGATGCCATCATTCAAAAGGTCGACCACAAGCACCTCAATCATGATGTCGAGTTCCTCTTCGGCATCATCCCAACAGTTGAGAATCTTTGTGTCGTCTTCTGGGATCAGCTTCGTAACAGGCTTCCGAGCGGCGAGCTGCATCGAATCCGCGTCTATGAATCAGATCAGAACGTCGCCGACTACTATGGCGAGCCAGTATCGATCCCCCGGTATGCCGTTGGCGCATCAATGCACGGTGAAGGAGTACCCGCATGAACCCAACCACAAAGCCACAACGCTCGTCACTCGTTGATCTCGACGACGAGGAGCTTGAACGCCAGCTGCTTCGCCAGGGTAATCTCTACCCAACGGTCAGCCGCAGCGGACATCGCCTGTTTGATGCAAATGGCAACATGCCGGTAAGCGCAGAAGAGCGCGAACAGATGGTCGAACAGGTTGAGACGAAGTTTGCTGAGATCTTTGAGATCCTACGCATCGACCGTAATGATCCGAACAGTACGGACACGCCCTTCCGACTTGCGCGGATGTGGATCAATGAACTTCTGGATGGTCGTTATTCAGCGCCACCAAAGATTACGGTGTTCCCGAATCGCAAGGACGTCGACGAACTCGTGATCTCAAAGGGCATCAAGATCATGAGCGTGTGTTCGCATCACTGGCAGCCGATCTCAGGTACCTGTGCCATCGGCTATGTACCGCGCGAAAAGGTGATTGGTCTGTCCAAGTTCACGCGTATCGTAGAGTGGTTTGGCCGCCGTGGTCAGATCCAGGAGGAGTTGGGTGAACAGATCGCTGATTTCCTCATCGAACTACTCGACCCGATTGCGCTGGGTGTTGTGATCAACTCGAAGCACTATTGCATGATCGCTCGTGGGGTTGAAGCTCATGATTCAAGCACGATGATCACATCTGTGATGCGCGGAGAACTGTCATCGAATCAAGCATTGCGGAACGAATTCCTCCGTCTCATCGGCGAGCAGTAGGTTTGTGGCGGTATGTCGCCACATCACGAAATAGAACGCTGGCAGATCGGACGTCTTGTCGTTGGAGTTGACGAGGCAGGGCGCGGTGCGCTTGCAGGCCCCGTCGCAGCAGCAGCTGTAGTATTTCCTAGCTACGGTATTCCTGAGGGGCTCAACGATTCGAAGGCATTGACGGCTGAGCAGCGAGTTGTCGCTGCTCAGCGTATCACCACGTCGGCTCTCGCTTGGTCTGTCGCGCTCGTGCATCACGACCGAATCGATGAAGTCAATATTCTGCAAGCAACATTCGACGCAATGCATGCTGCGATCGATGATGTAACATCACAGCTCAAGGCCTCATTTGAGCTCGAGCTCCTCATCGACGGCAACCGCTTCCGTCCGCACGTAGTGCCTTCAACGACGATCGTTCGTGGGGATGCGATCTGTCCGTCTATCGCGGCCGCATCAATACTCGCCAAGACCACGCGTGATCAGTGGATGCTGGACATCGATCGCACCTTCCCATCCTATGGGTTCGCAGCACACAAAGGCTATGCTACGAAGGTCCACCGCGCATCAATCATCAGTCATGGTCCGTGTCCGATTCATCGTATGACGTTCTTGCGTACGATTCTCGGAAACACACAGCCTCGAGTAACGCATGCATAGCTTACTCTCGACGGCAGATGTTGTAACGATTATCGTGAGCCTTTTGGCGATTCTCACTGCCGGACTTCTTGGAGGCCGGCGTGGACGAAGCGATAATGCCACGCAGTACATACTCGCTGGACGTTCGCTAACTCTTCCGGTGTTTGTTGCGTCATTAGTTGCCACCTGGTATGGTTCAATCCTCGGCGCTACAGAGTTTGTTGTCAATTACGGCATAGCCTTCCTCGTCTGCTTCGGATTGCCGTATTACACCATTGCAATCATCTATGCACGTTGGCTTACCAAGCGAATTCGTCGCTCCGAAGCTGTCTCTATTCCAGACCAGATTCGGATCGTCTACGGTAAGCGTGCGGCCTCGGTTGCTGCTGTAATGATGCTCGTGATCACCATCCCAGCATCGTATCAGTTGAGTCTTGCGCTGATCGCACAGACATTTACGGGATGGACGCTCGGCGCAAGCCTACTTGTTACATCGGCCTTCTCGTTCTTGTACATCGTCAAGGGTGGACTTCGCTCTGACGCCTATGCCAATGTTGTTCAAGCGGGGCTGATGTACCTTGGATACATAGCATGTGTGATCTTTTGCGTCACGACGCTTGGCTCGTTTTCATGGCTTGCTGCACACACGCCGCAGAACCTTCTTGACTTGCCTGGTCCACTCGGATGGATGCCGATTGTTGTGTGGACGGTGATCGCACTGCAAACATTTATTGATCCGAACTTCCATGTTCGTACCGCGGCAGCAGCAGATGCCGACACGGCACGACATGGCGTGTACTTGAGTGTTGCTGCCTGGATCGTCTTTGACTTACTACAACTCGTCGTTGGGTTGTATGCTCTTGCGGCGGTGGGTTCTTCACATGGTGCACAATCGGCAATCCACGTAGCACTCCAGGTATTGCCGGACATTTGGCGTGGTATCTACGTTGCTGGTATTGTCGCTGCTGTGATGTCGGCGCTTGATGGATATGCTCTTGTTAGTGGCACGACATTAGCCCATGATCTCCTTCCGACCGGTCGAGAAGAACGACGTATCGTCCGCCTACGTCTGGGTGTCGCAATAAGCCTGTGTATAGGAGGGATCGTAGCCTACGCATTTCCGAGCGTCATCGACCTCATCTACAGAGCCGCATCGATCGCTGTACCTGCCATTCTGATTCCGCTGCTGTGCAGCTACACAATCTATGCCAGCCGAATTCAGACATCGATCGTCCAACTGATCGTCGTACCTGCGACCGCCAGCCTGTGCATCATGATTGCCCAAGCAGCTGGGTTGACGCTTCCGGTTGTTGCAGAGCCGATGCTAGTGGGTATTCTTGTATCTGCTGCCATGCTTCTCATCATTCTCATCCGATCGAATGTCAAGTCAACTCCCGCGTGATACGTTTCTGACTGCGTCAAATGTGATCAGCATTGTGCGCGGAGTGATGACGATACCCATCGTCGTGGCACTCATGTCGCACGATCGCTGGCTCGCTGTCGTGCTCTGTTTGGTGGCTGCCATAACCGACTGGCTCGATGGGTTTGTAGCTCGACGGACGGGGACGGTAAGCGAGTGGGGGAAGGTTCTGGATCCCGTGGCCGATAAGATTCTCGTCGGTGCCGTTGTTGTGGTTCTGACCATCCAGGGGATCTTGCCTCCCTGGTTCGTGGCTGCCGTCATCCTGCGTGATGTTGTGATTCTCATGGGTGCCTGGTATGCGAAAACACGGTCTGCCGTGATCCTCCCTTCGTTGATGAGCGGGAAGCTCGCCGTATCGGCCATTGCCCTCGCCGGGGTCGTAAGTATGGCACTCGGTGAACCGTCATTCGCATTGATTATCGTGAGCTGTTGTGTTATGGCCGTATCTTTGTGGCAATACGCAATGAGACTCCATGGGCTTCTTCGATAAATTCAAGCAAAAAATTAGTGGTGTGACCGAGGCGCTCTCCTTTGATCGTCTCAAAGAAGGTCTGTCCAAAACCCGAGAATCCCTCGTCGGTAAGCTGCGCTCTGTGCTCTTTATGGGGCGCAAGATCGATGCACAACTTCTGAGTGAGATCGAAGAGATCCTCATTACATCGGACGTCGGTGTAACGACGACCGAGAAGATCATCAGTAGGCTCACCGACCGCGTGAAGAAGGACAATATTCAGGAAGCTGAGCTCATTCTCGATGTCCTGAAGGAAGAAATCGCCGCTATGGTGGCACAGTCTCCTTCTGCGCAAAACGACGCGACATTCGCCATTGACGAGGCTACTAAGCCCCATGTCATTATGCTCATCGGAGTGAATGGTGTTGGCAAGACCACAACCATTGGGAAGCTTGCACACAACTACAAGCGAGCCGGTCGCAGCGTCCTCATCGGCGCTGCCGATACATTCCGTGCAGCCGCAAACGAACAATTGGAAGTCTGGGCGCAACGAGCGGGTGTTGATATCGTCCAGCAGCAGCACGGTGCCGATCCTGCTGCTGTGGCATATGATACCTTGTCGGCAGCAAAAGCTCGAGGTACAGACGTTGTGATCATCGATACCGCAGGGCGTTTGCACAACAAACAAGGACTCATGCAGGAGCTCGAGAAGATCGGTCGTGTCATGAAGAAGATCCAGCCGGACGCTCCTCACGACATCTTCTTGGCGCTCGACGCCACAACGGGTCAGAACGCCCTCCAGCAGGCGAAGGAGTTCACCAAGGTGGCCCCCATAACAGGTATTATCCTGACCAAGCTTGACGGCACGGCCAAGGGCGGGGCGGTTTTGGCAATTACTGATGCAATGCAGATCCCAGTACGTTATATTGGGGTGGGCGAGCGGATCGACGACCTCCAGGTTTTTGATGCGAGCGCGTTCGTAGAGGCGATGTTCTCTGACGCCGCTTCCGACGAACCAGCAGGACAATAGGGGGCTATTCTCCACGATGGGAGCGACACATGGATGCGAATGTGATCGCAGGTTTAACGTATTACGCAACGCTATGCCTCGGCGTAGGCGCTAGGGTGTTTCGTCGCCGTTTTGGTGTCTGGCATCATGTGATGTTCGGATGTTCATGCATTACACTCGCAGTGGCCGTGATTCTCAATCCATCACCCATACATGTTCTTCCCGCAATCGCACTCCTCGTTCTCCCCGCCACACGCCCGCAACAGTCACGCGTGCATGATCTTGTGGCTACGATTGGTGCCATCTCTGCGATCTTTCTCATCCTGTAGTCTGTATTTGCATGTCTAAGGCAGAAGGTTCGCGCATCCCGCACGCGCGGTGGATTGTCCTCATCCTTGCGCTTGTTGCCGTGGTATATCTCGGAATGGTGCTATGGAAGTTGTTCAATGAAGCAAACATGGCCTTCGGTCTCCTTGGCACTGAACAGCAGGGGATTGAGCGCTTGATCACAGCGCGTGAGCACACTGACCCCGATGTCGATACCGTACTCACACCACGCCAGATCTCTGTTCTTCTCGACATTGCCGAGGACGTCTCGCGTCTAACTCCCGGTGCTGATCTGGCACAGCGAACCCGCCAGATACTTGTGCAACGGTTGAATGCGTCCTCGATGACACTTGCTGAGTACCGTCGTGCACGAACACGCATCGAGCACTTCCTCATCGAGAAGCCACGCAGGAATCAGCCAGACTCCCTAACTGCGGATCGTATGGCCGTGGTTCTGCCGCGATTCAAGCAGGTTGCACGCTTTTTCAAAGAGCATCAAGACAGCATTGGGTTAGCACCATTCTGAGCTGTCACGTTCTGCTGCTGTCGTCCCTCAGTAGAGCATGCGCACGTTTGCTCTCTGCACCCTTGTTTTCATTCTCTGCTCGGCGTCTAGTCTCGCACAGGTAGGCTTCGGTCTTCAGATTGCGATTGACGACGAGCTTGTTGCCGATGGTTGGTACACCATCACGCTCCGATTCTATGATAACATCGGAGCCACGCAACCGCTTGCCACTGAAGCTGTACCTGGACGTTTCTTGGGTGGCAGATGCGTATTGGTTGCCGGACTCAGTGTGGAGCTTCCACCTGAGTTTCTTGAGAACACGACGAGCGCAATAGGTTATGCTCTTGATGGGGCAGACGAGCGAGTTCCACGATTGAGCTTACCGGCGCAGGCCTATGCAGTTCTCGCGTCACGCGCGCGCATCGCCGATGCCCTTAGTCCTACGTTCACAGGACTCGTCACATCAATCAACGAACTGGCAGGTCCTATAACACTGTCGGCCGGTTCTGGAATCGACATTGACCGTGCTGGATCAACGTTGGTGATTCAACAGAAACGTCAGCTACTTGCTCACGGCCAAGTGCGCAGTGATAGCTGCGACCATGTCTTTCGTATCAATCCAGGTATCGCGATTACTGATCGTATGCGTGTCACGGCGCAGCTCGTCAACAGCACTACGCATATCACGGTTGCAACAGCAATCGATGTGACGAACGGCATACTCATCATCACAACAGCAGCACCGCTTCTCCCAACAGAGACGATACTCTGGGAACTACGGAACGAATAAGTGATCATCTCTCTCACCACCATCAAGGGACGTTCTATGCAACGCATGCTCAACATTCTCGCCATCATCACAGCGATAGTCCTCCTCGTGAATGGACAACATCGCTTGATGGCACAAAGTCAAACGACTGGTACGCTCAACCTGCGAAACACGCAACCATCGACTGTTTCACTATCAATTCCCCAAACGGGTGTTGCAGGTTATACGCTCTTACTTCCTGCGCAGCAAGGGTCTGCAGGACAAGTGCTGACGGTTGCTACTGTTACAACCGGACAGTCAAACCTGACATGGAGCGACGCAGCCTACTGGGGTCTGGCCGGCTCATCGATCGTAAAGGGCGGAACAGCCTCTGGTGAACAATACCTCGGAACATCAAACGAGCAGGATCTTGTGCTCGCAACGAACGGTGTTGAACGACTTCGCATCAATGGTGCCGCTGGACCTCGACAGGGCTTCATTGGTATAGCGACTGCAACGCCCAATGCGCCGGTTGATCTCGGCGCAACTGTTCTGCTGTCAAATTCCGGCTCGGCAACAGAACTACGTTTTGCGGAGCCCTTTAGCTCCGGCACTAACTTCACGTCGTTCAAAGCTCGCGAGCAGGCACAGGATATCACCTATACTCTCCCAGGTGCAGCGCCTACATCGGACGGTATGGTACTGACGAGTTCCACGGGTGGAGATCTGCAATGGCGTAGGCCCCTTGCGGATGTGCGACGTGGCGTGTTTACTCCAGCCATCGGTGCCTTTGTGCACGTCATTGCTGTCGGCACAGACATCACCTCTGGATCCATACCGCTCATCACAATGATGAATCCGGCAGGTACGACGATTGGACTGAGCGTCACTGGCGTTGATGACGTCAACGACACGTTCACCGTCGAGACATCCGTTCCGCTCGGTGCGGCCGATCGCATCGCCTGGATGATTGTCCAACCGAACTAACACATGCTGCTCGTTGCCTTCATACTTGCACTTCTCCCATGCAGCGTGCGACTGTCTGCACAGGGATTAAGTACGAGCCGTGTTGAGTCATCAGCGAATGCACCCCTCGTGATTGCTCAACGTGCACCTGCGGGAATGCCGATCCGCATTCTCGCTGGTGCAGGCGGTTTGACGCGTGCTCTTGAGATCGACGGAACAGGAGGTACGTGGCTTCGAGGTCCAGTGAGTATCGGTGCGCTCACGGGAGCAGCACCACTCGAAGTCATGCGACTTTCAACGATAGCTGCAACTGACGGCAAAGGAATGGTCGTCTCACTCAATGGGTGTTCAACGAGCAGCGGCGTTGTCATCGCCGACATCGGCATGACAGGTTCCGACCATGCTGGTATGGTGCTTTCGTCGGCAGCCAATGGTGTTGGTACCGGACTACGCATAGGAGGTCCATCAGGCGCAAACCGACCGACACTTGCCACGGGTATCGATATCACGGGTGGAGTGGGGATGAGGTACAATGCCCTTTCAAGCGGTACAGGTACTGCCCTCGATATCGGTGGATCTGTCCCACCACGGCGCGGGATGGAAGTCGTAGCAGCTGGTTCGGATCATATCGGTGTGATTGCACACGCCAATACACTCGGTGTGGGTCTTGTCGGCTCGTCTCGCTCGCTATCATACCCGACGGTCGGCCCATTTGCTCGGATCGGTGTCGTAGGACATAGCGCAACGAATTCCGCCGTAAGTATGGATTCGAGCACCGGTATGCTAGGCATAGGAATTCGAGGTGGCACGAGTGGTGCGGCAACGGTCACGATCGGTGTCCACGGGATAGGAGATCTTCGTTCAGGATCATCAACGGGTATGGCTGTCGGTGTGCTGGGGCGCGCCCTCCAGAACGACAATTCCGGAGGTCTTTTGATCGGCGGATTACTCAGATCATCCACAAGCGGCTACGCGATCGTCGCCGATGGTGATGTGTATCTCGGAGGTGCAAGCGACGAGCGCCCGAGCGAACTTTCACGACCGTCGCTTGCGCTGCAATCAGCGGCACCGACAACGCACGTGTTTAACCTCCGTGTAACTGGCATGCACCAGCTTCGTGCAATCAGTATCGTGCCCTCAAACGGCACCATCAACATCACCGCAGCAGGAAGCGTAGTCGACTGTGGTGATCGTTCCGCGCAGCGCATCACTGGTCCATTCGGAGCTCGCATTATCGGTATCACACCCGTTGGTAACGGACGTCTTGTGCAGCTATGTAACACGGGAACACAGGACATGGTTTTGGTGCATGACGATCAGACGGCTCCAATTCAAACGCGGCTTCAGCTCGCGCGAGAAGTCGATGGTGTTATCCCGAGTTCAGCATGTATTTGGTTGTGGTACGACGATGAGGTAGACCGATGGCGACACATTCAATGATCTGTACATACATGATGCACGTACTTGCTCTTGCGATGCTATGTGCCGCGCCATGCCTAGCTAGTAGTGATCCACATCACCAACGAGCGTGCCGCATTGTAGACCTTGATTCATGCGCTGGTATTGCTCGTGTCGCGATACCGTCCTTCTTCCGCTCAGGTGACACGGTCGTGATCATGCAGACGCAGTCGATCGATGCACGTCTGACGGGGGCCCTTGAGTGGAACGTCGTTGATACGCTCGTTGGATCTGCGCTGCACCTGCGGTACGTCCTCCAGGGTCGGTACGATCCGCAAGGTGAACTCCAGGTGATCAAGGCAATCACAACACCTTCACGTGATGCCCTGTCTGCCATCACCGTTTCACCGTGGAATGGTCAGCATGGCGGTGTCCTCGCTGTGATCAGTCGTGATACGCTTCTACTTGACGGCAGTATCTCGGCATCAGGTGTAGGGTATCGTGGCGGCGTACAACTCTACAACGCACGTGATACAGCCGAAGAGCAGATCTCGACAACCACCGAGGGCATTGTTCCGTCGCGGAATGGACAGGCACGCAACGGAGGTGGACATGGAGGGTCGCACGTGGCGCGCGGAGGACGTGGAGGATTGACGACGGATGCGTTTCCAATTGTTGATGTCCAGACATCAACGGACGTCATTGAGACGCGCGATACATCGCGCTGTCGAGCGTTTATGGGCAGCGGAGGCGGCTACGGACATCAAAATGATCTTCGGGGTGGGCGAGGAGGAAACGGGGGTGGCGTTGTGATTCTCTCTGCGCCGGCGATAGTTGCCACACAGCGTGCATCGATAGATGCATCTGGTAGCGATGGCGGCGATGCTCAACAGGATGGCGCGGGTGGAGGTGGTTCAGGTGGTACGATCATGCTCCTTGCAGATACGATCATTGGTGCATTGCGCTGTGATGTATCAGGCGGTATCGGTGGCACTGCACGTGGTACGATCTTTCGCTACGGACCCGGGGGTGGTGGATCGGGAGGACTTTTGCATGTAGCACATTATGGTCTGCTCAACGCAATCCGACTTCAGCGCGACGGTGGAGGCGAGGGGCGATCATTACGTGAGGATGGATTGCCACCAGTCACACACAATGCCACGCCCGGTGAAGAAGGTGTGATTCGCGTTCATCCGTGGAAGCTCCTGCATTCTCGATCAGAGTATGCTGCACGCACGCTCATTGCGCGTGACACCACGATCGACGGAGTTGTATACACGCGAATCACTACGCTTCATGGGACGCCTCTTCGATGGTACACCGATGGTGAGCCAACAGATGGATCCTCCGAGCTTCTGATACCCTCCGACGCAAGAGTTCGATTGGTGGAAGCCGACGTTCTTCTCAATGGTTGCATCGCACGTATCGCGATCGATCTACCACAGCAACCGAACAACGAAGATGGCATTCGCATATCGATGGATAATGTCCGAGCAGATGCTGGAGACACCATCGCGCTCTTTGTCCGCATTGAACGTATCACGTCGCGAGCCACGCTCAAAGGTAGTGTCTACCTCCGCCTGTACCAACCCGTCGTTCTCCCATTGAAGGAGCGTGATCGCCGTCGCTCTCGCTACGCAACCGTTGAACTTCCATTCACTCTTGCGAGCGATGCCCAGCGTACGTTTCGCCGTGTTGAAGCAATAGCCCTGCTAGGTGATTCATCATCGGTGCAGATGAGCATCGATAGTGTAGCCATCTCTCCTGGCGCTACGACAGTTGAACTGCAGCACGGACGACTCACACTGAATGATATCTGCGACACGCAGGGCAGTCGATTGTTTGACCACGCTACTGGGTTCAGCATACAGGGAAGGGAAGTCAGAATCCGCGGCGACGACGCAGTGATCACGGATGTGACCGGACGCATTCTTTGCACACTTCAACCTGACGCATCCGGATGGATGAAGGGGACTGTGCCTCAGACATTTCGCGGTATGTGCTTTGTGACTGTCACAACACACGGACGTATACACACACGTACTGTCCTTGTCGGTGACTGATCTAGCGCGCCGTATTGCGCAAGATGAGAGCAAGAACTCCGCTTGATGTCCAGGACGTCGCTTGCTCGTCAGGTACGATACCAGGACCGATCGAAACATTCCCAAGAATGATGTCGAGGTCACCGTCGGCGTCGATATCTGCCATATCGGAAACAAGCCAACGACCGAGTGAGGCACCCGCAACCCTCCATGAAGTCGCATTTCGTTGCAGGACATCTTGGTCGAAACGAACGAGGTCGTAGTCGCCGCGATCGAACCGAGGGAAGTAGCTGTAGGAGAAGAGATCCAACTGCGCATCACCCGTGAAGTCAGCCACCCATGCGCCGTATGCGCCATCCATCCGTTGGAAGAATGTCTGCTTCCAACCGTCCTTGGACTGGTCAAAGATGTAGACACCGTGATATGGCTTGTATGGTGGCATGTCGTAGTCGCCATTGTCACCCGCGGTATACACCAGCTCAAGCTGCGGGTCTGCATCGACGTTATACAGTCGTATCGACGATGAGCCTCGCGATGGCGGGAAGGTGAGGATCTCGCGTGACGTGAACTTCCCACGACCCTGATTTGTGTAGACAACGATCGACTCGCGAGCCTGTGCCATTTGCACGATAATGTCTGGTCGGGAATCGCCATTCACGTCATGTACAATTGCACGAATTGCACCTGGCAATGGAGATAGCTGATGGTACACGGTACGACCACCATCAAGGATCTCATACCACCCGAACTGTCCGAGAAGATTACCATACTCGCATACCACATAATCAACAATGCGGTCGCCGTTGAGGTCGGCACACTGTACGTCCGTAGGACGGCGCAGTGAATCGATCACGACGCGCGTACTCGGCGTCTGATCGGACCACGTGACCTCCACGAGTGAACCAATTGCTGAATCGTGCGGGAGAAGTTTTCCCATGTCGGTGACGTACCAACGTCCGCTGTGCGCTGCAACAGATGATGGTGGCCCCTTGAGCGTTATCGATGCTGATACTGTACCATCCGCCGCAGCAACGTGAAGTTGGTTTCTCATACCGTCACCGATCAACACCCGCTGTGCTGCAGAGTCGAACTTCACAAATGTGGTCATGGGGACAACAGCCGCATTCTTGATCGGGGTGGCCTGAAACACATTGGTGACGCCGCGAACCGTTACCGGAGGCGGAGGGGGAAGTTCGGCCGGAGCACGGTCGATGTACCATTGCGCAATAGCGAACCACTCGTCCTCCGTCATTGACGGACTCGTCGGGTAGAATGCTTGCAGGTCGTGTGGTAATGTATTGTGTTGCGGTAACGGGTCGAGACCCATGTACCGGCGCATCATGGGAAACACCTTCGAGACCCACGTGGCCTTATCGAGATCAGAAGGGGCAGGCAGGACGTGGCATGACTGACAATAGGTGCGAGCCAACCGTTCACCATTGTCATTCTGCGGTGACGATGCTCTGAACGAGTAAACCGCCGTCACGATGAGACAACAGCTCACGAACCCCATCATCAACCAATGTCTCACAATCCACACCGGCGGAAGATCGTGTCAACATTCGAGAGCATACGACGTCCGTCGAAAATTGCATCGAGCTCTGAAACTGACAGTAAGGCTGTGATCTCGGCATCCTCAGCGATCGTTTGACGCAATGGTGTCTTGGTTTCCCATGTCTGCATTGCATTACGTTGAACCATGCGATAGGCGTCTTCTCGCGTGACGTCTTTACCGATCAGTGCCAGCATCACACTCTGAGAGAAGGGGAGACCATGCGTAAGCTCGAGATTACGTTGCATCGCTTCAGGATACACCAGGAGGCGATCAATCAGACCCGTGGCCAGGTGCAGCATGTAATCCAATGTGATGGTCGAGTCTGGACAAATCACGCGCTCGACAGAGCTATGGGAGATGTCACGCTCATGCCACAGAGCATTGTTCTCGACGGCAGCCAGAGCATTCGTGCGCAGCAACCGCGCCAGACCACAGATCCGCTCACTCAGGATCGGGTTGCGCTTATGGGGCATTGCAGATGATCCCTTCTGTCCTGGAGAGAAGTACTCCTCCGCCTCACGCACTTCTGTGCGCTGAAGGTGACGGATCTCCGTACCAATCTTCTCAAGAAACGCGCCGATAAGTCCGAGCGTCGTGAGGTATTCAGCATGACGATCACGCTGGATGACCTGTGTGCTCACGGGTGCTGGCTTGAGGCCGAGTCGATCGCAGACGTACTCTTCAACAGCGGGGGACAAGTGTTCAAAGGTGCCCACCGCACCGCTAATCATCCCAACGCTGATTGTCTCAATCGCCCGTTCAAGACGCACAATGCTACGTTCGCACTCCTGATGCCACAGCGCAAGTTTGAGACCAAACGTTGTCGGCTCTGCATGGATGCCATGGGACCGACCGATGCAAACAGTGTTCTTGAACTCTACGGCACGGCGTGCCAAGACATCACGGAACTGCTGAAGGTCTGCAAGGAGCAGTTCTCCCGCCTGCTTAAGCTGCACAGCCAGGCACGTATCAAGCACGTCGCTTGACGTCATGCCAAGGTGAATGAACCGTGACGATGGCCCCACATACTCGGCAACGTTTGTCGTGAAGGCAATCACATCGTGCTTCGTCGTCTCCTCGATTTCGAGAATGCGCTGCACATCGAAAGAAGCCTTTTCACGAATCTCACGAACGGCGTCCTTCGGGATCACTCCGAGCTCCGCCTGCGCCTCGCAAGCCAGTATTTCGATCTCAAGCCAAATGGAGTACTTGTTGTGGTCAGACCAGATAGCGCCCATATCGGGCCGTGTATAGCGTTCAATCATGACGGGGGGGAGTTTGTGTGAACAAGACCTACGAAACTACGACCATTCATCGTGATGCATAGGAACCATTTACCCACCGTTTTTGTTGGGCTGACATTCGCATTTTAGCGGTCTACGACACACTTTAATTATGCGTAGGCTGACACCATGAGAAAGGTTACGGATATGTTCCCTGCACGCACTGTATTCGCGATCGCCCTCGCAGTTCTCGTCACAGCATGTGGCAAGCCCGGCGATACACAAGAACCCAAGGAAGTTATCCGCGCACTTTCCGGTGCTGAGGAAACAGAGCTTCGGTCAATGGCTGCTGGTGTGTTTGCCGTTCTGCCAGACGTGATGCCTGGTCATGAGGGTACAACTGCCGAGATGATCGCGCTTGGTAAATCGTTGTACTTCGACAAGCGCCTTTCCGTGAACGACAAGCAATCGTGTAATACGTGTCACGACGTTTCCAACGGAGCTGCCGGCGTCGACAACGAGGTGACGTCAGAAGGTGCGCTTGGTGGACGTGGTACGCGAAATTCACCGACAGTATTTAATGCTGGTTTTCATGCGATGCAGTTTTGGGATGGACGTGCTGCCGACCTGATCGAGCAGGCGAAGGGTCCAATTTGCAACCCAGCTGAGATGGCCATGCCGGAACCTGCGGCTGTCGAGGCGAAGCTCAGGAAGACGGCGGAATACCCTGGACTGTTTGCTGAGGCATTCCCAGAACAACCATCACCTGTGACGTTTGACAACGTTGCGAAGGCTATTGCTGCCTTTGAGCGCACATTGATTGCACCATCGCGATTTGACAAGTGGATTACAGGCGACACTGCCGCGCTTACCATGTCGGAGCGCCGTGGCATGCACACCTTCATCAACACGGGTTGCATTTCATGTCATAACGGTCCACTGTTTGGCGGCAACGGTCTCCAAAAGCTGGGCAACGTGCAGCCGTATGCGACGTCCGATCCCGGACGCTATAACGTTACGAAGGACCCAGCCGACAGCCTGATGTTCAAGGTGCCGTCATTGCGCCTCGCAGCGCGAACGAAGCCGTACTTCCATGATGGTAGCGTACCGACTCTGTCGAAGGCCATCGAACTCATGGGCTGGCATCAGCTCGGCAAGAAGCTCAGCAACCAAGATGTTGCCGAGATCGAGACGTTCCTCAAAGCACTCTAACATCGTCGATTATCGAGGAATGAAGTCCTGCTGGTACTGCGGGACGAATGCATCGACATCGACGCACGGCACTCCTGCTTCAAGCATGTGCCAACTCGCAAACGCTACGAATCGCGCCGACAATCGTGTGAGGCCACTCACCGGTGTCGGCGTGAAGTGTTTTGCACCAGGCCCAACAACAAACGTCTCAGGCGTTATGCGTGCTTCGACATCTGCGGCGGTACATACCAACACAGCTTGCTCATGCACGACATCCGAACATGGCGCCTGGACCACGTAATACAGGTCTCGGTGCGAGGGAATGATCGATGTGATAGTCTGTGCTCCCGAGAGGAGTGCAACCTCGCGGGCAGCCACATGCAGTGATGTGAGTGTTGGTACAGGAAGGATCCGTGGGGTTCCGCCGAATGCGAGCCCCTTAACAAACGAAGCACCAATCCGCAGTCCTGTGAATGAACCAGGGCCTGCTGAGATGGCAACGATATCGATCTTCTCCATTGAGACGTCGGCGAATCGAATTGCGGAATTCACGACCTCTGGAAGAAATGCATCATGTGCCGCATCGCGGATGATCTCCGATGACGACACAAGTGCTCCATCGATTGCGACGGCTGCACCGCATACATTCCCCGAGGTTTCAATTGCCAAGACGATCATACATGCTCCTCTACATCACGTTCTTCATCGCGCGTCGTAGCAACCTTCGTAAGGTGTGCAACGACCGATAGTGCTTCGTCACGATTGCCCAGTGCGACATCAATGATCAAGCGCTTACCCTGCTGCACAAACTTTGCGTTTGGCATCGTTGTGAGTGCGTGGAGTAGACGCTTGAACACATGAGCGTACCACGCGGCATTACCGTCAGGCGGGAGCTCCATTACCAGGCGTTCACGTCGAACATTGACACGCACAATACCAGAAGGAAGAGCGAGAATCCGAAGCTTGACAGCAAACAGCAACTCCTCAACTTCGTGTGGAAGTGGACCAAAGCGATCACGAAGTTCATCATAGACACGATCAACTTCGATGATATCGTGCGCGTTGTAGAGGCGCTTATACACGTCAAAGCGCTCAGTATCCGCTGGGATGTAGCTTCGCGGGAGAAGTGCATCTGCATCAAGCTCGACGGCAATATCCTCATTCGAGAAGTCACGTACGAGCTCCTTACTTCCGGCGAAGAGTTCGGCAAACTCATCGTGTTTAAGCTCTTCAACGGCCTCGTCGAGAATCTTCTGGTAGAGCTCAAAGCCCATGTCAAGGATGAATCCACTCTGCTCACCACCGAGAAGATTTCCAGCACCGCGAATCTCAAGGTCACGCATTGCCAACTGGAATCCAGATCCCAAATCGGTGTATTCTTCGAGCGCCTGCAAACGGCGCAACGCCATACGTGAGAGCGTATGCGGTGGGGGAATCAGCAAGTAGCAGTATGCCTGAATATTGGAACGTCCAACACGACCCCGAAGCTGGTATAGCTCGGCGAGTCCGAAATTATCGGCGTTCTCAATGATCATCGTGTTCGCGTTCGGGATGTCGAGTCCGGACTCAATGATCTTCGTGGCAATCAAGACATCAAACTTTCGCTCGAGGAACGCTTCCATCACATCTTCGAGTGCATCAGACTCCATCTGTCCGTGCGCCATTGTCACGCGCAGTGTCGGGACAAGCATCTTGATTTTCATCATGAGCTTATCCATATCCGTGATGCGATCAGTCACCACAAACACCTGTCCACCGCGCTCAAGCTCTCGCAGGAGTGCCTCACGTAGAACGGCATCCTCCCATTGAAGGATCTCCGTGCGAATAGGCAAGCGGTTGCGAGGGGGCGTTTCAATCACCGAGAGATCGCGTGCTCCCATGAGGGAGAAGTTTAAGGTGCGCGGAATCGGTGTTGCCGTGAGTGTCAACGTATCGATGGTAGCACGAAGCTGACGGAGTTTTTCTTTTGCTGCCACACCAAACCGATGTTCTTCATCGATGATCAGCAAACCGAGGTTCTTGAATGCAACATCCTTACTGAGAAGTCGATGCGTACCGATCACGATATCTGCACCGCCAGTATGAACGCGCTCAAGAATATCCTTCTGTTCCACCTTTGAACGAAAACGCGAGAGAACATCGATCCTCACAGGATATCGATGCAGACGATCACGGAACGTTACACCATGTTGCTCAGCAAGGATGGTTGTGGGCACGAGAACAGCAACCTGACGTCCGGACTGTGCTGCTTTGAATGCGGCGCGGACGGCGATCTCTGTTTTTCCAAAGCCCACATCTCCACAGACCAGTCGATCCATCGGAGTGGGTAGCTCCATATCGTGTTTGACCTCAGCTGTGGCGCGCGCTTGGTCGACCGTATCCTCGTATTGGAACGAAGCTTCAAACTCTTTCTGCCAGACGGTATCGACTGGGTAGCCATAGCCAGCCTGCGACTTACGTTGCGCATAGAGCTTGATCAGATCACGAGCGATGTCTTTGATGCGCTTCTTCGCGCGCGCCTTCTTGCGTTCCCACTCAGCAGATCCGAGCTTGCTTAGCTTCGGGACCGAACCCTCTTCGGATGCATACTTCGAGAGTTTATGCACGTAGTTCAGGTGCACAAACAGGTTGTCGCCGCCATCGAATGTGAGCTTTACACACTCAACCTGAGCACCATTAATCACGATTGTTTCAAGACCATCAAATCGTCCAATACCCTTATCGGCATGTACGACGAGATCACCTCGGTGGAGCTGTTGAATGTCGCGCAGCGACATACCCGAATCCTGGCGCGACGTCCGGCGTTGGCTCCGTTGACGTCCAAACACCTGATGTTCGGTGAAGACAGCAAGTGCTAGATTTTCCCAGAGAAAGCCTGATGTGAGTGATACCGGCAGCCAGGTTATCCCTGCTATGACGCGATGGAGAGCGATTCCGTCGTCCTCCGCTTCCAACTCAACCTGATCGGCGAATGCATCACATAACTCACGCAGACGTCGCGAGTTCTGCCGTCCTTCTCCACCAATGAAAACCTTGTACGACTTACGTTGCACGCGGGACGCCGTCTGCAGAAGGTGCTCAAGCGAGCCATTACTCGGCGGCTGAACAAGTGTCTGCGCTTCATGCGTTACTGCACCAAGTGGATTGATGCGAATGGTGTAGGTGGCGCGTGTTGCAACATCCAGCGTGAGGTCTCTCGCGTGCGCTTCTGCTTCGATCGCCTCAGGCTCATCGAGCACCATCACGGTCTCACTCGGCAGGTGATCCAAGATGGTCGAGGTTAACGACGGATCATCGTCATGAAACACATGGGCGAGGAATGTGACCGAGGTATGTTCACGAATGGAGCGCTGAGAAAGGGGCTCGAATTCTCGAATCGACTCAATCGTGTTGCCGAAGAATTCGATCCGGAGAGGGTTATCCCATCCGCTGGGGAAGACATCTACGATACCGCCACGGATGGCAAGCTCACCAGGTTTGCTCACGAAATCTGTGCGCTCAAATCCGGCCAACGCCAAGTCGGTAATGAGCGCATCATAGTTGCGCTCCGATGATCGCTCAATCGTCCATTGCGCGCCCTCCAACATGCCGGTAGACGGCATTGCGAGTCCGAGTGCTGCGACCGAGAGAATCACAACGTAGGGCTCGGTGCTATCACTTCGCAGGCGCGTTAGAGCATCTACTTGCTCGTGGTGGACAATTCCACCACTTGCAAGTGCGCTATGCTTTGTTGCTCCATGAATACCAACGACGCGATGTGCTGCAAGAAGTAAACCGACATCATGGACGTAGGCATCGACCTCGTCGTCGCTCGACACAATGATGACGAACGGAAGGTCACCGAGTGAGCACAAAGCCGATATAAATGCGGCCTTAGCTGAACCACGCAACGTCTTAATCGAAATCGTCGTATCGCGCATGAGCGCTTGAGCGCTCTGCAGCACAATCGGTGACGTTCGGAGGATTTCCGTGATCGTTGATACGTCGGTACGCAGTTGGGCCATAGGTGTCGGTGAGACGTCGAATCGTGTGAGGAAGTTACTTCCTCTGTTTCCGCATCGAGTCGAGGTAGTCTCGCATCATCTTCTGTCGCTCCATCTTTCGTTCGTAGCGCTCGCATTGTCCGCCGTTGAGCACGACAAGAATGAGCGCGGCACCAAAGACAACGCCGAGAAGAACCGAGATCCACACTCGTTGAGGTTTACGCGTCGACATTACGTTGTTGGTGTTGTTAATGCCAGTGCACACCACTCGGTTTCAGCGAGTTCGTCCACCAACGTACATCCAGCTTCAAGAAATGGCGCAGCGACGTCATCGCGGTCGTACTTGAGGATTCCCGAAACGAGAATGATACCGCCTGGTTCAACGGCATCAATGAACGCTAGGGCGTAGGGAATAACAAGGTGTCGATAGAGATTAGCTGCGAGTCCATTGCATCGGGGTAGTTGCACATCTTGGAGTTCAACTTGTTCAAGGCGGACGATATGCTCGACCGCGTTACGTGCAACGTTCTCTTGGCTATTGACGATTGACCACTCATTGTTGTCGAAGGCATAAACGCTCGTCGCACCCAGCTTTGCCGCCATAATGGCGAGCACGCCCGTGCCCGTTCCAACGTCAATCCAGGTGTCGCCTGGCTTAGCGTAGACTTCCATCAAACGGCACATCATCCGTGTTGTCGCATGATGCCCCGTACCAAAGGACATTTTCGGGGTAATAACGAGCGTCATCGGATACGAGAATTCTTCTGCACGCCATTCGGGAACAATAATGATCCGCTCGTTGACAACCACCGGATCGATACTTGCCTCCCATTCGGCATTCCAATTCTGATCTTCTTCCGTACTGAGCTTAACAAGCTCCACGGCGACGCCAACCTGCTGCAGTTCAGCTACGATTGAATTCTCGTAGCCTTGTTGCCAGTCATTTTGCTCGAAACATACGGTGCACGCGTCGAGCCCTTGCTCCACCCCAAGCAGGGGATAGCCACTAAGAACACCCATCGCGAGGTCCATGTCCTCTTCAGGAATCGACAACGTGAGAAGAACGTAACGCTTCGGCATGCACTTCCTATCCGTAATTTGAGCACAAAACTACGCATTGATTGAACCACACGATTGACCAAAGAGGTATCGAGTGACCTTGCAAGAGCGCGCAGCGCGTATACAACTCGTCGTCATGGATGTGGACGGCACACTTACCGATGGAGCCATGTACTATGGTCCTCAAGGTGAAGCGCTCAAGCGCTTTAGCACGCGCGACGGAATGGGGCTCACATTGCTACGACGTGCCGACATTCAGTTGGCGATCATCACAAGCGAGGATACGCCTATCGTCACGACCCGAGCCGCAAAACTCAAAATTCCCCATGTGATCATGGGGTGTCATGACAAGTCTGCAACATTCCTCGACCTTTCCCGTCGTCTGTCGGTGTCGCCTGAATGCATTGCGTATATTGGCGACGACGTTAACGACCTGCACGTTATGGGATTATGCGGACTAGCAGCATGTCCGTCTGACGCGGTCGAGGCAATTCAGCAGCGGGCACACTACATCGCCCGAGCCACGGGTGGCAATGGTGCCGTTCGAGAGATTGCCGAGATCATTCTTCAGGCACAGCTCAAGCCCCTTACCCTCCCAGAACAATGGTGACACCAAATCGGAAGGAGACTGCAATGGAAGACAACAACTCATCGTATTCAAAAGGATTCCTCATTGGCGCCGTTGTTGGTGGTGCCGTAGGAGCCGTTGTTGCATTGCTGTTTGCGCCGAAGAGTGGGCGTGAATTGCGTCGTGACATTGCCGATCGCACCGAAGAGGTTGTCGATAAGGCACAGCAGATGTTCAACAAAGCAACAGGTGGCGCACAAACTGCCCATTCAGGCTTTGACGACGTCGTAAACGAAGGCCGGATCGCAGCTGAGCGTATCGTGTCGACTGCGCGCCATCAAGCGGATAACCTCATGTCGAATGCCGAGCAAGTGCTCCGCGATGCAAAGAACCGTGCTTCGCGGGTCAGTGACGCAACCAAGGCAGGGGATGATGCATTCCGTTCGGAGTTTCAATAAGCAATGGACGCCACACTACTTCTGTTTCTGTATGTCGCTCTCGGAGCAATCACGATTCTCGCGGTTGTAGCGGCTGTAGTCCTTATCAAGGCTAGCGCGAATATCGAACGCATGACCGAGACCGTCGAGTCGATGCAGCGCGATGTTCATCAGGTGAAGGAACAAGCCATCCCCGTGCTGGCGAAGACCAGTGAGGCTCTAGATCGCGCAAATTCTTCCTTGCGGAAGCTCGAGGAGCAGGTCGACACCCTCGGTGGTGGCGTGCGCAACATCGCGGCAATCGCCGACGATGTTCGCGAACTTGAACAAAGCCTTATTGCCCGTGTACGGCCAGCGCTGGAAGACCTTGCATCGCTTGTTACGGGTGTTGCGCGCGGCGTTACCGCATTCGCACGCAAGCTCACGAGCTAAGCCCGTACAAACGCTTAGCGCTTTTTCTTCCGCAGAGTACCCTCGACATCAACGCCATAGCGTGCAACAAGCGCGCGGACGCCGTCGTACTCGGCATCTGTCGTCGGGACAAAGCCTTCGATACTTGCAATCGTCACCAATGCCCGCTTACCCTCTGGTGTTGATTGGAAATCAAGCAGGGCAGCGATGAGCTTCTCGCGCACGTCATTTGGTAGCCCCTTACGCGTCACGACTGGATCATTCGGAATCTCGTCGGTTAGCGCCAAAACCTTTACACGCGAATACACATCAGGGTACTCCGTCACCACCTTCGCGCGGGCGTCAAGCTGTTCGCCCGTCACCGTGTCTGGGCGTGAGAAGAAGACGGCACCAGCATCGACATCCCCCTGATACACCTTGGTAACGACTTGGTTGTGTCCATTGGCAAACATCTCCTCACGAGGGCGCACGCCGATGCGACGGAGCATTTCCTTGGGATAGATGTATCCTGACGTAGATGACGGGTCGACATAGGCGATGGTCTTGCCGTTGAGTTGCTGCAAGGAATCGATCCCTGCGTCGGCGCGCACGATAAACTCACCCCGGTAGGTAAGCTCACCGTATCGACGTGCCACACGCAGGCTTGCCTGTGCTCCGTACTTCGCGTGCGCCAGCAAATACGAAAACGTATTCATGATGGCCATGTCGGCACGCCCCGTGCCAAAGGCCTCCACCACAGTGATATAGTAGTTCGGAACCGAAACCTGCACATGCAGACCCGTTCGTGCGTGCAGAAAGTCGGCAAGCTTGTCGCCGTCCTGGATAATGGCATGAGCGTCGGTCGACGGGGTGAGCATAAGCCGAATGGGATTGGCTTCGCTACCCGGCGACATGTCCTCTGTGAGGATCACCGGACGGAGGGTGAGCCAGGCCAGAATCAGGACGGTAGCCGAGAGATAATATCGGGCGATGTTCATGTGGATGATTGCTTGTTCGCGATTACCGCGCAGGTTCCGTAATTTTGTAGCCGCACAAAAGTACGACGCGAAATTCCACCCCATTGAGGATCACATGAACATTCATGAATATCAAGCCAAAGACCTCCTGCGACATTACGGTGTGCCCGTCCTTCGTGGCAAGGCCGTTACCTCTGCAGTTGAGGCTGGTGCAGTAGCATACTCCGACTTTGTCGCACATGGAGTTGGCGCGTTGGTCGTCAAGGCGCAAATCCATGCGGGTGGACGTGGAAAGGGGACAGTGCATGATGCCTCGACAGGCGCTGCCATTGAAGTAAATGGTAAGGGGCTTCGTGGTGTCACTGTTATCACACAGGGAAATCTTGCTGACGAAGCAACGAAGATCGCAGAGGGTCTGCTCGGCAACACGCTGATCACGATCCAGACAGGACAAGAAGGAAAGACTGTTCGCCGCGTTCTGATTGAGGAAGGCTGCAACATTGGTCACGAGTATTACTGCTCGATCCTGCTTGATCGTGGATGTGGTCGGAACCTCATCATGGTTTCTACAGAAGGCGGCGTCGATATCGAGACCGTCGCTGAAGAGACACCAGAAAAGCTCATCAAGGTGCATGTCGACCCAACATCGGGTTTCATGCCGTTCCAAGCCCGTGAGCTGGCATTCGGTCTGGGCCTCTCGGGTCAGGAATACAAGAGCTTTGTCAGCTTCATCACCAAGCTGTACCATGCCTACGATGCAATGGATTGCAGCATGTTGGAAGTCAATCCACTGGTAGCAACCAAGGATGGCGAGTTTATCGCGCTTGATGCGAAGGTCAATTTTGACGATAACGCCGAATACCGTCATCCACACTGGGCGGAACTTCGCGACATCACAGAAGAAGATCCACTCGAAGTCGAAGCTGGCAAGTACAACCTGAACTACATCAAGTTGGACGGTAACGTGGGTTGCATGGTTAACGGAGCCGGCTTGGCGATGGGTACCATGGATATCATCCAGCTTGCTGGTGGTAAGCCGGCAAACTTCCTGGACGTGGGTGGTGGAGCGAACGTTGAGCGTATCGCAAATGCGTTCCGCATCATGATGAGTGATCCGCACGTCGAAGCACTTCTGATTAACATCTTCGGTGGCATTGTGCGTTGCGACCGGGTCGCAAATGGCATCCTTCAGGCGCTCGAGCAAGTCACGGTTACCGTGCCAGTTATCGTGCGTCTCGATGGTACAAATGCAGTCGAAGCCCGCGAAATCCTTCAGAAGTCTGGTCTCAACTTCTTGGTTGCGGCAACGCTTCAAGATGCTGCAGATCAAGTGACTAACGCCTTGACAAGCAATAAGGTTAATGGTTAAGAATCACCGCTGATTCAACACCAGGAACCCCTTCAGATTGAAATATAATCTGCATTATGTAAACTAAGCGATATCATGGGATACTCCCTGTTGATATCGGTGACGAACTTCTCGGAGCCCATCATGAATCTTCGCCTTGACCGAACAACGCTGATGACAATTGCCGTCGTTGCCGCGTTCCGAGTAATCCCACACTGGCCGAACTTTACGCCGGTGATGGCGATCGCACTCGTTGGTGGTGCGCTTGCGGCTGACCGTCTGAGGTCGCTGTTCGTGCCGCTCGTAGCAATGATCCTTTCGGATCTTGCATTAGGGTTCATCATGGGCGCTGAATACGCCATACATGCTACGCAACCGTGGGTCTATGGATCTGTCGCAGCAATCGCCCTGGCCGGCCATGCCATGCGGTCGTGGAAGCCAAGCTCGCTCGTTCTCGCGGGCGGTACGCTGAGCGCCGTTGGATTCTTCCTCGTAACCAACTTCGCAGTTTGGTTGAACGGCGGCTTCTATCCGATGACAATTGAAGGACTTGTCGCGTGCTATGCCGCAGGCCTCGCGTTCTATCGCGATGCTGGAAACTTCCTTCTCAATGGCGTCGTATCTACGTGGCTCTTTGCCACAATCATCGTTGTTGCACCTGCAGTACTTCGTAAGACTGCAGGCGCAACACGCTGATAATTCAACTGGTTAACAGCTCGTTTACGGCAGCGATCCTACACCAGATACCGTGGTGTACTTGATCACGTGCTTCTTCTCTGGGTGCTGGCGCTGGAATTCGTAATTGAGCGCAACGGCGGCCTCGTGGAATCCGCAGAGAATCAACTTAAGCTTGTTTGGGTACTCACTAATGTCGCCAACGGCATAGATGCCCGGCGTGCTCGTCTGAAACGTGAGCGGATCGACAGTCACGGCATTCTTCTCAAGCGAGAGACCCCAATCGGCAATTGGACCGAGTTTTGGGGACAAGCCGAACAACGGTACAAAGTGATCAACGTCAATCTGACGCGTTGATGCGTCGTTATGCGTGATGGTCACGCTTTGGAGCGCTCCGTCGCCATGTAGGTCTGTTACTTGCGCATCTGTGATAAGCGTGATGCGTCCAGCATCGGCCAACGCCTGAGCCTTTGCAACTGAATCGGGAGCCGCACGAAACTGTGCGCTTCTGTGGATCATTGTGACGTGGGAGGCAATGTCGGCCAGTACGATTGTCCAATCGAGTGCCGAATCTCCCCCGCCACCGATGATGACGCGCTTGCCTCGATAGAACTCGGGATCCTTGATGATGTACTCAACCCCATTGTCTTCGTAGGTCGGCAACGATGCAATCGTCGGCTTGCGCGGTTCGAAGCAACCAAGGCCACCAGCGAGGAACACCGTTTTGCCTGTGATAACGCTGCCACGGGAGGTCGTGACGCAGAATCGGCCATCGTCGAGACGTTCAAGTGCGTCTGCACGCTCACCCAGCGTAAATGTTGGGTGGAATGGCTCGCCCTGCTTGAGAAGATTCTCAACCAGCTCACCAGCGAGTACCGACGGAAAACCAGGAATGTCGTAGATCGGCTTTTTCGGGTAGATCTCCGTGCACTGGCCACCCGGAAGTGGGAGGTAATCAATCAGGTGACACTTCCACTTAAGCAATCCGGCCTCAAACACGGTAAACAGACCACATGGTCCGGCACCGATGATGATAACGTCTGTCTCGTGAACAGCGGGAGTCGTATCTGTTGTCATGATGATGAAGATGAATTTTGAAGATTTCGAAGTGAAGCGAACGTGATGCCGTTGCGACTCTCATAGAGCCAGCAACAGCCACCAACGACAAACGAGATGCCATAGTTCACCATCCAGGCGATCATGGCAAAGGCGAGAGCCTCCGATGCCGTAGCAGATGTCAACGCCATCAGACCAACCTGGGCGAAACTCTGATACACTCCGAAGGCACCTGGTGTTGGGGCAATCGTAACACCAACCGACACAACCAAGAGCAACACCGTAGCCTCCCACATCGTGAGCGACTGTGCCGAAGAAAACGGCATCGCCTGGGCAGTGAGCCAAATTGGGAGAACGTAGAACATCCAGATCATTATCGATAGCGCGATGATCGATGCATAAAGCTTTGGCTCCCGCACGGCGCGCATACCATCACGTACGCTTGCAAGGATGCTATGGAGTCGATCTGCCACGTTAGCATTCCACTTCCCCACTGTGAGTCGCACGAGCGCCGGACCCACATTCGTGAATACGACAACGACGAGGAATGCAACAAGGACAAGTGCAGGGATGCCGAGACGCATTGTCAGTGTCTCCATCGTCATGCCAGGAAGTACCTGATGTACAGCCTCAGGTGCGATAAGGACAACACCGACGATTGAGATAAGAAGCGTGAGGACGTCGATGACACGTTCCACGACGACGCTACTCATCGACAATGGAAGTGGTATCTGTTCACGTTGTGCAAAGATCCACGGACGAATCACTTCGCCCAGTCGCGGAATCACAGTATTGGCAGCATACCCAATCATCACTGACGAAAACGCGGTCGAGATCCGAACGTGCGGAGCAGCGGGACGTAAAAGAATGCGCCAGCGGATCGCTCGAACGACATGCGACAGAACAATCAAGGGTACCGTTCCGGCAAGCACAAGAAGATTCGATTGTCCCATATACGACGCGACGTCTGCGAGATCTACTCCGCGCAGCAAGAACCACAACGCTCCTCCAACGAGCGCGAGACTCATGATCATGCGTATGATCGAGCGTCCGTTCACGACGTTGAACTCGCTCGTTTCTTCCGAACGGAAGTGCCGCGCTCAGCGAACAGTTTATGTAGGGCTTGTCCTGTAAAGGAACCTTCGACGGCAGCGACAGACGACGGCGTTCCGGTTGCGACAACACGACCACCCTGATTACCTCCACCAGGGCCCATATCGATGATCCAGTCGGCTGCAGCCATAACATGAACGTTATGCTCAATCACAACCAATGTATGCCCCTGATCAACGAGCTTGTTAAACGCGTCTATAAGCGCTGATACGTCATGAACATGCAGTCCCGTGGTTGGTTCATCGAACATAAAGAGAACCGACCCTTGTGCCTGCGTGTCCAGATGTGATGCGAGCTTGATACGCTGTGCTTCGCCACCACTGAGGTGTGTTGAGGGTTGACCAAGGCGAATGTAACCGAGACCGACATCACGAAGAATGCGAAGTTTCGAGACGATGCGTGGATACTCGTCGAAGTGACCGATTGCTTCTTCGACGGTCATTCCTAACACATCAATGATCGACTTACCCTTGTACAGGATGTGTTGTGCATCACGTTTGTACCGCGAGCCCAGGCAGCTCTCACACGGAAGTTCAATGTCGGGAAGGAACTGCATTTCGATCGTAACTGTGCCCGCCCCTTCACACACATCACATCGACCACCGGCAACATTGAACGAAAAATGTCCGGGCCGCCAGCCGAGTTGCTTGGCTGATTGTGTCGATGCGAAGACATCGCGAATCGCATCGAAGATCTTCGTGTACGTTGCTGGTGTCGAGCGGCTTGAGCGTCCAATCGGTGTTTGATCGATCATCTCAATACCGGTGATGTGCTCCAATCCATCGATGCGTTCGCATTGGCCCACTTCGCCAGAGTACCCCCCGAACATGCGCTGCACGCCTGCATAGAGCACGTCGTGCACAAGAGAGCTCTTTCCGGATCCAGATACGCCAGTGACGACAGTCATTGTTCCGAGTGGAATTGAGACGTCGTCACCACGAAGGTTATGATGATGCGGTTTGCGCACCGTGATCTGACGTCCATTACCCTTGCGATAGGTCTTCTTCACAGGTACTGATCGCGTACCACGCAGATACTCTGCCGTGAGGCTTTCGCCGCGCTCGATCATGGTTGTCAGTGAACCTTGGTAGACAACTTCACCGCCCTGCTCACCGGCACCAGGGCCGATGTCAACGATATAATCTGCTGTGCGAATAACATCGAGATCGTGCTCGACGATCACGACCGTATTGCCCAGTCCGCGCAATTGTTGCAGAATGGAGAGCAAACGATCTGTATCACGCGGGTGAAGACCGATGCTTGGTTCGTCGAGCACATAGAGCGTGCCAACAAGGGCCGATCCAAGCGATGTTGCGAGATTTATTCGCTGTGATTCACCACCAGAAAGCGTGTGCGACAAACGATCAAGCGTAAGGTACTCGAGTCCGATATCACAGAGCACGTGAAGTCGGCGTCGGATCTCCGCAAGTATCTGTCCGACGATTGACTCCTCGAATGGCGTGAGCATCAAATGATCGAAATGATCACGCGCTTCACCCAACGTCATCGCTACAACGTGTGGGATGTTTACACCACCAACGAACGCTTGACGCGCAGCCGTACGGAGACGCGAGCCTTCACACTTCGTGCAAGCCGTGTAACCGCGATAGCGACTCAGCATCACGCGATAATGCGTCTTGTAGGTCTTTTCTTCGAGCATCCGGAAGAACCCATCGACCCCGATGTAGCGTCCAAAGCCTGCCATCACGGCATGACGTTGCTCATCAGTGAGCTTGTAGAATGGCACATCGAGCGGAATGTCTTCGAGGGGTGCTTCCGAAATCAATGTCTTGAGATATGCACCAAATGTCTCACCGCGAAACGGGTGCAATGCACCACGGCGTAGACTCAAATTCGTATCAGGAACAACAAGATTCATGTCAACACCAACACTTCTTCCGAAGCCTTGGCATGTTGGACATGCACCGAATGGACTATTAAACGAGAACAATCGAGGCTCAGGTTCGATGTACTGCGTGCCTGTTCGTGCGCTTTCAAACCGTGAGGAGAAGAAATGATCTGCACCCGTCTTCACATCGCGCACAACACAACGTCCGCTCCCCGCCTCAAACGCCTGTTCGATAGAGTCCATGAGACGCGTTTGCGTCTCGTCATCATCTTTGATCACGATGCGATCAACGAGGACATACACCGCCATGCCTGTTGCTGGGAACTCACTCACATCATCAAGTTCAAGGATCTCTGTTGACGATCCCAGAACGAGACGTGAGAACCCCTTCGCACGAAGGCCCTCACGGACGATATCAAGTTCAGCATGTTCTTGTGGTAGTTCAGCCAAGATATAAATGCGAGCACCGGCAAGCGTCGACTGGAGATGCGTCGTCACCGACTGCGGATTATCCTTCCGGATTACTTCGCCCGTCTCCTTGTCAATCACCATTCCAATGCGACCATACAGCAGACGGAGGAAGTCATAGATCTCCGTCGTTGTTCCAACTGTCGAACGCGGGTTCTTCGCAAAGGTCTGTTGCTCAATTGCCACGGCCGGAGGCAAACCATGAATCGCATCTACATCCGGCTTATTCATGCGATCGAGAAACTGCCTGGCATATGCACTCAGTGATTCCACGAACCGACGTTGTCCCTCAGCATAGAGCGTATCGAATGCGAGACTCGACTTGCCGGACCCTGATAGCCCCGTGATAACAGTAAGGGCGTTCCGGGGAATCGTCACATCAACATTCTTGAGGTTGTTGACGCGGGCACCTGTGATCGACACAACCTTTTGTGTGGATGTTGGCGGCGTTTGCGATTGAGAAAGGGGCTTCACAGTGTGGATTTGGTGCGGCGAAACCTCAAAAATACGGTTTTTAGAGGCCTGCGATACGGATCATTCGGGGCGTGAAGTAAGGACCCAGGCTGGTCATGCGCCGAACAATCGCATGAACCACTGTCAAGTGATTGCTGGCACGGTACTTGCTTTATCTTCAAGAGTTCCGTAAACTTGTCCACTTGTTTCTAACGAATCGTATTTGGAGTCCCAATCATGGCTCGTCGCTGTGAACTGACTGGTGTTGGTGTGATGTACGGCAATAATGTGTCGCACGCAAACAATAAGACACGTCGCCGTTTCCTTCCTAACATCCAAAAGAAGCGCATCTGGGTACCTGAAGAAGGTCGCTGGGTAACTGTGAAGATCACCGCAAGCGCCCTCAAGACGCTTGACAAGGTGGGCTACACAGCGATGAAGAAGCGCGCTGCGAAGTAAAATCGTAACGCCCCACTCCGTGGGCTGCGTTCAATAAAAAGGCCGCCACGCGGCCTTTTTTCGTTGATACGATGTCATAAAACGACCCATTGGTACGTCATCATACACGATGAAACGCTTCCAACGCTCACACGCCCTCGCAATACGTACTGCAGCCCTCTGCTGTATTGCTATCTGCGTATCGACAGCTTACGCCGTAGCGCAACCGCTCGATTCTCTCGAGCGTGATCGCAAGGCTCGTGAGCTGTTCATCAATGGCACAACGCTCCAGATTCAAGGTAATCGTCACGCTGAAGCAATACTCGAGTTCCAACAAGCACTCCGGTATGATTCATCGGCCGTGACACTGGCTGCAATTGCACGTAGCTACTTTGAGCTTCGCAAGCTTGAGCTCGCGCTTGAGTATGCCGACGCTGCTGTTCAACGCGACTCAACGTCGCGTGATATCTGGGAGCTTATAGCGGAGATCGAGGTTCTTCGAGGCAGGTACGATGAAGGTATAGCCGCCTACGAGAGGATTCTGACGCTCAATCCTACACGACGCCAGCTCTATACGCTTGGGCGCTTGTACGAGCCGCGAAATGCAGCTAAAGCTATTGAGATGTTTGAACGTCTCAGTGCGTCACAACCAGATCCTACATTGCTGTTGCGCCTGGCCGACCTGTACGAGCGGCGACGCGATACAAAGGGCGTACTTCGCTCGCTGGACCGCGCACGAACAGCGGATCCCTTCGACCCACAGATTGCCGCTCGCTCCTGCGAAGTGTTTGTACGCGAGGCGATGTTCCCCGAACTCAATGCCGTGCTTTCGCAATGGAAACGGAGCGATCCAGAACTCGAACGCAGTGCACGAATTTGGGGCGTGACGTTCACGAGCTTACTCGAAGATTCTCTCGTCATGGCTCTACACGCAGATGCCATTACTCCCCTGCTCGATGATGCCTTAGCAAACTTTGCCAACGTGTGGCCAGTTATGGCCTTGGCAGGAACGGTAAGCGTTGCTCTCGACGACACAACACGCTCACGGTCCTTGTTCAATCAAACCGTACTTGCTTCGAATCATCGCGTTGAGAGTTACCTCGAGGTAGGACGAATCTATATCCTTCGCAACTATCCGGCTCTTGCCGTTGACTATCTGCTCGAAGGACTGCGGAGGTATCCATCCGATGCTCGTTTCGCATTCATGCTTGGTGGTGCAAGCATCGAGCTTGATCGCGATGACGATGCGATCTCATACTACACGGCAGCCGTCGAACTTGACCCGCGCATGGTAGACGCATGGGTGCAGCTCGCAATCCTGTATGATCAACGAGGCATGGCTGATAGCTCTGATGCACTATATCGTCGTGCTCTTCGACTCGAACCCGATAATGCGCTTGCATTGAACAATCTCAGCTACTCGCTTTCTCAACGAAACACTCGTCTGGATGAAGCTCGAGCAATGGCCTGGCGCGCTGTTCAATCAGAACCACAGAACCCAGCCTACCTTGACACCTATGCCTGGGTGTTATACAAGCTCGCTGAGTATCGGGAGGCACGCTTCTACATTGAGCGCGCCATTAGTGTGGGTGGAAATGCTACGCATTACGAGCACCTCGGCGATATCCTGCTTGCTCTTCAGGAACAGGCCGCTGCTCTGTCCGCATGGCGTCAGGCACTTGCTCGCGATCCATCACGGATACGAATTCAACAGAAAATCGATCAAAACAAATAACACCACGAGATATCACAATGACAACACCTACAAGTACAGATCCGAATGACTACGAAGTGCTAATTCGCCGGCGCGGTGAAGATGATTACGCTTCGTACTGTCCGCAGCTTGCGCACATGATCAAGGGAACCGCACACGAAGAAGTTGAAGAGGCCATGAAGGCAATCGTTCTCGCATACATTGCTTCGCTTCAACAACCAGCTGTCTAAATGTCCCTTCGGTCACATACCTACGTGTCCGGGCTTCGCTGGGAGACCCGTCTAGTGATCACGTACATTGTGTTCGCATGCAGCGCCGTTGTCACAATGCTTAACGTTGAACCGGTTGCAGCATACATCGTGCTTGGTACGTTATGCATCGTGGGCACTGCACTTGCAGCGACCTTGCGGTCTCTCCTCCGAGACGACTACCTACACACGACGCCCGCTGTTACAGTCGTGGCGCTCGTGCCGCCCTTTTCGCTGGCTACCGTTCATGTTGGTATGATATCATCATGGATGCAGCGCGTGGGGTTTGGCGCGCCAATGCGAATTGGCGTTACGTCCGTGCTTCTGTGGTTGGTAGTATCGGTTGGACTTCACTGTTCGCTAGCAGAGAGTGCGCTGTTGCTTGCAGCAAGCATAACCACCGCCGCGTTGCGAAACCTGGCGCCAACTTCCCTGTACCTAGTTCCGTGGGTTGCTGTGACCTTTGGTGTCATCATAACCAGGGCGATGCATCCATGATGAATCACTGGCTCGTTCGAATTCTGGTGTTCGTGGTAGCCATTTGTGCACCGTTTGCTGCAATCTTCGTTGTTGAGTTCGAACCTGAGGATGCACTCAACATCCAGGCGCTGATGTACGGAATTGCCTGCATTGCTGTAGTTGCGATCGAGCATGGAAGACGTGGAAGCACGATGATAGCATCGGGATTGCTCCCCACACCGTGGTCACCACGTCTTGTGTTGTATGGTGTGCTGTGGGCAGCCCTCGCCGCAAGCGTCGTGTTATCTGCCGCACTGCTTGCCGGCGGCTCGATGGAAGCGCTCGCCGCACCTTCGGTAACCGTACCAGGACTGACGAGCATTGTTTTGTTCGCCATCGGCGAGGAAGTCGTCTTTCGTGGAACGATCCTCGAGGCCCTCAATGAGCGCTTTGGATCCGTTGTGTCTGTTTCGATAACCAGTGCGCTGTTTGCAGCAGCCCATGCTGGCAATCCTGGTGCATCGATCATCAGTACCGTCAATGTTGGTCTTGCAGGTATGGCCCTGGGATGGATGGTCCTCACGACATCCTCGCTATGGACCGCGATAGGTTTCCATGTTGTCTGGAATCTTCTCCTCGCTGCTGTATTTGGTGTGGTAAGCGGCATTGATCTTGGCGTTGGCATTGTGAAGCTCAATACCGACGCGGTCTCATCCGATCTTCGCCCATGGATTACGGGCACATTCGGTGTCGAAGAAGGGTACGTCACGACCATCGTACTGACTCTCTCAGTGGTGTTCCTAACGCGAGTTATCCCCTACGATCCTTACGTACGCGCTGCACGATTACGGCGTGCATTTTCGTCTTGAACTTAGTTGTGTTCAACCACTACGTTTGCACTATGAAGAGCCTTCGAATACTGATCGTCTGCCTCCTCGCGAGCGTCGCGCCGTTACAAGCGCAATGGGTTTCGATGAAATCCGATGGTGACTCGATTCTCCAACGAGGCATACGCTTCATTTACAACGTCGAGTTTGACCAAGCGCACAACGAGTTTTCTAAGGTCATCGCGTTATACCCGACACATCCGGCTGGCTACTTCCTCGATGCGATGGTCGAATGGTGGCGCATCAACCTAGACCAGAAAACAACGTCCTATGATGGACTCTTCCTCCAGAAGATCGATCGAGTCCTAGCGGTATGCGACCGTCGTCTTGATTCCATGCCGAAGGATGTCGCGGCCCTCTTCTTCAAGGGCGGAGCCATAGGCTTCCGCGGACGGTACCATATCACGCGGAACAACTATTTCAGTGCTGCCGACGATGGGCGTATTGCACTTGGCATTCTGCAGGATTGCTATCGAATTGCTCCTGGCAATCACGATGTGATGCTGGGTACTGGGATCTACAATTACTTCTCGGTTGCTATTCCTGAGCGACGTCCAGCGCTGAGTACGCTGATGATGTTCCTTCCGTCAGGTGACAAGCAACTTGGTCTAGCACAACTCAAGGCTGCTGCGCGGCAAGCACGGTATGCCGCAGTTGAAGCCAAGGTGATTCTCATTCAAGCCTACACGGACTTTGAATGGAATCTTCTCGAAGCCATGATCTATGCTCGTGATCTTCATCAGAGCTATCCGAAGAATCCAGCGTTTCAACGTGCTTATGGACGCTGTCTTGTTGGACTTGGACCTCGTGATTCCGCAGAGCTCTGCTGGAGGGATGTGCTTGTAAAGTACATGGATAAGAAATTCGGCTACGACCGACTTGCCGCTCGCGAAGCACTCTATTACGTCGGCATATGCCGTTTGCAGTCACGTGATTTCCCAGTAGCGCTGAAGTATCTGTCGAAGTGCTACGAGGCCAGTGTTGTCCTCGACAAGGACGAACCGACGGGTCTGATGGTTAAGGCGTACCTGCGCATGGGACAGATCTATGATGCACAGGGTAAACGCGCGGTAGCGCTCAGTCACTACAAGAAGGTGCTCGATTGGCCCGATTGGTCGCAGTCCCACGCGGAGGCCAGGCGCTATATGAATACACCCTATCGGTAGCCAGTCGATGCGTATTTTTGCGCATTGATCATCGATGCTAGGCAGTGATGAATACTGATATCACACCGTGGTTGGAACTCGCACAGCGTGAGCTCAAGGGTAAGGATCCAGACACACTCAATCGTGTCTCTGCCGAAGGGATAACGGTAAAGCCGTTGTACACTGCTGCTGATCTTGATCAGCTTGCCAATGTGAACTCCCTACCGGGGTTGTTCCCATATCTCCGCGGACCGTATGCGACGATGTATACGAATCGTCCATGGACGATCCGTCAGTATGCGGGGTTCTCAACTGCTGAGGCATCAAACGCATTCTACCGGAAAGCGCTCGAGAGTGGACAGAAGGGGCTCTCTGTAGCTTTCGATCTGGCTACCCACCGTGGCTATGATAGCGATCATCCTCGCGTGGTGGGAGACGTGGGTAAGGCGGGCGTTGCTATCGATTCTGTTGAAGACATGAAGATCCTCTTCAACGAGATCCCGCTCGATACAATGAGTGTATCGATGACGATGAACGGCGCGGTAATCCCAATCTTGGCGATGTTCATTGTCGCGGCCGAAGAACAAGGCGTTTCTCGCGATAAACTTTCAGGAACGATCCAGAACGACATCCTGAAAGAGTTCATGGTGCGGAACACCTACATTTACCCGCCAGAGCCGTCGATGCGTATCGTCGCCGATATCATCGAATACACGAGCAAGGAGATGCCCCGTTTCAACAGCATTTCCATCAGTGGCTATCACATGCATGAGGCAGGAGCTACCGCGGTCCAGGAGTTAGCATATACCATCGCCGATGGCATGGAGTATGTGCGAATTGCACTGCAACGTGGCATGAGTGTCGATGCCTTTGCTCCCCGACTTTCCTTCTTCTTCGCAATTGGCATGAACTTCTTCATGGAAGTAGCCAAGCTCCGTGCAGCACGTGTTCTCTGGGCAACGGCGATGAAGCAATTCAATCCTCAGCGGACCGACTCCCTGCTTCTTCGCACGCACTGTCAGACATCAGGATGGTCGCTCTCTGCCCAGGATCCGTATAACAACATCGTCCGAACAACGATTGAAGCGATGGCTGCAGTGCTCGGTGGAACACAGTCACTGCATACGAACTCGTTTGACGAAGCACTTGGTCTTCCAACAGAGCAATCAGCACGCGTTGCGCGCAATACACAGCTGATCATCGCCGAAGAGTCGCACATCACTGAGGTTGCCGATCCACTAGGCGGTTCGTATTACGTGGAAGCGCTCACAGAAGCGTTGGTACGTGAGGCATCAACCATCATTGCAGATGTTGAATCGTATGGTGGGATGACACGTGCGATCAATGCCGGTATCCCCAAGATGAAGATTGAAGAGTCTGCTGCTCGTCGGCAGGCGAAGATTGATCAAGGACATGAAGTGATTGTCGGCGTCAACAAGTATCAGTTGGCACACGAACCAGAGATCGACGTTCTCGACATCGACAATACGGCCGTTCGTGAATCGCAGATTACGCGTTTGGCATCGATTCGTGCCTCACGCGATGCCGAGGCAGTTGCTCATGCGCTCGACGCACTTCGTGATGGTGCACGTACAGGTGAAGGTAATCTTCTCGAGCTCGCTGTGCAGGCTGCGCGCCTGCGCGCAACTGTTGGTGAGATATCTGATGCCATGGCTGATGTATTTACGCGGTATGAGGCACACACTATGACAATCGAAGGTGTCTATGGTGCAGAGTATGCCAACGACACGGCCTATAACGCTCTGCGTGCAGATGTTGCTGCGTTCGAACAAGAGTTCGGACGTCGTCCTCGCATCCTGGTAGCTAAGCTTGGTCAGGACGGACATGATCGCGGCGCCAAGGTCATTGCAACGTCGTTTGCTGATATTGGCTTTGATGTTGATATCGGACCCTTGTTTGCGACGCCCGAGGAGGCAGCACGTCAGGCGATAGATAATGATGTTCACATCGTCGGTGTCTCAAGTCAGGCAGCTGGGCATAAGACGCTTATTCCTCAGCTTGTTGAAGCACTTCGCACCGAAGGTGCCTCAGATATCATGGTGATTGCAGGCGGTGTCATTCCGCCGAAGGACTACGATCAACTCCACAACGCTGGCGTTGCCTTGATCTTCGGTCCGGGCACAAACATCATTGAAGCAGCACAGACAACAGTGAACGCCATACGAACACAGCTTCGGTCGCAGTCATGATCGCAGCAGGTATCGACATCGGCACCAACACAGCATTGATGGTCGTCGCGTCGATCCTGCCTGACGGCACGATTCAGATCCTCGAAGATGTTCATGAACTCCCTCGGTTGGGAGAAGGACTGGATCGGACCGGGATGATTTGTGAGGAGGCACGCAATCGTGGACTCGACGCGATGCGTCGATTCCGGGATGTACTGCATAGCGTTGCGCCAGCGTCATCGTCACGGTTCGTCACTGCCGTTGCAACAAGCGCACTTCGTGAAGCTCTGAACGGCGACGCCGTTCGTGCAGAGCTTGAAGAAACGCTAGGATGGCCCATCGAAGTGATCCCTGGTAATCGAGAGGCCACACTTACGTTCGGAGGAGCCGTCGGCGTTTCCAATGATCTCTCGCTGATGATTGATATCGGCGGGGGCTCAACCGAGTACGCATGCGGCACGGCTGGTGATGTGCATTACGCGCAATCAACCTCAATCGGCGTTGTTCGCTTTATGGAACGCTACTCCAACGCCTACCCGATCTCGCGTGATGCTCGCATCGCAGCGCGCGAGCATGTTCGTGCAGAACTCCGTCCGCATGTTACTTCCCTATCGCATGCATCAAGCGTTGTTGCCACTGCTGGCACGCCGACAGCATTGGCGATGATTGATCTCGGACTGCCTGCATTTGATGCAACTCGTATCGAGGGATATGTCTTGTCGCGCCAACGCGTGACTGAGTTATCAGACTACCTCTGCTCATTGTCGCTTGATGAACTCAGAGCGATTCCTGGGCTTGATGAACGACGTGCTGATATTATTCCAATGGGCTCACTGATCTTATCGGAGTCTCTCGAGATTCTCGACTACAATGCTCTCCGCGTGACGACTCGCGGACTTCGCTATGGTGCGCTGCACGTAGCTCGTGACACCGCTATGAAGGTGCAGAGATGAACAACACCTTCCCATGGAACATGGTTGTGCTTGCGATACTCTTCGCCATTCTTGCACATGTAGCAGGCGCTCAACCCCGAGAGTATAATCTGGTGTACAAGATGAAGGTGGGCGAAGTGCACGACTTTGATCTCGTCACTGAACAGCATGTGGTTGGACGACGTGCTGTGCGAGTTGCGACGGACATGCGAATCGATGTGATGGACAAGGACCACTTGGGTAACTATGACTGTCGGATGACGCTCTCAATTGATCGCGACTCTACCGTCATGCGCGAGGGTGCACAGGACTTGAGTAGCGGAGCATTCCGTCATGCGGGTCAGCGACAATACAGCCGCGTCGATGGGTATGATGCTGTGATCAACGACGTTGGCAAGATCGTTCTTGGACAAACAGTACAGCCACACAACTTCGATCAGCGGGGATTTAGTCTGTCATCACAGACAACTGACTTTTCAATGACGGAACGGCCTATTGCTCCGTATGAGGTCAACTTTACCTTGTCTTCCGCTCCTGGAGAAAGCCCGCTGAAGATCGGTGTTCCCTACGAAGACACGATCCTGGTGATAAGCGCTGTTCAGCGCGTAACCCGAACAATCGGTCACGTGACAAGTCCGCAAAACGAGCCCCCTCCCAACATGGATACACTCCTACGAGTGATGACCTTGGACTCAGTCCTCGATGTGGGCGGTCGGCAAATCGGACACATCACATCGCTTGGCGTGAAACGCACGATCCTCGGTGAGCACTACGACATCACAACGCGGTACTACCGCGACATGACGACCGGCCTGATAGATAGTCTACATGAGGTGTGCTACGCTGTGAGCGCATCGGGCCGACGGCGTTTGGAGTACGTCACCGTAGGGCGCCGACGAAGTGCCGACGCCTACGGACCAATGACAATTACGCTGTCGCCTCGCTAAGCAACGCATCTTGTTCGCGTTCGTGCACCTTGGCTGAGCCCGTAGCTGGGCTAGCAGATGCGGAACGACCAACATACCGCAGGCGTTGTCCAGACTGGAGAACGTCGAGCATGTTCGGCTGCACAAACATCCATGCGCCCATGTTCTTTGGCTCTTCCTGACACCAGACGATGTCCGTCACGTGTGCATAGCGCGAGAGTAATGCAGCCATGGCCTCGTGATGGAACGGATGAATCTGTTCAAGACGCACCAGAGCAACATGCGACGATCCTTGATCTGCACGTTTCTTCACGAGTTCGTTGTACACCTTACCCGTGCATACAACGACACGTGTGATTGCTGATACGTCAGCAACCGAAGCATCGTCAATGATCTCACGGTATGAGCCACTGACCAGCTCTTGGAGTTCCGACTGGAAGATGCGCAGGTATCCCTTTGGCGTCATGATGACCATCGGCTTGCGCCATTCAGCCTTTACTTGACGACGCAATGCATGGAAGTAATTCGCTGGCGAGGTGAAGTTGCAGACAATCATGTTGTCTTGCGCACAGAGCTGAAGGAATCGCTCGAGACGAGCACTTGAGTGCTCTGGGCCTTGTCCGTCGTAGCCGTGCGGGAGGAGAACAGTGAGATTACTGCGCTGTCCCCACTTCTCTTCAGCACTCGACACAAACTGGTCGAAGATGATCTGCGCACCATTTGCGAAGTCACCAAACTGTGCTTCCCAAATCGTGATGCCATCCTTCGCGACCGTGCTGTAGCCATACTCGAATCCGAGCACTGCATACTCCGACAGCGGCGAATCATGAATGAGAAGCTTCTGTACGGCTCCGATATCATTCAACGGTACGTGGCGGGCATCTGTTACCCCGTCGCGATGGACAGCTTGACGGTGGTTGAACGTACCGCGACCACTGTCTTGTCCTGTGATGCGCACGGAGTGCCCTTCACGAAGCAAGGAGCCAAACGCCAGCGCCTCAGCCATACCCCACTGTACATGCCCCTGATCGAAGGAGGCCATGCGCTTATCGGCTTCGGCCTTCACCTTAGGGTGAATGTTGAAGTCAGCAGGAACTGATGTGACGGCCTTGGCGATCGTCGCGAGTTCATCGTGCGCGACAGCAGTATGAACGGGAGCGAAGTACGAGAACTGCGGAGTTACGGGAGTTGGACTGATTGCAGAGCCACGATTATCATAGGCAGCAGCAAGGATCGAAAGCTCATGGTCAACAATAGACTTCAGATCGTCATCCGTCGCAACGCGCTCACTGATAAGACGTTGACCGTATACCTTGCGAACAGGGTCGAGATTCCGAATCTTCTTGTAGAGCAACGGCTGTGTTGCGGTAGGATCATCCTGCTCGTTGTGACCATACTTGCGATAGCAGTACATATCAATCACAACATCATTACCGAAGGCCTGACGATACGCAAATGCGAAGTTCGCGGCCGCACGACATGCCTCAGGGTTGTACCCGTCAACATGAAGAATCGGAACTTGCAGCATCTTCGCAATCGCGGTTGCATAGTGCGTTGATCGTGAATCTTCCGGCGATGTCGTAAAGCCGATTTGATTATTGATGATGATGTGGATTGTTCCACCCGTTGAATAGCCTGTCAAACCGGCCATGTTCAACGTTTCCGGCACAACACCCTGTCCTGCAAACGCGGCATCACCGTGTATCAGGATTGGCATCACGTTGCTATACGACTCATCGCGATACTGATCATCGAGTGCACGTGCAATACCCTCAACAACTGGGTTCACAGCTTCGAGGTGACTCGGATTCGGTGCAAGCACCAACTGAATCGATGCACCGTTTTCAGCAACGTACGTTCCCTTTGCACCAAGGTGGTACTTCACGTCACCTGAACCTTGGAACGACTCAGGATCGATCTTCCCCTCGAACTCATTGAAGATCTTTTCAAGGGGCTTGCCCATCATGTTCGCAAGCACATTGATACGTCCGCGGTGTGCCATTCCAAGAACGGCTCCCGCAAGACTCTTCGCTGCCGCCTGCTGGAGCACTTGATCGAGAATGATCATCGTGCTTTCGCCCCCTTCAAGCGAGAACCGCTTTGCACCGAGAAACTTCGTGTGAAGGAAGTTCTCGAGGTTTTCAGCTCGCGCAAGCTTGCGGAAGGTATCAAGCTTTGCTTCCGGTGTGAGACCGAGTTTGAGATGCGTTTCTTCAACGTACTCGCGGACCCAATTCTTCTGATCTGGATCCTGGACGTGCATGTACTCGATGCCGATGTGATCACAATACGTGTCACGGAGCATGTCGATGATTTCACGAAGCGTCGCACGCTTTACGCCACCAAGTCCGCCTGTATCAAACTCACGATCAAGATCCCAGATCGTGAAGTTGTAGTGCGCAGGATCAAGCTCAGGATAGTAGTGTGCTTCGTGACCAAGTGGATTGATGCTCGCAAGAAGATGACCACGCACACGATATGCGTTGATCATCTGGACGACGCGACCTTCCTTGTCGATGACTTCCGGCTGATCATGCTGCAGGAATGGATTGACACCCTTTTCTACTGACCAGCGAAGTGGCTCGAACGGAATATCGAGTGCTGCATAGACTTGATCGTAGAAGCGGTGATCGCCGAGCAGCAATTGGTGGATGTACTGCAGAAACTCACCCGACTCCGCACCCTGGATCACACGGTGATCGTAAGTCGAGGTGATAGTCACAACCTTCGAGATGGCCAGCGTCGCCAACACATCTGGCATCATTGCCTGAAACTCTGCCGGGTATTCAATTGCTCCCGCCGCGACGATGGTGCCTTGTCCGTCCATCAGACGTGGAACAGACATTCCCGTACCGATACCACCAGGATTCGTCAACGTGATGTTGGCACCAGAGAGATCTTCTGGTGTAAGCTTGTTCGTTCTGGCACGTTGGATGAGATCGTCGTATGCTCGCGCAAACTCAACAAACGTGAGACGTTCGCAATGCTTGATGCTCGGAACGAGAAGGATGCGTGAGCCATCCTTTCGTGTTGTGTCGACAGCCAGACCGAGATTGATACCTCCGCGCTCGACGCGAACCGGCTTGCCGTTCTCGAGGCCATACGAGCAATTCATGGCAGGATGACGCTCAGCAGACTTTACGATGGCCCATGCGAGGATGTGTGTGAACGAGAGCTTCGAACGACGCTGCTTCGCCAGCACGATGTTGGCGATGCGGCGATTCTCCTCGAGCGCCTTGACCGGGACGTTGCGGACGCTCGTGGCCGTCGGCACACGGAGCGATGCTTCCATGTTCTCTGCAATCTTTCCGCCGATCGACGAGAGCGGGATCAGGGTATCACCCTCGCCCAATGCAGGCAAGCGTGTTGTGTGCCCATTCGTGCCAACAGTTGTTGCTGGGGTTGCTGCAGCTACCGGACGTGGGGCTGCAACTACTGGGGTTACACCAGAGCCTGGGGCTGCCTCAGGGGTGTACGACGCAAAAAAGGAGCGCCATTCTGGCGACACGGATTCCGGATTTCGAAGGTATTCGAAATACAGCTCATCGACATACGCACTGTTCATCGACATCATGGCCGCGGATCTTCCAATTGTACTCTAAGAATTGCAGCAAAATTACTCACTTTCCAACCATTGGACGCAGTCCAATAAATGCCAGCATTCTTCCCGCCTGCTCCCCATCTCGGCGATGTGAGTGCCAGCGTTGATCAGTCATTGTGCATGATTCGTCGGTGATGATCGATTGCACCGGCACGCCGGCTTCGATCAGTTGCGCCCGAAGTGCAGCGTGGTTATCAAAAAGCCATTGGGATGTCGTTCCCTCAAGGGGCGTGCAGTAGGCAGGCAATGCGGTATGGACGTCATTCCGCACGACGTATGCCAATCCAGATGCACAGGGAGATAGCCATACCTGAAGATCCGTCGGTCGTGTGCCATACTGTTGTTGCATCGCCGCGATGGTTGCCGCGACAATGTTCTGCGCTGTTCCCCGCCACCCTGAGTGTACTGCCGCGATAGCATGGTGTGCTTGATCGTAGATCACAACGCCACAGCAGTCTGCTAGCTTAACGCCAAGGAGCCATCCCGACCTATTCGTGATGATTGCGTCGGCCTGCGTTGTGGACTGAGGTGGAGCGTCCTCTACAACCTCGATCGTTGCCCCATGCACCTGCGTTACCGTGACAATTGATGTCCGCCGACAGTCGAGTGCCTCGGCAAGGGCATTGAACGACTGTGCAACGAGCTCTGGAGAACTGGCTGGCGTGTGTCCAAATGTATACCCTGGCCAGGGGGCGAATGACGTGTCAACCAGGGTGATACCGCTAACGACGTTCCCTGTTGGTAGTGCGTGCTGAATCAACATGCCTCGAACCTACGACTTCGAATGCAATACGTCGTGACATACGCCGACCCCACTGTCCAACGCCATCGCACAAAACCGCTTCATGCCGGCGCATCGTCCATTGGAGGAACCTTCCATCAAGTCGGCCCGTGGAGGTCCCGACTGCTATCATCTTCGTTATGTGGGGCGTTGTGTAACCTACGATGTTTCCACTGCGGCACGTATACACCCACACAACCGGACGTTGTGGTGCTGGTACGAGCGTGAGCGCTCCGATGGCAGCCACGCAGCAGCAGAAGCGCAGCGCTGCTCCCGAAACAGTAGTGGCGATGAGTGGCCACCACCACATCGCTGTACTGATGAAGGCAAGAACAATCACCATGTGTTCATGCATCAACACCTCCTCACAGGACTGCGCCACGGCGATCACCGACTCCGCACTCGTGACGATGATTGACATGCACCACACAATGGGTGCTGCAACCCCGAGCGGTGCCGCAATCAGCAGCAGTGGAACGAGCACGAACACAGCACTGAGGAGCGGCACGACCAGCATGTTCGCTGCCACCGAGAAAAGCGCCACGGAGTGGAAGTAGAACATCGACGGAACAACGATTGATGTTGATGCTGCAACGCATACACTCATCGCTTGAAGAATCGACGGTATCCTCCCAACGAGCATGCGGGCTGCATCCACCCATCGTGGTGCAAGCACGAGGATACCTGCAACGGCCGATATCGACAGCACTGTAGAAATCGTGTCGATCCCCCACGGATCGGCAAGCGCGAGAATGAGCACACTTCCGTACAAGACGTTCAGCCCGTCAACGTCTCGTTCGTAGCGATGGCCTAGCAATGCGGCAATGCCCATAACAGCTGCTCGCAGAGCCGGACTCTCTGCTCCCGTCAGGTAGACGTAAAACATGATACATGTGCTCGTAACGATCAGCATCGTAGTGCCACGCCACCGACTCAGCAGTAGTGATACGAGGAGGAACATCAGTCCGACATGCGACCCACTGACCGATAGCATGTGTGCTGTTCCCGTTCGCTGATAGCCCAGCATCTGCGCATGCGATACACCGGTGCGATCCCCAAGAGCGAGCGCTCGCACGACAGCTGCAACCGATGGTGTACATGATGCTTCGAGTGTAGCCGTAATGTCTGCATGGATCGTGCTTCGTAGGCGATGCCACCACGGTGCTTCCTGTATGCGGACAGACGAAGCAACACGCACCATGAATGACACGTTGCGTTGATGCGCTATCGTCCGCACGTCAACCTCGTCTGGCAACGCAGGTGGAGCAGGCCGACTGAGATGTCCAATAGCGATGCGACGCTCACCCTGGCATGCTGCACTAATCAACGGACGCGCCTCAGTGCATAGCGAACGCACATAGATGCACGGTAGGTCACGACCGTCCGTATGCCCCTCAAGCACATACACTGTCGTTTTCGAATCTTGGCGAACTACCGAGCTGACAACACCCTCGATTCGCACCGGCATACCGTCGAAATCCGCCAAGTCGGAGGGTTCAACCCTTGCCGCAGAACGTGATGTGGCGCAGAGTGCCAGCAGCAGGCACGACGTAACCAGCGACAGATGAAACAGATGTCTGCGGTAGGCAACAGCGGCTACGACGCCTAGGATGACGACCAGACCAAAGATGCTCTGGGGGTCCAATGCTACCCCGCGCAGCGGGAAAATGGCAAGGCATACGTAGCAGGCCGGTATGAGGAGCGGACGACGTCGCATGCCCTTCTGTGCTCAAACAGCGCGTCTCTGTGACTCATCTGTGGATGTTGAAAACTTCATTCCGCGGTGGCCATGCTGCCATGGGTATTTTCGAGCTGTCACGTTGCTTCAGGACTCGTCCTCATATGAATCAACGTCCTCCATTTTGCTACGTAGCCACAAGGAAATCTGTTATGAGCCAAGAGTCGAAAGCAACCAAGGAAGCGTCATCGAAGGATGCCGCTGCATCAGCACCGAAGGTGAGTGATGCGAAGGTAAAGGCAGCACAACTTGCGATGGAGCAGATCGAGAAAGCCTTCGGTAAGGGTTCGATCATGCGCCTGAGCGACGAACAATCTGTTGATATCGATGCGATTTCAACGGGCTGTCTTTCACTCGATGCAGCTATCGGTATCGGTGGTGTTCCGCGTGGCCGCATCGTCGAGATCTACGGTCCGGAATCGTCAGGTAAAACAACGGTCTGTTTGCAGGTGATTGCAGAAGCGCAGAAGGCCGGTGGTCTTGCAGCGTTTGTCGATACTGAGCATGCGCTTGACGTGAAGTATGCACAACGTCTTGGCGTCGACCTCAACAACCTCCTTCTGTCGCAGCCAGAGTTCGGCGAGCAAGCGCTCGAAATCGTTGAAACACTCGTTCGCTCCGGTGCTATTGATGTGGTAGTTGTCGACTCCGTTGCTGCACTGACACCGCGCGTCGAAATCGAAGGCGACATGGGTGACGCGCAGATGGGATCGCAAGCACGACTGATGAGTCAGGCAATGCGCAAGCTGAATGCAGCGATCGGACGCTCAAACACAACGGTAATCTTCACGAACCAGCTTCGTTCGAAGATTGGCGTCGTCTATGGTAATCCTGAAACCACAACCGGCGGCAATGCGCTCAAGTACTATGCTTCGGTGCGGATTGACGTTCGTCGTAAGGACGTCATCAAGGACGGACAGGATATCGTGGGTAATCGCGTCCGCGCGAAGGTTGTCAAGAACAAGGTTGCTCCTCCGTTCCGTGAGGCTGAATTCGACATCATGTACAACGAAGGCATTTCACGCCTCGGCGATATGATCGATGTCGCGGTGGAATCGGGCATCATCACAAAGTCTGGATCATGGTTCTCGTTCAACGATGAGCGTGTTCAGGGTCGTGATGGCATGCGCAAGCTCCTCACAGAGAATACTGCTCTGTGCGCCGCACTTGATGAAGCTGTTCGCTCCGCGTTGCACCTGCCAACACATCAGGCACCTGCAAAGAAGTAATCCATGGGCATCGTCACAGCGGTCCGTCGTAACGTGAAGAATCCTTCACGGTGCTCGGTCTTTGTCGACGACGAATTTCTTGCCGCCTGCCCCATCGACGTAGCGTTGTCACTCGGTATCCGCAAGGGTATCGAGTTGACAGCCGACCTCGAACGCCAGCTGCGGCGTGAAGACAAGCGCATCGTCATGCGTCAAAAAGCCTATCGTTTCGCGACGTACAAGCCACGCACAGAGCATCAAGTACGAGCATTTCTCGCGACCAAGGAACTCACTCCCGAGGAAGTAGACGATGTGATGTCGTGGATTGTGGAGTTTCGTCTCATCGACGATGCACAGTATGTTGAACGATTCCTCTCCGCAGCATTTGAGCGCAAGCCACTATCGCGTCTCATGGCTCGTCGTACGCTCCAGAAGAAGGGCATCCCCGATGCACTTCTCACACCGGCACTTGAGCGATGGTACTCACAGGAGGCAACCGAAGACGTTGCGTACCGTGCAGCTGTGAAGAAACTGCGGATGATCGGTACCGCAACACCATCAGAGAAAGAGTCAAAACTGGTCAGGTTTCTCCAATATCGTGCCTATCCTTGGTCAACAGTCAAGCAGGTTGTCGAGCGTTGTAAAGTCGAGGGCATACTCGCCTGCCTTGTTGCGGTGCTCTGCTGTTCTCTTTCCGCCGTCGCACAACCGGACACGTGCGGTCGCGTGCGACTGCCGGATGTGATCAATCAGTTTCAGCCGACAACGATTCCCGTTCTCGACGCCACAGGTATGCTGTACGTCGATAGAAAACAACACCCAGAGAACAGGGATGGAGGCGTTCGGGATCCTGATGATGTCTGGCGTGCATACCGCACGGGTACAAACCTCTACACCGAGCTCTCGCACACGCCAATAGCAGAAGGCGTGCAGCCGGATGTCGTATTCTGGGTTTCATCCGATGGTCTCGACGCGCTTGTTGTCGGACCCTATTGCTCTCAATCAACACGTTCGGTTCGTTGTCTGGCAGTCCTCCATCGGTCCTCCCCCCGAGGTCCATTTGGTGATCCCACTCCAATATCTATCCCCGGTGTGCTGGATCTCGGTCGAAACTTCTATGCCTGTATGAGCGAAGACCGGTCGACGTTGATTCTCGCTCTCGATCGTATAGATGGTACAGGTGGTCTTGATCTGTATGTATCGCAATCCTGCAAGGGTACCTGGTCGGCGCCGCGAAACCTTGGCACAACCATCAATACGCCGGCGTTTGACGGGGCTCCATGGATCGGACCAGACGGAACAACGTTGTACTTCGCATCGAGCGGACGCGACGATCGGTTGGGCAAGGCTGATTTATATGTGACGCGCCGTCGCGATACGACATGGACATCATGGACACAGCCGCGTAACCTTGGTCCGTGTGTAAACACGATCGAGGACGAGACAGCCATTTCTCTACTGCCGTCCTTCGACTCAGTCATGATTCATTCATGGGATGCCGAATCTGGTCGAACCGGCATCTACATTGCTCCCCTAGCCGCCGATTTGCGGCCAGCGCCGGTGCTGACCCTGCGCGGAACCGTTGTTGATGCCGTCACACGACGCATCATTCCGCATGCGGAGATTGTTCTGACATCGCCGTACAACTGCACGTCATGGACGCTTCAGAGCGACACAATCAACAGTGTGTTCTCTACCGTCATACCGCAACGCACTGCGTTGCATATATCGACCAGTGCTAATGGCTATACCACGACCACCAATGATGTCCGCACGCAAACGCTTGATTCGTCGTCGACAATGATGCTGACGGTGGCGTTGTTCGATACCACACGCCCACTTGCTTCGCTCTACTTCGAACGTGGAAGTGCGGAACTCACGCCTGCATCGACAGATTCCTTGCGCATGATTATTGAACGTCTGCGTCAACGATCACTCTCCTTCGTTGTCCGCGGATACACTGATCCCATCGGATCGCCAGGATCCAATGCCGATCTCTCTCGTCGTCGTGCACGGGCTGTTGCAGATTACATGGCGACACACGGTATTGACTCCGCATCGATCGTCGAGGAGGGCCGCGGCGTTGAGCATTCAACGGCTAAGCGCACCTCGGTTGAACGACCAGAGAGTCGCCGTGTGGATTTGTTCCCACGCAGTATGCTAGTGCGCGACAAGAGTCACTGATGTACACAGAGCACCTTCATGGGAATGATCTTCCATGATGGTGAGATCCCATGTGTCATGCGCATGGAGATAGAAAACAACTTCTAACTCCCCATTACGCTCACAAGCCTCGTCGTGAAAGGGCGATCGCCAGAGAAACTCATCTGCTGCCAGGAGACATGCTCGTTCGAGCTGATCTGACGTATGAAAGAGAACAACGATCTCTTCCGTGTCCGTCGGCAAATGCTCGAGCCGCATAATGATGCAATCCAGGTGGTTCTGCTGCTCTATTCGCAGATCCCGAACGCAGGCGTGCGACGTGTCCATTACTGATGTTCCGAAGATGACCGGAACGATACGTAGTATAGCTGGCATACCAACCTCCTTAAACGGTTGTTTACACTCAATCAACAGAACGAATACAACGACATATCAGATATGAAAACTACGCGATAGATCTATGAACCAACACACCGTGCCGTCAGGTGCATGAAGTCGTTCCTCTCGAGCGGGAAACGGGTCTCGAACCCGCGACATTCAGCTTGGGAAGCTGATGCTCTACCAACTGAGCTATTCCCGCCTACGAGTGGAGATGCCGGGAGTCGAACCCGGGTCCGAAGTGGAAAATCCGAAGCATACCACGTGTGTCTTCGATCTATAGGTTCTCGTCGCCTGGGGCACCGATCGATAGGTCCCACACGACCAGTATCAGTGTTTTCTTACGCTTTGCCCTGGTACACAGCTACGCGCCAGCCTGATTCAAGCGTCACCACGGGTTGAGAGCAACAGGCGGCTCTCATCGTGATGGCATGGCGTCCTAAGTCTTAGGCGGCCATGCGATAACCGAAGTTATCTGCATGTATTGTTCGCCGGTTGTATTAACGAGCTCCACCAGCGTAGCTCGACACGCATCTTCGTGACTGTCTCACCCCGTCGAAACCGGTACATCCCCATTACGACTGTGACTGATCACATGCAAAGGTACAACCCTTTGCGTTACCGCTCCGTAGACGGACGTCGGACGTTTGTTGTGTATGAGGCACACAACTTTTAATTACACGTTCACATCTTCCGTAGCACAGAGGCCCTCGACAAAGGCCTGGACTTCTTCCATGTACCACTGCGGCGTGCTGGTTGCGCCAGAGATGCCGATATGTTGCATACCACGGATCCATGCTGGATCAATTTCATCAGTACTTTCGATGAAATACGTACGTGGATTAGACGCATGAGCTACATCAAACAGCACTTTTCCGTTCGATGATGCTCGGCCCGCCACAAACAGAATCACATCATTCCCAGCCGCGAACTTGGCGAGCTGCGCCTCACGTCCGCTAACCTGACCACAGATGGTATCCTTTGCGTGGAACTCAGTGGCAATCTCCTCCATCGTGTCGACGATCAGTTCGGCTACACGCCCCTTGAGCGCATCACGAATAAGCAGAAACGTCGGTCGGTCCATCGTTGTCTGGGAGAACAACACTGTCTTCTTTGCCATGTCAACTGTTGCCAGTGCCTCGTCTACCGACTTGACCACAATGCATTGATCGTGCACAACGCCGCGCACACCGAGCACTTCGGCATGATCATACTTTCCGAAGATCACAACCTGATAGCCCTGATCCCAGAATTTGCGGACACGCTCCTGAAGCTTTGTCACGACGGGACATGTCGCATCGACTATCTCGATGCCATGCTCCCATGCTGCTCGATACGTTGAAGGGGGCTCACCATGTGCACGAATGATCACCTTCGCTCCGGTGTTAGCCAGGCGAGGAAAATCATTGACAGTGATCGTTGTCAGCCCCTTATCCTCGAGACGTTGGATCTCTTTAGGATTATGGATGATGTGGCCCAGGACGTAGACATTTCGCTGGGCGCGTGTTGCAGCCAATTGATCTTCAGCGATCTGAACAGTCCGAACAACACCCCAGCAGAAACCGCTGAATCGATCGATGGAAACGGTGACCATGGCGTTACTTACCCACCTTAGATGTTTGTGAACGCGGAGACGAGCGAATAGGTCTTTTGGTATCCGTCTACGAGCTCAAGAATCCGCTGAACTTGGTCGTCGATCGTACAATGTGTGGTGTCGATCTCAACCGCACCCTCAGGCTTGATAAGGGGGCTTACCTCGCGCTCACTATCAAGCTTATCACGTTCGATGATGTGACGGCGAACAGTTTCCACATCGAGATGCTCGCCACGTTGGTCGGCATCAATCACACGACGTCGCACTCGCTCGTCGACGTCTGCAACGAGAAACACTTTGATCTCTGCATGTGGAAACACGACGCTCCCGATGTCACGTCCGTCCATCACGACGCCACCATGAAGCCCAAGCATGCGCTGACGTTGAACTAACGCTCTGCGAACGCGTGGAAACACGCTGACTTGACTCACATTGCTTGTGACGGCAGCCTCGCGAATCGCGCGTGTGACGTCCTCACCGTTGACCAGAACGCGTTGTCCGTCAGTCGTCGGCTCGAGTCGAATGTCGAGACTTTCTGCTAGCTCGCCAAGGGCCACATCTTCGAAGGTTGTATCACGCTGAAGTGCAGCGAGTGTCACTGCACGATACATCGCACCAGTGTCGATATACACATACCCGAGATGTTCGGCGACCTTTCGAGCCGTCGTGCTCTTTCCGGCACCGGCAGGGCCGTCGATTGCAATGGTAAGACGTTGACTCATGGTGTCAAAGATACCCCAAAACTTGCCGTAAAAGGGTTGTGGTTGCGTTGGCTGGCGCGAGCGAGAGGATGACATGTGCAGCTCCTGCATCACGTAGTTCCTGATCGCTGTGCACACCCGTCGTCACGGCGATGCACGGTATTCCATGAGCTCGAGCACAGTCGACGTCCCCGATAGCATCACCGATAATCACGGCATCCGACGGACCGAAGCTTGACTGTAGGGATGCATTCACGGCTCCAATGGCTAGCGGTGGAAGCTCACGTCGATCAGCATGATCGCCACCGTAAGCACCCGCACAAAACACCTTGGGCATACCAGCCATCGATAGTTTATGCTGCGCAATACTGTCGATATTCCCAGTCAGCAATCCGCATGTAATCCCCTGTTCAACAAATGCATTCAGCGTCTCAACTGCTCCATCGAGCACCTGGAGTGTTGACGGGGTGATCAACTCAACGGCGTGAGCTGCCATGTCTGCGGTGAAATCAAGCCACACGTCATCGACAGCCGATCGTGGAACGCCAGCGGCGTCGACGATATCGTACACAAGGCCACGATCCGTGCGACCGGCAAAGGACATTCCTTCGACAATCGGTTGCACATCAACGCCAAGGAGCGTCCGAAATGAGCGTACATACATTTCACGGCCGATCCCGTGATCGACACGCAGGAGCGTGCCGTCGATATCCCAAAGTGCTAGCATCCAACAAACCTACGGCTCCTTACTCTATCTTTGTGCCATGCAACCCCTCCTATCGGTTCGGAATCTCACGCTGACCTACCCAAATGGGTATCAGGCGCTCAAGGGCATCTCGTTTGACGTGATGCCTGGGGAATTCCTAGTCATCATCGGTCTCTCTGGTAGCGGTAAGTCGACGCTCTTGCGTTGCCTCAATCGCCTCCTCGAGCCAACGACTGGGTCGATCACGTTCAACGATCGCGATATCACGCATATCCAGGGCGAAGCGCTTCGAGAGCACCGTGCGCGCATAGGCATGATCTTCCAGCACTTCAATCTCATTCCTCGGCATTCGGTTATCAAGAATGTCCTCTACGGAGCGCTCGGTGCAACACCGACATTGAATGCTATGCTTGGAAGGTTTTCTGACGACGCACAACGCAGAGCACAGGAAGCACTTCAGGTTGTGGGTATTCCTGAGAAGGCGGAGATCAGGGCCGATTCCCTCTCGGGCGGACAGCAGCAGCGCGTTGCTATTGCGCGAGCGCTGATGCAACAACCGCAGTTGCTGCTGGCCGACGAACCCGTTGCATCGCTCGATCCGTCGACCTCGCATTCGGTGATGTCGTACCTCGAGCGCATCAACAAGGAAATGAACACAACGGTTATCTGCAATCTGCACTTCTTGTCTCTGGTTCGACAGTATGCAACGCGGGTGATTGCCCTCAAGAACGGCGAGATGGTGTTTCAAGGCTCACCACATGACATCACGGATGAGTGGTTCGCTACCATCTATGGTGAAGATGCTGTGGAGGTAGAGATCCGATGAAACGTCTTCTTGCCATCATCATCGACGGTCTGCTCGGTGCGTCGGTTGGCGCATTGATCGAGCGTGTCATCGTGCCTGCATTGCTCGACACATCAGGCGCTGCCGATACATCGTACGCCCTCCTTGCCTCTGGTCTTGGTGCCGCCATCTATATCATTGCTGGTCTTGCAGCGAAGTCCTCAATCGGTGGAGTTAGCCTCGGCATTGACACACCAGAAGGTCGGTCCCTGCGCACGGTGTCGCATCTCGGCTGGCTTACTCTCTCTGTGTTCATTGTTGGCGGCTGGATCATCACCGCTATCTCGCCGATAGAGTTCTTCTCCGGAGATGGACTTGCCGGAGCGGGTCGAATCTTCCAGGCCCTTATCACTCCTGAATTCGACATCATTGGTGAAGCTGTCTCGGCGATGATCGTCACGATCTTCACGGCGTTCATGGCAACAGTTGTGGCAGTACCGATTTCGTTCCTGCTCAGCTTCCCCGCTGCACGTAATGTGATGTCCGAAACACCGTTGACGAAGACCATCTACGTCATACTGCGGGTTATCCTGAACATCATGCGGTCGATGGAGCCCATCATCTGGGCCATCATCTTTTCGGTGTGGGTTGGTATTGGTCCATTCGCTGGTATGCTCGCACTTGTGGTGCATACCGTTGCATCGCTCACCAAGCAATACAGTGAGCAGATTGAAGATGTCAATAGTGGTCCGATCGAAGCAATTTCCGCAACGGGTGCGTCACGCATTCAAGTACTGTGGTTTGCCATCGTACCACAATGTGTAATTCCATTTCTTTCGTTTACCATCTATCGTTGGGACATCAACGTACGCATGGCCACAATCATTGGTTTTGTCGGCGGTGGTGGTATCGGCACCTTGCTTACGCAGTACCAAGGCGTGGCGAAATACAACGAAGTGGGCACGTTGGTCATTCTGATCACGGCCGTGGTCTGGATCCTCGACGTTGTCAGTGCTCGCGTTCGCGAGGCTTTGCGGTAAAGCTCACGACGAACAGCGTTAGACGGCTGCGCGCCATGTGCGTGTGATGAGTTCGGTAAGCACGGACATATCTATCTGTTCAAGCTTCTTGATGTAGATGCACGACTTCCCCGTTGTGTGCTTACCGAGCTTTGACATGAGGTCGCTGACGTCTGCCGTGCTGTGCAGATACAGCGTAAGTGCGGCCTTTCGTGGCGAGCAACCAACAACGAACCAGTCGACACTGCGTCCTGATTCGTAATGGAGCGTCTGCGAGCCAAAGCCAACAACACTCGCACCCCACATCACCGGAGCACATGCGGTAATCTGCTGCATCAATGCACACACCTTCTCCGTGTCATTCCTACGCTGAGTGTCTGGAATTGAATCGAGCAGTGTTCCAAGTACTCCCGAAGAGGGTGCGGTTTTAAGGGTTGCTTTTGCCATTGCCAAACTTACAATGGCATCGATATCTTCGTGCGATGAAAACATTCCTCCGCCTCGTCCTGGTTAGTCTTTCCGTATGGATGTGCATCCCCATTGACGCTGATGCACAGAAGCAGGCATATGTGCCAGCGTACATTCGCGACACAAATACCGTCGAGGGACGTCAGTTCTCGTGGGATAAGACTGCTCAAAGCACAAACTTCCTACTGATCTGGGGTGATGGTGTAGGGCCAAGCCCACAGACCTTTACAGACCCTAACCTTCGTTTCGACCCGAAGCAGATCCTCGACACCATGGAGTACATTTTTCGTCGCTGCGACGAACTGGGAATGATCCATGATGAGCCCGGAACGCAAGCATCGAAGTACAAGTACGTGATCGTGATGTACAACACCTACGGTGAAGGCGGACCCGAAGGGTGGGCCAACGGTTGGGCTGTTGACGATACAATCGGTGCCTTTTGGGTACATCCCAATGCGACGCGTGATGGTGGTGTGATAGCACACGAGTTTACCCATTCACTGCAGGCGATGTACCACATTGACGACCAGAACTCGCAACGCGGTGCAAAAGCCATTTACGACAACGACGGTCTGTTCTACGAAACGCATGCAAACTATGTGCGCAACGTACTCTACCCGATGGCCGTTTCGTCGGATATCGATGCGCATCACTACTTGATGCTCGAGCCTGACTGGAAGTTCAACTACGAGGGGTATCACTTCCTCTTTCACATCCACAGCACACTTGGCTTACCGATGGTGAGCAGACTCTGGACTGAATGGAAGCCCCTTGAATATCCTCTTCAGACGCTGCGTCGCCTCAACGACATGACGCAAACGTCGTTCAACGACTATATGTTCGATTACGCACGAAATGCTGTGTGCTGGAACTACCCTACTAACTCATGGGGCTCATACCTTCGCAACTCACGCAGGGATAGGCTCAATGCCGACTGGGGACGGATCTTTGCTCAACGCACGTATGATGTGCTCCGCGCCATCGACACGAATCAACGTCGCTACTACTCCGACCCCTACAATGCGCCGCAAGACTACGGATACAATGTAGTACCGCTCTATGTCGACGATAGTTCGAAACCCGTAGAGGTCACGTTCATCGGTCACGCAGAAGTCAATGATCATGCCGGTTGGCGCTATGGCTTCGTTACCGAACGTGCCGACGGAACGGAAGCTCGACGCGAACACGTCCAATCATCTGTCCGCACATCGATCTCGATCAATCTCAAACCTGATGAGACTCGCGTATACCTCGTTGTACTCGGTGCACCGGTAGATAGCATGCATGCCAATCCAGCGCTCAACAACACATGGAATGGAAACCCCAAACGGTACCATTATCCGTATGAGGTTCGGTTGAAGAATGCCGTTCCAGAAGGATACCAGAATCCAGATCTCGTTCGTCCGCAGCTCCGCAGAAGCCCAGGGAAGCGACATGCAAATGGAGGGGGCTGGGTGGATGACCGCTCAACGGTTGATGCAAGCGTGTACGTCGGACCACGAGCAATCGTAGCGGGCGCAAGCATGATCACGGGCAATGCACGAATCGACGGGTACGCCTATGTCCAGGATGCTACGATCTCTGGCAATGCTCGGGTAACAGACAATGCCTTCGTTCTTGGCGGTACCTTGACTGACAGTGCTGTTGTACGCGATCAGTGCTTCGCACAGAACAACCGTATCACGGGCGGCGCTGTTCTTGGCGGTTGTTCGCAAGTGTTCAACTACAAGCTTGGTGGCTCCGTTCGGGTCTTTGGCGATCTCGTTGTGTACAACGAGACCGGTGAGTGTAATACCGGTGAGTATCACGTGCTCACGCAGTACTATCGCAACGAGCTTCTGCCGTGCGACATGCGTGATAGCACGCACCCAGAAAACGTGTCTGTCAACCGTCCGATGATCTTTGAGATCGTATCTGTACATGATGTTGCAACCACATCAATTCCAGCTACCGTTGCTCCGCATCCCGTGGTAAACGGAATGATGAGGATCGACTGGTCAGGTATTGCTGACGTTGTCGATCAGGTGCGGATCAGCGATGCCGCTGGCCGTGTCCGCGTCACACAAACGATCGATGGATCCAATACCCGAGCGAGCATCGACGTCTCTGAGTGCTCAACAGGTGTCTACACCGTTCAACTGCTCCGAATGGGTGCAGTTGTATCAACGCAGATGTTCATAACTCAACGGTGATTCCAGTGGCAGCAATCGATCAAACAATCGAAACATCTAAATCTGTAGTCGAAATGCGCGGGCTCATCGACAGTAAGATCCTCTCTCGCCCGGAAGTTCGGCTTATGCTGGACGAAACCCGCTGGGAGGGCAACGTCCTGCATGCCCGTGGAAAACTTGGACACGGCACGGTCACGGTGGAACACCACCGTGTACATATCCATATTGAGCTTTCCCTCTTTGGTGCTGCCGCACGTGGACAACTTGAGTCGATGCTGACGGAGCAGGTTAAGCGTCTCGGTAAGTAGATTGCAGCATGAGTTTCGTCCACCTCCACAACCACACGCACTTCTCCCTGCTCGACGCGGCCGCAAGCCCACAGACCCTCATCGATGCAGCTGTCAAAGACGGTCAAAAAGCACTCGCGATCACCGATCACGGTGTGATGTTTGGGTGCTTCGAATTCTACAAGAAAGCAAAGAAGTCAGGCATTAAGCCTATTATCGGTTGCGAGGTGTACATCGCGGTGCGCAAGCACACCGATCGTGAAAAGATTCAGGATGCTGCAAAGAAGCGCAACTACTACCACCTTGTTCTGCTAGCGAAGAACGAGCAAGGCTACAAGAATCTCATCAAGCTCACGTCCATCGGTCACACACACGGCTATTACTACAAGCCGCGGATCGATATGGATCTGCTTCGCCAATACCATGAGGGTTTGATCGCAACATCTGCCTGCCTTGCGGGTCCGATCAACGCTCCCATGCTTGCCGGCGACGTCGATACTGCACGTGCGAATGCCATTACACTCAAAGAGATCTTCGGCGACGATTTCTACATTGAGCTCCAAGATCACGGTCTACCCGAAGACAAGCATGTACTCGAGTTTGCGCCGAAGCTTGCGAAAGAGCTCGGGATCAAGCTTGTTGTCACCAACGACGCGCACTACGTCAAGAAGGAAGATGCCGCAGCACATAACGTTCTGTTGCATATCAACAAGGATGCATCGTTTGCGCGTGATGGGCAGTTCAATGTGAAGACTGATCTGCGGTATAAGGTGCCAGAGATGTACCTCAAGACGCAGTCGGACATGAAGAAACTCTTCAAGGATTTCGCCGAGGGAATTGAATCCACGGAAGAGATTGCTGAGAAGGTTGACCTGACTATTCCGACCGACCTTCAGCTGCCCAAGTTCCCTATCCCTGCCGATAGTGATGCCACGACACTCGAAGACTACCTCGAAGAACTGACGATGAAGGGGCTTGAGGAGCGCTTCCCGCATCTGACAAGCACGATTCTTGATCGCGCCAGCTTTGAACTCGGCGTCATTCGACGCATGGGCTATGCCGGCTATTTCCTGATCGTATGGGACTTCATCCGCGCTGCGCGTGAGATGAGCGTTCGTGTCGGTCCCGGACGGGGATCCGCCGCAGGCTCGCTTGTAGCGTACGCCCTCGGGATCACCAACATTGACCCACTGAAGTACGATCTCCTCTTCGAGCGCTTTCTTAATCCAGACCGTGTGTCGATGCCCGATATCGACGTCGACTTCTCTGACGACAAGCGCGAGCGCGTCATCGAGTACGTGAAGGAGAAGTACGGCGCCGACTCAGTGGCACAGATCATCACCTTCGGAACGCTTTCATCGCGTGCCGTTCTGAAGGACGTCGGCCGTGTAATGGGCATTGATCTGGCGACGATTAACAGCATCACCGATAAGATTCCGGTAGTTCTTGGAAAGGTTCATGCACTCAAGGATGCAGTTGAACTTCCCGAACTGAAATGGCTCAAGACCTCCGATGATCAGCGCATCAAGGACATGCTTGACTACGCAATGACACTCGAAGGGTTCGCGCGAAACTCATCGCTCCATGCCGCCGGAGTAGTCATTGCGCCTGGACCAATCAGCAACTATGTGCCTGTGTACAAGACGCCGAACACAGAGCCAGCGACACAGTACAACATGAAGGATCTTGAAGAAGCGGGTCTTCTCAAGATGGACTTCCTTGGATTGCGCACGCTGAGTATCATCGACGAGACGCTTGCACAGATCAAACGCAATCACGGTCTCGAAATCGACATCGATACCATCGACTTCAACGATTCAGCTACCTACGAGCTCTTCTCCCGCGGACAAACGCTTGCCGTGTTTCAGTTTGAATCCGAACCGATGCAGAAGGCATTGCGTGAGCTTAAGCCGACGGTGCTGGATGACCTCATTGCGATGAACGCGCTCTACCGTCCGGGACCGATGGGCAATATCCCGGACTTCATTGATCGCAAGCACGGCCGTAAGCCTATCGAGTACCTCCACCCCTTGATGGGTCCGATTCTCGAAAAGACCTACGGTATCATCGTGTACCAAGAGCAGGTAATGCAGCTCGTGCAGACACTCGCCGGCTTCACACTGGCACAGTCCGATGTGATGCGTCGCGCGATGGGTAAGAAGGACGAAAAGTCGATGGCCGAACAACGGTCGAAGTTTGTCGACGGTGCACAGGGGCATTCCGGAATCAACGAAGCCACTGCTTCAGAGATCTTCGATTTGATCCAGAAGTTTGCCGCCTACGGCTTCAACAAATCACACTCTGCTGCTTACTCGTATCTCGCCTTCCAGACCGCGTGGCTCAAGACGCACTATCCTGCTGAGTTTCTTGCAGCCAACATGACTGCCGAACTCAATGATCAGGACAAGATCGTACGTCTCATCGACGAGGCACGTCGTTTCTCAATTACCGTGTTGCCCCCTGACGTCAACCGTTCAACAGCAACATTCGTTGCCGATAAGAATGTAATCTACTTTGGCATGGCTGGTATCAAGACCGTTGGTATCGGTGCTGTTGATGCGATTGTAGAAGCTCGGCAAGAGCAGCCGTTTTCATCGATCTTCGATTTCTCGGCACGCGTCGAAAAGAAGGTTGTCAACCGGCGTGTTCTCGAAGCACTCGTGTGCACAGGAGCATTTGATTCGCTGAATACGGGGCATCGGTCACAACTGTTTTCCGTCATTGATACGGCGTTACATTACGCGTCACAAGTCCAGGACGACGTGCTTTCGAGTACCGGAGGTCTGTTCGGTTCACAAGAGATCGAAAAGCCGAAAGAACCTTCGCTGCCAACCGTCGATCCATGGCCTGAGCGTGATCGTCTGAAGAAAGAACGTGAGTATCTCAACTTCTACATCTCCGGTCACCCACTGCAAGAGTATGCGCTCGCCGTGCAGTCATTCAGTACGCTCTCGCTGGCTCGACTCGATCCGGAGTTACACGGCAAAACAGTCCGCATGTGCGGTCTGCTGAGCGACGTACGCACCAAACTCGATCGACGGGAAAACACCTTTGCGATCCTCAAGATTGAGCAATACAACGGAAGCGCCGAAGCAATCCTTTGGAGTGATGCGTACAAGCAGTTCGTCGAACTCCTGCGTCCAGATACGGTGGTTGTTCTCATCGGCAAATGCGAGATCAATGGCGATGCGGCAAAGATCATCGTTGATGAAGTGCTCACGTTGGAGCAGGCCGAAAAGAAGTTCTCCAAGGGGTATGTGATCTGCATCCGTCCTGATAGAGTTACGGATGAGCATCTGCGCGAACTCAAGGACCGCTGCAATTCGCGGGATGCTGACGACAGCATCTCGTTTGTCGTTATGCATCCTGAGGGCCGACGGCAATACCTGACGACCATGAAGATCAAGACGTCCAAAGAAACGACAGCCTTCCTGTGTTCGACCTTTGGTGAAGGCAACGTGTTGATCGATACCGAGCGCTAACATTCGAGGTCTCATGCAGCACCTAGCTTCTGGACTTGGCATCCTTGTAATCCTGGCTCTTGCCATAGCGTGGTCCTCCTCGCGGAAGGATATCCCCTGGCGCACGGTTGCGATTGGCCTCCTACTGCAGCTGCTCTTGGCAGTCATCATGGTTGTCTTTCCGCCGGGCGTGGCTGCGTTCCAGTATTTCGGTGATGGAGTAACATGGTTCCTCGGCTTTGCACGCGATGGGGCGGCGTTTCTCTTTGGTGATCTTCCATTGCCGAAGGGGCAAGGCGTTGTCGGTTTCCAGTTTGCACTCACGATTCTGTCGGTTGTCGTATTCTTCTCGGCATGCATGAGTGTGCTGTATCACTATGGCATCATGCAGCGCGTTGTTCGTTGGTCCGCTCGGTTACTCGAACGAACCATGAAGACTTCCCCGATCGAGTCCATCAATGCTGTTGGAGAGATCTTCCTCGGACAAACTGAGTCGCCGCTGCTGGTTCGCCACTACATTGCGCACATCTCGACGTCTGAACTCTTTGCGATGATGGTCGGCGGCTTTGCGACGATTGCAGGTTCAACAATGGGCGTCTACGTTGCACGGGGCATCAATGCGACAGACCTCATGATTGCCTCAATTCTTGCAGCACCGGCTGCACTCGTGCTTGCCAAAGTTGCACAACCGCGACGTCCCAATGAACGTGATCTTGAAGTCGAAAACCTCGACCCCGTCGTACCAGCAGGTAATGTACTCGACGCAATAGCACATGGAGCATTAGACGGCGCTAAACTTGCACTCAATGTTGTCGTCGTTCTTATCGCGTTCAAGGCAATCGTTGCCTTCCTGGATGCGCTCTTGGGCATTGGCTCGACGGCGCTTGCGGATGCAGGCATGCCGTGGTTCCCGTCGTCGATCGAAGTGGTGCTTGGGTGGATCTTCATGCCATTTGCATGGCTCACCGGAATTCCAGCCAACGAAGCTTCGGCATTCTCGTCGCTCCTCGGTACGAAGATTGCCCTCACGGAATTCATCGCATATGATCGTCTTGCAACGATGGTTGCTGACGGGACGTTAAGCGATCGGACTGTGCGCCTCGCGACGATTGCGCTTTGCGGATTTGCCAACGTGATGTCCATTGGCATTCAGATTGGCGGCTATGGAATGATGGCCCCGGATCGTCGTGCAGAAGTTGCCCGACTGGGATTCAAAGCGATGTGTATTGGTGCTCTGGCGAATCTTCTCACCGCCTGCGTTGTGGGACTGATGATCTGATGTTTACTTCGCGGAGCGCTCGCCGATAAGGCGATCAATATCAACCTCACCTTGCTCCCACACATCATCAACACTGGCAAGCGTCTCGGTAATCAACACGTCTACATCTGCATGTTCTGACTGCGCCTGTTGAACAGCTTGCGCCTCTGTCTGCTGCTGCGTGACGGTACCACCCGACAATGTGATGAACAGCAGAACTGCTGCAACGGCCCCACCGGCTCCGGCAAACCATACAAATGGTCGCTCATACCATGCACGATGGTGCGCACGTACAGAACGTTGCGCAAATGCATCGGCATCAAGCTGACGTCGCAGGTGTTGCCGATCAGCAACCAGCTGATCTGCGTCGTCCCCGAGTATCTCACGTAGCTCGTCGTCAACGTCATGTCGAGATGGTGAATGATGCTTACTCATGCGTGTCTTCGGATGATGGTTCTAGATAGGAAGGACGATACTCACTCGACTTCATCGCTTCGGCGATTTTCTTGACTGCCCAATGGTAATTGGCCTTTAGCGCGCCCTCGGACGTTCCCGTGATGTCGCTCATTTCCGCATAGGAGAGCTCATCGATGTAGCGCATACAGAATGCCTCGCGCTGCCGGTCAGGAAGTGTGCGAAGAACGTTGTCGAGAAATGTATCAAGATCCGATTGCTGCACACGATGGTCGCTTCGTGATTCGTGATCACGTGCATGTTGTTGCTCAACATCATTGCCAATCATGAAGAACGACCGCACCTTTGCTCGGCGCAGCGCGGAGGTACACACGTTGACCGTGATTCGATAGAGCCATGTCTGCATGGAACTCTGCTGTTGGAACGCTAGTAGTCCGCTCAGGGCACGAATCATCACTTCTTGGACAGCATCTTGCGCGTCGTCGTGGTCGCGTATGTAGCGACGAGCAACTCCGTAGACGAAACGCTGATGCTTCCGCACGAATGCAGAACTCGCGCGTTCGCGATCCCCAGACCGGTATTCATCGAGTATCTGGAGATCGGATTCCATGGTGAGATCGAGAGTACGCACGTGATCGTGGTCAGATGACCGACGGTTGAACAACAAACCCGGATTCGACGCCCGGACCCTTCATTCGGTTTAATCGAATCTCGCGCGCTCGGTTACACATGCACGGCCTTCCAACGATTCCTGCGGAAAATCACCAGGGATATCAATGTGAAGATGGCATATCCGATAGCAAGGGCTATCCAGACGCCCAGTGGGCCCATAGCGAGGCCATAGCCGAGGATCAGAGCCAGAGGAAGCTGTATACCAAGCAGACTGCCCGCTGTGATTGACATTGCAAGTAGCGCCGCTCCGGCACCCGACAACACACGCACCGTCAGGAGGCCTGTTGAGAAGAAGACATATCCTATCACCGTGATGTTGAGATACTGCGTTGCTTCAGCAATCGTTTCCGGCTGTTGTGAGTATAGTTTGACAAACTCCGTTCCAAACAACCATACCACGACTGCTAACAGCAGCATCAGGATCCCGATCTGTGTGATTGCACTTCGATGAATCATCCGCACACGTTCTGGCTGCTGTGCTCCAAGATTCTGTCCGGTCGCCGTTTCCACGGCTATGCCCATAGCGAACACGCTCATGAACACCATCATATCAATGTTCAGACCGAGCGTATACGCTGCTGTAACATTGGTGCCGAATCCTGCGACGATCGCAAAGATCGCTGCACGGTTAAGCGAGACCGATAACATCTGCAACGACGCCGGAAGTCCCTGCTTTGCCACGCGACGCAACAACCCAGCATCGAGGCGGAACTGTGTAAAATCCAGATGAATATTCGTCCACCCACGGATCAGCGCAGTGAGTGCGATCGCCGTTCCACTGATTTGTGAAAGTGCCGTAGCCAGACCTGCTCCACGCATGCCAAGCTCAGGGAAAGGACCAATCCCGAAAATGAGAAACGGCGCAATGATCGCATTAAGAACAACCGTGATCACCAGTACCGTCATCGGAAACACGGCATTACCGGTCGACCGCACAATGCTGAACATTTGAAAGTTCATCAGGTTGAATGTAAACCCGATCAAGAGCATGCTTAGATATTCCATGCTAAGCGTCTCGACCGTTGTATCCATCTGCATAACAGTCGGTATCACTGGCAGCAATCCGTACATCACTGCAGTGACGAGAGCTGCTGTGATAGCCATACCTACAAGCGCCTGTGTACCTGTGCGTGATGCTCCAACGCGATCGCCTTCACCGAATCGTCGCGCTACGATTATTCCACTTCCAACGGCAAACCCACTGACGAGAGTAAACAAGAGGAACACGATCTGATCACTTGAGCCGATCGCTGCGATAGCTGGATCACCGAGGCGCGACACGTAGAATCGATCGATTAACGAATACACCATGTTGATGATGAAGCTAAAGGCCAGTGGTACGGCAAATCGCCGTAGTGAAGGGCCGATAGGATCATTAATGAGGTCGACGCGACGCGATGTGGTCATAGATGTTCGTCCATGGGAGCAATCGCCCGCAGACGACGACGTTTGATGAATGTTTCGTAATAGTGTGCAAATCTAGTACGGGCTAACTTGCAAGCCGAATGAGCGACGTTTCACTCCATGTAATTCTTGCCTGCGCAAGCGGCATTTATGCCCTGCGCCTGGTGTTCTTTCTCGTCGGTCAAGCACGTTCAGGTGGAGTCCGATCATCCGTTGGACCGAAGCCTACGGTGAGCGTAGTGATACCGGCCCGAAACGAAGAGGCAACAATCTCGCGCTGCATTGCATCTGTGCTGGCAGCTATCGACGGAGTACAGGCTGCCGAGATCATCATTGTGAACGACCGAAGCACCGATGCTACTGGTGCTGTCATCGATTCGCTCGCAGCCGCAGATAATCGAATTCGCCCCCTTCATCGCAAAGAGGTATCGGTGGATCGAAATCTCCAGGGAAAGCCTGGAGCATTGCAATACGGCATCGATCATACCTCAAGCGAGATCATTCTCCTTACCGATGCAGACTGCACCGTAGACGCTGAGTGGGTCGATGCAATGTCTGCTCCGTTTGCAGATCCGTCGATCGGAATGGTCTGTGGCTTCACCACGATCCGTCGAGGTGGAGCATTTGCGACAATTCAAGACGTTGAGTGGCTCTACACGCATACGATGGCGAGAGCTGGCTTGAACAATGGGACGCCGTTGGGATGCTTCGGCAATAACATGGCCCTGCGTCGCAGCGCGATGATGGAGATCGGTGGCTATCGCTCGATTCCGTTTAGTCTCACAGAGGATCTCGCGCTGTTACAAGCCATGGCTGCCGCTGGTTATGGCATTCGCTATCTCTGTGATCCCCATGCTACAGTTGAAACTCTTCCATGCACGACGTTTGCTGAGTATGTCAAGCAGAAACATCGTTGGGTTCGCGGCGGCATTGCACTCGGTTGGAAGGCTGTCGCATTTGTCGTGAGCAGTGCCAGCGTGTGGCTCGGAATCGTTCTGGCTATCGCCACGTCGGCCTGGATCTGGGTTGCTGTCCTTGCAGCCCTGCGTATCGTCGGAGATGGTGTTCTGATCGCTATCTCTGCACTAACCCTTCGCAAGCGAGATATTCTCCCGGCAATCGGACCATCACTGCTGGTATTGCTTGGTCTGGAACTTATCCTGCCATTCCTTACGCTTCGTCGTGATGTGGTTTGGAAGGGGCAGACATTCCGTTAGGCGCGCGTGACTTCCTCGACAAGATGCAGGAGTGAGACGTACTGAATGCCCATGCTCTTGCGAAGAGCACCTTCACACAAGGCATTGGCTGATACGCCTAATCGGACAGTTGGTGGTAGGTGTTGCTTTGCGGCAGATGTTGCTTGGCGGACAATACCCGGATGCAGTATTCCCCTGTCGCCTCCCATGCCACAACAACCTGAATCTGACGGCAGGTAGGTCGAGATCGCACATTGTTCTGCGATCCGCACAAAGGTATCTGTAGTGCCAAGCTTTGCGCTTCCACATCCTGGATGCAGAGCTACAGAGGTCCTACGATTCTTGATTGGTGTTCGCTCAAGAACGAGCTCCGCATACGCGGTTTGATCAAGCACACGAATACCTCGCTGACGACATGCATCCACAACGGCAGCTGCGCATGTTGATGCATCAAACAGCACCGGCATGTCGCGCTTACGAACGATTGCTTCAATGCGCTCAAGAAGTTCTTCCTGTGCCGATGATGCCGCAACTGCGAGCCCCTTTGAGGCAAATGGCTGACCACAACAACTGGTCCCTGTGATGACCTGGATACGCAGTCCCGCACGCTCAGAAAGCGTCAGCACCACATCACCAAGGGCCTCACGGTCGGGCCGACCACCGAACCAGCGACTTGGACAGGTCTGCACGTAGAGAACATGCGGTTCACTTTGCCGTGTCCGTGCCACCGCATGGTACGAACCATAGCTTCGCCAGATACTTGTTACTGCTCGCATACCAAGATGCACGACGGACATATGGCGAGCCAGGACTGCTGCCATGCGTTGGAGCACAGACGGTGTTGCCTTGGAACGCATACGCTTGATCATATCGCCGGTGTCGATACCTACCGGGCACACGGTAGCACACATGCTGTCGGTAGCGCAACTCGCCACGCCATCGTAGGCAAACGATCGTTCGATCTCACGACGAATGTCTGGTTGATCAGCATGCATTAACAGCTCGCGCTGCAGAACAATCCGCTGGCGTGGCGTAAGGGTATGTGCGCGTGTTGGACACACATGCTCACAGAATCCGCATTCAATACAGAGATCTTCGTTCGGACGAACATTCGGATCCATTGGATCGCGCAGCTCGGGCACGGGCTTGATATCCTGAAGATGAACCGCAGGATCATCATTCAGGACAACACCGGGATTCAGAATCCCCTTCGGATCCAGCAGTTGCTTCACCGACCGCATCACGGCTACTGCGGCGCTTCCCCATTCCTGCTCAACAAAGGGCGCCATGTTCCGTCCAGTTCCATGCTCTGCCTTGAGCGAGCCCTGGTAGCGGTCAACAACGATTTCTGCGATACGACGCATGAAGCGATCGTAGCGCTGCGTCTCGGCATCCGATGTAAATGCTTGATGCACGACAAAGTGAATATTGCCATCCTTGGCATGACCGAAGATGACGGCGTCGTGGTAATCGAATTCGCGGAATGACGCTTGCACATCCTTGATAAGCGATGCAAGTGACGACGGAGGAACAGCAATATCCTCGTTAATCATGGTGGTACCGGCGGGCCGCATCGAACCAACGGTAGGCATCAGCCCCTTACGGACCTTCCACAGGATTGCTTGCTCCGACGGCGCTGTTGCCCACTTCACGCCCGCAACGGACGGAGGTACGATGTCGTGAAACTCCACAAGTAGTGCTGCACTGCCATCAGGGACAGTGCGCAGATTGACTGGTGTATTCGGAAGATGCGCGACAGATCGCAACGAGGCATCGTCCATGATCTCGATCGCAGCTGCGCCGTGATCACGCCAAACCTCTACTGCTTCTGCTGCTTGATCAAGTGTTGCATACGTGATGATCGATGTCCAGATGGAGCGTGCAGTTGGAATCGTTCGCAGCGTCACAGTTTCAATGAATCCGAGTGTGCCTTCGCTCCCGATGAGCAATCGCGCTATGATGCGCGACGGCTGATCTTCATCGAGGAAGGCATTTAGCGAATACCCCATCGTATTCTTGATGGCGTACTTCCGTTGAATTGTCGCGACCAGCTCAGCATTGGCTCGCACGTTGTCCCGTAGTTCGGCAATGCCGCGGTAGACCGCAGGAGCAGCTGTTGCGAGAACCTGATCTGCACGTTGGTCGGCAGTATTGATGCGGAGGCCACTGGCTAATTGGTACTCCATTGCATCAAGCGTGTTGTAGGAGTTCTGCTTCGTTCCGCAGCACATGCCAGATGCATTATTGGCAACTATGCCACCAATCATTGCTGCAATGATCGACGCAGGATCGGGTCCGAGCTTTGTACCGTACGGACGCAGCATAGCGTTCACACGTGCGCCAGTGATGCCAGGTTGCATCCGAACACGAGCGCCATTATCGAGCACCTCACAGCGCGTCCAATCACGTGATAGGTCTGCTAGGACCTTATGCGAGAGCGCCTGCCCAGACAGACTTGTGCCACCTGCACGGAACGTAACGGCCGACGCATTCTTGGTGCACCATCGGAAAAGCGATGTGACATGCTCCGGTGTTGCAGGCCGCACAACTACCTGCGGCACAATCCGATACAGCGATGCATCATGCGCAAACGCAAGGCGATCTACATACGATGTGCGAACGCGATCCGCACCCAATAGTCGCTGCAGCTCTTCCACCTTACACCTGGAATACGCCGTTCTTCATTTCAGGGAGGACACCCTGATGCGAGGCCACTGCAATACCTCGCGAGATCACCTCACGTGTCTGCGTCGGATCGATAATACCATCAACCCACAGACGTGACGCAGCATACAACGGTGTTGTTGTTGCATCATACTTCGCTTGAATCTCATTGAGCATCGCTTGCTGTTGTTCTGGTGTGAGTTTCTCACCCGACTTCTCAAGTGATGCTACGCGTATGCTCAGGAGTGTCTTGGCAGCTTGCGATCCACCCATCACGGCGATCTGTGCTGTTGGCCATGCATAGATGAAGCGCGGATCATAGGCCTTACCACACATGGCATAATTGCCGGCACCATAGGAGTTACCCATAACGATCGTGAACTTTGGCACGACGCTATTTGCAACGGCATTGACAAGCTTTGCACCATCCTTGATAATGCCACCTTGCTCTGCACGAGTTCCAACCATGAAGCCCGTAACATCCTGGAGGAACACCAGCGGAATACCACGCTGGTTGCAGTTCAGAATGAAACGTGCAGCCTTGTCAGCAGAATCGGAATAGATCACTCCGCCAACCTGCATCTCGCCCTTGCCGGATCGCGTGATTTCGCGGTTGTTTGCTACGATACCAACGGCCCAACCATCGATGCGCGCATATCCGCAGAGAATGGTCTGACCAAAGCCAGCCTTGTATTCATCGAATTGCGAACCATCAACCAGACGCGCAATGATCTGTCGTGTGCTGTACGGTTTTGCCCGATCGGCAGGCATGATGCCGAGGATCTCGTCTGTATCATAGAGCGGTGCAACGGGATCAACTCGGGAGAACAACGCCGACTTGCCTTTTGATGGGGCGAACTTATCAACCAGTGATCGAATCGTTGCCAGTGCCTCTTCGTCAGACTCAACCTTGTAGTCGATCACGCCGCTCACAGTGCTATGCATTGTTGCGCCACCGAGTGGTTCAATGTCGGTCTTCTCGCCGATTGCTGCCTCGACAAGGGCCGGACCAGCAAGAAACACGCTACCCGTTCCATTGACGATCAGCGCTTCATCGCTCATGATCGGCAGGTATGCACCACCGGCTACGCAGGGTCCCATGATGGCCGCGATTTGTGGCACTCCCATCGCACTCAACACAGCATTATTGCGGAACTGACGTCCGAAATGTTCCTTGTCTGGAAAGATCTCGTCCTGCAACGGGAGAAACACCCCGGCGGAATCAACGAGGTAGATGATTGGGAGATGATTATCGATCGCAATTTCTTGCGCACGCATGTTCTTCTTTGCCGTCATCGGGAACCACGCACCGGCCTTCACCGTAGCATCATTGGCCACGATCATGCATTCACGACCGTGAATGATGCCTACACCTGCAACAACACCAGCAGATGGGCAACCGCCTTCTGCCTGGTACATGTCAAATGCAGTGAACAGACCTACTTCAAGAAACGACGAGCCTGGATCAACAAGCGCATCAATTCGCTCGCGAGCAGTGAGTTTCCCCTTTGCTTTGTGGCGTTCGATCGCTTTGACGCCGCCACCAAGCATCACAGTGCTTGCCTTCGCCTGAACTACGCGCGAAAGGTTCTTATTGGCATCGGCATTCGACTCAAAGACAAGGTCGTGCTCGATCGGTGATCCAATGAGGTTGCTCATAGAGTGTGTCACGAAGGATGGTTCTGAAACAACAAAGGCGCCCCAATGGAACGCCTTCGATCACTGCTGTTGGGATGACTTACTTCGGCTGTGCGGCTGGCTGTGCTTGTTGCGCTGGTTGCGCTACAGGCTGCTGCGCAGCAGGAAGCGACGTCTGTGGAATCTCCGCACCCTGCGTTACTGGCACCGGGCCGCCACCATTATTGGACGCAAGAAAGAACTTGTTCACGACGACCGCGATAAGGACAAGTCCGCCGAGAAGGACCATGGTTGCGTTCTGCAGAATGTTCCGCGACTGACGCACGCCAAGCAGGTTTGTCATCTGGCCACCGAACCCACCCATTCCGGAGATCATGTCGGCCTTACCAGGCTGAACCATCACGACGAGGATGAGGAGAATTGCGGCGATCAGTGCGATCGAGATGAGGAGGATTTCCATACGGGTGCTGAGATGTAAAGAATAGCGACAAATATACGCCGTTTCTTGCGTTATGGGCAACGATATCCCACGCAAAGGGGCTTGCGGAACGAGAATCCATGCTCCCCGAACCATACCAGGAAGGTATCATAGCGCTGTTCGTTCTTGCGGAAGAATCGATTCATCTCGACTTTATCACCGTAGGCATAGAGCCACCAGAGATAATCCTTGAGTTTTCCCTCTCGCTGAAGCTCGATGTTCCAACGCAAAACGTCGTTCGGATGCGTTGTGTCAAGGCCGGCCTTGGCCCATGCCCGCGTGAAGGCATATCGCAGGTCAATCATCTGCTCAATGGACAGACGGCGTGTCAAGGTGTCCTTGGGCGTGACAACACTGGCTGCGAGCGCCATGGTGTACTCAAATGCCACCGGGAACGACATCACGTTGGGACCCCGTCGATCAGGCTGCTCAAGCACATTGTCCGAGCAGAAATTGATGGGATCGTTTGGATCCCCAACCTTCAGGGCTTTGTTCCACATCTCAAAGCAGAGTTGGGACATCTCGGCTGTGCGCTGGGTGTTACGCTCGAGATTGAGGAACAGCTCGGCGTACATGATGCCCCAGAGTAGATCCTTGGTTTGGGAAAACGACTTGGCCAACCAGTAGTAGTTTTTCGCGTAAGCTGGGTCGGCCTGCGTACCCTTACCCCACCATTGATGAGCGGTTGTGCGATCAAGGGCGACATAGTACTGCTGTCCCATTTCGAAATGGAGTCGCCCAGATGTTGGGTACGCCTGAAGACCTTCGCGATAGATCCGACGTGAGGACGCGGTGTCCTGACGTTCATCATAGCACGCACCTAACAGCTGATATCCTCGATCCTTGAGACTGGTGTCGGTGTAGATCGGACTCAGGATTGTAATTGCCTCGTCAAACCGCTTTGCCATGGAGAGACACACAGCCTTCTCATACATGTAGGGCCGATAGTTTGGCATAAGCGCAAGTGCTCGATCCCACGCCTGGATGGCGCTCTCGGGGAGATTCCTGTCCATGAAATCAAGAGCCTTGCCGGCTTCATCGTCTGCCTTCTGGGGATCTACCTGCGCATGTACAGTCACCAGACTCACACACAGGGTCAGAAGGAGCACAATCAACGATCTTTGCATGGTACGCGTCACTCTACGTCCCTCAAGTACATGTCACAACGTCGCAAGATACTGCCAATGCTCGTGTTGCTCATGATGCTGTGCACCATCGGTGCTCAGACCGCTGAAGACCAAAGTTTGTTGTGGAAGGTGTCGCATCCGCGATCGTCGCACACGAGCTACATCTTCGGGACAATTCACCTGCAGGACTCGACGGTGTTTCGCCAGCGCGATACCGTGCTGACGCTCCTGGACGCATGTACGACGTTTGCAGCGGAGATACACCTTGATTCGGCCCAGAAGATCATGATGAACCCTGCTGTCATCATGCGCTCGTCTGGTTCACTGTACGACGACCTCGACACGCCAACCGTTCGACGCCTGATGACGCTCGTAGACAAACGAATGCCAGGACTATCAGCGCTGATCCCCCGTTTGAAGCCAGGCGCGCTCACGGCACTGCTCGCAATGGGTCAGCACGAAGCAACTGCCCCCGAGGCAATGGACGTGTTTCTCTGGAACCTGGCAAAACGCAAACACCGAAACACGGTTGGATTGGAATATGTGTCGGAACAGATCCAACTGCTCGACACGATGGGTGTCGATGGCTTGAAGCGTATTGCACGAGATACAGCAAACGAAGACGCAGACGACCTTCAGCGGATGATCGTCGCATATCGGAACGAGAATCTTGACGACCTCACCGCAATGGCGAGCGATACGGCAGTGATGGCGGGCAATGAACGTGAATCACTGAACGACGATCGAAATCATCGACTTGTCGACCGCATGATTCCGATACTCGAGCGTGGTCGGACGTTTGTGGCCGTTGGCGCATTGCATCTGACCGGAAGCGAGAGCGTAATCGCATTGCTACGACAGCGTGGATGGACCGTAACTCCGGTCATCGGAGGTCAGCGCAGTCAGTGGCTCACACCGGCATACTTGCGAGGATCTCGGTATTGACTTGTCAGCGTCTGTACCGTCGTGATGCTTCCATTGCAACAGCGTACAAGTTGCACTGTGCCTCGATAGTCTCCTCGATGGGCGTGGCATAGCCACCACCGAGTGCGAGCATGACGGGAATGTCACGCGAGCGAAACGTCTCGAGCACATACGCATCGCGCTCGCGGAGTCCGTCGTGCGTCAATGAAAGTCTGCCCAGTGAATCAGCATGGAGTGGATCAACGCCGCATTGGTAGTAGACGATGTCGGGTTGGAAGGCCAATACTGGCTCAAGCTCTCGACGGACCACTCGCATGTACTCGTCGTCACCTGTTCCATCGGGCAGATCAACGTCAACCGTCGATGGCACACGTCGGAAGGGGTAGTTCTTCGCCCCATGCACCGAGAGAATATAGACGTCGTCGCGTCCGCCAAGAATCTCGCTGTTACCATTGCCCTGATGAACATCAAGGTCCACAATCGCGACGCGCTTGACGTGTTCTTCTCGCATCAAACGTAGCGTAGCGATGGCAATGTCGTTGAACACGCAAAACCCCTCGCCGGCATCACGCATCGCATGATGCGTGCCCCCTGCCAGATTCCCACTTAAGCCATCTTCAAGCGCAGCATAGGATGATGCGATACATCCACCCACGGTCGCGAGTGAACGCGCAACGAGCGCCTTGCTCCATGGGAATCCAATGCGACGCTGTTCAAGGGGCGCAAGCGTACCATTGAGCACGCCATGCACATACCGCGACGTATGCGCGAGCATCACGTCCTCGAGTCCGGCAAGTTCAGGCGAAACCAACTGTGTCTCGTCGATGATCTTCCGACGCACGAGCTCTTCACGCAGCATCCGATACTTCCGCATCGGAAAGCGGTGTCCCTCAGGAAGGTCAATCGTGTAGTGGTCTGAGTAGAAGACCTTCATACACGGTAAGATCGGATGCGCATACCGACGAACTTACGTCGTGTATGGACAAGCGACGTGCGAGCCGTTTGGCGCTGCAATCATCACGGGTGCATCCTGCGCACATGCTGGCTGTGCGATCGGACACCGTGTACGGAAACCACAACCTGATGGCTTGTTAAGCGGCGTTGGGATATCGCCCTGCAGAACAATGCGCTTCTTGTCGCGTCGTGTTGGATCCGGCTCTGGAACAGCCGAAAGCAGCGCACGCGAGTATGGGTGTACAGGATCGAAATAGACGTCATCGGCTGAACCAATCTCGACCATGTTGCCGAGGTACATCACGGCAATACGCTGGGAGATGTGGTACACCACCGAAAGGTCGTGCGCGATGAACAGATACGACATGCCGAATTCCTTCTGCAGGTCTTCCATCAGATTAATCACCTGCGCTTGCACCGACACGTCGAGAGCAGACACCGGCTCGTCACAAATGATGACGTCTGGATTTGTCGCCAATGCACGCGCAATCCCGATACGCTGTCGCTGTCCACCAGAGAACTCATGCGGGAAACGCACAGCATACTCAGGTTGGAGTCCGACACGCTCGAGAAGCCATTTCACTTTTTCGTCAACCTGCGCTGCAGTGAGCTCCGGCTGGTGAATCTCAAGGGGCTCAGCAATAATCTGCTTCACCGACAGACGCGCATTCAACGAGGAATACGGATCCTGAAAGATCATCTGAATCTTCGAGCGGAACCGCACCATCTCACTGCGTGATAGCGCGAGAAGGTTTGTCTTGGTTCCGTTCGCATCAACGTAGTTTACTTCCCCTTCGACTTCAACACCCGGGGCAACGTGCGAGAGAATATTGATCAGCGCGCGGCCAACGGTGGTCTTGCCACAGCCCGACTCGCCCACCAAACCAAGCGTCTCACCGCGATTCACGGTGAATGAAACACCATCAACAGCACGAACGTCAGCGACTTTACGCTGCAGAATGCCACCATGCACGGGAAAGCGCACGTGAAGATTCTTTACTTCAAGAACAACCGAACTCACTGTGCTCCTCCCGTAGTCTCGACCAAATGGCATCGAACGAAATGATGTGGCGCTACTTCACGCAACGGCGGTTCTTCCAATTCACAACGATCTATCTTCTCTGTGCAACGCGTACAGAACTTACAGCCTGACGGCAGGTTCATGATACTTGGAACATTCCCGGGAATTGCTGTCAACCGCTCTTGTCCCTTGGTTGCCTTGTTCGGACGTGGGATTGACGCCATCAGTCCACGCGTGTATGGATGCATCGGCGTGGCAAACAGCTCCTCGACCGAAGCGACTTCCTGAATCTTCCCACCATACATAACAATCACGCGCTGACACATCTCAGCAACTACGGCAAGGTCGTGCGTGATCAGCACAATGGCTGCCTCTTCACGACGTTGCTTGAGCTCCATCATCAGATCGAGAATCTGCGCCTGAATCGTCACGTCGAGGGCAGTTGTTGGTTCGTCAGCGATCAACACCGACGGATTACATGCGAGCGCGATGGCAATCATCACACGCTGGCGCATGCCCCCTGAGAATTGATGCGGATAGTCGTTGATGCGCTTTTCAGGGTCAGGAATTCCTACCGCACGGAGCATATCAACGGCGCGCTTCATCGCTTCGGATTCACTGCACTTGGTATGTGCCTGAATCACCTCTGCTATCTGCATGCCGATCTTAAAGACCGGATTAAGCGACGTCATTGGCTCCTGGAAGATCATCGCAATCTCGCTGCCGCGGATGCTATACATCTCTTCGTAGCTAAGCTTTACGATGTCCTTGCCTTTGAACAGAATTTCTCCGCCCATGATGCGGCCAGGAGGATCAGGGATGAGCTTCATCAACGAAAGCGCCGTTACGGATTTACCCGAACCGGATTCGCCGACAATGCCGAGGACTTCACCCTTGTAGATGTCGAAGGAGACACCATCGACAGCCTTAGCCCACGTTCCTTCAATGTTGAAGTACGTTTGAAGATTCTTGACTTCGACGAGTTTTTCTTGAGTCACTGTGTGCACCGTGTGGAACGAAGAAGAACGGAGTCGTTAACGCAAGCGTGAGAACACCTTCGGATCAAACGCTTCGCGGATAGCCTCACCAATGAATACCACAAGCGTCAGCGTGAGGAACATCGCGCTGAACGGCACAACGACCAGCCAGTACTTTGTGATGTTCGACAAACCAACGCTGATCATCTGTCCCCACGACGGAGTCGGAGGCGGCATACCGAATCCTAAATAGTCCAGCGACACCAACGCGCTAATCCCACCAACAAGTGCAAATGGGAAGAACGTGATGATCGGGACCAATGTATTCGGTAGGATGTGCTTGAGCAGAATCGTGCGTGTTGGCACGCCGATCGAGACGGCCGCAGCTACGTAATCGCGTGCACGCTCGCGGTAGAACTGTGCCCGCATCTGGGTAGCTATACCCAGCCACGAGAAGATCACCAAGAGAAACACCAACAGCGAGAATGTGGGCGTTACAAACGACACGATGATGATGATCAGGAAAAGAAACGGCAAGGCGTGCCAGATTTCCATGATGCGCTGCAATACAAGATCGAGTGCTCCACCAAAGTAGCCCATCACTGCACCAACAGGAATACCGATGAGATACTCGAGAATGGCGATCAGCAATGCAAAGGACATCGACACTTGAAACCCATATGCCATGCGTGCGAGCACATCACGACCGTTATCGTCGGTCCCAAACGGACGCAGACGTCCATGCCCATCGTCGGCGAATGGTTCAACAAAGCTCTCGTTACCATCGACACCGACGTCTTCGTTCGGAGCGAACGGATAGAGTGGCATGATGATGAAGTTGTCTGAACCTTCGTCTTCCCACGACGCCTGCAACTCGCGGTAGTTGGCCTCGCCAGTCACGCCTTCCTCACCGTACTTGGAGGCTGGATCGAAGCTTGATGGTGCCAGACCGCCAACCAATGGCAGCGAACCCAGGAACTCACGTCCAGCAGGCGAAGACCATTCACCCTCGTAGGAGACCAAGAGTGGCTTGTTGTTGATCATTAAGGGAAGAAGGAACGAAATCAGATAGGCACCCAGGAGGATCAGCAATGATGCATAACCACGACGAATGCTCTTGAACTTCTTCCAACGACGTTGGTTGATCGACAGTGATGGGGTTGATGCCATGGTTAGGAGAATCGAATACGTGGATCAACAAGTGCGAGCATCAAGTCTGAGATGATCGATCCAACCAATGTGATGATGATCGAGATCACAGCAAATGCAAAGAAGACGTTCGAGTCGCGCGAGCGAATAGCCTCGAACGACAAGCGTCCGATGCCATCGATATTGAAGGCATACTCAACGAGGTAGTTCCCTGCTAGGAAGATGCCGATGATTCCGCCGATGGATGCCACAAGTGGAATCACCGAGTTCCGCATTGCGTGCATCCAGATTACGCGGTCTTCACGAAGACCCTTTGCATAGGCTGTACGGATGAAGTCCTGTCCGAGCGTGTCGAGAAGCGAATTCTTCATCAACAACGTGATCGAGGCAAATCCACCAAGCGTATAGGCAATCGTTGGAAGCACGAAATACCACACCCGATCGGCGATCATCTCGATCAAGGTCAGCGACTCATAATCGTCAGACTGAAAACCGCCCGTTGGGAACAGTGCTAGGTCGGACCCACCGCCAAGCACCACCAACAACACACCACCAAGTGCCCACCCCGGAATCGAGAAGGCAATGAAGACGATGCTCGACGAAATGACGTCGAAGTTGCTTCCGTGGCGCAATGCCTTTTGCGTGCCGAGATAGAAGCACACAACGTAGGTGATCACAAAGCTGATCAATCCAAACTGCATCGATACCGGGATACGCTCGCGAATGAGCTCAGTGACCGGCTTGCGATACTGGAATGAAATTCCAAAGTCGAGCGTGAAGATGCCAGAGATCTCGCGTTGATAGACCCATACGCTGTTGGCCTTCTGAGATGGATCAACGTACCAATCTGCTAGTGGCGCTGAACGGTCACCAGCCTTGTACACGAGGTATCCACCAGACGCTTGATCACGCACCACATCGACGCGGAAGCCACCACCGACGTTCTGCGGTGTGCCTACTTGCACCAGGTAGTCATTTGTGGGACGTGGCACAAGGCCTAGCCACATGCAGTACCGCTTCCAGATTGGCTCTTGCACTTGGTAGTACCGCTGAAGCGCCTCAAGCTGACTTGGCGGAATGGACATTGTTTCTGAACCGATGGCCGAGCCACCGCCTTCAGCCCCCTGCCCCTTGCGCAGCGCATTCAATTGTTGATCGTAGGGTCCACCTGGTGCAAACTGCACGATGAAGAAGACCACAAACGTTGCACCAAAGAACGTCGGTATTGCCAGAAGCAAACGACGAATGATGTACTGAAGCATGTTGTCCGGTTACTAGGTGGTGATTACTTGGTATCCGAGAAATCTTTCCAGTAACGGAACTCCGTTACGCCCTTGTTTCCACCAAGATCGGTCTTGTTCTTGCGTGCTTCAGCAATTGCAGTTGCCTTCTCGCCATCATGCCACCATGTGAGACCAGCAGCACCGAACACGTAACTCAGCTGTGTGTAACGTCCGATACCATACTCAGGCATGCCGAACTTATCCCACACGGCAAGACGAATGCCCTTTGGATTCCACCAATGGCTCTTCATGTGTGTGTCATAGACGATGCGGTCGATCTCCTTGATGATCTTGATTTGACCAGCGACATCAAATGTTGAGTCGTAGATCGGAAGGAGCTCATCAACACGGGCATTCTTGAAGCCCTGGATGTTGTTGTTATCGTTCTTGTCAGCAAGCTCGCCCTTCAGGGATGTCTCTGGGTTCGGCGTGAGCAGACCCGAGTAGCCGTAGGAGAAGATCTGGAAGTTGCGCTCATCAATGTTCTTGATGATCGCGTTCCAGTCCATGTGCTTCAGACGCAGGTCAATACCAATCTTGCGAAGCTCTTCCTGATATGGCGTCAACCAGCGCTCTTCCGCCTTTGTGATAGCCATCTCGATGACGAACGGCTTACCATTCTTGACGAGCAGACCCTGGCTATTGCGTGTTGTCCAACCTGCTTCAGAAAGAAGCTTTGCAGCTGCTTGCGGATCATACGGTACAACTGGATTTGTTGTGCTTGCGTATGGTGTGTTTGGATAATCGGTATCGTAGATCTCGTACTCATTGAACAGCAACTTCTCAACGACACGCTGGCGTGGGTAGAGCATGATGAATGCCTGACGAACACGCATGTCATCAAATGGCGCACGACGCATGTTGAAGGTCACGCCGGACGTACCCATTGGACCGTTGTTATAGAAGCGGTAGCGGCGGACCCAACCATTCTTGATGGCATCGTAATCTGTGTCGCCTACCCACTTCTCCGTTGTCGCCATGTTATAGCGATAGAGATCGATATCACCCGCCTTGAACTTCTCATACAGCAATGTCGGGTTATCCTTCACGACGACATAGTTGATGTAGTTGAAGTTCGCCGTGTTCTTTGCCGCAGGATAGTCCTTCGCCCAGTAATCCGGACGGCGTGTCAAGCGCCAGCCTGAGCCTTCCTTGATGTCCTTTTCGTTGAGGAAATATGGCCCCGTGCCCGCTGGCATATTGAAGTTGTACTTATCGAGGAATTCCTTGCCCGTGATCTGGCCAAGCTCATGATCAGGGTAGATCAGCATTCCAGCGCCAAAGTAGAGGAGATTGCGGAAGTTGACCGTCTTGGATGTCACCTGCACGATATACTTGCTCAGCGCTACAGGCTGTTCGAACTTCTCAAACACAAGGTTGAGTGCAGGCTCAAGGATGCCCGGATCAACCATGAGCTTCCATGTTGTCACAACGTCCTGTGCAACCACAGGGCGTCCATCGGACCAACGTGCATTAGGATCGATGCGGAATGTGAACGTCTTCTTGTCTGGACTGATCTTCCAGTGCGAGGCAAGCGCTGGGATGTACTCGCGTGTCACAGGATGTGTGCTAATGAGCGTCTCGTAGACATAGCCCTTGATTTCTGTATTCACCACCATCGACGAGCCCTGTCCTTCCGGACGGAAGGTCGTCGGGAATGTGACTTCACCGATGTTGAGCTCGCCACCCTTTACCGCACGCTCATCGCCGAAGAACTTGGCGTCCTTCTCTTCGATCACGTACGTTGAAAAGCCGAGAGATTCAGCAACCTTTTCAAAACCAGCTCCACCCAACGTGTCAGGAATGGATGGGTCGGCACCAGCAGGGGTGTCAACCTTCTTCCAGACATTCTTGATATCATCGGAATTGTCCTTCTTTTCACGTCGTCCGCAGCCCGTGGTGAAGACCAGTGCTGCCAGCGTCAGCGCCATCATGAGCGATGCTGCGCGCGGAGTCAAGAGCTTCTGAAACATGCCTCTCCTTGTATCGGATGTAGTGGGTGGGTATCAGGGGGCAAATATACGCCCTACATAGAACCCCGACCAATGATTGCCGCAACGATCGTTATGCCGAGATTTGCACATGCGTACAATACTGCCCGACGACCTATCGCACCGCGACCGACATCAGCTGCTTCTGAGTGGCGTGTCGCCCCGTCCAATCGCCTTTGTGACATCGATGGACGCCCAAGGAACGATGAACCTGAGTCCGTTCTCGTTCTTCATGTCATTTGCATCGAAGCCCCCTATCGTAGCCATCGGACCAGCCATTGCAGCTAAGACAGGTCGGGCGAAGGATACGTGGCTGAACATCTTGGCAACGCGCGAATGCACGATCAGTTGCGTGTCGTACGACATGGTCCATGCCATGAATCTTACCTCGGCTGAGTTCCCTTCCGAGGTGGACGAATACACTGTTTCAGGCTTCACGAAAGCACCATCGTCGATGGTTGCCCCTCCATATGTCGCCGAATCACCCTACAGTATGGAGTGCCGTCTGTTCGAGAACATCGAACTGCGCCGCGATATAGGAGGCAACGGAAACATCGTTCTTCTTGAGGTGGTAGCATTTCATGTGGCCGATAGTGTGTTTACTGCCGACGGCAAGGTCGATCCAAGGAGTTTGGATCTGGTAGGACGCATGGGGTACTCTCACTACTGCCGCACGCGCGACATCTTCGACGCAACACAGCCGGGGCATCTTCCAATCGGTATGGATGCGCTACCTGATCATATCCGGACGAGTCAGATTCTCACGGGAAACGATTTGGCTCAGCTCGCCTACGTTCCGGTGCTGCCGATGTACGATGGATCCTTCCCGCAATTCGCGTCTGACTTCGCTGCGGATTCTATCGACGTTGAGCTCGCCTGTGAGCGACCACTCGGAGCGCTCTATGTGTGGCTACAACGCGGTGACCGCAAGGATCATGCAACACTGCACCGCATCGCACAGCTGTTCATTCAGCAGGGCAAGATCGACGAAGCCTGGCAATCACTTCTGCTCGATTGAGCTACTCGGCGAGTGGCTCAACAGTGCACATAAGTGCACCTTTCTCTAGCGCACTGCCTTCAACAACACCGATGTTCCGAATCACACCCGAAACTGGTGTCTTGATGGCGTTCTCCATCTTCATTGCTTCAAGCGTGAAGAGCGTTTCACCCTTGCGTACGGTTTGACCGTCGACAATGGCAATACCCTTGAGAAGTCCTGGCATCGGAGCGGAAATCTTTGTGCTCCGGTTCTGCTGTGCTGGGGACGAAGTGAGGATCTCCAGCAGCTGGCGATGACGCTTGTCGTGGACGCTTGCCGCATAGACATATCCACGCACGGTGATGGTCACCGATGAAATGCCGTCAGACGCGATGTGCACAGGTACACGGTTGGAACCGTCAATCCAATCCCAGACATTGGGGTGATCCGTTGGTGCGAGCAGCACGGGAGCTCCGCCAAGCGGTGTGGCACCTTCCGACGTGAGGGTGATTTCTCGCTGGCGTCCGTCGATTTCTGTCTGTACGATGAAGGTGCTCATATCCACGCTGAAATGTTACGTCGCAAAGATACGGTTCGTCAGGGCTTACACTCGAGCAGAAAGAGATGACGCCCCATGTAGCCGAGTCCTTGAAACACATTCTTCGATCGGTTATACACGACCGACAGCATTGAGTCGCACATCTTCCCGAGTCGGAGAATGTTCTGCTCGAGTTGCGCTTTTGCCAGTGTTGTTGAACTCGCCCACGCAACGGATGTCCCCGTTTGATCCACGGCGAGCGGAACCCTCAGATTCACAGCGCCGCTTACACGATGTTGCTTCCCGTTGAGGGTGACAAAATGCTCGCCATCGAATCCGGCATACACCATGATCGATCCATCAGGAGTAAAGCGTATCGGACTCGTCTGCCGTCCCGCCGGATATTCCATTCCGTTGAAACTCACTGAGCGATTGCCATTCCGGCTGACGAGTGCTGCTGCAAGGGGCTCAAATGGCGCAATGACAAGTCCGGCGATGTTGTCGCAGGGCTGACTCGTCCACGGCTGTCGCATGTCGGCTGAGTAGAGGTACATGCGGGCCAGACCTGTACCGTCCGATGCATGAAAGGCACACGCTGTTCCTGCGACGTTTGTCTGTAGATCCGCTACATTGATAAGTCCTTGCGCGATCACATCCTCCCCTACGAGCACCGACCAACGTTCGCCAATACGCGTTGCATACACGATCGACCCATCGGCCCATACGCCAGCTACGAGGACTTGCTCACCGCGCGCAACTTCATTGCCGTTGCGCATCAATACGTCAATTGTTCCGGTCGATTCAATCCATGCTACTACAGCTCCGCTTGGATCGGTATGGATCATCTGCGGTATGCGGCTGCAGCGATATGTTTTGGTACGCGTGGATATTCTGTGATCATCCCCATTACCATGATGCCACCAGGCAACAGAAGCCATCGTTGCCAGGCGCACGTCATAGAGCATATCACCGGCAAGTGAGATTGTATCGGTCTGTGTAAGCACGCTCCACTGACCCAAGATCTTCACGCCTGCGAAGAACGTTGAGCCATCATACGTAAACTGCGGCTGCAATGCAGACTCGAACGGACCTAGCGGAACGCCGTCGATGATGAGTCCAACCATTTGCTCAAATGGCTGCGTAATCGCAAACCAATGTCCATTTGTGTCAATACCAGCCGTCATGATACGCTCGTGCGCAGCAAGCAACCTGATATCGCGACAGTCCTGTGCACCCAACGAGCATAGAGTCAGAACTCCAGTGGTAAACAGTACCAACAACGATCGTGTCATGTGCGCGCGTCCGAGTTATGGCGTTGTGGTTGGTGCAACGTACCAACGTTCCTGCGTTGCAACACAATGCAGTGGAACATCATGTTCGTTGGCTGCAGTATTCATCACGCGCTGCAACTCATAGGCTACGCCGATAGTTGTTGCGCGCACGGTCCGAAGGAACGCATCGTAGAAACCTTTGCCATAGCCAATGCGATTACAGGAACGATCGAATGCCACCATTGGGACGATGATTGCCGACGACTCATCAAAGAAAGATGGTTCATCAACGATGTCGCGCTCATCGGGGTTCTCGGGTTCCAGGATCCCAAAGGAACCCTCACGCCACGTGGTTCGCCACGTCACACGACAATGGCGCATTCGTGTCGCTCCCGGAGCCACAACAGGCACATAGACGTCTTTGCCAATGCCCCACGCATACTCGATTAGCGGCATTGTCTCGACTTCGTCACGTACGGTTCGGTACACATGAACACGATGTGCAAGTTGAAAGGCACGATGCTTATGCGCACGTTCAAAAATGAGCTGATCCCAGAGAAGTCTGGCCGGTGGCTCAATAGCTGCTCGCTGCGTGAGAATTTGTTGTCGGATATCCGCTTTACTCATACGTCCTGCTCGCGTGTCGTCGGTGTCTGTTCAGTTCGGCGTTGTATTGATGCGACTACAAGATCCGGAACAACTGTTCCAATAAGCAATACGCTGGCTCCGACGATCTGCATCGGACTAAACCGCTCGTCAAGAATGATCCATGCGATTGCTGCTGCAGCAAGGGGCTCAAGCGCGTATATCACTCCAGCACGAACGGGATGCGTGTAATGCTGATAACGCGTCTGAACAAAGGTGGCGACCAGCGATGCTAAGACGGCGCAATACGCCAGCGCAACAACGAACTGCGTATCGAATGTTGGCAGTACAGCATGACCATTCGCAGCATCGACTCCAACCATCACAAGTGCTAGCACGACAGTAACGATAAACTGCAGAACTACCAGTGCGTTGAGTGATGATGCGTCGTCCTGAATCTCTCGCGTCCAGACATCAATGTAGGTGAGGTATACCGCCCAGAGGATTGAACTCAGCAACGTGATCGCGTCGCCCAGATTCACACCGTGTTCTTGTGGATTGGTGAAGAACCACAGACCGACAAGCACGAGGACGATGGAGGCCAGGTGATTTGGCTTTACGGGTGTTCCATGAAGCAGGCGGTTCACGATGGGAACAAAGACAACCATCGTGCCTGTCACAAACGCTGATGCTGAAGCCGTCGTGTGCTGCATCCCCACAGTCTGGAGAAGAAATCCAGTCCCATACAGCAGACCAAGAACAACTCCCCTGCGACGGGTACGCGCATCAAGACGTCGGAGATTGCCATGCCACAGCAGAAGACCGAGAAGCGATGCTATGCCAAACCGCAACGCAACAAAGACGCTCGGCTGAGTGTCCACCATCTCGTTCTTGATGAAGGCGAATGTCGCACCCCACAAGATGGTGACACCAACGAGCAGCAACTCGGCCCCACGCTTGGTCATGCCTCACCCATCATTGCGTAGTACCGCGCAACTGCATGCATGCCCGTGTGATAATTCGCTAGTGAGAAATGCTCATCAGGCGAGTGCGCATTCTCGTTGTTCAATCCGAATCCCATAAGAACCGTTGGAGCTCGCAGAACGGTATCGAACAACAGGACAACAGGAATTGAGCCACCTTCGCGTGTGAATCTACATGGCGTCCCAAACGTCTCTTCGAGCGCTTTGGCTGCCGTGGTGATTGCTGGTGATGTGATATCAACGAGAACTGGATCAGCCCCATGCAGGTCCTGCACAGAAACTGTGGTTCCCTCTGGCGCAATCGATGTGATGTAGTTCATCACCTTCTCTGCAATGTCGGTATGTGTTTGATGTGGCACCAGACGCATAGAGATCTTCGCCATCGCTCGCGCAGGGAGTACCGTCTTCGCTCCCTCACCGGTAAAGCCACCGAGGATACCGTTTACATCTAATGTTGGACGGGCACCAAGACGTTCAATAGTGGTGTATCCAGGTTCGCCGGATACAGCAGTGACAGTAACGTCTGCTTTGAGTCGCTCGTCAGAGTAGCCGAGTGCATTGAGTGACGTACGCTCTTGCGGCGTGAGATCAAGAACTGCATCATAGAATCCAGGGACGGTAATCAAACCGTTGGCGTCTTTGAGCTGTGCGATGATATGTGCCAGAGCATTGATCGGGTTAACAACAGCGCCGCCATACGAGCCCGAATGAAGATCGCGATTCGGTCCTTGAATGTCGATCTGCAGATAGGCTAGGCCGCGCAGGCCATAGACAATCGATGGTTCACCGGGCGCAAACATAGACGTATCCGAGACCACGACTGCGTCACACGCGAGTTTGTCGCGGTGTTGCTCGACAAACGGCGCAAGATTTGGACTGCCGATCTCTTCTTCGCCTTCGATCAGGAGCTTAAGATTTACCGGAAGCGAGCCGTCAACGGCGAGCATAGCTTCGATGGCTTTGATGTGCAGGAATACTTGCCCCTTGTCATCTGTTGCACCGCGAGCAAAGACGTTACCGTCACGGATGGTCGGTTCGAACGGTGGGTTCGTCCACAAGTGAAGAGGATCAACTGGCTGCACATCGTAGTGGCCATAGAACAACAACGTTGGTGCGTCGGGTCCGGCTGTGCAATGCTCAGCATAGACGATAGGATGTCCCGCGGTTTGAATCACCTCTACATGTGGTACGCCTATTGCACGAACGTGCTCCGATAGCCAGGTTGCACATCGTTGCACCTCTGTTGCGCACGCAGGATCAGTGCTTACGCTTGGAATCGCAAGAAACTCACAGAGTTGGTCTTCAAAACGTTGACGGTGTTGCTCAAGGTATTGGTCGATTGTCATGACGTAGTTCTGTACCTAAAGAGTGATTATTCGTTCGTGGTCAACAGTGGTCCAACGTTCAGCGATGCGTAGAGCTCTTCGTACATCGGAACGATCGTGGCAATATCAAAGTTCTCAACGGCGCGGCGGCGTGCGTTGGTACGAAATGCAGCTAGCTTCTTTGGATTGCTGAGAAGCTCAATGCAATACTTGGCCATACGCTGGACATCCCCGAGTTCAGCAATGAACCCGGTTTCGTCATGCTTGACAACCTCTGGTATTCCACCAATGTTGGTTGCTACAACAGGAACGGAGCACGACATTGCCTCCAGCGCTGAAAGGCCAAAGCTCTCTTGTTGTGAAGGCAGCAAGAAGATATCGGCAACTGAGAGGATTTCCGGAAGGGCTGACTGTTTGCCGAGGAATGTGACATGCTCCTCAACTCCAAGCTCACGTGTGAGGCGCTCGGCTTCACTTCGGTCTGGTCCGTCGCCAACGAAGATCAGGCGTGCAGGCAGCTTCGTTCGAACTTCGGCAAGAATGCGGATGCAATCCTGCACACGTTTCACTGGACGAAAATTCGAAACATGCATTAGAATCCACTCGTCACCGCAGCGAAGTCTGCGTTCAAGAACTTCGTTGGTGGATCGCACATAGAGCGATGTATCAACAAAGTTTGGAATGGCCTGAATCTCGAGATCACTGCCAAATCCTTGTCGTGTTTTCTCCTGCAAAAAGTTCGACACAGCCGTTACGGCATCGCTCTTCTCAAGCGAATACTTCACGAGGGGATGGAACGTAGGCTCCATCCCGACAAGTGTGATATCAGTTCCGTGAAGCGTTGTAACCAGGGTGAATGGGTTTGATGTAGCCGCGATCTCCTTGGCCAGGTGTGCACTAATTGCATGCGGAATCGCGTAGTGTACGTGTACCACATCCAGCTGTTCGTATTTTGCGACGTCGAGGATCTTCCCGGCAAGGGCAAGCGTGTAGAGATTGAATTCGAGCAGCGGATACGACGGCGTCTCAACCTCGTGGTAGTAGATGTTCTCCTGGAATCTATCCAACCGCATCGGCTGAGCATACGTGATGAAATGCACACTATGCCCACGTCGGGCGAGTTCTTGCCCCAGCTCTGTCGCCAAGACACCACTGCCGCCATAGGTTGGATAGCAGACCATTCCAATTCGCATGAGACCCACTTTCTTGCAATGAACTTCACGTCGTACGATACCATTCGCGCTACCGTAACAGGCGAAATTACCATCAAACGGTCAACCTTTCTCGCATACCTTCACCCGTGCGTATCGAAGGAACAGGCCCAACAACTGCTAGAAGAGCTGCGTTCCAAGCACTGGGATGCCGTGCACCACTGTTATGCCTGGCGGATTGGACCGAATGGGATGGATTATCGAATGTCCGACGACGGTGAACCCTCTGGAACGGCTGGCAAGCCCCTACTCTTCGCACTCCAGAGAGCGCAGCTTAGCGACGTGCTCCTCGTCGTGGTCCGCTACTATGGTGGTGTAAAGCTTGGTGTCGGACCACTTGCACGGGCGTATGCGGAAGCTGGTCAAGTTGCCATTGATGCCTGTGAACGCATCATTGTGCGCGATATGTCGCGTGCAACTGTGTTCTGCCTCTACGACGACGTCTCGACTGTAACGCGAACGCTCGAAGAGTACGAGGCGATATTCACTGCGACCTATGCCGATGCGATAACCTTCGATGTTGAGGTTGCATCGGAACACATTGACGTGCTTATTGAAGCAATCACGTCGCGAACGAATGCTCGCGCAGGCTCGTTAAAAATCAGCGCCGAGTGAGAACAGGTAAACTGGCGCAGACGTGCCGCCCCATGGCTCTTGACGCCATGCTACATCAAATCGCAATGGTAGGCCTAGTGCGAGCGAGCGAATTCCGAATCCGAAGCTGGTAAGCATTGGATTGGGCGCAGGCATTCCGTTGGCCATGAGAGCGATTCCATCGGCGTTCCATGCACCACCTGCATCGAAGAAGACCTGCCCTTGAAGTCCTTGAAACAGCGACGGCAATGGTCCTGCCTGCAGGAGGAACAGGAATGGGAAACGGAGTTCGACGTTTGTAACGAGGTACTGTGTGCCGTTACGTTCATTCAATGCCCATCCGCGAAGGGGCCAACCTGGACGTGTGAATGCGAAGTCCTCGGGATTGACGAACGGCCAGCCATTATCAGAAAAGAAGCGGTTGAACCAATTGTCGACACCGCCAACAAAGAACTTCTGCGGATTGCCGCCGACACTCACGCCACCAGATCCTCGCACGGCAATCGTGTAGGGTCCGCCGAGATGGATATAGTGCCGTCCATCAAATCGTGCTGTGGCAAACGAAAGTCCTGATGATCCCCACTTCGGTGATGCCTCGAGTGTAATGTTTGCTCGTGTCCCCTTTGTCGGTGCCCAGAATCCGAGCAATGCATCGTCATAGACGTACGAGAGTGTCGGCACCGTGACGAAGCGTGATAGTGACGGATCTTGCGGAACGTCGATGTTCTCACGCGACATCATCATGATCTGCGACCCAAGGTCGATACGCGAATACCGCGAGAACGGATACGACGCCCAAAGGAGTCCGCCGTAGTTCCTCAAACGGTAGAGATTAGACACGGGCGAACCTTCAGGACGCACATAGGTGAAGCCGGCGTTCTGGAAGACCGCAATGTTGTAGTCAATGATCTCTGGCCGATAGGCATAGGAAACGAGGAAGCTACTATTGTTGAGATCAAGGAAGAGATTTGCACTGACGTAAATCTCATGATCCCCCATCATGTCGCTAAACAACAACTGAATCTGTCCGTTTGCTCCGAACCAGTTGCTATACCCAGCATTACCTGTCACGACGTCAGGCGAGAATGATACCTTATAGTCCTTTGGCGTGAAGTCTGCCTCGAGTGCAGGAGTATCGCCATCCGGCGTGCCCACTGGTGTAGCGACATCTGACGGCGCTACTGAGCGATCACTACCGAGCTGCACATCAAAAGCATCATACGTAACGGTCGTCGAGTCACCAGTACTCGATAGCCGATCCATTACGCTGGCTAGCGCATTCTTCTCTTCGACTTGCTGCTGTCGGAACAGCGTCATCGGAAGAGTGTCGCGCTCCTTGAGATCAAGTGGGAATTTGATCAGGAACAGATCATATCCTACACGATTCTGCGATGCGAAGAGCAGCTTCGTGCCGTCATTGGAGAGTGAAATCTGGCTTACTTCCTGCAGTGAATTCGTCAGCGCTACGCGCTTACCAGATTGCAGATCAAGTTTCCAGACATTGCTGATGCCATTGTAATCGGCAGAATAGAGCAGCTGTTTCCCATCAGGGGTGAGTTCCAGCGAATACTTACCAACATCGGGATCACGCGTGATACGTTCGATGGTGCCTTTGGCAACGTTGACGCGGTAGACATCGCGAGCATCCACATCATACATCGACAAATCGAAATTGAGTGTTGTCTCGTTACCAGTCGTGTACTTCGTTCGATCGGAAACAAAGTACACGTATGTACCATCTGGCGACCATGTTGGTAGCATATCTGTAAACACGTCGTACGTCAAACGACGCACACGTTTGCTGGCGAACTCGTAGATATAGATGTCTGTATGCTTGCCCCCTGAATCTGCGTCAAATGCGAGATACTTGCCGTCGGGCGACCATGCTACGGCACCAATTGTTTGAAATCCATCAACGATGGACTGATAATCCCCCGTCGCTACATCGACGATATAGATAGCATCTTGTCCGGCCCCCTTTGCGCCAACAGCGAGCTTTTTGCCACTTGGGTTCCAGGAAATACCAGGCGTTAAGAAGTTCAACTCCTCGAAGTCCGTCGATCGCGCGCTCGCAGCCAACCTTCGAGGTTCCTTCTTCTGAAGATCCATCACCCACAAGCCAAACGTGTTATCTCCGCGGTCCGACAGAAATGCAACCGATTCACCATCAGGCGAGATTGCTGGCGAGGTATTATAAAAGTTGTCTTGCTTCTGGTGATTTGTCAAGCGTGTGGCAAAGTCCTCGACGTACTCATAGCGACTGACATCAGGGAAGTAGAACTTCTTCTCGTCCTTTGCCCACTGCTCCGACATCTCTTCGTAGGTCATTCCGAACGTCGCACGGAAGGTACGGTCGACGTCTCCAATGGACCGGAAGCGGTTGAGCAATTCACCAACCTTGCCCTTACCGTACTTCGTTGCGATGTACGACCAAAACGCCTGACCGCCGCGATAGGCGAAATATCCGTTGAGTTGGTTAAGACCACGCAGATACTCACTCACGGCGACGTCCCGCATGAACATGTCGGTCTTTACATCCAATCCCTGAGCGCTTGAATACTCAGCATACCCTTCATTCATCCACAGTGGTAGCATGGCAGTGCCACTGTTGTTGATCAGAGACTGCACTGATCCGCCGTAGAACATGTCGTTGATGACGGCATGGACAAGTTCGTGGTGAACTACATGTCGGAACTTCGCGTAATCGCCCTCGAACGGAATAACGACGCGGTTCTTAAACAGCTCCGTCACACCACCAATACCTTCCGTCATAAACTGGTCGATCACGTTCGTCTGTTGGAACTGATTATGCGAGCTGTAGATGATCAACACGATACGTTTCGTGATCGAGAACGACAGTTCATCTTGGATTTGGCGAAGGGCGTCTTCGGCTTTCAGCGCTGCATAGCGAGCTACATACTCAGCATCACCGTGAAAGTACACGTCGAAATTGGCCGACTGTATATAGCGCCATTGGAACTTCTCGTACTGCTTCTTATTCTTTCCGAACGGCAGGTTCCCAGCCAGGAACTGTGCAGTCGCTGGTTGGATCACGGCGAGAGCCGCGAGCAAGATGATCAGTAGCAGTTTGCGCATGTGTTGATGATGACCGTTGTCATCGAAAAGTTACGAGACCGACGATTTACGCGACTGACCCCGTAGAGCCAGATACTCAAGACCCGCCTCGGCAGCTGCCTGCTCAGCGTCCTTCTTGTTGCGTCCCGATCCTGCGCCGATAACCTTGTCGTCGACGATAACTTCCACTGTAAAGTGTTTCTCATGGTCGGGGCCTTCTTCTCGGACCACCGCGTAGCGGGGTGCCGGCTGCCCCTTGGCTTGGACTGCTTCCAGCAGCAAGCTCTTGTAGTTCGTGTCGTGAACGAGGGACTCACCAACCATAATCGGTAGGAGTTTCTCGACGATAAACCGACGAACATCCTCGAATCCACGATCGAGGTAGATAGCTGCAATGATTGCCTCAAGTGCATCAGCGAGCATGGAGTCGTTGCCGCGCTGAAGCGATTGCGACGCTGAATAGCTTAAAAACAAGTAGTCATCGAGCTTCAATGCTCTGGCGCAAATCGCCAGCGACTTCTTGTTGACGATCCAGGACCGCATCTTCGTGAGCTCGCCCTCGAGTACTTCACGGTTGTTGTAGAACAAGTACTCGGCTGTTACCATGCCAAGGATTGCATCACCCAGGAACTCAAGTCGTTCATTTGATCGATGATCAGGACTGTTGACGACCTGCAGGTACGAGCGATGGGTTAGGGCCTGCTCATACAACGAGGGCATTTGAATGCCGACACCAAGGAGCTGCTCGAGCTCCGCAACGCGCTCACTTGAGAGCACGCCTACAGGAGGAAACAGCTCTTGAAACATCGCATTGTTCGCAGAGCCACGGGTGGCGGCGAATTTCAGCAGATTCGCATAGAGCTGGCGGACGATGTCCTTCACAACTTATTCAGTGAACGCTTTGAAACACAGCGTTGCATTGTGTCCACCAAATCCGAACGTATTGCTCAGAGCAGCACGAATCTTCAATGGTTGCGGCGCATTAGCGACGTAGTTCAGCGTGCACTCTGGATCTGGCGTGAATTGGTTGATCGTTGGAGGTGCCATGCTGTTGACGATAGCCATTGTCGTCGCAATAGCTTCAACTGCACCAGCAGCGCCGAGCAAGTGCCCAGTCATCGACTTCGTCGAGCTTACAAGAAGGTTCTTCGCATGATCACCAAACACGGTAGCAATCGCAGCCGATTCCGACTTGTCGTTGAATGGCGTCGACGTACCGTGTGCATTGATATAATCAATGTCTGCCGGCACGAGACCCGCATCTTCGATGGCAAGCTTCATCGATCGGACAGCCCCTTCGCCCCCTGCAGCAGGTTGCGTGATGTGGTAGGCGTCATCCGTGAGGCCGATACCGGCAAGCTCAGCGAGAATTGTTGCACCGCGGTTCTGTGCGTGCTCAAGTGTTTCGAGCACGAGAATACCGCCCCCTTCACCCATCACAAATCCGTCACGCTCTTTATCAAACGGACGGCTTGCAGTGGCTGGGTCGTCGTTGCGTGTCGACAATGCCTTCATTGCATTGAAACCACCAATGCCCATTGGGCAAATCACGGCTTCGGAACCACCGGCGAGCATCACATCAGCCATACCACGCTGCATCAGCATCAAGGCATCAGCAATCGAGTGTGATGAAGTCGCACATGCAGAGACGGTTCCATAATTCGGACCCTTCAGACCGTAGCGAATGGCAATGTGCCCTGCTGCGATGTCCGAGATGAGCATCGGAACGAAGAACGGCGAAATACGATCAGGCTTGCCGCCTCGATCGTAGAGATTTTGTTGTTGATGATGGTATGTCCACATACCACCAATGCCCGATCCAAAGACCACACCAATGCGCTCTCGGTTCGTCTTTTCAAAGTCGATACCGGAGTGTTCAACAGCCATGATTGCTGCCGACATAGCAAACTGAGAGAAGAGGTCCATTCGCTGGACCTCTTTTCTCGTGATGTGTATCGTCGGATCGTAGTTCTTTACCTCTGCGGCAAAGCGCGTATCGAAGTCAGTCGCATCAAAACGTGTAATGGGAGCGGTGCCACTGCGCCCCTCCATCATACCGTTCCAGAACTCGGTTGCCGTATTGCCAATTGGCGTAATGGCACCAACACCTGTAATGACTACTCGCTGAAGCTGTCTCGACATACGCACCTATCGTGTTGATCGCAGAGGGAAATGATTAAGACTTTGACTCGATGTACGAAATCGCGTCGCCAACCGTTTGGATCTTCTCAGCATCGCTGTCTTCGATCGTAAGGTTGAATGCGCGCTCGAACTCCATGATGAGCTCAACAGTGTCAAGCGAGTCTGCACCAAGGTCGCTCGTGAACGAGGCTGTTGGTGTTACTTGTGATTCTTCAACACCGAGCTTCGAAACGATGATCTCGGTGACTTTTTGTGCCACTGCGGACATACTAAACCCTTGAAAAATGAGGTTGAAAACTGTTTCTACGTTGATTCTTGACGCTTACATCGCAAGTCCGCCGTCGACGTTCAGAACCTGACCCGTGACGTAGGACGACTCCTGAGCGAGGAAGAACGACACAACACTGGCAATCTCGTCTGTCTGTGCACCACGTTTGAGAGGAATATTCCCAAAAAACGAAGCTTTCTGATCATCCGTGAGCTTGTCGGTCATATCGGTTTCAACGAAACCAGGAGCCACGCAATTTACAGAAACGTTACGACTTGCCAGTTCCCGTGCAAGACTCTTGGTCAGACCGACAAGACCAGCCTTAGCACTACTGTAATTAGCTTGACCGGCATTCCCCTGCAGTCCAACAATGCTTCCGATGTTCACAATCCGTCCACTGCGCTGCGACATCATCGGGCGAGCCGCTGCCTTGCAAGCGTAGAACACTCCACTCAGGTTGGTATCGATCACATCGTGCCAATCCTTGGCACTCATCCGCATGATCAGACCGTCCTTCGTGATGCCGGCATTATTGACCAGTCCATCAAGACGTCCACCCTGTGCAACAACGGCTTCGATGAACCCCTTGACGCTGTCCTCATTGCTCACATCGACTTGCAGGAATGTAACGGTACCTCCAGCAGCGCGAATTTCTGCGGCAATGGCATCAGCACGCGACGAACTCGCGTTATAGGTCGCGAACACATGCGCGCCCTCTGAGCAGAGGCGACGCACGATGGCTTCTCCGATTCCGCGAGCACCGCCAGTTACCGCGATGACCTTACCGTGATGTGCAAATGTCCCCATGATCGAGTCCTCGTGTGTTATGCGTGTTCAGAAAATCGTTGTACGTCCGCCCATGTATCGATGCCATCAAGTGTGGCTTCTGTGAGCGTTCGCTTGATAAGGCCTTGAAGGACCTTCCCTGGACCAACTTCAAGAAAGCTCGTGATGCCATCATTCCACATGGCATGCATTGTATCCGTCCATAGCACAGGTGCCGTCAGCTGCGCAATCGCTGCAGCTTGAAGATCTGCCGCTGCCGTGACAGGTGCCGCCGACACGTTAACGTAGACGGGAACGGACGCATCAGCGAAGGACGTTGCCTTGATGCTCTCGGCGAGTCCTGCTTGTGCTTCCGCTAAAAGGGGCGAGTGAAATGCGCCGCTGACCTGAAGTTCTTTTACAAGTTTTGCGCCCCGTTCCTTGAACAGCGGCATGCAGGTACGAACGTATTCTGCGCTCCCGCTGATCACAACCTGTCCGGGCGAGTTGAAGTTAGCTGGAACGATTACCATGTCGCCGCCCTTATTGAGCTCAGTGCATAGCGTGCGCACAGCATCATCGTCCATTCCGACAACGGCGACCATCGTCCCCGGGAGTCGATCTCCTGCATCGAACATCAATGATGCACGACGTTGGACAAGCTGAAGAGCATCGTCAAATGAAAGGACGCCTGCAGCGTACAACGCTGAATACTCGCCGAGGGAGTGTCCCGCTACGGCGCGCATACCGTCTTGTGCAGGCGTCGTTGCGAGGAGGATAGCCTCGTGGAGGAACAACGCTGGTTGTGTGTAGCGTGTTTGACGAAGCTGATCTTCTGGACCTTGCGACATGATCTCGACGAGATCATAACCAAGAACGTCGTTCGCTCGCTGCGCCATGGTGCGCGCACGATCGTCCGCAGCAATGATGTCCGCTGCCATTCCAACGTATTGCGAGCCTTGTCCAGAGAACACGAGTGCTGTTGTCTTCATTTCCGTGTTTCCTTAGGTATCAATCGCCCAACGAATAAGTACGCTTCCCCACGTATAGCCTGCGCCAAACGATGAGAGAACGACATAGTCGCCCTTAGCGACCTTCTTGTTGATGTGAAGCTCCGACAGACAGATCGGAATCGTGCCCGCCGTCGTGTTGCCAAAACGGTCAATGTTGATCATTACCTTATCGCGCGACAGACCCATGCGATCGGCTGTTGCGTCAATGATGCGGAGATTGGCTTGATGTGGAACGAGCCACGCAACATCATCTGCTGTCAGCTCATTACGTTGCATGATCTCAAACGAAACATCAGCCATTCCCTTGACCGCACTCTTGAATACAGCCTGTCCTTCTTGGTAGACAAAGTGCTCGCGATTTGTGACTGTTTCGATCGTTGGTGGGCGAAGTGAGCCCCCTGCCTTTTGATGCAGGAAGTCCTCTCCACGGCCGTCCATGCGGAGGATATGGTCGACAACTCCGAAGGTATCATCATCGGTGGCCTCGAGCAGGACAGCTCCGCCACCATCACCAAAGAGCACACATGTGGTTCGATCCTCAAAGTTGAGAATCGAGCTCATCTTGTCACCACCGAGAATGAGAGCACGCTTGACAGCGCCCGACTCAACCATCTTTGCACCCGTGACGAGCGCGTAGAGGAAGCCAGAGCACGCACCTGCGAGATCGAATCCCCACGCATTGGTTGCGCCTAGCTTCCGCTGGAGGATGGCTGCCGATGACGGAAACACACGATCTGGCGTGATCGTCGCGAGGATGATCAGATCAATGTCTTCTGGTGTTAATCCGCGTTGCTCAAGTACGCTCTTCGCAGCTGGCAAGAGGATGTCCGTAACACCACCTTCGAAGGCGAAGTGGCGTTCAGTAATACCCGTACGAGTCTTGATCCACTCGTCGTTCGTGTCAATCTTGCTCTCGAACCAAACGTTATCATAGACGTCTGGTGGAACATTGTGCGCTACTGCTGTGATTGCCGCCTTCATGCCTGTTCCTTCGCTGCTGTTGCTGCTTGTGCGATTGCACGTTCAATTGTACCGTTGACATCCTTTCGAACGACTTCTTCCGCTCGAAGGATCATGTTTGCTATCGCCTTTGGTGAGCTACTACCATGTCCGATGATCGTGACACCATTGACACCGAGAAGCGGCACGCCGCCATACTCTTGATAGTCCATTCCACTCAGTGCCTTGCGAAGCACTGGCGTGAATGCTGCCATTGCCAACTTTTGAAGGATGCCACGACGCGCGTAGGCGCGGAATCGCTCCTTTAAGAAACTGAGAATGCTCTCGGCAAATTTGAGAACAATATTGCCCTCAAAGCCATCGCAAACCACAACATCGACGCTACCAGCAAGAATATCACGTCCTTCCACATTGCCAGCGAAGTTGACGCCGTTGGTGCGAAGCAACTCATATGCTTGTTGCGCAACCTCAGTGCCCTTACCAGGCTCTTCACCTACGTTCAACAAGCCCACAGTAGGCTTGGTAACGCCATTCATGAGTTGCGTGTATACGCTCCCCATGACGGAGTAATCAGAGAGAAACTTAGGTTTACTGTCGACATTGGCACCAACGTCGAGAAGCAACGTTGGTCTGCCCGTAATTGTCGGAAGGAATGTTCCAATCGTTGGACGGCTTACACCGGGGATGCGTCCACACAACATCGTTGATGTTGCCATCACTGCACCGGTATTGCCAGCGCTCACAAACGCATCAGCAGCATTCTGGCGCACGAGGTCGAGTCCGATATACAGAGACGAAGATTTCCGCTGTTTAACGATCGACGACGGCTCGTCGCCCATACCAACAACATCGTCGGCATGAACGATCGTTACGCGGGGGTGTGATGCTGAGGATCCGAGGGCCGCGATCAGCTCAGGCTGACGGCCGACGAGGACGAGCTCGATCGATGGCGAACGCTCAAGTGCCTGAAGTGCACCTTGAACTTCATTTCCGGGCGCAAAGTCTCCTCCCATCGCATCAATGACGATGCGGACGGGACGGTTCTGCTCACTACCGGAACCCTGTTGTGAAACGTCAGTCACGGATGATCCCCAATGGGGTCTCCTTCACGTGAAAGCTTAGTCAACAGTGATAATCTTGCGGCCGTTGTAGTAACCGCATGATGGGCACACGATGTGTGGCTGCTTGGCAGCGCTACAGTTTGGGCACGACATAACTGTCGGTGCTGTTGCCTTGTAGTGCGTACGGCGCTTAGCTCCGCGTGATTTCGAATGGCGTCGCTTTGGATTCGGCATGACTGTACCTCAGGGTTTACGTTCGATGGATGTTTTTCAGAGCTTCCCACCGATCATCGACGTCATACGACGGCTGGTCGGCGTCACGCCCCTTTATGCTTGGAAAGATCTCGTCAAGTTCCTTGTCTCGATAAGCCGGTGCGACTCTCCGAACAGGTATGGCAAGTGTCAATACCTGCCGTACATCTTCCGATATGTCGATGGCCTTCTCGTCATCACGAAGTCCGCGAACTTCATCATCATCAAGATCCGCAATGCGACCACGCTGTTCAGCTGCTAACACAGAGTCGACAGCGAATTCAAGGTCAAACGACGCCTCAATCGGCTCTTCGTATTCCTCGAGTGATCGATCACACATCAGATGTGCCGTTGAAGAGGCCACGCCCGACACCAGGTATCGTGCAGCCTTCTTCTCCAGCACTCCTTCAGCCTTGACCTCACCACGAAATTCCGCGTCTAACCCCGGAACGTCGACCGCTTGGACCGTTATGCTGAAGGGATGTTTTCCGTCCCGAATTCCCACGATGGAGATGTCGATCATGGTGGTCCGGCATGGTTTAATGTTGACAAGACAACGAAAATACGGCACTTAGCCGTTTTTCCCAAACACTGGACAGGGTTTGTATCAGCCGCCGAGAGCCTTGAGGTTCTTCTTGGCTGCCTCATTGTTCGGATTCAGCTTCAGTACTTCCCGATATGCCTTCTTGGCATTGTCAGCGTCCTGCATGCCCTGGTAGCCGATGGCAAGGTACAACCAGGCGGTCACGGACTTTGGATCGAGTTCGGTTGCAATCTTGCTGCGGGTAACGATACTGGCCCATTCTTTTTCTTGAAGGGATCGGTCATTCAACCGTGCAATCGCACCGATGGCAAGCTTACGCTCATCTGGGCTCGTGGATGTCTTTGCACTCTCTACGATCTCCATGAGCATGGCTTCCCCACGCTGGACGTCTCCGCGTGCTATGTATGTCTCACCGAGGCGCGTCTTGGCGTACGGATATCCAGGCTTGAGTGTGAGTGCCGTTTCATAGGAGCTGGCAGCGCTATCGAGCAAGCTATCGGCAAAGAAGTTGTTTCCGATGAAAACATGAATCTTTGGATCAAGCGAGTCTTGACAATTCGCAAGACGCTTACGGTAGATTTCGGTGGATCGAGCATACATCGTACGATCCTGCAACAAGAGTGCGTAGCGGAACATGAACGTGCACTGCTTTGGATCACGATCTGCAGCTTCCGCCATCGCATTGACCGCGTTAGCAGTATCCCCGCTGACAACGAGTGCCACGCCGTAGAACCAATAATCTGTGTTGTCCCAACGGCTCTTCACTGGTAGTGACTGGGTATAGGCTTTCACGCATTCCTGCCATTGACGTGACGTAAAGCTGCACTTGGCAAGCATTAGCGACACGTGTGGCCGAAGCGAATCGACACGTGAGGCGACATCATCGAGATGGATCTTCGCCGAATCACACTTGTTTTGCTTGAAGTAGGACTCACCGAGATACCACGACGCGAGGTTTTCACCAGTGCCGAGTGGACGGAGCTCGCGGTAGCGCAGGAGAGCCTGCGAGGCCTGCGCATAACGTCCAACGAGGTTGAGAATCTTCCCCTGTTCGTACCACGCACGAGCATTCTTGGGATCGAGATCTGTCACGTTGTCCCACGCCTCAAACGAGCGCTTGACATACTCAGCCTTGAGATCTTTGTCAGACTCGCGGTTTGCCATCTTCCAGTAGCAAATAGCGAGGTTGAAGTACGCCATCACATATGACTTATCAAGCTTGATAGCCTCTTCATAGTTTTGAACAGCAAGCTCGAACACTGGAAATGGTTTACTGTTGAAATAGATATTTCCGAGAGCGATGTACGCTGATGCACTCGACGAGTGTTTGTCGCGTGCCGTCGATGCTACCAACTCCGCCGAACGCATGCTGTCAGCAGCAACGAGGGCGTTCACAAGCTCAAGGCTGATGTCCACATCATCGCGCTTCTTGAGTGCCTTGCGCAGCATTACAGAGGCCTCTGCAGGTTGTCCTGCCTCGCGCAATGCTTCACCGTACAACAAGATGTGTTCTTCAACGGCATTATCGTCCTCGTAGACGCGACGGGCATACGTGAGTGCTGTATCACGGATATCAAGTTCGAGATAGATCTCTGCCGCGACTTCAAGCACGTCGAGATCCTGAGGCGCGGCCGCCACGGCCTTGCGGATGTGACCAAGTGCTGTCACCCATTCACGCTCCTTTATTGCCTCTTTTGCCTTCGAGAAATCATCTGCCACTATCGATGCCGACATAGCGACGAAGATCGTGAGCAGAAGAGCGGATCGGTGAAATGTATGACGTGGCATAGAAGTCCTCATTCGATGGATCTGATAGACAGACGCGGCGTGATTGTACATCCTTGTACGTCACAAAGCGAGCGGCAAAAATAGACACTGACGCCGTCGCCTCCATGCAATGTTCGCGCAATGCATGTTTTTCGTTAGACGAATATGCTGTCGACCCCGTGTAGCGCCTTGGACTCAGTCAGGGAGCGTAAGGCTGAACTTCCCATACCCAGGCTCGATTCCTGAAGCAAGGATTGCCTTCATGACATCGCCATTGCGAGTCATGTACTGCATGAATCCAGATGGAAGATTAAACTGGTTCGGCCGATCCTTTAGGTAGATGTAGACCGGAACTGGGAACGGGTACTTCCCCATGATCAGATAGCTCACATGCACAGGCTTCGGGAACTCATGATCACCCTGTGCGTTCGTGTAACTGAGGCGGATAGCCTTAACTGAGCGGTCCTTCGTAACCTGCGATAGGTATCCAAGACCGAGCATTGCCGGTTCCTTGCGCACTGCGTACGAGACGCTGTCGTAGGACGACACGGACGTGAGCGCACTCCTACTCGGAGCCTTCCCCGCCGTGACAACCTGCACAACATTGGCATACATTGAACCAGTCACACCACGTGCGAGCACAAAGACCGGTGCACGCTTCAGCTTTGGATACTCACGCACGACACTCGCATCGCCGAGTAAGAAGCGCGCAACATGTCCGGCATTCATTGTGTCGTATGGGAACGAGGAGTCTGCAATCACAACGATTGCATCGCGGGCCAGCAACGTTCGCATGAGCGTATCACCGGGGTCTTGTTGCCGCAGCAATAGCTCCTGCTCGGTATAGTCTCGGGCAACAATGGCTGCGCGCTGCTCGTGATTGAGCATGGCGAGCATCGCAGAGTCAACATCCATCGGGACGAGCGTGACCTTCGCATTAGGATGCACACTGTCGTACATCCGCTTCGGTACCTCGAGCATTGTAAGCATGTCTGGATCACAGACAACAGCTACGTTGCCTGAAAGCGCAGTTTCTTGATCAGTCGTGCCCTGCTGCTGAGTCGGAGTGCAGGCAGTGCCTACAATCACGAGGGCAAGGATAGCAGAATAGACGAGATTCATATGTCACACTACGATTGGGTACGATGCTTCGACAAGTACATAATAAGGCGCAACGCGCCGAATAATGTGACGACGATCCCAAAGACCTCTTGTAGTGGCGATGCAAGACCGGTAAACGGCGGCACGGAAAAGATCAGCAGCACACCAACGACAACAATGACAAGACGTACGACGATGTTGACGATGTGCATCGGGAGTGTCTTAGCGTAGCGTGAATCGAATTGGCACACGTGCCCACACGCGAACAGCTTGACCGTTCTGCTTAGCAGGAGTGAAGGTCGTTTCCTGAACTGCCTTAACTGCCGCAGAATTGAGTACCTCATTGTCGGACTCAATCACCTGGATCTTCTCAATCCGGCCGTCCTTGCCAATCAGCGCACCAACAAGAACGATACCCTCAATGCCATTGCGTCGCGCCATTTCTGGATACTTCACACGACGTGCGAGAGCACCTTCATCATATGCGGGCTCGACTTCAACCGAGACGAATTCCTCAATATCCGGTGTGTCTTCGCGGACAACTGCCGGACCACTTGGGATTTCGGACCACTGCTCGTTTTGATCAACCTTGCGGTCGCTCGAAAGCGATTCACCAAGGTCTTTCAAGTCAGCAAAGTCCTTCGCGTCTGGAGCGATTTCAGCGTCAGGCACAGCTACCGGCGTACCGGCGCGGGTAATCGTAGCGGGAGGAAGATTCTCTGGTGGCGGTGGTGGCATCTCTTCCTGATTCTCCGACGGAGGAGGAGGAAGATTCTCGAGGCTGGCTCGCGTTACCTTCACCTTCACAATGTTCGGAGGCGGAAACAGCCACGCTTCAACAAATGGACGTGATATCGCGTATGCCGAAATCAACAGCAAGAGAAGAGCCGTTATGCGGAATGCACGGTAGGTGTTGCGACTGATAACGTCCTTCAGCTCAACAGCACCGTAGCCAAGTCCAGTACCTGGCGTTTCGAGTGGTAGTGAGGCGCTCATAGACTCATCAACTCCTCGGCATCCTTTGCCTGATATGGTGATACCGTGAACTTCCGCTTCCGTTCATTGATACCGTGCTCACGCTTGAGACGATCAATAATATCTGGTTCGGCAGCATTGAGTTCATCAAGTACCTGCACGACAAGTCCATACGGAGCCTCGCCTTCAGCCTTGAGAACAACAATACAGCGGTTCTTCAGCTCAACGTTTTGATCAACAACAACCTTCTTGATCTCGGCCAGCGTCTTCTTGTAATCAAACGAGCCGTCCTTCGCCTTTGAAGGTGCAGCAAATCGCTGCGGCGCGTCAACGCCCATGTTGTAAAACACCATGCCATCCTGACGAATGCGAATCGTGAGCAGCTCAGACTGCTTGACCTCGATCGGAGTATCAATCTCCGGTGGCACGCTCATCTCCATCGTCTGCGGCGTGATCATCGACGTCGTGAGCATGAAGAACGTCAGGAGAAGAAAGGTAATGTCTACCAATGGCGTCATATCGAGTCGGAACCCGAGACGCTTCTTCGCCTTGCGCTTTCCAGCTTTACCACGTCGCTGTTTTTGGCCGCCGCCTAATTCACCACCGCCTGCCATGTAGCCACCTGTTGTTCGGTTTCAGGATTCTCTTGTTGGTTGACAGAACGCACGAGCCCGTTGTTACAGGCCGCCCGTCTTCTTTTCCGTGACGAAGTTGAATGTCGTGGCTTTCTTCTTACGAAGCTCGTTCACAGCCTGCTCAACCCATCGGTACTTCAAACGTCGGTCAGCATCAATTGCAAAGACGGCATTACGATTGGCATCACGGCAATAGAAGATCGCCTTGCCCAACCACACGGTGTCCTTGATCTTGTAGACGACTGACTTTTCGTCGACTTCGGGGAAGCCCCCTTCCTTCATACGACTACGGAGCTCAACGATGTCCTGCTCTGCTACCATGGAGAGGTAGAAGGCTGTATCCTTTGCGACCGTGTCTACGGCAATCTTGATCATGACAAGATCCTTTTCTGGAATCTTGGCCGTATCAGACTGCGTCTGCGGACGTTTGATTTCAAACTTCTGCTGATTCTCTGCGTCACTCTTGAACTTGGCAGTGAACATGAAGAACGTCAACAGGAGGAACGTGATGTCCACCAGAGGCGTCATGTCCAAGACAAAGCCCAAGCGCTTCTTTTTGATTTTCGACATGGGTTCTCCCTACCGTTGAGGTGATCAGGCCTTTGTGCCTGTACGGATCGCGAGCGTTTCCATCAGCTGCTGGATCGCCTCGTCCATTTGGTAGGTGAAGTTGTCAACCTTCGTTGTGAAGAAGTTGAAGAAGATGATCGACAGGATCGCGGCAATCAGACCGCCAGCGGTGTTGTAGAGAGCTTCCGAGATACCAACCGAGAGCTGCTGTGCTGAAACCGTTCCAGCTGCACCGAGGGCCTGGAAGGCCTTGATCATACCAATTGTCGTACCGAGCAGACCAATCATCGTCGACACCGACGCAACTGTCGAGAGAATGTTCAAGTTCTTCTCAAGAAGCGGTGTTTCAAGGTTCATGTTCTCGTCAACGACACGCTGCGTTTCCTGGAGCTTCTGATCGGCATTGAGGCTTGGATCGTTTTCAACCGTCTTGTAGCGCTCGACAGCCGCACGAAGAACGTTCGCGAGTGAACCGCGCTGTGCATCGCAAGCAGAGATCGCGGCAGCATAGTTACCCTTTTGTACGTTGGCGACAACATCCTTTGAGAAGGTGTGCATGTTGCCCTTACCACCGGCCTTGCCGATAGAAAGGAAGCGCTCAGCAACGAACGTGATTGCGATGAGGATCGATGCAATCAACAGACCTACGAGCCAACCACCAGTGTAGATCATGCCCAACGCATTCTGTGGGTTGTGCATATCCACAGCGCCTGTTTTTGGATCTGTGAAGTTTCCTTCAGCTCCTAGCACGAGATAGAACACCGCGTAGGCTGCAACAAGACAGGCTACCATGATGATCGTGTTCGTCATGTTCTTCATACATCACCCTTCGTGGAAACAGAATGTTGTTAATGCTCAGTTGTGAAAGACCTCGCTGCCTCGTCGACAGTAAGGTATGTGCGAAAGACGTTGCTCAGTCGTGTGACAGTGAATATCCGTTGCAGACTGTCTGGTACGTGACACATCACCAGACTTCCACCGCGACGACTCACGTTTGACTGCGAGGCAAGAAGCGCGCTCATGAACGAGGAGTTCACGTAGGTCACATCAGTCATCTCGAGGATCACGTGAAGTGAGCCGTCAACGTTGTCGGAGGTGATGACACGTTGCATCGTGTCTGTCTCTTCCCCACCCGTGAACTGACCGCGCAGATGAACTACGACGTAGTCAGAATGGATGTCAACGCTGATTTGCTCGTGATCGTTCATGAAACCTATTGTTCTGCACCTCTATGCCAGCCATCAAACGTTACCAAGTTACGAAAAAAGGATGCGTATAACGGCTGTGTGAGGGGGCAATATTACGCGGTAGTAATGTGATTGTGGAATACTTCGAGAACACGTGGAATACCAGCCAAATCATCGACGACGATCGTTTCAAGACCACCCTCTCGCATCAACGCTGACACGGCGTCGGCTTGCCCATAGCCAAGTTCAATGAAGGCTCTTCCATTGGGAGCTAGACAAGCCGGAGCAATCTCGACAAAACGCCGGTAGAACGTGAGGCCATCGGCATTATCCGTAAGTGCCATAGAGGGTTCATGCAGTCGCACCTCGTCGTCGAGCGTCTGGACTTCTTCGGGAGCGATGTATGGTGGGTTCATGGTGATCACATCGAAACTCCCTGGGGGCATTGTTTCGAGGATATCAAGGACCTGCATTGTGCAACGTTCGTCGAGTCCGAGCTGTTGCGCATTACGACGAGCTACATCGAGTGCTTCGTGGCTCCGGTCGATGCATGTCCACGACGGTTCGGGACAATGATGGGCAACCGCTAGGGCGATGCACCCGCTTCCCGTCCCGATGTCGAGAGCGCGCGTGAGCGGTGTGTGCGTGGCCTTGATCCAGCGAATGCACCGGTCCACGAGGATCTCGGTTTCCGGACGCGGAATGAGAACAGCAGGATTGACCTCGAACTGCAGCCCGTAGAAATCCCCACGTCCAAGAATGTATTGCAGCGGTTCGCGCTGACTCCTGCGCGTAACATACTCGCGCAGCTGTGCGAGTTCGTCACGCGTCAGGGGGCGATCATGCTGCATATAGAGATCAAGGCGTGAAATGCCAAGCACGGAACACAAAAGAAGGTCGATGGTGAGTCGAGGTGAATCGACTCCCTTCGTACCGAAATAGTCCTGACCCCAGGTTATGAGATCACGTACCGTCCAGACCCTCTCGAGTTCAGGAGTTGGTCGCCGCATAATGCTCCTGCAGTGACACCGATGAGAAGGTCTCACCACGCAGTGCGATGATGCCGTGCAAGGATGCTTCAGCTGCCGCCAGGGTTGTAAAGAACGGCACCTTGTACTTCATCGCGGTCCGACCCATCACGGCCTCGTCGTATCGTGCATTCTCACCAAGTGGCGTATTGATCACAATCTGGACGTCACCATTTGCAATCTGATCGATGATACTTGGGCGTCCCTCGTAGTGCTTCCGAACAGCCGAGACAGGAATACCCTCCGACTCAAGAAAGACGGCCGTTCCCTTTGTGGCCAGAATTGTAAAGCCGAGATCATGATACCCACGAGCCATCTCTACAGCACGTGGTGACTTGTCATGCGAGCTCAGGGAGATAAACACGCTGCCGTTCAGCGGAAGCGTATTACCGGCCGAAATGTGCGATTTCACAATTGCGCGACCAAACGACGAGTCCATACCCATGACTTCCCCAGTCGACCGCATTTCAGGTCCGAGGAAGACACTCGCATGCGGGAACTTGGAAAATGGAAACACAGATTCTTTGATAGCTGTGCGTGGCATCGACGTGTTGAAGTGCGGAATACCAAGCGTTGCTACCGGCTCGCCTAACATCACCCGTGTAGCAAACTGCGCAAGCTGAACACCGGTGGCCTTCGATACAAAAGGCACGGTACGTGATGCGCGCGGGTTCACCTCGAGCACATAGACATCACCATTCTGCACAGCGAACTGAATGTTGAGCAGTCCAATCACCTTGAGTTCCTTTGCCATGGCCTCGGCGTGTGAACGCATCGTATCAAGAACGTCCGACGAGATGTTGTACGGAGGAAGAACACACGACGAGTCGCCCGAGTGTACACCGGCTTCCTCGATGTGCTGCATCATTCCACCAACAACCGTCGTGACACCATCACTGACGGCATCAACGTCGAACTCAATCGCATTCTCAAGGAAGTGGTCAATCAAGACCGGACGCTCAGGGTCTTGTGCTATGGCAGTTCGCATGTACGCTCGAAGTGCCTCTTCACGATAGCATATCTGCATCGCGCGACCGCCGAGAACATACGATGGACGCACAAGCACCGGATAGCCGATGCGATTTGCAATCACCACAGCATCTTCTTCGCTCTTACATGTACCCCATGGCGGACACGCAATAGCGAGCCTGTCGAGCAGTTCGCCGAAACGCTGACGATCCTCAGCAAGATCAATTCCTTCCGGCGACGTTCCAATCAGCGGTACGCCTGCCTCGTGAAGTGCCTGAGCAAGTTTCAAAGGTGTCTGTCCGCCAAATGTGACGATCACGCCGTCGGGACGTTCCAGATCGATCACATTCATGACGTCCTCAAACGTCAATGGTTCGAAGTACAAACGACTCGTTGTGTCATAATCCGTCGAGACCGTCTCAGGATTGCAATTAATCATGATGGCTTCATAGCCACACTTGCGAAGGGCAAACACACCCTGCACACAGCAATAGTCAAACTCGATACCTTGGCCAATGCGGTTGGGTCCACTACCAAGAATGATGACCTTCTTCGCGTTCGACGGGATGGCTTCATTCTCGGTATCGTAGCAGGAATAGTGGTACGGAGTTTCCGATTCGAACTCCGCAGCACAGGTGTCGACCGTCTTGTACACAGGAAGAACGCCAAGTTCAACGCGTCGTGCACGAACGGCGTGTTCCGACGTACCTGTGAGAACTGCCAACTGGTGATCCGAAAACCCATAGCGCTTCAGGCGGCGCATCTGAGGTTTCGACATGTCGGCTAGCGTTACTCCCGTTGTTGTCTGTTCGATAACAGACAGAGCTTCGCGGACAATCTGGTCGCACTGCTCGATGAACCATGGATCGTACTTGGTGAGATCGTGAATCTCTTCCTTGGTCATGCCAATGCGAAGCGCTTCACAGAGATCAAAGATCGACGTCGATGTACGCAACCGGAGGCGTGCGCGAACGTGATCGCGTGTAGCTTCCGACACCGGTGCTGTGTCGAGATACGAGGCATTGTCGAATCCGAATCCGAATCGCTTTTGTTCAAGTGACCTCAGCGCCTTCTGCAGGGATTCCTTGAACGTTCGTCCGAATGCCATGGCCTCGCCGACCGACTTCATCTGGATCCCCAGCGAGTTGTCTGCTTCATGGAACTTTTCAAAATCCCAACGCGGAATCTTCACCACCACATAGTCTATCGATGGCTCAAAGCATGCCGGCGTCTTCTTTGTGATGTCATTGAGGATCTCGTCGAGCGTGTAGCCAACAGCCAGCTTCGCAGCGATCTTCGCAATTGGAAATCCTGTGGCCTTTGATGCCAACGCAGAGCTTCGCGACACCCGCGGATTCATCTCAATGACAACCATCCGACCGTCGAGCGGATTAATAGCAAACTGGATGTTCGAACCACCTGTTTCAACTCCAATCTCGCGGATGATCTTCAGAGCGGCATCACGCATGCGCTGATACTCGCGATCCGTCAACGTCTGGGCTGGTGCCACTGTAATCGAGTCGCCCGTATGAACACCCATCGGATCAACGTTCTCAATGGAACAAATGATCACGACGTTGTCCTTGGTATCACGCATTACTTCGAGCTCGTACTCCTTCCAGCCGATGATGCTCTCTTCAACGAGGACACGGCTAACCGGACTTGCCACCAGTCCATTACGGAGCATGTCGCGATACTCCTCCATGTTATAGGCAATACCGCCCCCAGTTCCGCCCATGGTAAATGATGGTCGGATGATAGCTGGAAATCCCACCGAGTCGATCATGCGCATGCCTTCATCGAAGTCATGCACGAATCCACCACGCGGCATCTCCATGCCAATCTTCAACATGGCATTTAGGAAGAGCTCGCGATCCTCAGCTTTATGAATCGATGGAATCTGCGAACCAATGAGTTCCACGTTATACTTGGTAAGAATCCCCTGTTCATGCAGCGCTACCGCTGCATTCAATGCAACCTGGCCACCCATGGTTGGAAGGATTGCTTCCGGTCGTTCCTTGCGGATGACCTCTTCAATAAACTGTGGCGTGATCGGCTCGATGTAGGTGGCATCCGCAACATGCGGATCCGTCATGATTGTTGCCGGATTGGAGTTAATCAGAACGACACGATACCCCTCTTCACGCAGCACCTTACACGCTTGCGTCCCAGAGTAGTCAAACTCGCACGCTTGTCCAATAACAATTGGACCGGATCCGATGACAAGAATTGTGCGAAGGTCAGTGCGTTTTGGCATAGTTCCCAGAGTGAATCACGAATGAAGAAGTCGTTGCAAGACGGCCATCCGCACAGCTACGCCGTGTGTGACCTGACGGTGAACAAGACAGGACGGATGATCAAGGACCTCGGCATCAAGTTCGACACCAATGTTCACCGGTCCTGGATGGAGGATGGCCAAGCGTGGATAGGAAGCTGCGAGGTCAGCCGTAAGCGCATGCGAACGTCGATAGGCATCGTCGTCAATCACCATTGACGGCGGCATGCGCTCACGTTGAATGCGCAACATATAGATAGCGTCGGCCCACGCACAGCATTCTGCTACGTCAGCAAATCGCGGCATGTGCTGAAACTGTTCATCTGTTGGCGCGAGCTGGTCGGGTGCGCAATACCCAACGACTGCGCCACAGCGCAGCAAGACGTCGGCGACAGACCGTGCGACCCGTGAATGTCGAAGGTCGCCAACAATGGCAATCTTTCGGCCTTCAAGCGTCGTAAAGTGCTCCCGCAATGTGGCTGCATCCAGCAGCGCCTGTGTTGGGTGTTGGAGGGATCCCTCACCAGCATTCACAATGCTCATCGTGGACCACTGCGCAAGTTCATGATGCACACCGTTCTGTGCATGTCGCAAGACCAAAGCATCAAATCCCATGGACTCGATAGTGCGGAAGGTCTCGCGAAGCGTTTCACCCTTCTCAACGCTACTCCCAGTTGCATGAAACACGACGGTCGACGCACCAAGGCGTTGAGCAGCTGTTTCAAAGGATAAGCGCGTGCGTGTCGATGGCTCAAAGAAGGCAAGGACGATGTTCCGTCCCTGCAGTATCGGCGCAACAGAGACAAGTCCTGCGTTCGATGGAAGAAAAGCAGCCGCATCATCGAGGATCGATGTGATGTCCTCACGACTGAGGTCACGCGTAGACAATAGGTGTGACGGTTCCATCGGCTGCAAAAATAGGGCAAAAAAAAGCCCGCCGAATGGCGGGCTTGATAATTCTTACGAATTACTTCTTCTTCTTAGCTGCTGCCTTCTTTGGAGCTGCCTTCTTCGCTGCTGCCTTTGGAGCTGCCTTCTTCGCGCCAACCTTCTTCTCACCGTTCACAACAGCCTTGAGATCAGCACCTGCGCTGAACTTCGCGACCTTACGTGCAGCGATCTTGATCGTTGCGCCTGTGAATGGATTACGGCCTGTGCGCGCTGAACGCTTGCTGACCGTGAATGAACCAAAACCGATAAGCGACACATTGCCGCCCTTACCGAGTTCTGTCTTGATCGCGTTGATTGTTGCATTCAACGCTGTGTCTGCTTGTGACTTGCTGAGACCAGCAGCACCGGCAATGGCTTCGATCAGCTCTGCCTTGTTCATAGAAACCCCACAAAAAACTGTTGGTAAAAAACCAGATGTAGAACGAAAATATCAGCTGTTTACAGGGGTTTTCAAGGATGACTTATCCACATCCACCTATTTTATAGGGGTTTCACAGACAAACACCCCCGAATCACCCTGTTTTACGGCCTTTTACGTACAACATCACAGCATACTTGGCAGGACAATACCGAGAGTGAGGAGCGCGCGTGACACAAGTTGCACTGCAATAACAGTCGCTACAGCCGCAAGTAGGTCATCGCCAATGACTGCCCATGCCTCCGTGCGATCGTTGACATAGCTCATTGGCCAGGGCTTGGCAACATCGAACACGCGGAACAAAAACACAGCACACGCCCACAGGGCAAGTCCATCATGCGCCGCCGGAGCAAGGAACACGAGGCTCATACCAGCAGCTTCATCAACTACGACGACACTTGGGTCATGTCCCCACCTGGCTTGAATCTTCCCGACACTCCACCATCCGATCGCTGTAAACGCAACCATGGCAATCGCGTATCCAATCTGGAGTTCTGATGTTGACCAACCAAGTTGTGGGAAAAGCAACGGGAGCGCAGCCGGAATCGCGATGACAACACTGCACCAGGAGCCGGGCATGATTGGAAGCAGTCCAATGCCCCCAACGGTTGCGATGTAATCGGCGCTGCCGGAAAGTTTTGGACGAGGAATGCGTTCAGCCACGGGAGAAGATCCTTCGGTTGACAATAACGTAATGAACTGCTGTGTAGATCGTAAGGAGCGTCACGCCAAGCATTGCCACACCGGTGACATCTGACGAAAGAAGATGGGCGTACGTAGGAGAAGCTGGGTCGTGCTTGTGGAGCCAAAAAACAATGAGCGCCCATGCAATCACGACCATCTGGGCAAAGGTCTTCACCTTCGCTGCGTAGGATGTCTGCATCATCATGCCTCTGTCATCAGCGATACTCCGCATGGCGGTAACACCGAAATCGCGAATGATGATGACAACAACCATCCAGAGCGGGACGATATCATGCACCACGAGCGCGATGAATGCAGAGGTCGTGAGAACCTTATCAGCAAGCGGATCAAGAAAAACGCCGTGCGACGTTACCTCACCGTATCTACGCGCAAGAAACCCGTCAAGCCAATCCGTCAATGCGGCCACAACATAGATCACAACCGACCACGTCACGGCGGTTGGTGAGTCGATGAGGATACAAACGAGAAACACCGGCGCAAGGAAGAGCCGTGAGATCGTTACGATATTGGCTAGAGTAAAGGTCATTCCGCCCATGCTGAGACTGCCGCATCAATAATCGTTAGGAATGAATCGGCAGACAACGAGGCACCTCCAATAAGCGCACCATCGATATCGGGACATGCGAAGAGTGAAGGGGCGTTCTGTGCTGTTACGCTACCACCATATAGAAGCGGCGTTGATGCTGCTCCAACGGCCGTTAACTGTTCACGTATCAGCGCATGCACATCTTGCGCCTGCTCTGGGGAAGCTGCTACACCGGTGCCGATTGCCCACAGCGGTTCGTAGGCAACGATACACGAGTTCAATGCAGCAGACCCCGCACCCGTCACCAATTCGTCGAGCTGCTGTGTAATTACAGCGCGTGTTGCTCCGTGTTCTCGTTCATGCGCCGACTCACCAACGCAGACAATCGGACGCAGACCAGCCGCATGTGCTGCAAGGATCTTGCGTGCAATAAGTGCATTCGTTTCGCCATGATACAGTCGGCGTTCAGAGTGTCCGACAATCACATCAGTACAGCCGATATCTGCCAACATCTGAGCGCTCACATCACCTGTATATGCACCCGACGCCTCGTGATGACAATCCTGGGCCCCACAGCGAACCGTGGATCGCGATGAACGATGTAGCGCAGGATTGCCCATGCATGCTTCAATGGCATTCTCAAGCCAGAGAAACGGAGGACAGATCACTACGTCAATGCTAGATGGGATCTGCCGCGCATCAACCCCATGGCGTATGCTCTCGATGAGAAGCATCGCCTCGGAACGCCGAGTGTTCATCTTCCAATTGCCGGCTATGATGCGTTGCTTCATTCTTGGTGAACCCCTCGAACACGAAAAATGCGGTAATCAGTGAGAAACTGATCAGATTCAAATCCTATGCCATCAATCTGCTCCGTTGGAGTCTCGATGCGCACTGGCTGATCAGAGCGGACACGCTGGACGGCATGCGTCCACGTGAGCTGCGTGGTTCGAAGTGTGGTCTTGGTCGAGTCCGACACTACAACAACTGATCCAAACGCCACCATGTCGCGTGTACGGTCGTCGATCACTACCGAATCGCAGGTAAGGCGGGCTGCAATCACGTCGCTTCTCTTTCGGAAGAATGCAACACGAACATTGCCAACAAGCACCGTCTGTTGGAGGTCTTCGTAGACCCTTCCGACGTCGGCGAGAATCTTTGCTCGGACAAACGAAGAGTCGGAGAGCAGAATCTCGAGGTTATACGACACATGCGTAGGCGAGCGAAGAAATGGGTCGTTCTTTACTGTTGTGGCCGTCGTACGTTCACGGCATCCTGTTATGACAATGAGCGACAATACCATCATCGCACAAGCAATGAACCTGCCGCCATGATCGATACGAGATATCATGAGCGGCGGTGCCAATACGTCAGAACCATCGTCAAGAAATCAGCAACCTCACTCAGCGGCAATTGGGTTGCAGCATCACTCTTTGCCTGTGATGGATCGGGATGTGTCTCGAAGAACAACCCATCGATGCCAGCTGCAGCTGCAGCGCGAGCAAGTGTGGGGATAAACTCACGATTGCCGCCCGACTGGGCACCAACCGACGGGCGCTGCACACTATGTGTTGCATCAAAGATCACTGGATGGCCCGTCTCGGACATGATATGCAGTGAACGATAGTCGACCACCAAATCGTGGTAGCCAAACGATGTTCCTCGCTCTGTGAGCCATACAGATGGATTTCCTGCCGCCGTAACCTTTGCGGCTGCCTTGGCCATGTCGTCAGGCGCCATGAACTGCGCCTTCTTGATGTTGACGGTCTTCCCTGTAGCGGCAGCAGCCTCGAGCAGTGAGGTTTGACGACTTAAGAAGGCAGGTATCTGCAGGACATCAACATACTCCGCAGCCAATGCTGCTTCGTGGTCGGCGTGGATATCTGTGAGCACACGTGCACCAATGGTGGCGCCGGCCTCTCGGAGATACGAGAGTGCTTCGATATCGCCAATGCCCTGATATGAATCCGCACTAGTGCGGTTGGCTTTGCGATATGAACCCTTCAGGACCAAGTCGACCGGAAGGTCACGACAAATGGTTGCAAGATGCTCCGCAACACGCATGAGCATGTCCCGTGATTCAACGAGGCACGGACCCGCAATGATGATTGGTCGATGTGATGTTGTCTCCATGACGTCGAAATTATCCATTAAATTGGGGCTAGCAGCAAAGAGATCATGACCGCACGCCCAGACAATATCCCCCTTCGCCGTCGATCAGGCGGTGACACACGTCCGCCACAAGAGGACGAGGCACCACGTCCGCAACAGCGAACCCTCAACGACGAGCACAATCGCCTTCGGCGGTTTAAGATCATCGCCGTTCTTTTGGGCATTACGGGAGTGCTGCTGCTGATTGCGCTGATCTCGTATACGGCAAAAGATGAAGCGAATGCACAGCTAACCCTGAAGGACATGGTGGGCGTGATCCGTGGCGATGAAACGTTACGGCTCAAGTTCGACACCACCTACAACTGGTTGGGTCTCCTCGGAGCGGTGGTTGCCCACTGGATGTTTACATCGACAATTGGGATGTGGTCAATCGCCTTGCCCGTGCTGATGATGTTTTGGGCGTATGATGTCTTTCGTGTTCAACGCATCACTCCCCTTGTTGCCCGCCGCTCGATTGTCACGATAGGTTGCGCTGTATCTCTCTCTGCCGTTCTTGGTACACTTCAACCGCTTGAATGGTTTCAATGGCTTCCCCGTGAAAGCTGTGGCGCTATCGGACAGTTCCTTGGTGGCGTAACATCGCAGTTCATCGGTCGCATCGGAAGCACCATCGTCTGGCTTGCCATCCTGAGTTTTGTGAGCATCGTTGGATTCGAACTCAACGTAGCGAGCATGAACGCTCGACTACGTACGTTCCTTGCTGGGTTTGAAGGATTGGATCTGCGTTCCGTGTTCGGCAAGAATGCTGATACAACAGACGACGACGACGATGCGCTGGAAGACGAAGATGAAGAAACCGCCGATGAGGTTGACGATCTGCCAGACACAGACGTTCCGGCAATCAAACGCCGTACAACATTGGGCGAGCGTATTCAGCGGCCTATCCTCGATACATCAACATTCGACGAGGACGAGCCGGCATCGGTTCTGCCGCGGGTGCCCCTCGTGCAGCCGCCACCTGCTCCCGAAGGAATCCCCGCTGAAGGACGTCAGCTGTCGAGCTCAGTAAAGATCCTTCGCCCATCGAAAGCGGATGTTCCGCGCACAGAGGCAGCCATACCGCCTCCTGTTCGTCCGCAGACTTCCACGCCGATTGAGCAGCCAGCAGTCGATATTTCCGACATACAAAAGAAGCTTCAAGAGCTCCACCCAAAGCGGGAGATTGCACTCCACGACGTCGATTCAGAACCTACGATAGCACCGGTGCTTCGGAGCGCAGACCATGATGAACGCGACGAAGCTGAGGAGTTTGAACAAGCTGACGAAACAGTAGCGCGCGACATCGAGAATGTACCAGTGAGCGTACCATCACCGGTGAGCATTCAGAAGCCCCTTACCGTAACTGTCCAAGACACGCTATTCCCCGTAGAACCAGAGATTCAGCTGTCAAATCGGACGTTGTACGACGAAGAGATCGCCTACAAACCACCTCCCGGAAACCTGCTTGTAGAAGTCAAGGACGAAGCTGCGGTGGACGACACCGAGCTCGAGGCTAATGCTCGCACGCTGCAGGAAAAGCTTGAAACCTTCCGCGTCCGCATTGAGAATCTTACCGTCACACCGGGTCCGGTCGTAACGCAATACGAGTTTGTTCCCGCCTCCGGTATCAAGGTATCGCAAATCGCCTCACTGTCGGATGACATCGCGCTCGCGCTCAAAGCGCAAGGTGTGCGCATTATCGCACCGATCCCAGGTAAGGGTACGGTTGGTATTGAGATTCCGAACAACAATCCATCGATCATTCGCTTCAGTTCAATCATCAAGTCGCCGAAGTATCACAACCCAGAGATTAAGCTTCCTCTGGCTATGGGCAAGACGGTGATTGGTGAAGTGTTCTGTGCTGACCTGACGAAGATGCCGCACTTGCTCATCGCCGGTGCAACAGGAAAAGGCAAATCGGTAGGTATCAATACGATCATTGCGTCGTTGCTGTACCGCATGCACCCGCGTGATCTGAAGTTCGTGATTGTCGATCCAAAGCGCGTAGAAATGACGCTGTACACTGCGCTTCGCGATCACTACCTCGCGGTGTCGCCAGATATCAATGAGTCGATTGTGACGTCGCCACAGAATGCGGTGATTGTTCTGAAGGCTCTGGTTGAGGAAATGCAGCAGCGCTTTAGCATCCTTGCGGCGGCTGGACAGCGTAATATCAGCGACTACAATCAAAAGGTGCGGGACGGAAAGATCAAGGACAAGGGTGGCATTATTCACCGTCCTATGCCGTTTATTGTTGTGATCATTGACGAGCTTGCCGACTTGATGATGACGGCATCAAAGGAAGTGGAAGAACCAATTTGCCGACTGGCACAGCTTGCTCGAGCCGTTGGCATTCACTGTATCGTCGCTACACAGCGCCCGAGTGTCGACGTTGTAACGGGTCTGATCAAGGCAAACTTCCCTGCCCGCATTGCTTATCAGGTTTCATCGCGGATTGACTCGCGAACGATCCTCGACGGAACGGGCGCAGAGCATCTGATCGGAAATGGTGACATGCTATTTGCGCCGGGCAATACACCAATGCCAATCCGGATGCAGAACGCATTTATCTCGACGGAAGAAGTTGAAGCCATCTGCGAATGGATCGGTGGGCAAGAGGGATACTCAACGCCATACATGCTGCCGTCGGTCAACAAACGTGGCGGTGGAGGTGGAAGCTCCGATGGCGATCGAGACGTCCTTTTTGAGGACGCAGCGCGGATCTTTATCCAGCTTCAACAAGCAAGCACATCGACCCTTCAACGCCGACTCAAGATCGGATATGCACGGGCGGCTCGAATTGTTGATGAACTCGAGATGACGGGCATCGTTGGCCCCCCAGATGGGTCGCGTGGTCGACCGGTCTTGCTGCAAAGTGAGTCAGAATTAGAGGCGTATCTCTAAGCCCGGTTCGTAGCTTTGTGGGTTTCCCCCACAGTCGCAACGTTCATGCCGCAGGATCCACACATTACCGACGGTACATTTCAAGAGCACACACAGATTCGTGTGGTTGGTGCGCGTGAGCACAACCTCAAGAATATCAATGTTGAAATCCCTCGCGATCAGCTCACCGTCATTACCGGATTGAGTGGCTCTGGAAAGTCTTCGCTCGCCTTTGACACTGTGTATGCAGAGGGACAGCGCCGGTACGTCGAGTGTATGTCGTCGTACGCTCGGCAGTTTCTTGGCGTCATGAAGAAGCCAGATGTGGACCTCATCGAGGGGCTTTCACCGGCAATTTCCATCGAACAAAAGAGCGTTGGAATGAGCCCACGCTCCACCGTTGGAACTGTTACTGAGATCTACGATTACATCCGCTTGCTGTTTGCCAAGGTCGGCACGCAGTACTGCGTACAGTGCGACATTCCGGTCAAGCAGCAAACCATCGAACAGATTCTCGACGCCGTTACGGCCTCACCCGATGGAACACGGCTGCAAGTATTGAGTCCGGTCGTCAAAGGCCGCAAAGGACATTACCGCGAGCTCTTTGATCAGTTCCGTCGTCAAGGCTTCACACGTGTTCGCGTCGATGGCGAGCTCCAGGAAATCACTGAAGGCATGCAACTGGCACGCTATAAGGTGCACACCATCGAGCTTGTGATTGATCGACTCGTGATTGATCCTGAATCACCACGACGACTGCGAGAGAGCATTGAGACGGCTCTGCAACTCGGCGAGGGCGGACTTACCGTGCTGATCGAAGAAGCTCCTGACGTATGGGGCGAGCGTTTCTTCAGCACGCAATACGCATGTCCTCAATGCGGAACGTCGTACGAGACGCCAGCGCCAAATATGTTTTCGTTCAATTCACCATTCGGAGCATGCTCTACATGTGAAGGAATTGGTGAGATGTACGACTTCGACACCGCGTTGGTGATTCCTGATCGTTCACTCACGATCGAAGCAGGAGGTATCGCACCACTTGGAAAGAAGCGCGATACGTGGCTCTGGAAACAAGTGATCGCATGGTGTGACACAGCAGGCATTTCACTCAAGGTTCCCCTTTCGGAGCTCGCACCAGAGGCCATTACGTCGGTGCTGTACGGAACCTCCGACTCATCGGTCCAACTTGCCTATGGTGGTTCTACGGTGAAGCATGCCTATCTGGGCGTTCTTCCATCACTTCGGCATCAATACGAGCAAACAACCACAACCACTGTTCGCCGGTCTATCGAACGATACTTCGCGACAATCACCTGTCGCGAATGTGGCGGTGCGCGTCTTAAGCGCGACCACCTCCATGTGCGCATCGCCGATGCGAACATCCACTTTGTGTGCCAGTCCGATATTGAATCTGCTGGAACATGGTTCGATGCACTAGCAGAACAGCTTCCGCAGCGACAAGGCCTCATTGCAGCGCCTATCCTGAAGGAGATCATCGCACGACTGAGCTTCCTCAACGAAGTTGGATTGTCGTATCTCACACTGGAACGCAATGCCAAAACATTGTCAGGGGGCGAATCCCAGCGCATCCGTCTTGCATCGCAGATTGGATCGCAGTTGGTAGGCGTTACCTATGTTCTGGATGAGCCCAGTATTGGCCTGCATCAACATGACAATCAGAAACTCATCACCTCGCTGAAGAGACTCCGAGATCTCGGCAATACGATCGTTGTTGTTGAGCACGACCGTGAGATGATCGAGGAAGCCGATCATGTGATTGACATCGGACCCGGTGCTGGTGTCCATGGCGGCGAGATCATCTCGTCATTCCACGTCGGCACGTCGGAGCGCTCAGCAACGCATCTTCAGGATACCCCGGGATATGATCGATCACTGACGCTCCAGTATCTGTCTGGATCTCGATCGATTGATGTACTTCGTGAACGTCGCGGCGGCAACGGGAAACACCTGCGTCTCGTTGGAGCACGAGGACACAACCTTCATAACGTAACACTCGAGATACCACTTGGTACCTTCACATGTGTAACGGGAATGAGTGGCTCGGGAAAGAGTACGTTGATCAACGACACACTCTATCCCATCCTATCGCGACACTTCTTCCGTGCTGAAGCTGTGCCGATGCCGTACGATCGCCTGGAGGGCATCGAGCACATCGATAAAGTGATTGAAATCGATCAGACCCCAATTGGTAGAACACCTCGATCGAACCCTGCGACCTATACAGGTCTCTTCACGCAGATCCGAGACTTCTTCACAATGCTACCTGAATCGAAGATTCGGGGATACCAGGCAGGCAGATTCAGTTTCAATGTTGCAGGCGGCCGATGTGAGGAGTGCGAGGGCGTTGGCATTCGGAAGATCGAAATGAACTTCCTTCCCGACGTCTATGTGCCGTGCGAGATCTGCGGTGGAAAACGCTATAACGCCGAGACAATTACGGTACGGTTTAAGGGCAAATCGATCTCCGATGTGCTCGATATGACCGTTGAAGAGGCGTTTGAGTTGTTTTCCGACATTCCCCGCATCAAAACGAAATTGAGCGCACTCATGGATGTAGGGCTGACCTACATCAAACTCGGCCAGCAGGCACCGACGCTTTCTGGCGGTGAGGCGCAACGCGTAAAGCTTGCAACGGAGCTCTCAAAAATTGGTACCGGCAAAACAATGTACCTCTTGGACGAACCGACTACTGGGTTGCATTTTGAGGATACCGCAGTTCTGCTCCGACTGCTCAATCGGCTTGTCGAAAAGGGTAACACCGTTGTCGTCATTGAGCATAATCTTGATGTTATTGCGTTTGCTGACCATATCATTGATCTTGGACCAGGGGGCGGGCGCGATGGCGGCAGGATTGTAGGGACAGGAACACCAGAGCACCTAGCTACCATACAAGAAAGCATGACCGGTAAGTATGTAGCCATGGAACTTCAACAGGCTACCTCGACACAACACAACAGACCTCAGGAACAAACGTCGTAGTAGCGCCGTTGACCAGGAATCATTCACTTAAATCCTTCCTATGACCGACGACATTTTGAAATGGCAGCAGCAAGCACTTGATGCTGTCGTCGACATCGCCGGCCTTTCAACTCGTCCATCTGCGATCGTCCGTGCACGTGCACGGATCATGGAGATCACGGATACGAGTGCGGCAGCACTCGAAGTCATTGCCTCAACCCTGCGCGAGATCGGTATCTCTGCACAGTGTCAGAGTGTTTCCACGACATCTCCCTCTCCTGAACACGATCTTCGTGTACTGGCACTTAATGACGAGGGTTGGATCGTTCAGGCAACGATCACTCAGCTGACACCTTGGTCGTCCCTTCTCGGACAGAAATCGCAGATGTATGTGATCATTATTGATGGTCGCTATACCTCTGTGTTCGCTGGTGACACATCGATGCCTGATCACCGGGGACATCCGCTCTACGACTCAAAGCATCATGGCTTGGATAAGGACGCGAAGGAACTCCCGTATCATTTCCGTGATGTGTGGCCATCGATAAAGCGTATGCTCCGGCTTGAGCGCCGTGACATTTGGATCGTTATGATCTACTCGATTGTCACGAGTGTGTTGGGTCTTGTTGTGCCATTGAGCTCTCAGGCAATCGTTAACGCTGTGGCACTAGGCGTCTTCAGCCAGCAGCTCATTGTACTGTGCGTGGTGGTCTTTCTTGCTCTCACGGCGATGGCGTTTCTCGATGTTCTTGAGCGACACGTTATCGATATGATCCAGCGACGAATGTTCGTCTCGACAGCGTTTGATATCGTCTACCGTCTACCCCATCTCACAAACGAAACGATGCGTCGGTCCTACGGCCCGGAACTCGTGAATCGCTTCTTCGATGTTATTACGGTTCAGAAATCTGTCGCCAAGTTCCTTCTTGAGGGAACCAACGCCTTGTTGGTGGTCCTGACGGGATTGATCGTCCTTGGCGTCTATCACCCGTTCTTCCTTGTCTACGATGTCGTCTTCTTGCTCTTTATCCCCTTCCTGATCTTCATTCTCGGACGGGGCGCTGTGACGACTGCCGTAAAAACGTCAAAGATGAAGTACATGGCTGCTGCATGGCTTGAAGATGTTGCTCGTAACCAACTGGGCTTCAAGCTTACGCGCACGAGCCCGTTCATCTTCACCCGAGTCGACGACATCAGCACGGGATATGTCGAAGCGCGTCAGAAGCACTTCGTCATCATGGCGCGCCAGATCTTCGGTTCGTACATCTTCCGTGGTTTTGCAACCGTGGGTGTACTTGCACTCGGCGGTATTCTTGTGATCGAGCAGGCTATCTCTCTCGGACAACTTGTGGCAGCCGAAATCATCATCATCCTTGTCTTTGGGGCGATGGATAAACTGATCACACAGTTCGACAGTTACTACGATATGGTCGCAGCGCTGAATAAGATTAGCGGCCTGATTGACCAGCCGCTTGAGGATGTGGGGGGTATACATGTCCCGCATTATGATAATGGTGCAGAGGTCGCACTCCACAATCTTGGATTCGCGTATGGCCATGAAGCTGTTCTGTCTGATGTTTCGTTGTCGATAACACGTGGTGAACGTGTCAGTTTGGTCGGTAGCAGTGGCGCAGGTAAGTCAACGATTGCATCGGTAGTCCTCGGTTTGGAAAACCCGACGCACGGAAGCGTTGAGATCAATGGTGTTGATACGCGCACTGCGGACCTGCGATCGCTTCGCAAGCGCGTTGGATACATTTTTTCAGAAAATCAGATTATCCCAGGCACCGTGCTTGAGAACATCACGCTTGGGCGCGATGTAACCTCGAATGATCTTCAATGGGCACTCGAGATGGCCTGCTTGCAGGACGTGATTCGGGTCTTGCCCAATGGATTGCATACCATGCTTTCGGCAACAGGCGATAACCTTGCACTTGGCATTCGGCGAATGATCTTGTTTACGCGTATGATTCTTGATCGACCTGATCTTCTGGTGATCGACGAAGGATTCGAGGGTATTGATGATGGTACAAAGCTGAAGATGTTTGCCAACATCGTAGCGTGGAAGCAATGGACCGTGATGAACATCACGCATGATCCAGAGCTCTTGCGGTTGACGTCAAAGGTCTTCGTCCTGGACAGAGGCACGATTGTGGAATCGGGATCGCCACGCGATCTCAGCACAAAGGACTCCACATTTGCACGGCTTTTTCCTGAACTGAGCAGCGCCGCATCGAAGGGAGACCGCCATGCCTAATACACCGCGTCGTCCAGACCACGGTTCGGATGTCTTTGCGTCAGAGCGTGCACATCGAAGCGTGTTTCGACTCGTAACGACTCACACGGCACACCGCAATCTTGTCATCATGCTGTCGATTATCGTGCTCGTATCTGTCTCGTTCCTCGTGTTGGTGCCTTGGCAGCAGACGGTAAGCGGAACGGGTAAGGTTACCTCATTTGCACCGGAGGCACGACCGCAGACGGTTGAAAGTCGCATTAATGGTCGCATTGTACGCTGGTATGTCCGAGAAGGCGCACGTGTTCGCAAGGGTGACACGATCGCAATTCTTGCCGATATCAATGTGAACTATCTCGATACAAACCTCTTGGTACGGATGCAATCACTGCGCGATAATGTGCAGGGTGCGCAAGATCGATCGATTGCTGTAGCAAGCGAACGACGCAAGCAGGCTGTCCAGCGTTACGACGCCTCTCGTGCGCGCCTTGAGAACGCTCGTATCGAATGTGCAACGTCGCGGATTCGCTATACGCGTGCCGATACGCTCTTCCGTCAGGATGTGATTGCTCGGCGCGATTTTGAAACCGCCGTACTGAATCTCCAGAAGGCTGTTGCGGATTCCGTGAACGCTGTTGCCTCGGTGAATGTGGCGCAACAAGATGTTATCGCCGCTCTTGCTGAAGAGGAACGCGTGATGAACCAGGCGATGGTAAGCGTACAGGAAGCGGACGTTCGATTGAGTAACACGGAAAACCGACTCGGCTTTGGTGTTGTGCTCGCGCCGCTTGATGGTACGGTAGTGCGAATTGCTAAGGCTGGTGCCGGACAAACCGTGAAAGAAGGCGACGAACTAGCACTCATTGTCCCAACAACCGCGGACCAAGCTGTTGAGATCTACGTCAGCAGTATGGATGCCGCCCTGATCGAGCCCGGTCGGATGGTGTCACTCCACTTTAGCGGCTTCCCGGCGTTTCAGTTCAGCGGATGGCGCAACATTAATGTGGGCATCTTTCACGGTATCGTCAAGGTTGTGGATGCGGTTGATGAGGGCACCGGACGATTCCGTGTACTCGTAGTCCCATCAGAACAACCCGGATTTACGCAATGGCCTGATGAGCGCTATCTGCGTCAGGGAACTGACGCATCAGCGTGGGTCTTGCTCGATGAAGTCTCTATTGGATACGAACTCTGGCGACAGTTGATGGGCTTCCCACCACAGTTCCCAGTGCCTGTCAAGGATGAGCGCGTCAAACAACAGGAAAAACAGGCGAAGGCCAAGAAATGATCGCACGTGTGGCACTACTCGTCGTGATCGCTGGCCTTGGCATGCAGCTGTCGGCGCAGCAACTCATGACACTTGAATCGTTCCTGGCGCAGGTCGAGCGACAGCATCCATCGCTGCGATCAGCGACCTTCGAGCCAGAACTTGCTGAAGCGGAGATACGATCAGCACTTGGACGTTTTGACCCCCTGATGGAGGTCGCGTATGAGTACAAGGACAAAGCAGGTAACGACAAATTGAATCTGTTCGAGGGTTCGCTCGAACTCCCGCTCGACATGATGTTCGGTCCGAAGTTGAAAGCCTCGTACACCCGAGGCCTCGGTACGAACATCAACCCAGAGCAGCTCACGACGCTTCCCGGTGAGGGTTCGCTCGGAGTCTCGCTGCCGTTGTTTCAGGGCATCTTTACTGACGCGCGTCGTAATGGCTTGCGGAAGGCTATGCTACGCCCCGATCTGGCACGTGCGCAGTATCAACTTGAACGCAACACGCTCCTTCGCTCCGCAGCCGTGCGGTATTGGGACTGGAGCGAGGCAATTGCAGCGCTTGACGTTGCCGATAGTCTTCTTCTGCTTGCAGATACCCGGGCCGATTTTGTGCGACGTCGCGTACTGGCCGGTGAAGCGGCTGGGATAGATACGATCGAAATCGCGCAGGAAGTCCAGCGTCGCATCGGTGAACGACTCCGTGCGTTGCGGATCGTTGAACAGTTTGCTATCGACGTGTCCGTGTTTGTCTGGAATCCCGACGGATCAGCACCGAATATGTCGCAGGTTCGCCCCTTTCCCCTGCCCGTAGATGAGGGCGCAGCAGTGCGTCTCGAGGACGAGGTTGCGCGCGCGCGTGCATTGCGTCCAGAGCTCCAACGCATCGGCGTATTGCAGGAAACCTCACGTCTCGACTCTGCCCTTGCGTCGGAATTCATGCGCCCATATGTCGAGCTCGAAGCAGGCCTGATGTCCTATGACGTTTCGGCAGTGAGCAAGCTTGACTACAAGGTGGGAGTCCGTGTACACCAACCGCTGCTGTTTCGTCAGGCGAGCGCGCAAGTTCAAACAGCTGGCATCGGTGTTCAACGTGCCGATCTCACAAGGTCGCTCCTCGAACGCGTGATCGATGCAGATGTTGCCAATGCACTTGTAAGCGTCGACCGGACACGCGAGCGGCTCCGTGCAGCAGTGACGGAACAAGACCTTGCCCGCCGGATGGTGGACGCTGAGCTTCGCCGCTTCGTCGGAGGAGAGTCGTCCCTCCTATCTGTGAATCTTCGGGAACGGTTCTATGCCGAGGCCCTATTGCGGGTGATATCAGCGCGTGCGGACCTCGCCCGCGCATTCATCACGCTTCGTTGGGCTACAGGAACCATCTGATTCCCGTATCTTTGTTGCCCTCTTCTCTTGTTTCAATCCGAGAGTACCATGAATATCCTCGTTTGCATTAGTCAAGTACCGGATACCACGACGCGCGTCGCCGTGGGATCGGACGGCAAAAGCATCAATCCTGCAGGTGTCAAATTCATCCTCAATCCATACGATGAGTTTGCAATCGAAGAAGGTCTTCGCCTCAAAGAACAGCACGGTGGAACGGTAACAACCGTCACTGTCGGACCAGACACAGCAAAGGACGTGCTTCGCACGGCGCTCGCTATGGGATCCGACACAGCAGTGCTGGTTAAGGATGAGTCACGCGCTGATTCATTCGTTGTTGCCTCGGCGATTGCTGAGCTTGCCAAGGAGTCATCGCCAGACGTGATCATCTTTGGACGTCAGTCCATCGACTTTGATTCGTTTGTTCTACCATCAATGGTCGCTGAACTCGTCAACTGGCCGAGCATCACGATGGTTTCTTCCCTTTCGATCAACGGCACGGACATCACAGCCGAGCGCGATATCGAAGGTGGCCGTGAGCAGGTTACGTCGTCACTTCCGTGCGTTATCAGCGCTCAGAAGGGCCTCAACGAGCCACGCTATCCAAAGCTCCCAGACATCATGAAAGCAAAGTCGAAGCCAATCACCGAGCGTGCTGCTTCGTCAGTCGCTGCACGTGTTGAAACGCTCGATATGCAGCTGCCGGACAACAAGCGTCTCAATCGCGTATTTGGCGATACTGATGCTGATCTCGACCAGGTCGTACGTCTCCTCCACGAAGAAGCAAAGGTGATCTAACAATGAGTATTCTCGTCGTTCTTGAACCACAAGGTGATGGTCTTAAGCGCTCGTCCTACGAAGCGCTCACAGCTGCTCGCGGTATCGCCAATGGCGCTGCCATCAATGGAATCGTCTTCAATGCTTCAGAGCAACAGCTCAGTGCAGCAGGTGCGTATGGTCTTGCTTCATGCATGGTTGTCGCTGGTTCAGAGATTGCCTCCAAGCCAAGCCACGTTGCAGCGGCAATCGCTGAAGCTGCGGCGGCATGCTCAGCAACAACCGTGATCTTCACTGCCAATGCATTTGGTAAGGACGTAGCTCCACGTGTTGCTGTGCGACTGAATGCCGGCCTCTTGGCTGACTGCACGGAGCTTTCTGGAACAGCCGCTCAGCCCCTAGCTGTTCGACCTGTCTACGCTGGCAAGGCGAAACTTGGGGTGAAGTCAACCACTCCGTCAACAGTGCTTACGCTGCGCCCGAATGTCTTCACGGCGAAGGCAGACGCAACGTCGACTGTCACGGCGCAAGCATTCGCTCCGGCAGTGGATGCATCGATGCGTTCAACCGTCGTTACTGGTGTCTCGAAGAACGAGGGCTCGCTCGACGTTTCTGAAGCTGACATGGTAGTATCTGGCGGTCGCGGTTTGAAGGGCCCAGAGAACTTCCATTTGGTTGAGAATCTTGCCAAGTCCCTGGGTGCTGCCGTTGGCGCGTCACGTGCCGTCGTTGATGCCGGATGGCGTCCACATCGTGAGCAGGTTGGCCAAACGGGCAAGACCGTGAGCCCAACGCTCTATGTTGCCGTTGGTATCAGCGGTGCCGTTCAGCACCTTGCAGGCATGTCGTCGAGCAAGATTATTCTTGCTGTGAATAAGGACAAGGATGCACCAATCTTCAGCGTTGCCGATTACGGCATTGTTGGAGATGCATTTGAGATCCTACCGCGTCTCACATCTCGCATTGGTGCGGTAACGGGTCGAGGCTAAGCGCATACCCAATGAACAAGATCCAAGTCGATATCCTGGGTCTGTCGATCAACCCGAACTCGCAGCGTGCCTATGCACTGCTGCTCAAAGAGGTTGATGGCCCCCGTCGTTTGCCGATCGTGATCGGTGAGCCGGAGGCGCAAGCAATTGCGAATGAGCTCGAGGGTGTTCGTCCACAACGTCCGATGACGCACGATTTGCTTCGTAGTGTCATCGAAACGCTTGGTGCATCGGTGAAGGAAGTGCTCATCTCCGAGATCAAGGAAGGCACATTCTACGCCAAGATCTTGTTCGAGTATTCAGATCTTGAAGTAGATGCACGTCCGAGCGATGCGATCGCCCTTGCTGTGCGTTGTGGAGCCCCACTCTACATCAGCGAAGAGATCATGGATGAAGTTTCGCTTCGTGCTGAGGACATCCAAGAGATCGACGCGGAACAGCCAGGTGAGGAGTCAGAGGATCACGAAGCGGCAAGTCCAGCTCAACAGCGTGAAGCACCAACACAGCCGCTCACAGAGCGCCAACGTTTGGAGCAGGAACTCGATCAGGCGATCAAGGTCGAGGACTATGAAGCTGCAGCACGAATTCGCGACGATCTGCAACGACTCGATAGTTGATCAACGACCAATTTGTATCTTTGTAGCCCTTGTGGCGCCGGAGTAGCTCAGGTGGTTAGAGCAACGGAATCATAATCCGTGTGTCGGGGGTTCAAGTCCCTCCTCCGGTACAACCAACAATAGGTTGTCCACGTACAACGAGACCCTCGGGTCTCGTTGTTGCGTTATGGGGTCTGCTCCCCTCCCGCGAGAAGCTCGACGGCAGTTCGTTCGGCCGGAATACGCACAGTAAGCAAGAGTGCAAGATTGAGTACCGTGCCAACACATGCGGTGATTGGTGCATTCACCAGCAGCGGCACGGCAATGAACTCCATGATCACAGCCACATAGTTGGGATGTGGGATCAATGCGTAGGGACCGCGCGCAACGCGTCTGTTACCAGGAATGACGATGATGCGTGTATTCCATGCGTCCCCAAGTGATGCAATTGCCCAATATCGCAGCAACTGTGCACAAACGAAGATCGACAGCCAAAGCCACCACAATCCGAACACTCCAACGGCAGGTGCAGCAGATCCACGAATAAGTCCTTCGGCGTTGAAGGCCAGGAACCAGCACACGTGCAACAGCACGATCGTCGGATAATGCCCTCGTCCTATCTCTATGCCGCCACGTTCCCGAGCACGGCGTTCGTTACGCCGCGCCAGAACGAGCTCACTGAATCGTTGCAACACAAGGATAATTGTTACGCATTGGAGAACAAGTGTGGAGCTCATGAATTGTCTCGTTGGTGATCACGCAAGCCGAGCAGCAAGAGTTCCGAGCTGAAGCCTGGTCCGAGCGCAGCCATCACGGCATAACCGCGTTGCTGTCGGTTCGGATCGTTGTACCATCTGTCCAACACGAAGAGTACAGAGGCACTCGACATATTACCGTACGTCCGAAGTACCTCGCGTGCGTGGGCAAATGTCTCTGTCGGCATGGAAGCAGCCTCGGCATAGGCATCCAACACCTTGGCACCTCCTGGATGTGCAATGATGGCGGAGACATCATCTGCTGTAACGCCCCATTGACGATAGGCATGGCTGAGCACATCTGGGATATGAGACCGGACAAACGATGGTATGTCGCGCGAGAACCGAACACTTAGTCCCTCATTTGTAACATCCCACCCCATAATGTCGGAGGTGTCCGAAAACAGCGTGCTGATGCCTGACCCCAGAGCGACCGTGTGAGGCTGCGCTGAGACAACAACAGCTGCGGCACCATCACCAAAGATCGAGCTCGCAACAATATTCGATGTTCGCGTATCCGATTGCCGGAAGGTTACGCTACAGATTTCAACGGCAACGAAAAGCACTGGAGCGCCGTTGCATGCACGCGCGAGATCCGCCGCACGCGCGAGGCCCGCCACTCCACCGGCGCAGCCCAATCCGAAGATGGGAATGCGAAGTGTGTGTGGCGACAAACCAAGGCGCTGGATGAGGGTCGCGTCAAGAGACGGCGTCATGATACCTGTTGTACTGACGACAACAACAGCAGCGATTTCCTGGTCGATTCCCTGACAGGCTGCACGAGCTGCACGCTCGGCGAGATCTGCGGCAGTTGTTGCATAGACATGGTTGGTCTGGGCAAATCCGTGATCCTCGGCGTACCACGCTGGATCACAGACGAACCGACGCGTATGAATGTGATCGTGCTCGAAGACGCTAAGCAAACGATCAAGATCAGCAACACGTCCGCCAAACACACGCTCAACAGTAGAGCGCACCATACGTTGATCGACAACGTGTTCTGGTACTGCAGTGCCGATCCCCTGGATTCCAACAGTCATCATAACACAGGAGGCGCATCCGGTTCCGGAGTAGCGCACGTATTGCGAAATGCGAGCTGCGACAAACGCTTTCGATGATCACTACGCCAATCGATCCGCGGACGCTCGGCGTCCCTCGGAACATAGCCAAGTCGGTAGACAGCCATAAGTTCAAGATCATCTGGCACCTGGAGTATCGACTTCAACTCATCCCACGCACCAGGAATCTCCATAGGTGTCGAGACAAACTGAATCCCCATGTCAAGATCCTGTGTCATAAGCCAGATGTGCTCGATAGCCATGCCGAGTGATAACGTACAGTAGAATCCTGAAAGCTCTCCTGGACGGTACTCTTCCTTCGTGAGCAGTGCCGCAAGCAGCAGCGGGCTTCCCTCGATGAGCTTGCGATTGTCTTCCCCCAACATCGAGGCAACGCCAAGTTTCGAGAGAACACTCATCACATTATCAGTGAACACCTGCTTGATAAAGGGGCGGAGAGCCATCGGCATCTTATCGATAAGAATGCCATCACGTCGCTGCTCCATTTCCTCTGCAGAGAATCGGAAGTACTTTCGATATCGTGTAAAGAACGACCCTCCTTCGATCAGCTGCGTCATCGTGCGACCACCAATACTGGCGATACGCGACTTGATCGTGGGGTCGTCAATCAGCACAAATCGCCACGGCTGCGAATTGAAATGGCTCGGCGCTCGTTCCGCTGCCTCGATCAACATCTGTTGATGTTCCGGCGATACAGGACGCGGATCAAACTGTCCGTTTGTTGTTTTGCGATACCGAAGGGCATCTCGTAGGCTTACATGTTCAGGCATAAAGTTCTTCAATCAACGATGCGTATCGCTCGGCAACTGCCTTGCGCTTCACCTTCAACGTAGGAGTCATCAATCCATTGTCTACCGTGAATGGTTCGGCGAGTACACGGAATCGTCGCACACGTTCGTACTTCGATAAATCACGCTGACGCTTCGAGAAATCGGCTTCAATGGCTCGATGGAGCTCCTCCGATGAGGCCACCCAATCATTCGGTAGATCTCCCATCCCAGCAGTTGCCGCCCACTGACGCACAACGTCCATATCAGGTACGATCAACGCGGTGCAATACTCACGTCCATCACCTACCAACATAATCTGATCGACGAAGGGGCTCTGCTGGATGAGCGATTCAATCGGCTGCGGCGCAATGTTTTTCCCGCCGCTCGAAACGAGGATGTTCTTCTTGCGATCCGTTATTCGAAGATGACCGCGAGCATCGAACTCTCCGATGTCTCCCGTATGGAGCCATCCGTCGGCATCGATTGTTTCGCGCGTTGCCTGTTCGTCATTCCAGTAGCCCAACATGATATTCGGACCTCGTGCGAGGATCTCTCCATCGTCTGCGATGTGCACACTCACGTTATCGAGTGGCTGTCCAACAGTACCAAGAACAATATCCTCGAGGCGATGCACGGCGATGACAGGTGATGTTTCCGTGAGACCATAACCTTCCACAATGCGAATGCCCATGATCTGGAAGAACGTGCCGACCTCAACACTCAATGCAGCGCCCCCTGATACGAAGAAGCGTAACCGACCACCGACACGATCGCGAATCTTCGAAAAGACGAGTCGATCAGCGAGCGCATACTGCAGGGCGTTCAGCGGCGAGGATGAGCCACGCACCTTTGCCGTCCCGACACGCAGCGCCCAGGCAAAGATCTTCTGCTTGATCGGTGAATCACGTTCAACGGCGCCCAACACGCGGGTCTGAATGCGCTCGAAGAGACGCGGCACCGACGTCATGATCGTCGGACGTACTTCGCGCATGAGCTCGGCAACTAACTCGATTGACTCGGCGATGTATACCGTGCAACCAGCTGTAAAGGCCAGATAGTATCCTGCCATGCGTTCGTATGAGTGACACATGGGAAGGTAGGACAGCAAGACATCGCTGTCGAATAGCGCAATGGTGCGCGTCGCAGCATCAACATTGGACACCAGATTCCGATGCGTGAGCATTACACCCTTCGGGTTACCCGTAGTACCACTGGTGTAGATCAACGTTAACAGATCATCAGGCTTCACGGCTGCGGATCGCTGTTCATACAACGCCCGGCGTTCCTGCGCTGTTGTTGCGGCAATGCTCAGCTCCATGATCTCCTGCATCGACAGCACACGAGGATCGTCCGACGCAATTGGATTCATGGTGATCACCCACTTGAGGTTGGGTAACGCATCCCATACTGCGAGAATTTTGTTTAACTGAGCAGCGTTTGAAAGAACAATCGCAACGGCTTGGCAGTTGTCGTAGATGTACTGCTCTTGATGCGCTGTAAGGGTCGGGAAAACGGGCACATCAACTATTCCCATACCTGCCATAGCGAAATCGGCGACGATCCACTCGTTGCGATTTTCACTCACGATCCCCACGCGCTCGCCTGGTGCGATACCGAGGCGAATCAACCCATCGGCGAACGCCGCGACGTGGTCTCGAAGTTGATCGTGCGTGAGCCCATGCCACCTCGTGCCATCACGGTGAGCATAGGAAATCTTATCGGCCCTACCTGCATAGCGCGAGCAGACCTCGAGAAAGAGCTGTGGGATGGTTGTTGCGTTCATTGGTACCTCAACCGTGAATATGCCAAGAACTCTTCGAAATCAGTCGAGGAACGACCAGTCTACGCTGAGCCGGAGGGATCGGGAGACTTCCGGTGCGTTAGCTGTTGTATACCATCGCTGTCCGAGGATGTTCTCATAGGATGCGCGGACCACTGCGTTACCAACACGTGCAGTGAGAAAGGCGTTCAGGCCATCATACTGCAACGGGGCTTCGCCGAGTGGTCGCACATACGTCCACGTAAGCGGAACGAACTGTGGCGCCCAATGCCGCGTGACAACCGTCGAGCGCACGCCAAGCGTAACAGTGCTGAAGCCAGCTTCATAGACGTAGCCTATTGCTAGATCAGCCATACACGCGGGTACGTCTGACCCCTGCGAGAGCGAATCACCGCTGGATGACTGAAGACGAACAGTGGGAACAACCTCAATCGGACCAAGACGAAGCGTCGCTGTGCCGACGACTCCCAGGATGGTGCGGGACGTCCCTTGCTCACTAACAGTTTGAATAACTGTTTCATTCGATGTGCGAACGGCCGTTGTGAGAATTGGCGACGCAATCATGCGTGCAAAGGCAGTAACGTTCCACCGCAGATTGGCGTCGTCGCCAGTTGCACGTAGCATTGCAAGCACGTGTCGCTCAGGTGAGAGAGACACACCTTCTGCTGGTGATGCTACGCGAGCAGTTGTAGAGAGATCGCCGCCAACACGTACAGCGCCGAGACGCGTCTCTGCCGCAAAACCGGCTCCTGTGTGTAGACGCCCCTGAGCGTACTGCACGCGACCACCGAGACGAACGGAGAGCCATGTCCCTACCGGGAGCCGCACATGGGCAAAGAGCTGTGGTGTAGCTTCACTGAAGGATGTGGCATACCGGGTGGCGTCTAGCTGTTGCATGTCTACGCTTGCACCAGCATGCAGCTGCAGTGCACCAACCCGTTGATCATAGCGCACTTGAAGTCCGACGGTCTGGCCCGACATTCCCAACCCTACCAGCGTATCGGCTGCATCAAGGAATAACGTCGAGTCCCGCAAGCGCAGCAATGACGACGTCGTCAGATATCCTGTTGCACGAATCACGCTTGATGAGTCATCCGTAAGCATGTGCGCAACATGAACGCTAACATCGTGTCGGCGCGTCTCATCACGCAGCGCTGCATAGAGTGGAGTGGTCGCGAGATCGAGCACGGTTGGCGTCATGCTTGGCGTAGTGAGGCCACCCCAGAGATCTGTGTTAAGCGATGCCAGCTGATAGGTCATCAGCGCGTGCGTTCGCCTGCCGAGTGTCCAACGCAAACCAGCTCGAACATTCCAGATATCAAAACCCGTCCGAGGAAATGCCCCCTGCGCACCGCTTCGCCTGACACCAAGCGTGAGATTCACACCTTGCGCGATGTTCTGCGAGATCGTACCATCAACAGCTACGAGGTCGCCGCCTCCTTGATGATACCAGAGTGCTGTGTAGGGTGTTGCCGTGTTGTGTGTGATCGTCGGAAGATTGAGTTCGCTCAATGACATCGAGGACCCACGTCCAACAGCATCGGTACCGAGAAGGATCTCAACACGATCGAGTGAAGCGGGCTGAGCTTGGATAAGCTGATACATTCCGGACCATGGATCGACTACCGATCGACCATTGACACTCACGGAGAGATCTGCATTACGTCCGCCCAGGATACTGAGTGCGTCATGCTGTCCGAACCCACCATGCGAGAGTGGATTCCACGCCGTTGTGCGTGCTAGAGCGTCGGCAAGCTGCTGATACTGCACACGCCGGAGGTCGTCCTTCCCTATCATTGAGCTCGCCACAGACGCGGTATCACCAATACGACCAATGCCCGCCCATGGAACGTGCGATGTATCCTCTGGTTGAACTGCTCGGCTGGTAAATGCAGAGTCTCGCGCAGGACGCGGAGATGACGTCTGCGACTGCGCGTGGATCATCATAGGAATGATGATCACGACGGCAGAATACACCAGCCGGGTGAGCAAACACTTGCTCACCCGGCGATGATCATTCTTCGGTTGGTGCTGCTGTTGTATCAGCTGCGTCATCGGTGCCTTCGACGGCTTCATCATCATCATCGCGCGTCACGGTGGTGATATCTGCGATTTGATCGCCTTCCTCAAGACGAATCAACTTCACACCCTGTGTGTTGCGTCCGAGCTGACGGATGTCCTTGATAGGTTGGCGAATGAGAATACCATTCGTCGTGATCACGACGAGATCATCAGCATCGTTGACTTCGAGCAATGCACAGATCGTGCCCGTCTTCTCAGTGATGTTCATCGCGATCACGCCCTTGGCACCGCGCTTGGTCATGCGGAATTCATCGACCACGGTTCGCTTACCAACACCGCGCGATCCAATGACCAGGATTTGCGCATCACTGTGGCGGACAGCTGTGAGCGAGATCACATGGTGATCATCAAGGAGCGTGATGCCCTTGACACCCGCCGCTGCACGACCCATCGGACGAACGTCCGTTTCAGGGAATCGTACGGCAAGACCGTTTGATGCACCAATCACGATCTCCATCGTGCCGTCGGTAAGACGCGCGCCAATCAGACGATCTTCATCGTCAAGATTTACAGCAATGATGCCATTCGAACGGACATTTGCGAAGTCCTTGAGCGACGTCTTCTTCACCGTTCCAAACTTCGTAGCCATGAAGATGTAGGCATCTTCACGATCAAAGTCTGTTACCGACAGATACGCTGTGACCTTTTCGTCTTGCTGCTTCTGAATCACATTCGCAAGGGAACGCCCCTTCGCATTGCGCGAACCTTCAGGGATGTCATACACCTTCTGACGGTACACACGTCCGCGATCAGTGAAGAACAAGATGTAGTGATGCGTCGATGCACGGAAGACGTTCTCTACGTAATCATCTTCGTACGTCCCTGCACCAGCCACACCACGTCCACCACGATGTTGACGACGGTACGTCGCAACCGGTGTACGTTTGATATAGCCATTGTGCGAGATCGACACGATCACTTCTTCATCTGCGATCATGTCTTCAAGCGTGAAGTCCTTCGCATCGTACACAACCTGTGTGCGACGCTCATCACCGTACTTCTCGGCGATCTCAGTGATCTCATCACTGATAATCTGCATCTGAAGTTCCTTGCTCGCAAGGATCGAGCGCAGGCGCTCGATCGTCTGGATGACTTCAGCGTATTCATTCTGAATCTTCTCGCGCTCCAAACCTGTAAGGCGTTGGAGACGCATATCGAGAATGGCTTTGGCTTGGATTTCCGACAGACCAAATCGCTCCTGCAAGCGCTGCGACGCCATCTGCACGTCCTTCGACTCTCGAATAGTCTTGATCACTGCTTCGATGTTATCGAGCGCAATGATGAAGCCTTCCAAGATGTGCGCACGCTTCTCAGCTGCATCAAGATCGAATTGCGTCCGACGAACGACAACCTCATTGCGATGCTTCAGGTACTCTTCCATGAGTTCCTTCAGCATCAGAATGCGCGGACGTCCGTTCACGAGCGCGAGCATGATCACGCCGAACGTAACCTGCATCTGCGTGTGCTTGTACAGATTGTTGAGCACAACCATCGGCACGCCATCACGCTTGAGCTCGATGACGATACGCATGCCCTCGCGGTCCGACTCATCACGGATATCTGAGATACCTTCGAGTGTCTTTGCCTTTACAAGGTCGGCAATCTTCTCAATGAGTCCAGCCTTGCTGACCTGGTATGGAAGCTCAGTGATGATGATCGCTTCCCGACCAGCCTTGTTCGTTTCGATGACGGCCTTGCCACGGACAAGAATCTTTCCACGACCGGTGGTGTAGGCATTACGAACACCTTCGTATCCGTAAATGATACCACCCGTTGGGAAGTCCGGCGCAGTGACATACTTGAGGAGCTCTTCATTTGGAAGCGCGGGGTCGGCGATGATCGCCTTAATACCGTTGACGATCTCACGCAGGTTATGCGGCGGGATGTTCGTTGCCATACCAACGGCAATACCGTTGGCACCATTAACGAGCAATGTCGGAAGAACCGCCGGCAGAACTGTTGGCTCTTGCAACGAATCGTCGAAGTTCGAGCGGAAATTGACGGTGTTCTTGTCGATGTCGCGCAAGATCTCCATCGCCAAACCATCCATGCGTGCTTCAGTGTAACGCATAGCGGCTGGTGAATCGCCGTCGACCGAACCGAAGTTCCCTTGACCATCGACCAAGGTGTAGCGCATCGACCACGTTTGTGCCAAGCGCACCATCGCATCATAGACAGCAGAGTCACCGTGCGGGTGGTACTTACCGAGCACTTCACCGACAATACGTGCGCTCTTCTTGTATGGACGGTTCGGCGTCATGCCGAGCTCATACATCGCATACAGGATTCGGCGATGCACAGGCTTCAAGCCGTCACGCACATCTGGAAGAGCACGCGAGACAATCACCGACATCGAATAATCGAGGTACGAATCCCGCATCTCGTCCTCCATCAGGACGGGCAGGATTTTTTCGTTAAAGAGAGCCATATCCCCTTTACAAACCTATAGGTTGCGTTAGAGCGTAGCGCCGGCTGCACGGCCCTACTGTGAAGGCACAAAAGTACGAAAATCGAGGCTCTTCGAGGGGGCTTTTAGCGCAGAATGAGCAAGGTTCCGGAGACAGTTTTCAACACCGATCCGGATGGTGTCTGCACGAGAATACGCCATGCATAAAGTCCGCTTGCAAGGCTCTGTTGCTGATCGCTTCGACCGTCCCACGGCAGTACAATCTGCGAGGAGCTCACAGAGGCCGTGCGGGTGCTAACGATCCGTCCCTGGAGGTCACTGATCACCAGACGACCTTCAAGCGTGGGATCATTCGCGATCACATCAGCACGGAAGACGGCTGCTCCCGACGTTGGATTCGGCATAACAACAGCTTGATCTACAATGACGTCCTCTACAGGGAAGAGCGACACTTCGAGCGTATCGGAATTCTGGAACGCATCCGTTGCTCGCACGATGAGGAGATTCTCGCCGGCCTCGAGCGTAAAGTCGAAGCGGACAATTGCCCGGACATCTGAGCCTGGATAGAGTATCTGTGCGGAGTCGGTCGGCAAAAACTGATAACCAGCTGCACTTGTTGCGCGGATGCGGATGCCGTTAACAAACACAACAACATTCTCAGGATCTGAGATCGGTAGTCGTGCGTTATCGGTGATGCGAATCTCGAACTGTGCGGCCGACGGCACCTTGTCGTTATCACCCACACGTCGACCGCTCACATAAGCTTCAATCCCGGGCGGAAGTGTATCGCGCACAAGTTCGATTGCGCGCTCGGATCGATCACGCACGGCATATCGCTGTCGTTCTGCCGCACCGAGCTTGAGTGTGGCACGGACGATTGCCGCTTGCGGCAATGGCGCGGTTGGCACTGGAATCTCGACCAATGCTCGCTCATCAGGACCAAGTTCGCCAACGCTCGCGACGGTCAGCGGTTGTGGTAGCATGGTCGAAGCATCGACAATGTCGCAGGATAATCCTGCGCCTGGAGCGTCCTCAGTAGTTCTCGCATTACGCACTGTGACAACCACGATCGACGTGTCACCACGCACGACACGCTCTGGAGTTATGCTGATAGCCTCGGGTTCGATGATCCACTGAGGCAGAGGTGTAGCAATAGCAGTAACTGCACCTACGCTCGGCTCATCCTCACCACTTCGCAATGTCCAGCGGTACTTCACACCAACGATATCCGCCATTGCACTGGTCGGACGCCATGTGGTGGTTGTGTCGAGCACGTCTTCCGTTTGATCACTCCGCAGACCGATAAGCTGTGTGCGTACATCACCTGATGTTTGGCAGGTTACGGCGGTCCATGCAGCAGCCGGACCTAGCACGGGGCTTTCAATCTGGGCCGTCGCATAGGAGATCCGTATGGTGGTATCAATCGTTGCGGGACCGGTCGTTGGCAGACCCTTCCAGGCCTCAAGAGGGAGTCCGCTGACAGATAGTCGCGAACCAACGAATGCATACGACGAACCAATCGAGAGTGAATCGCTGAATCGCGCACCAAGACGAACAAGTTGTTCACGTAGCTCACGAAGAAGTGTATCCTTGACAAACCGGGAGAAGCTTTCCTCACACGCGGCCACAATAACGCGATCATGATCAGCAATCGAGTCTCGCAGGAATGTTATGCACTCGCGCGCATAACCGTTATGCGTAGACACCGGTGCTGGGTTTGGCGAGGTGTCGTACCGACGCGTCCTCCGTGGCAGGGTGTCTGATGGACGGAATGTGACGATGTTGAGTCCGGTGCGAAACGCACTACGAAGCACGACACTATCCCCCATCCGTATGTCGAGGATTGGATCACGATCAGGATCTGCAGTCATCACGCCATTCGAGCGCACATAGAGCGCACGCGTGTACGTAGCCGGCAACAAACGTTCACGTACTGTATCACGACGCACGCTGTCAGTTGCGTAAATCAGACGTGACACGGGAACTTCGAGATGACGCAGATCATCGTCTGCGTCTTCCCTGATCGTAACCGGCGTCCATGTTATAGCAGTCGAGACACCCGAGGGCTCAACGGCCCATGCTGCAATCCAACAGTGTTCTCCAGCACTAGCTGGCAAACTGACCGACGGTATCCAGTCAACAATGCTTCCGCTCCGTGTGAACTCATCCGGCCGAGATCGCATAAGGATCGCCGAGGTATCCTTCGAGCGGGTAATTGCGATAGTCGGTCTGAGTTCCATCGTCGGTGTCGACACCACATCAATGATCCTAGCCCGAAGGCGATTCGGGGTAATACGCTGATGCTCACCTGGTTCCAAGACCAGGAGTGACCGAGCGAAGACTTGCATCGAAAGTCGGACGATGTTGTCATCACGGCGATCGCCATACTGACGATCGGGATCAACTTCAACTTCGATACGGTGCTCGCCAACTTTCGACACAATGTCGAGTACGACAGTCACCAGTGCATCGCGACACACACCATCAGTCAACATCACCGTTGAACTGTCCGTGATACCACGATACGTTCTACGAACGCGAACCTTGAGCGGCATCTGCGAGCCGAGACCTTCATTCCATATGCGAATCGCAACATTAGCCTGGCGATCGTCTTCTTGGAGTTGACGAGCACCGGACGGGGATGTCACAACAACACGATCCGCGGTAATGGAGAGTTCAGGAACGGTATCGATGCGTATCCGAGTGAAAGGATCTCCGAGGAGATTAAACTGCATCGTTGCATTGATGGCAAACTGCTGTCCCATCTCACCGAAGCCTCGCTTCATTGCATACATCAATCTGCCGATATCCCGAATCGAGGTTGTACGGAGTACTTCATGCTGATCGATATGTAGCTGCGTGATCACAAGCTTATACTGCCAGCCAGTAGCACCCATCGCAGCAACGACACCTCGTGATGGTTCGATCAGATACTGTCCATTCCGACACAGTGCTGTAGGGTTCGAGAACGCACCAGTGAGACACGAGAATGTCGACATCACAGGGTAACGTGCATTTGCTAGCAACTGCGGATCCCATCCGTCGATATCAAATACCTCGGTACCGCCGTGTCCGATGTAGTTCATCATACCGACTCCCGACGCGAGATAGCGTCGAATGTCGAGGCCAGGCGTCGCATTGAGTGATTTGCATACTGTTACGGTATCAAGACACAGCGGCACGTCAGTGTAGCGAATGTCAGTGCCGAACACATCTCCAAGCACATCCTGATAGATCTGGCACAGCCCCTCATCTTCTGTTTCTCCCCCACCGACGTAAAGCGTCGTGCGATCAGCAGGAGCGTATGCTACAGTATCGTGCTGTATGATCTTATCGATGACCGCATTGGCTTCGGCATCTGTCAGCACGGGAAATCGCGCGACAATCATCTCTGGAATGGCAACATCGTTGGGGTCATCAAGCAGACCGAACCAATAGTCGCTGCTTGGGCGTCCATATGTCGGCACGAGATCTGGTCGTACTGTCCGTCCACTACCACCCAACACGCCACGCACATCCCAGGATGCACTGCCGAAGAGAATTGCATGTGTTGGATGCCGATCACTGCCACGTTTCCATACGTCAGCAAGAAATGCTCGCATCGATTCCGGAGAGTGTCGTCCAGCATCATACTCGGCAAAGATCGATTCCACATCGACAACACAAACCTTGACGTTCGATGCAGCAGCACGATATCGTGCCCAACGTTCCGCGGACGCACGAACAGCGCGGTTCGCGATAACAATCACATCGCATGCTCCGAGCGAATCACGACGTGCCTGCAAGTTCTCCAACATAGATGCTCGCACGTATGCCCGCTCAATGCCGCTACCAGCACCAACAACAACATACCGAGCACCGCTGTTAGGCATCTCACATTGCGCTGTTCGATAGCTGGACCATGCAGCGGGTATCTCGATGAGAGCGCCAAGCGTATGCTCGCCTCCACGTTGGAAGAGTCGCGTCGAGTCGTTTGCACCTACCCACGTCCATAGCGAATCTGTCGGCACCACAGATACACCGCGACGGCTCAATGTCTGTGTAAGTCGTTGCGATGGCGAAGCACCCGCACAGATGATTGCAAGTACAGCATCTGCTGGGGTTGTATCGACAACGTCTGCTGCGCTGTCGGCTGATTGTACTGCTCGGAAGACCAGACCGTTAGCTGTGGTAGTGCCGATGAAGAACCCTCGTGTAGCCGTCCATACGGCAGCGGTGTCATGTACCGCAATCGACGTCGTCCATGATGATGGAGAAGCATCCGTGATCCATGCTGCATTTGTTCGTGACGCACCGATACGAACACTCACATTCCTTTCCTGCGTACGTGCATGGCGAAGCGTCCACGAGGTTGTGTCGAGGACGAAGGCTCCAGCTTGGGGTACATTCGATAGCACTAGGCGCGAACCGGCAGAGGCAACATCAATCACGCCACGGAGTCGACCATGGGAAAGCACAGGTGCCGCCGCTCCAGAAACTTCGACGGCGTCGACGAGGATCTCGCTAAACCAATCTGGCCTGCCTTCGGCACCTGACACACCCGATGCATAGACCTGAAGTGTCTGCAAGCCAGCCGGTGCATTCTGTCCGCTCTGGACTACATCAAGCGCATAACGAACATAGCCGTCGCCTTCAACACGTACAGATGGTCCACCATTGGAGCGAACATCGATACCGTGATCAGGTGACATAGACAGCACATTCGTCGACGAGACAATATCGGCGCGAATGCGGAATGAATCACCTTCATAGGGTGTGAAGGGAACCATCAGACCCACGGACTGCTGAGCTCGGGCGTTGAGAGAATGCCAGTAAAAGCCCTCGAACAAACTCATTGGCGTAAGGAACGTCGAGTAGTCTTCGAACTGCCCACTTCCCGGATGGTAATATCCAGAGTCAACCTCGAAGCGCTCGTTGACACGCACGTGCGTGACATTCGAAACTGTGTTAAGAGTAGTGTCCTGGCGCACGATACGACGAATGTCACCATCAGTGCGACGCGTCACAAAGAACACCGCCGTTGTATCTGCTAGGTCCAGCCAAGTTGTATCACCCGACGGATGGCGGCCGAGAAACATCAACGTATCGGCATCGCTGAACTTGCCATCACCATCGGTGTCGGCAAGATAGATTGGCTGCTGGACACCGCGATAGAACAGTCGAATCTGATCTAACTGTACACCACGCAGAGCAGGTTCGCGAGCGACGATCTCCGACGGTATAGCCTGTGCTATGCCATCACGCGTTGTCTCAAGACGAACGTGTGGTTGTGAAGGATCATACCACCGAGATGGATCGACGCCTCCTGCAACAACATCGGTAGACTTCTTCGATCGCTGATCCCGAGCAGACCATGTTGGATTCAACACAGGTCCAGTCGTCGGCGGCACCACATATGCGCCACGAACAAGTGGACGCGACCACGAGACACGAAGACGTAGCGTGTCGACACAATGAAGTTCACCATTCGGCACCGGGATGAACGGGTCGACCGTTACCATTGCCATGGGCACACCGCCGTATGTTCCGCGTCGCTGTACGTGGGCACGGCTGCGAAGTGCTGCTGGCTCGATATCTAGGCGAAGATCTCCCTCGGAGGGCACGTAGCACCAGAAACGCAGCATGTCGGTATGGCGAAGCGTATCTGGGTTACGGATGGCAGCAGGATGACGTAACCGCACACCACGGCTGCCAGACATTACCACAGCACGAGCCCTCAGGCCGTCGATGCGCACTGACGCAGCTACCGGTGATGTGTCCCACCCTCCCGCTGCCGATGGCAAGGAGAGCAGTACGAGAGCTATGCCAATCTGAAGCAATCCGCGCATGAGGTGTTTCTGCATGTGCCAGAAAATAACAACGCCGTGGTACTTGACGTACCACGGCGTATGGACATTGCTATTCGGATGAAGTTACTTAGCTGTTCGTATTCTTTCCTGGGAACGCTTCGCGCATCGCAACGATGATCTTCTCAGCGACCTTGTCAGAAACAACACGCTTGACATTATCGTCGCTGGCAAGTGCGTCAGCAATTGCGAGCTCGACCTTCTTCTTGATGATTTCAGATGTTTCACCAACGAGGGCGCTGGCCATCTGGTGCATGTCTTGTGATACGTCCTTCATCGTCTCAAGCTGAAGCTTTGCTGCGTCTTCCATCTTCTTCATGAGCTTGTCAACGCGCTCTTCTTCACCAGTGTAGATGAGACCGAAGGCGAGAAGTGCAAGAAGGGAACCTTCGAGCGAAATAGCCGCAAGAATGAGCGATGGCTTTGTAGCAGGGATAAACTTCAGACCGCGGATACCGATGATCACGATAAGGATGGCAGCACCGAAGTACGCCAGACCCGTCACGTTGTTCGAATACTTTTCCGTGAAGTGGTGAGCCATGTACAGGCGCAGACCACCAAAGAACTTACCACGATTGCCAGACCAAACGAGTCCGGCTGTTGTGTCGATGATTTCATTTACTACGAAATCAGAGAAGAACTCTTGAATACGGATGAAGAGAACTTCCTTACGGAACTCAGCAAGATTCACGTCATTTGTGAACACGTCCTCGAAGCGAACGACACGACGACCATTATTGCGATCGGTGTCCTGCATTGTGCGATCCCAGACAACCTTGAATGAGCTGCGAACCTGATGCGCCTCGAGCTCCATGAGCTGCTTGTCCGGCATGACGAGGAGATCGACGATTTCATCAGAGAAACCAGTCTGGAGACGGATCTTCGTCTTCGTATGGTGGATTTCGCGGTCAACCTTTTGTGCCATATAGCCAATCGAGCTTGGCATAAAGAATGTCACGAAGATTGCCAGTGCAAAGCCCAACACCAACGAGAGGATCGTAAAGCCCTGTGCTGGCTCGAGAATGATAGCAGCCTCACCGAGACCGCCTTCACCGTTCGCCTTCACTACCCACTCGCCCGCACCCTTCGAGTAACCAGCAACGGCCTCAGAGCGCTCGGCGTGTGAGAAATCGAAGATGTAGTCCGTCTTGATGTATTCCTTGAGGTTCTCAGCACCAGCCGGAACAGGCTTGGTGGTGTCCTTCATCACAGCAAAGACGCCCGGAACCACTTCCTTGAAGGACTGGTTTTCCTTCTCATCGTGAGGATGGAACAGGGAAAGCACGGCTCCTTCTACGCCACGTGGGATCACGAGCGTATAAAAACCGAATGAAAAGACCGCTACAAGTGCAAGAAGAAGCAGGGTATGCTGCATACCTGCCTTAGGTGCGGCTCCATGTTCGTTTGCTGACATGTACGTACTCCTAACCCGTTGAAGAACTTTTCTTTATGCTGCGCTGACACAGAAGCCCCCCGATTGTGGCTCGCCGTTAAGAACCCGGTCGTGCTCAATTGGTTTCCCCTGAACCACCGAATATACAAAAGAGGTCTATCAGAATGACAAAAATAACCCTTTACGAGACCGTGAGACCCTCCGGTATCACCTAACCCGACTTCCGAGCTAACTTTGCAGCTATGGATAATGCCTCATCATATACCCCCCGCTTCCCCGTCGGACCGAATGAGGTGCTGCCTACATTGCGCCAGCACATGCTCGTCGACGGCTTTGATCACGTTCTAGACCTCGAGCGCTCCCACGGAGCTTGGATGGTCGAAGCTCGCTCCGGCAAGGAGTACCTCGACTTCTTCACCTGCATCGCGTCGATGCCAATCGGCATGAACCATCCGAAGATGACCGACCCACGGTTTATCGAGTATATCGGACATGCTGCATTGAACAAGCCGTCAAACTCCGATATCTACTGTTCGGAGATGGCAGCGTTTGTAAAGACGTTCTTTGCACTGGCCGTGCCGGCTCATTTTCGCTACGCCTTCTTCATCGACGGTGGCACGTTGGCAGTTGAAAATGCGATCAAGACGGCAATGGACTGGAAGGTTCGCCGAAACCAAGCCAAGGGTATTCATGGCGAAAAGGGGCATCAGATTATCCACTTTGAGCTGGCCTTCCATGGCCGCTCGGGATATTGCATGTCCCTGACCAACACCGACCCAACAAAGGTCGCGTTGTGGCCACGGTTCGAATGGCCCCGTATCACACCACCATTCCTGACATTCCCTGTCACAGAGGATGTGCTTGCGGCGACCATCAAGAAGGAAGAGCTTGCGGTGGCTCAAATCAAGCGTGCCTTCACAGAGAATCCAGATGACATTGCCGCAATTATCATTGAGCCGATTCAAGGCGAGGGTGGCGACAATCATTTCCGTCCGGAGTTCCTCAAGCAGCTTCGTACGCTGTGTGATGAGAACGAAGCTCTCCTCATCTTCGACGAAGTCCAGACGGGTGTCGGCATCACCGGCAACTGGTGGGCACATCAAGGCCTTGGCGTCGAACCAGATATTATGTCGTTCGGCAAGAAGATGCAGGTCTGCGGTATCCTCGCGGGTCCTCGCGTAGACGATGTTCCGGAAAACGTGTTCCACACATCGAGCCGAATTAACTCCACATGGGGTGGCTCTCTTGTTGACATGGTTCGGGTAACAAAGTACCTGGAGATCATCGAGGAAGAGAACCTCGTGCACAACGCAGATGTTGTCGGACAGTACTTGCGTTCAAAGCTGTCGGACCTAGCACTGGCATCGAACCATGCGATTTCGAATGTACGCGGCATGGGATTGTTCTGCGCCTTCGACATGCAGTCCAAGGAACAACGCAATGAATTCCTCAAGAAGGCCTACGACAACGGACTGCTGCTCGTCGGTAGCGGTAATCACTCAGTACGGTTCCGTCCACCACTGAATCTTACAACGCAGCTCGTGGACCGTGGCATGGAGCTCATCGCCTCGTCACTCTGATTGCCTCGTGCAGTTCGTAGGGCGACCTACGCAAGCTGCGCAACGGCTGCAGCAACTACATCGTGATACACATCGGCAAGGGGGCGTGCAGGAATGCGCGCCCCTGCTGCATAGATATGTCCCCCACCTCCATAACGAGCCGCTAGGTCTCGCACAGTGACGTCGCCTTTTGAGCGGAACGAGCACTTTACTTCTGTGGCAAGTTCGATGATGAGGATGCCCATATCGACGCCGGCAAGTGCCAGTGTGTGGTGAACAAAGCCTTCTGTGTCGTCGGTAGTGCAGCCGTATTCCTCCAGCGTTGCGCTGCGCAACACCATCACGCACAATCGTCCATTACTGTGGAGTTCCATGCTCCGCAGCGCCTCACCGAGGAGTCGTGCACGCAACACAGAGCCCTGATTCATGACGAGTTCAAACGAACGAACTGGATCAGCCCCTTGATCCACTAGGTTGGCCACGATACGGTGGACTGCTGCCGTCGTTCGTGGAAATCGAAACGACCCTGTATCGGTCATGATGCCTGTATAGAGACACATCGCCATTGAAGCATGCCGGACCTCTGCTGCCTCTGCGATCTCCGCAACCATGGTGCATGTACTACATGCCTCGGTATCAATCCATGCTACGTGGGCAAAATCTTCCGGATGGGTGTGGTGATCAATGTTCATCACCGTGGCGGCGCTTCGTGCGATTGCCTGCCCCAGCGCACCAAGGCGTGATCGAGCGTTGAGGTCGAGTACGATAACACAGGTTGCATCTTCGATTACCGAATCATGTGCATCAGTGTACGTCTCGAGGTGCTCCGCACCATCAAACCAGCGCAAATTATCTGGTGCTGGCGTAGGAAGGATAACCCGAGATGCGATACCGAGCGCGTCGAGCAAGTGCCGCATCCCGAGCGCTGAGCCAATTGCGTCGCCATCGGGATTTGCGTGTGTTGTAATCACACACGCGCGGTGTTGCTGAATTGCTGTCAAGACACGCAATGCGTTGTTCGTTGATGGCGTAGAGATATCTTCGCAGGATGAAGTGGACATGGCGCAAAATAGGGGTACTCGCTCTGGCAAGCATTGTGGTGATCACAATACTTGTTGCGGTGATCGATAAACTGGTGCTCCCGTTTGTTGTGTCAATGACTGACACCGTGCATGTTCCAGCGATTGTTGGACGTGATCGGGCATCGGCAGAAGTCTTGCTGCGCGACGCCGGCCTTGTGGTGATGGAGCCTCGCGAGCAATTCAGCGCAACAGTTGCTGCGGGCACAGTGATGTCCCAGCTCCCCTATGCCGGAGCGACCGTCAAAGAAGGGCGCCGTATCTACATCACAGTGAGCAAGGGTGTTGAAACGCTCTCCATGCCATCGCTGTATGGAGCTACGATGCGCGACGCACGCCTGAGACTTATGCGTCTTGGATTACAGACTGGTGACATGAGTTACGATACGAGTGGCTCGGTGCCGGCCGGCCGTATTCTGCGCCAGAGCGTTCCCGTAGGATCATCAGTTGCAAGCGGTACGACTGTCAATCTCGTGATCTCTCGAGGCACAACAATGGTACGTGTACCGTTGTTGGTCAGTCTCACACTCGAGGAAGCCGAGCAACTACTACGCGACGTCGGACTCGTACCTGGCGCAATGACAGCCATTCCGTCGTCGGCGTTTCAGGCGGGTACGATCATGCACCAGGATCCACCGGCAGACAGCCTGGTGGTTGTTGGTAGCACTGTCACGTTTGTGACTGCGAAGTAACCGGCAAACACGTCTGCAGGGCAGCGTCAATCAATATCATTTGAGCGCACCCACACGCCCCCTTCCACCTCACGCACCGCGTAGACGCGCAGTCCGCCGCCACCATTAACATTGTCGCCCGTCGCTAGATCGAAGCGCCAGGCATGCATTGGGCACGTGATGGTACCATTGTCGACGATGCCGTCATAGAGGCAGGCAATACGCTTGTGCGGACACACATTTGTCACAGCGCGGACCGTGCCCTGCACGCGGAACAAGGCAAGATCATGCTCGATGTCGATTTCGACACGGAAGCCTTGGCGTTCTGAGACGTCGACAGTGCGAGCTATCTGCGTCCATTCTTCACCATCAAACGTCGTTCTTCGGCGGTCGGTCATACGGTCAGTTTGTATTCGGTACCAAGGATTGGACCACGATCGCCCATGACGATGGTGGCTGCGTCGCGGAACGCATCGTGCTCGAAGACGACGATCCATTGTTCGTCGATGATCTGAGGAAGCAGACGCTTCTTTTCGGCGATGGTCGTAAGTGGGTGGTTATCATACCCCATCACATACGGGACCGGAACATGCGCGCTTGTGGGCATCAGGTCTGCAGGGTAGAACAACGTTGTTTCTCCATCGGCGACCCGCACAGCCTGCATTGCTGCAGTATGCCCAAACAGCGGCTCAACAGAAATTCCCGGCATGATCTCGCCCGGTCCATCCAGGAGCTCGAGAACACCAGCGTCAACCAGCGGCAGATAGTATTCCGGCATAAAGGAGGCGCGATCCTTCTCCGAAGGGGCGTGTGCCCACGCAAGCTGCTCACGCTGCACGTAATACGTAGCGTTCGTGAACCGCGGTCCACCATCCGCACCAACGGCACCACCGGCGTGGTCGAAGTGTAGGTGCGTGAGAATCACGTCGGTTACTTCTGCCGCACGGACACCGACCAGTTCAAGCGACCGCTCAAGGGAATAGTCTTCATATGTGATCCCGTAGATGTCCAGCAGCTTCTGCGGCATCTGCGGGCTGTTTCCTGTGTCAATCAGAATCGTTCGGTCGTTTGACCGAAGCAGCATGACCTTTGCTGCCATCGGAATGCGATTCCGTTCGTCTCCAGGGGCATAGGAACGCTGCCACAGCGTCTTGGGAACCACTCCAAACATAGCGCCGCCGTCAAGGCCAAAACGGCACGTTTCGAGGAGTTGAATCGAGTAGGATCCGATATTCATCATACCGCAAGTTACCCACCGAGGGGTTTCAGAACGAAGTACGCCGTATATTTGACGCTTGTCTGGAATGCCAGCAGCATAAAGAGTTCGATTTCTCGTTTTTTTTGACGGAGGAGTACCCAACATGGGTGCCATTACCAGAATACGACAAGTCAGCCCGTACTTCCTCGGGTTCGTCGCAGCCCTGTTCATCGCCTTCATGGTGATTCAGGACTCGAGTTTCACCACCCTCTCGCAATCAGGCAACTCTGCGGAAAACCAAGAGATTGCCACAGTCAACGGAGAGGCCATCACGCTCGCTGATTACGAGCGTCGCGTTCGCGACGTCCTCGAGTTGCAGCGCCAGCAGAATCCCAACCAAGAGGTCGATGACGAAACGATTCGTCAGCAGGTCTTCGATGAAATGGTTAACGAGGTTCTCCGCAAGCAGCAAGCAGCCAAGTTGGGCATTGTTGTTACGCCGCAGCAGCTGATCGACGTGATGATGATCAATCCGCCAGAGCAACTTCAGCTCTTCAAGGATTCGTCTGGTCGCTTCGACATCAAGCTCCAACAAGAGCTGATCTCGAACCCAGATCGCCTTGGCGAATTGCTCGCGCAGCAAAAGATGCCTGATGAAGAAATTCAACGTCAGGTACAGCAGTGGAAGCAGACAATCTTCCAGATTGAAGACAACGTGCGATCAATGCAGTTGCAGCAATCACTGGGCGCGACGATTGGCGCAGCAGCAAGCATTCCATCGATCGCTGCCGCTGAAGTGCAGTACAAGACTGACAATTCAATGGCAGATATTCAGTTCGTTGCGCTGAGCATCGATCGTGTTCCAGATGCCGCGGTGTCTGTGAGCGATGACGAGCTGAAGGCATACTACGAGAAGAACAAGGAGTTCTACACACAGAAGCGCTCACGCGCACTGAAGTACCTTGTCTTCCCACAGCTTGCTTCGGCAAAGGATACGGCAAATGCCATGAAGCAATCGCAACGTGTCGCAGAGACACTTGCAGCGCTTGGCACGCCGCAGCAGAAGGACAGTGCATTCACGTCGATGATGACCTCGTTTAATGGTCAGACAACAGACTTCGTGATGGTCAACCAGGTAGACCCAACAGCGGTAACGGTGCTCAGCTCACTTGCACAAGGTGAAGTGTTCGGTCCACTCAATACTCCAGCAGGCATTACCTACTATCGTCTTGATGGACGTCGTGAAGGTGTCAATCCTGTTGTACGCGCTTCGCATATCCTCCTGCCATTCGGCACAAACAAGGATTCTGCAAAGGCCGAAGCACAAAAGTTGATGGCACGTGCGAAGAAGGGCGAAGATTTTGCGGCACTTGCTGCTGCGAATTCAAAGGACCCAGGCTCGGCTGCACAAGGTGGCGATCTGAGCTACTTCGGCAAGGGGCGCATGGTTCCTGAGTTTGAGACTGCTGCCTTTGGTGCAAGTGTTGGTGATGTCGTGGGCCCGGTCGAGACGCAGTTCGGCTTCCACATTATCAAGGTCACTGACCGTCAAACAACGGAACTCAAGTTCTCGCAGTTCGTCATCAAGGCATCGATGTCTACGGCGACGAAGCAGCAGATTATCGCTCGCGCGCAAAAGGCTGTTGACGAGATCACCGCGGGCACAGCAATCGACGCGGTAGCCAAGAAGCTCGAAGTACCAGTCCAAGAAACTAAGCTCTTCACAGCTGATGCTCCAGTGCTCTCGTCACGCGAGCTCACAGCATGGGCATTCGACAACGAAAAGGGCGCAGCAATCCGCAAGGATGTCAAGTACTACGGCATGGTTGTCGCGCAAGTGACAGAAACCCGCGAAGTTGGTATCAAGCCGTTTGAGGACGTGAAGGAAAAGCTCCTGTTGACACTCAAGCAGCGGAAGAAGCTCGACAAGCTTGCGCAAGATGCGAAGGCACTTGCAGCATCGTTCGGAAACGACACAACAATGAGCGTTTCAACGCAAAGTGGCGTGAAGAACAACGGCTCACTCACTGGCTTTGGTGGTGAATTCGCTGCAACGAATGCTGTGTTCACGGCACCAGTCGGCACAGTCACAGGCCCTGTTCGCGGCGAGCGTGCATGGTTCGTGATCAAGGTTGTTTCGCGTACTGATGCCAACATGGCTCAGTTCTCGAAGGACCGTCCAGCTGTGATGCAGAACATGGCGACACGCGTACGGAATCAAGCGTTCTATGCTTGGTTCCAATCACTCCGTGAGAATTCAGAAATTGAAGACCTCCGGAATAAGCGGAACTAAGAACGTGATGACGGAGGATGCTGCGTATGCTTCATGCGCACACATTGCTACGTCACACTACGAAAACTTTCCAGTAGCATCGGTGCTTGTGCCTCTTCGGATGCGCAAGCACCTTTTTGCTTTCTATGCCTTCTCTCGAAAGGCTGATGACCTTGCCGACGAGCCATGGACATCCGTTGCGAGCGAGCGTCTGCGCGCACTTGAGGAGCTGGAAGCTCTCCTGGTTGATCCCCATCTTCCAACCGATGATCCAGTGATCGTTGCAGTACGGGCCACACTGCGTGATTGCAATCTGTCGAGTGCGCCCCTACAGCGTCTGCTCGAGGCCTTCCGCAGAGATGTTGCCTTTGTAGCGCCGACGACGTGGGAAGAGGTACTCACCTACTGCTCGTATTCAGCTAATCCTGTTGGTGAGCTCTTTCTTCGATTAGACCATGGCCAACGGTCTGTTTCCAGCGAAGCTCTGGAGGCAAGCGATGCCGTCTGTACAGCACTCCAGATCACGAACTTCCTGCAGGACATGTCCATCGACATTCCGCGTGGACGTCACTATTTGCCTCTACCTATCGACGACGTCATTGCACGCACGCACGAGCTCTTCATGCGTGGAAGGCACGTTGTGCAGTACGCCCACTCACTACGTGTACGCCTTGAGCTACGTGCCATCATCGCAGGGGGCGAGGCGATGCTTCACCTGTGTGCGCAACGCACCGATACCACGCTTCGCCCGGCGCTCTCCCTGCGCCACATTCCATTGCTCGCCTCGCGGTTCTTTCGCCTTGCGTAACTTGACATCACATGTCGTCGCATATCTACGGTGATTCGGAAGATGGCTTTGTACTTTCTACCCAAGGAAGTACATCATTCCATTATTCCTTTGGATTCCTCCCCAAAGAGGAACGCGACGCTATTCGTACGATCTACGCCTTTGCGCGACGGATCGACGACATTGTCGACGATCACCCTTCACGCGATCTCGAAGTGATCGCGAACAAACGTCAGCGTCTACAATGGTGGCGTATGGAGGTCGAGGCGATCTATGCCGGGACCTTTGACACGAAGAACTCATCATTACAAGCACTCGACAACGTCGTGCGACGGTATACAATCCCGAAGCAGTACCTCCTTACGCTTATTGATGGATGTGAGCGCGATCTGGTGCAGCAACGGTATCAGACCTTCGCTGAGCTAAAAGAGTATTGCTACGGCGTCGCCTCAGTGATCGGTCTGATTAGCATTGAGATCTTTGGCTATCGCCACGAGGAAACCAGGCAGTACGCGATAAATCTTGGTTATGCCCTACAGCTGACCAATATCCTACGCGATATCCAACAGGACAAAGAACGCGGGTTTATCTATCTGCCACTTGAAGATCTCGAGCGCTTTCGATACTCCGAGGCAGACCTTATGGCAGAGGTCTATGATGAGCGCTTTGTGGATCTCATGCAGTTCCAAGCGCAACGTGCACGGGAATACTACCACGAGGCCCGTGCATTGCTTCGGCCCGATGAACGACTCACCATGGTGGCCGCTGAAATCATGGACGCTATCTACTACAGACTCCTGGAAAAGATCGAACTCAACGACTATCGCGTCTTTCAACAGCGGATCCGGGTCAATACTATCCATAAGGTGATCACGGCCCTCCGTATATGGCTAGGTGCAAAGCTGTTCGTAAAGCGATTTCGATAAGGTCATCCTTCGTATTTTCGTGGCACTTGTACGATCCCACTCTCATGTCGAGCATGCTCATGAGCACAACATTCTCAGCCGAAGACATTTCCGCGATTTCCGCTCTTAAGGCAAAGTACCCTGAGCCAAAGGCAGCTATTATGCCCGTTCTGTGGATGGCACAGAAGCGTTGGGGCTGGCTCTCAGAGGATGTCATGAAAGAGGTCGCACGAGTAATGGATCTCCCCTACGCACATGTCTTGGGCGTCGCATCGTTCTACACGATGTACTTCAAGAAGCCGATGGGCCGCCATCACGTGCAAGTCTGCACCAACGTGAGCTGCATGCTTCGTGGCGGTATCGATCTGTATCAACATGCAAAGCAACGCCTCGGTATCTCGCACAATCAAGCAACTACCGACGGTAAGTTCTCTCTCGAAGAAGTAGAATGCATGGGCGCATGCGGTGGTGCACCTATGGTGGCCATCAATGAGACGTTCCATGAGAATGCCTCCGTGCAGCAACTTGACACACTCCTCGACGCGTGCCACTGATCGCTGCCCAGACTGACCAGCACGTCTGATTCAACTGATACAAAAAGAAGCGGGCTCTTGTCATCGACAAGAGCCCGTTTACTGTTTCATGGATCAATGATGGATCAGTTCTCTTCACCGCGATCAATGATGTATGGTGTTTTGCGTGAGCGTTTCATGATGAGTACCTGGTAGTTATTGAGTTCTGGCAGAACGATACGGCAAGCAAGTGAACAAACTGATTTTGCTTGTCTGCATCAGTTCCCTTCTGTCCGATCAATGACCATCTGCTTCTCAGTAGTGCGCTCATACATTGACTCTACGTTGATATTGCGATTTCTCAACTGTACCTCAACCTGCCGCTGCGTCACACCAACTTCTTCGTAGCACATGAGGGAGATGATGATTCCCATGATACGTCCTCAACAGAATATGTGAAAGAAGCTATTTCTCAATTGCAAGATTCGTGCATTCATGTTCATGCTTCAGCAGGCTAAGACATTCAGAGTAATGAATATGACAATGTTGTGACAGGATCTCCTATCCTCATGACAAGCTGTGTCGTAGGTTTACGAGAAGGATAATGTCGTATGTCTGTCGTTCAAGGGCTACAGTGATCGAGAGCGCAATACCGACGTAACTCTGTATCGCAATACAATCTTCATATCTGATCTTGGCTTTCATTTAAACAGGAAACGATGTGCTGTTAGCTGCCTTTATGTGCTACAGATCTCATTTCACCACTGGCAATGAACCATATGACAGTAACTGCGATCGACTACCATTTCAACATCCTAACGCAATTACTTCAAATTGTTACATCAAACGAAGTCGGTCGGACGGGGTTTTCATTACGTACTGATACGGATGACCCAAGCACCGTTTCGTTGCAGGAGCGATTCTTGGCATGTGTACTCGATGGGAGCATTCGTAGCGATGAAGAGGCCGCACTGAAGCTCTACGATACGACGCCTGCAGACCAGAGGTACCTCACACTCAGGACTCGATGTATCGATCGCTTGCTGAACGCAATACGGCATATCGATTTCTCGTATGCTCAACTCTCTGAGTACTCATCGAACTATTTCAAATGTCTAGATCTGGTCAGAGTTAGCAGTCTATTGGCTCTCTATGGTAATGCGACTCTCGCCGATTACTCTCTTTCGAGAGCTCTCACCATTGCTCGTAAGCATCATTTCACTGAACTTGAGTTCGTTGTTCGCAAACACTTGTCAAACAGCGCTCTTCTATCCTGGGATGTGAATTCAAATAAGGCACACCACAAAGCCTCGTTTGATCTGATTCGTACTCTCATCTACGAGCACTTTTCGATTGCGACATACGACTCACTGTATCTCATCTCCGAGAGTTATGAGTACGTGCCATTATCGGTAGGCGAACCAACTCAGTTGAATCGTCCTGACGCATTGAAGATTCTTGATGACATCGATTCAGACATTCGTTCTCACACTGTTATTGTTAATCATCTTAGGGCAAGAATTGACTACTACAAAAGCATCTGTGAATATGAATCAGCATTCAATACAATCAATGAATTGTTGCACTATTACAACGATAACGGACACTTACTGCAGAACAGCAAGCTTGGTGAACTACAGATACAACGAATTGAAACGCAGTTCAGAAGCCGTCGTTTGATTTGTTCAGAGGAGGTTACCAACCCCTCCACCTACTTTCACGTGGGAAAAACGAACTGGTGTATCGCAACGATCTATACAGCGTTCAAGTACCTCTACGTCGGTGATTACTATCATGCTTACAGGACCTACCGTGAGCTGATCGAACAATACTCTGATCGTGTGTATCCTGCAGACGTCTATGAGAACCGCATGCTGCTCGAAGCATACATCTGGCTCATGACATCTCTGCTGCCTGCTGAGAGATTCGACCATGCGGATCCGGTCTCGACCGTCCCATTCCGAACATCAACATTCTTGAATTCTATCAGCATTCTTGCGTCAAACAAGTTCGGCTCGAACGCACTCATCGTGATCGTTCATACGTTCATTTTGTTGATTGAGAACAAGCATGCAGAGGCATTCCGACGTATCTCCTACCTCAATGTCTATGCTACGCGCTATCTCAAGGGTGAGGCAGAGCAGCGGTTATGGTATTGCGTGAAGGCGATGCAGAAGATTCCAACGTATCGTACACGTCCACACATGATGCGCGCAGCTATGGAGTCGTCACTGATGCAGATACGGCGGCTCTCGGACATACCAATGACGTCCGGCATCAACGAGCTTGTTCAGTGGGATACACTCCTCGAGGCGTACATCGACTGGGAGGAACGCCAAGCTCGACGTGGCGGTGCGTAACCTCTACACGAGCGTATAGAAGTCACCACCGGCATCACTGTTGATGTGCACGACGCCTGCGCGTACGAGCTTGACAAGTATCTGTGCCGCGCGACGTTTTGAGATGTTGACCAGTCGTGCAAAGTCCGTCACGCTCGCCCGCCCATGGCGTTCCAGATAGGTGAAGAGTCGCCGCTCGCGGTCGCCAATACTCAGCGTCATGGGCGGTGACGTAGGGTTTTGACTCGCCAGTATGCGGGTCATCTCACGGCTTGCCGTTACAGATTTCTCCCCTTGACGAATGAACGCCTTGCGCTCGTGCGGACGTTCATTCGGATCATCAGACACGAGTCGATGGGGCTTTTGTTGGCTATTTGGAACGTAGACGACCACCACATCGCGCTGGTCAATCCCGATTACCTCGGTGGTGAGGGTTAGCTCTGGAGTAATCACGAGTTGGCATGCCTCAATCTGGGCGATCTGCTCCTTCTCTGATTCGACGCCAACGATTGTTCCGTTGTCATCAACGCCAAGGAGGAGCATCCCACCTGTTGTATTGGCAAACGCAATCACCTCACGAGCGATCTTATCGATCGTTGTGAACTTCCGCTTGAATTCTACTGTCGAGGACTCACCCACTCGGATGATCTCTCGAAGCTCGTGTCGCTTCATGACTGCTATCGCTCCTTGCGACCGATCTGACCGTGAAGCAATTGCTGCGCGGATTACTGCGCCTGAACGTACTTCCATTGTCCAGCTGGCACCCACCATTGCGGCGGGTTATACCCAGGGCGAACAGCAGAGAACGTAACGTTCTGCAGGCGACGGTTGTACACCGCAGGATAGAGTGGACTCCACAGGAAGACGTATGGCTGCTCACGAGCGATGATTTGCTGGAACTCCTTCATGTAGGCGACGCGCTTCTGCTCATCAAACTCTACACGATTAAGCTCGAGAAGTTGATCAACACGTGGGTTCATGAAGCTCACGTAGTTGCTGCCACGATTCTTCGCCTGCGATGAGTGCCAGATTTGGTACGGATCACTCGGGATTGGATCGTTAATCCATCCACCGATGTAGAGATCAAACTGTCGTGCCTTCTGATTCTCCTGAAACACACTCCACTCAAGCTTGCGAATCTCCATCTTGATGCCAACCTTTCGGAGCTCCTCTGAGAGATTCACGGCAAGGGCTTCGCGCAATTCATTCCCTGCATTGATCAGCATGGTGAGCGTCAGTGGTGTGGACTTACCATTGACAGCCTTATCCAACACACCATCGCCGTTGGCGTCGGACCAACCGGCTTGAGCCAGAAGCGACTTCGCGATAGCAGGATCGTACGCAATGTTCGGCAACGACTTATCATACTCCGGACGGTCCTGATAGATCGGCGAGTTCACGGTGGTGGCCAAACCACGAACGAGCTGCTTGATGAGCGCATCGCGATCAACGCAGTGCGCAATTGCCTTACGGACGTTCACATCGGCCAGGATCGGCCGTGCCATATTGAAGCCGATGTAGGAGTAGGCCTGCGTTTGGAATGCAAACTTGCGGAGGTGCGGCGTTGCCACCGTATCGATTTCTTCCGTGTACTTCGTTGGAGGAACGTACTCCATGAAATCGATCTCTGCGTTCTTCAGAGCGACAACCGCGCTGTTACGATCATTGATGACTTTGTAAATGAGCTTGTCAGCATAGGCAGGATTCCATGCATCCTTCCCCTTTGCCCAGAATGCATCATTACGGCGCAGCGTGACGGACTCACCGGTCTTCCACTCTTCATACATGTACGGACCCGACCCAATGTTCAGCGCTGGGTCGCGACGCACATTCTCAGAACCATACCAGTCAGCAAATTCCTTGATCGCAGGATTTGCTTGTGCAGCCTCCATCGATGCCGTCTCGGCAAACGTATACTTATCGGTAAGCCCCTTTGGATCCAACACATGCTTTGGCATGATCCACAACGACCCAAGGAAGTACTCGGCAAGGAAGTATGGCTGCGACATCGTAATGACGATGGTCGTTGGTGATGCTGCTACGACGTCCTTGACGGACTCATAGTAGTTACGCAACGCAGCCGCATCGGCAATCAACGGATTCGCAATTGCCTTAAAGCTGAACACAACATCCTGCGCGGTAAGGGGCTTTCCATCAGAGAACGTGATCCCCTTCTTCAGCGTGAACGTATACGTGAGGTGATCGTCGCTCACCAGTGGTCGTGCTTCAGCCAGCACTGGATACGGCTCCGTTGTCAGGAAGTCCTGACCGAGCAACTTCTGAAACACTCGATCAGCCATTGCCGACGCACCAGCATCCGATGTAACGTACGGATTGATGCCGTGCGGATCAGAGAGCTGATGGATGACGATCCAATCGCCGGCAACTGGATCACCAGCTGCATCAGTTTCAGATGTTGCCCCACCGCCACATGCAGTAAGGAAGAGTGCAAGCGCTGCACCAGCGAGGAGAAGGAACTTATTCATCATCAGATTGGAAGTACGTGACATTGCGTTGGTCAAGAGATGACGGGGATTGTTTACGTCGTTGAATTTCTTCCTGAAGCCGATCTGCGAGCGCCTTTGAGGCGTCATATCCATAGGTGCGCAGAAGGTAGTTGAGTGCGATCGTCTCGGAGATAACCGTGACGTTCTTCCCGGGAAAGATGGGCAGCTTCACTGTTGGGAGCTGAACACCCATGACCTCTGTCGTCGACTCATCGAGGCCTGTGCGATTGTATTCCGTTTCACGATCATAGACTTCGAGCTCTACAAGAATCTCGCAGCGCTTCTGGAAACGTATCGAGCGGATGCCAAACATTTGTCGCACATCGATAACGCCAAGACCACGAATCTCCATGCAGTGCTTGATCAGAGATGTTCCGGTGCCCATCAGAATGCTCTCGCGCTTCTTTGTGAGCACGACAATATCATCAGCAACGAGACGGTGTCCGCGCTCAACAAGATCTAACGCGATTTCGCTCTTGCCGATACCACTCTTGCCGGTAAAGAGCATCCCTACACCGTAGACATCGACAAAGGATGCATGGACGCTGAGTTGTTCTGCAAACTGATCATCGAGATACTCGCTGAGCAGGTAGATAGTCTTGGTCGTATCAAACGGTGTTACAAGAACGGCGATACCGTGTTCCTGTGCAACGTCGAGGAGCTCTTGGCTGAGAGCATGATCGTTGGCACACACAATAACGGGTACCTTGAACGCACAGATTCCCGCAAATGCTGCACGGCGTTGTTCAGCTGTGAGCGAGGTGAGATAGTAAAACTCGGTGTTACCAAACAACTGAACACGTGAATACGTAAAGAGCTCGGTATAGCCTGCGAGGGCAAGCTGCGGCCGGTGTAGGCTCTTGTCCGTAATCCTGTTATCGAGTCCAATGTCACCTGTGAGCGGACGCAGCGCTACGGGTCCGTTGAGAAGCTCACGTACCGTAACGAACTCTTTGACCGTCGGTTGTAATGTTCGAAGCGCCATGGCGGGAAAAATACGGGATTAGTGCTTCGCAGCCTTCTCATGAATCTTTGACAGCTGACGGTGCACCTTGAGAGCAGCGTCGTGGATAGCCTTGGTTGTTTCATCATGAGCGACCTTCGCCACCACGATGTGTCCATTGAGCTTCACGGTAAACTCACATGAAGCGCCAAGGGGCTCCGCTTGGACAACCACATCGACACGCGTGATCTTGTTCGAGAACTTCTCAAACCCCGCTGCGCTGTCGGAGGCAAGTTGATACTCCAGTTCCTTCAGGTCGTAGTGCCGCGTCGAGATATGGATATCCATGCCAACCTCTCCCTTCCAATGCTGGTGAAGAATGACGACGACGATTACATCGTCTTGGCGGGTGGACGAACAAAGAGTAAAAATCCTACACGGAGTTGAAATCCGCCTGTCTGAACGCGATAATCAGATCGTAACCGTTCTGGCACTGCGGCAACGAACGAGGAGGCTGCCTCGCGCATCATTGGTGCGGAAAGGGGCATATAGAGGTAACCGCCCTCGAGCGTCACCGCGGCCCGTACGTTCTTCCCCACCTCACCGTCAAGTCCGAGCGATACGCCAGTGCGGATCTGCAGCGCCGGTACGATATGCGAGTCGTTGTAGCGCTGGCCTCCGCGGCGCGCTCCAGGTAACGTTGTGCTCGACAGTTCCTCATCCCATCGAAACGACACGTGGCCAATCCCAAGTCCAGCGCCGACGTATCCGGTAAACTGGCGATACACTGGGAAATAGTCCACCGTGATCATAGCTGGGATACACGTGAGCGACATATTCTGGGTGACATTCTGCGTTGGACCAAAGGATGTATCCCGCAGCAGCGGCTGATAGTCGTAGTTCTCTCGGACGACGGCACGGAAGTACCCCGCCGATACACCGAAGCTGACGTCATCGAGTTGATAGGTGGATAAGGAACCTCCAAACCCCACCGGGACGTCGAACCCACTGGCCTTTCCGCCAAACACCGCTTGGTAATCTCGGAACAACTCGTCGGCATCAATCCCAATCGTCCATGCTGCTGTTGCTTCGAAACGGACAGGACGTTGGTTGCCACGACGTAGGTCGCGTTCCTTCAGAATCTCAAGATCCTGGGCCGTCACTCCTGATGTGAGTGCGCCGCAGAGCAGCCCCATCAGCAGAATGATGCGCATCAGAGGATACGCTTGCCCATAGACGATGCGATGATCTCTGCTGCGAATTCCGCAGTCTTGTTGCGATCATCGAGAATAGGATTAACCTCTGCTACTTCGAGTGATGCATAGGCATCAATCTGCGAGATCATCTCCATAAACACATGCGCCTCGCGCATCGTGAGGCCTCCGGCCACAGGCGTACCAACACCAGGTGCAACCGATGGATCGACGCCATCAACGTCAAACGAAATATGCAAGTGGTCTACCGAGCGCGACATATCCTCGAGGACACGTGAGGCGATCTCGTACATGCCAAGTCGATCAACATCGAACATTGTATAGGCGGCAACACCTAACTCCTTGATGAGCTCGCGCTCACCCAGATCAATACTGCGCAAACCAATCACGGCAAGATTTCGTGGATCGAGCTTTGGGAAGGCTCCCCCGAGCGATGTTAGCTGAGGATGACCAATACCCATCGCGACGGCCAATGGCATCCCGTGGATGTTTCCACTAGGCGTCGTATCAGCTGTATTCATGTCGGCGTGCGCATCGATCCAAATCACTCCCAGCGTCTTGCCATGTTCTTTGCAATGCGCTCCGATGCCTGCGATGGAACCGACAGACATCGAGTGATCCCCACCGATCAGCAGCGGAAAATCTCCTTCATCGAGAATACTCTTCACCCGTGTGCACAGCACCTGACTCATGGCGGAGACTTCCGGCAGGTACTTCAGCTTCGGATCTTGCAATTCCTGGACTTCGATGTTCCGAATCGGGATGTCACCCTCATCGATCACAGTGTATCCAAGAGACTCGAGCTTTACATCGACGTCTGCGATGCGCAGTGCAGATGGACCCATGTCGACGCCACGGCGGTCGGCACCAAGGTCAATTGGGAAACCCAACATGCGCACGCGAGTTGCTTTACGCACGACTGCCACCCATGAGGTGTTGAAGAACCGTGGCAAGCTGTTGCTTGAGTTGCTTACGATGAACGACCATATCGACGAATCCGTGCTCAAGCAAGAATTCCGAACGTTGGAAGCCTTCAGGGAGCTTACGACGAATAGTCTGCTCGATAACTCGCGGTCCGGCGAACCCAATAAGGGCCTTAGGTTCAGCGATAATCACATCCCCAAGCATCGCGTACGATGCCGACACACCACCCGTTGTTGGGTCGGTTAGTAATGAGATGTATGGCAACCCCGCCTCGCCAAGTTCCGAGAGGAAGGCACTCGTCTTTGCCATCTGCATCAGCGACAATGCCGCTTCCTGCATGCGTGCGCCACCCGAGGCCGAGATGAAGACAAAGGGCATCTTCTGTTCCAGCGCGCGACGTCCAGCACGGACGAACTTCTCACCAACGACAGAACCCATTGAACCGCCGATGAAGCCAAAGTTCATGCAGCCGAATGCGATTGGCATGCCATGCACCTTGCCCGTGCCTGTTGTTACAGCATCAGGTAGGTCTGTACGCGAGTACGCTTCTTTCAGACGAGCCTTGTACGGACGCGTATCGACAAACTCAAGCGGATCTGCTGAGCGCACCGAACGGTCTGTCTCATGCCACGATCCACGGTCGATAAGAACATCAACGTACTTCGAGCTTCCGATACGGAAGTGATGATCGCAAGAAGGACATGTGAACGCATGCTCTTCGAGCTCCTTGCGGTAAATAATGGATGTACACTCTGGGCACTTTGTCCAGAGTCCATCGGGCATCTCACGGAGCTGTTGCTCGGTGGTGATGTTTTTATTCTTTCGGAGGAACCAAGCCATGTACAAAAGTACGCAATAGGATGTGCTTGGCGAGGGGGCTTACCTGCTGATAAGGATCTTTCGAGTGCCGGTCCGCGACCAGCAGATGTAGGCTCCGGCAGGTAGATCGGCGGTAGAATCACCAATGTACCGTCCAGTAAGATCGTACACCGTAAACTCCCCGTTCTCGGCAACATCCACCTGCTGTGCCTCTTCGACGCTTGTGGGCACGACAGGAACGTTATGGAAACTCAGGGCTCCGATGCCTCCGGCTGTCACCAACCAGGGACCCTGATAGATAGAGGTCGCATCATCATAGGCATAGTCGGGCACATAGCTAATGCGCGTCACAGCACGCGGAAAGACCAACGTTACCGTCGAACCCTGCACATCGACAGAACGAGGATGGAGCGTAGGTACATCATTTGCAAACCAGGCATCAACTGCACCACGTCGAGCACCGTTGACAATAATGTCGGAGCTCATCATGAGTTGATCGGTATGCCGGAACCGCACGCGAACGACGGAGTCGGGCCCTGACGTGGCCTGGTCAATTGTTGGCGAAAGATGCACACGTCCGGGCTGCATCGAGAGCTCCGTGCGGCGATAGAGCTCGAAGAGCTGCTGTGCCAGGGTTGTGTAGCCTACACCGTAATAGTGGCAGCCATCATGACCTGGAAGTCCGCTCGCTGCATGAACGATCACATCAGGATAGAGATCCTGCAGACGTCGTTGTTCGTCGCGAAGTTCTGCATGACCTGGACCACCACATCCGGGTCGAATCTGCACAACAACAATGGTTGTAAGGTTTGGCAAATCGTTCTTCCATGCTCGACGCAGTGTGTCGAACAATGCAACGTAATCGTCGCTCGATGAGTTAGACTCGCCTTGGTACCAAAACAACCAGCGGATCTTCTCACGTGCCCCGCTCTTGATGATGCGGTAGAGCCAACTGCCGTAAATCGTGCCAAGATTTAATCGGTTTGCAGGATCAGGAAGATGCGCCTCAATCCTGGTGCCGCCAACCCCTCCGCTGATGCAAAGCGTGGCCTGACGAAACTGCGTCGTGATTGCCTGTTGTAGTTGGAATGGCCACGCACCAACACTGCTTCCACCCCCACTTGTTGTTGGGTTACTGAGTGTTATCGCTGTGTCGGACGCACGTTGACTGAAGTTTGCCCCAAACGTTCGTGCCCATGGCGAGGAGAGCAACGTTCCATCACCAAAGATTGAATTCGATTGGCCATTCACCGTGAAGACAAATCCCGGCGCAATGTCGAGCACGCGTAACACTGTGTCAACGCTGCTTCGCGCTGATCGAGTCGTGACTGTCACACTCCACGAAGCCAACTCCCCGTCCACAACAAAACTGTCGCGTACAATACTCCCCTGCCGAAGCCCACGAACGTTATGCGTGTGTACAACGACATCATCACGTCGGACAATGAACGAGGCATCAACGATGGTATCAGATTCAACAATGCCCTCTAACCGCAACGTGCTACCTGGTTCGACAACCTCCAATTGACGTGGGGCCTGAAGAAATCGAACGGCCGGTGGCACTGGATCAGGTGCACGTTTGATTGCATAGCGAGCGTGAAGGTATGCTTCAACGGAGGCATGCTCTTGGGATGTAAGCGCCTTCTCGTAGATAAGGATCTCGGCCATCGTGCCGTTGAACGTATTTCCTTGCTGATACGCTCCGATGTAGATCACGGTATCACTGTTTGGTGGTACCACATCGCTTGATGTTTCTCGATTATTCAGCGCAATTGTTGTTGCGCCCGTCGCGTGCGCGTGTCGAACGCGAAGCACCGTTGGACCAGACATTGCCATTGCACTGATGCTCATTCGGCTGAAGTCGCCGTTATGAAGCACCGTCGGGGTTCCGGGCGAACTTGTGTAGAGCGCTCTGGATTGTCCTGAAACCATGTTATTGGCTGCGTTCACACCGTTCCACTCGACAACGACATACACGGTGTAGTCGCGCTGAGCAGGAAAGACCGCTGGTGCTCGCAGGTATGACGTACCATTGAAAAAGATGGCAGGACGACCATTGATCGTCCGACGAAGGAGTGCAGATCCATCGGCAGCCACACAGATATGGCCTCCAACGATGGACGCCCACGTGCTTACGGCAGATGAGGTATCCGTTGGCACTGAGTGCGTCACCAGGGTGTCAGCCCGCAACCACAGGCGTAGACCTGTCGTGGGGAGTGGCTGCGCAGTAGCAAAACTCGCAACAGCAATCATCGACGTAACAAGCGCGAGCACGGATCGTCGGGAAAAGGTCATCCGACGAATATATCCTACTTACTTCCCGATCGCCAGCACTTCGTACTGAATCACTCCAGCAGGGACCTTCGTCTCCACGACATCTCCAACAACACGCCCAAGAAGCGCCTTGCCGAGTGGACTGGTAACGGAAAGCTTGTTGTGCTCAAAATCCGCTTCTTCAGCAGATACAAGGAGATAGTCGATCTCTTTGTTCGTCTTGCGATTCATGAGCTTGACACGACTCAGAATATAGACCTTGTCGTCGGGGAAGTCCTTGGCATCAATTACCTGCGCCTTACCCAACATTGTCTGGATACGTGCAATGCGAATCTCGAGCAGCTCCTGAGCGTGCTTTGCTGCATCGTAGTCAGCGTTCTCCGACAAATCGCCGTGGCTTCGTGCTTCAGCGATCTTCTGGGCAATATCGCGGCGTCCGCTGCTCTTCAATTCATGGAGCTCCGCCTGGAGCTCATGAAGCTTTTCTTTGGTGATGTAGACGGCGTCGCCGGACATGGCGCTGACTCCAAAAAGGTGAACTTCGATGGTGAGGCCGATAAAAAAAACAAAGCCGCTCTGCGGCTTTGTCGTCTGCGAATGTACAACAGTCAGGGGGCTGTTCCAACCCGTGCGCCTTGAGTTACAAGTGCCGAAGAACATGCCCCATCTTATCACGCTTTGTTTCCAAGTAGCCGAGATTTTCCTTTGTAGGAGCGATCTCAAGCCCAACCAATTCAACGACTTCCAGACCGTGAGATTGTAATCCTACACGCTTCTTTGGGTTATTGGTCATGAGCCGCATTTTGCGAACACCGAGATCATGTAGAATCTGTGCACCGATGCCATAGTCTCGTGGATCTGGTGGGAAACCAAGGTGCGTATTTGCCTCCACGGTGTCGAGCCCTTGCTCTTGCAGCGCGTACGCCTTGATCTTATTGACGAGACCGATACCGCGGCCCTCTTGGCGCATATAAAGAACAACTCCGCTACCCTCGCGCTCAATCAGATCCAATGCCGCATGAAGCTGAGGTCCGCAATCGCAACGACGGGACGCGAAGATGTCACCTGTAAGGCACTCACTGTGCACACGGACAAGCAGAGGCTTGTCCGGCGAGATTTCGCCCTTGATGACAGCCACATGCTCCTTGCCGTCGATGTTGTTCTGATAGACGCGAAGCACAAAGTCACCATGATCACTCGGCAGACGTGCCTCAGCAACCATTTCAATCAGGGTCTCCTTGGCACGGCGATACGCGATCAGATCCTGTACTGAGATCATCTTGAGTTCGTGCGTTCGTGCCATCTCCAAGAGATCTGGCACACGAGCCATCGAACCGTCGACCTTGAGGATTTCACAGAGAACGCCAACAGGCTTCAGGTTCGCGAGCCGCATTAGGTCGACCACGGCTTCTGTGTGGCCAGCGCGGCGAAGCACGCCCCCTTCAACAGCGATGAGCGGGAAGATGTGGCCCGGACGTCCGAAGTCGTCTGGACTGGCAGAATCGTCGGACATTGCACGGACGGTCGCCGTGCGGTCACTGACGCTGATGCCGCTCGCCGTACCATGCACGTAGTCGATACTCACCGTGAAGCGCGTACCATGCAGGGCTGTGTTGGTATTCACCATCAGCGGGAGGTCGAGCTTTTGAGCACGATCTTCCGTGAGACTGACACAGATCAATCCCCTACCTTCGGTTGCCATGAAGTTGATGTTCTGTTCCGAGCATAACTCGGCAGCACAGATAAGGTCGCCCTCGTTTTCGCGATCCTCATCATCAACAACAATGATGCACTTCCCTGCTGCCAGATCAGCCAGGGCCGATTCAATCGTGTCGAGCATATTACTTGGTGAGTACGCTTGCGACGGCACTCTTATCGAACTTCACGTGCGTGTTCGCGGCGATCGTTACTGTGATCGCGGTCTCATCGACTTCGTGCACAGTTCCGTGGATACCACTTGATGTTACAACAGCGTCACCCTTCTTGATGCCCGAAAGGAGCTTTTGGTGCTCTTTCGCACGCTTCTGTTGCGGACGGATGATCATGAAGTAGAACACGGCGATCACACCACCGAACATGAGAACGTTCATGATGAGTGGGTCGACGGCGCCTCCGCCTGAGGCTGGGGCTTGGATGAATGCGAGTGCGAGCATGTGCGTTTCGGAAAAAGCTGAAACAAGTATGTTATTGACGAGGTGCGTTGAGACGTTCGATTGTCTCTGCTGCCCATTGACGATACGTCCCCTCAAGAATTTTCTCGCGGGCCGTTCGAACGAGCCATAAATACAACGCCACGTTTTGGATCGTAGCGAGCATTAACCCGAGGATTTCGCCAGCATGAAACAGGTGACGAAGATACGCCATGCTGTAGTTCTGACTGCTTTCGGCCCCTACCAGCATGTCAATAGGTTCGTCGGCAGCCTTCCAACGCGCGTTCTTGATGTTCACGCGTCCAGATGTCGTGAACAATGTGCCATTGCGAGCATTGCGGGTCGGCATCACACAATCGAACATGTCCACGCCAAGGTCGATTGCGCGAAGAATATTCTCTGGCGTACCGACACCCATGAGGTAGCGAGGTTTGTCCTTGGGCATCACCTCTGTCGAGGCCTGCGTCATGGCATACATATCCTCCGCTGGTTCCCCTACGCTGAGTCCGCCGATGGCGTACCCTTCAAAGTCCATGTCGACCAGCGCCGACATGCAGGACTGGCGCAGATCGCGATAGACGTTGCCTTGTCCGATACCAAACTGTGCCTGACGATGCCCATAAAGGAAGGGCGTGGCCAGGTGGTGGACACGTGAGCGCTCTGCCCATCGGAGCGTAAGCTCCATGGATTGCCGCGCCTCGGTGTAGCTGGCAGGGTGCGCGGTGCATTCATCAAGCACCATCATGATGTCGCTACCAATCGCCCGTTGAATCTCGACGACGCTCTCAGGTGTGAAGATGTGTTTCGACCCATCGATATGCGAGCGGAACTCGACACCGTCCTCACTCATGGTGCGGAGGTCACGAAGAGAAAACACCTGGAACCCACCGCTGTCAGTCAGGATTGGTCGGTCCCACGTCGAGAACCGATGGAGACCACCCATCGCGCGGAGCGTCTCGGTACCCGGACGAAGGTAGAGGTGATAGGTGTTACCGAGAATAATCGGTGTATTGAGCTCGCGCAACGAGCGATGGTCCATGGCCTTTACGGCCCCCTGCGTGCCAACAGGCATAAAGATCGGAGTCGGGATTTCCCCGTGATCCGTCACTAGCCGTCCTGCACGAGCGCTTCCATCTGCGTCGGTACATTCGAGGGAAAAGAGCGAAGTTGCGGTACTCATGTGCCAACAAAAGTACTGAGTTATCGTCAAAGGGCCGGTTGGCAGGGATGCCTACCTGCTTACACTTCACACGACATATCTTATTCTCATCTCTCAAAGGACAGTATCATGGCCGTCTTGGTTGGAAAGAAAGCTCCCCGATTCTCAGCACAAGCTGTTATCAATGGCGAGGAAATCGTCGAGAACTTTTCCCTTGATCAGTATCTCGGTAAGAAGCACGTGATTTTCTTCTTCTACCCGAAGGACTTCACATTCGTCTGCCCTACGGAGCTTCATGCATTCCAAGAGCGTCTCGCGGACTTCGAAGCAAAGGGTGTTGCCATCGTTGCATGCTCAACGGATACTGAGCAATCTCACTGGGGATGGCTCCAGCTGCCGAAGGCTAACGGAGGCATTCAAGGTGTGACCTATCCGATTGTTGCTGATACGAACAAGACGATTTCATCGAACTACGACGTGCTCGATGGTGCCTACGAGTACAACGATGACGGCGAGCTCACAGCCACAAGCGAGCTGATCGCCTACCGCGGCCTCTTCCTCATCGACAAGAACGGCGTGGTACAACACCAGATTGTCAACAACTTCCCGCTCGGCCGCAACGTCGACGAAGCGATGCGCATGGTTGACGCTCTTCGCTTCTTTGAAGAAAAGGGCGAAGTATGTCCAGCGAACTGGGAAGCCGGCAAGGACGGACTCAAGGACACGCATGAAGGTGTCGCGAGCTACCTGGCCAAGCACTAATCGCAGACGCTACCAACGAGCATGTACCGCAACGAGCGCAGAAGATCTCTCTTCTGCGCTCGTTCTGTTTTCGGCATGATGTTATTGGATGATCCCGCCGCCCACGACGTCGTCGCCGTCGTAGAGCACGACGCTCTGACCACGTGCTATGGCACGTCGTGGCTCGTCGAATTCCACATGGAGTATGCCCTCGGCATCGGTATAGCACAGGGCCGGTGCCCCATCATCCTTGTAGCGAATCTTCACCATGAATCGCTGAGGATCACGAAGGTCGGCGTACTTGAGGAGGTTTACACTATGTGCTGTGAGTGACGCTTTGTCAAGTTTCTCTGCTGTTCCGAGTTCGACGATATTCTGATCCGGAAGGACGTTAAGGACGAACAGCGGTTCACTGTGTGCTACGCCAAGCCCCTTACGTTGACCAACCGTGTAGAATGGGTATCCCTCGTGCTCGCCGATCACGTTACCATCGAGCATGATCGCCCCTTTACCAACACGCTGATCGAGATCAGGAACAGCATCGCGAAGGAACCTACGGTAGTCATTATCCGGAATGAAGCAGATTTCATAGGATTCTGGCTTCTTCTCGATCCCAAGCTGCAGTCGCTCGGCATGTCCCCGTGATTCAGGCTTCGTGAATCCGGCCAGCGGAAACAGCGTACGGGCGAGATGTTCCTGACGTACACTCCAGAGCATGTAGGATTGGTCCTTCGACAGATCGGAGCTTCGCCGAATCCATCGGCGTCCGGTTGCCTCGTCGTGGACAATCCGCGCGTAATGGCCTGTAGCGATGTACTCAGCACCTAGCGAGTCTGCCTTACGAAGCATCTCTCCCCATTTGATCTGTCTGTTGCAGCGTACGCAGGGATTGGGTGTATTGCCAGCGAGATAGTCATCGACGAAATAGTCGATGATGTTCGACTTAAAGCTCTCGGTGAAGTCGACGGTGTAGTGCGGAATACCAAGGCCTAGTGCAACTTTGCGCGCGTCGTTGATACCATCGAGCGAACAGCACGAAGAATCGTTGCCGACATTGCCGCCAACATCTTCGTACTTGTACGTCTTGATCGTGATTCCAATAACGTCTAACCCCTGTTCAACGAGGAGTCCTGCAGCGACACTTGAATCAATGCCGCCGGACATTCCGACAATCACTCTATGTTGGTTTCGTTCCACTGTGGTAGCTTTCAGGTCTTGACAAAACTAGCGATGTCCAAACGATTCATACCCGCCAAACCCGATCCCGTGAGTAAAGCTTTCTGGGGTTGGTACTTTCAACGAAGCGTCCGACGCGCATTTTCTGCGTGTTGGATTGCGGGTGAGGAGCATCTACGCACAACGGATACGTCGGTACCGACGATCCTCGCCTGCACACATGGTTCGTGGTGGGATGCAGCGCTGACCATCGTGCTCTCGCTTCGCGAGTATGGTCTCGATGCGGATGGAATGATGGAGTACAAGCAGCTGACGAAGTACCGATTCTTTTCGCGCATTGGGATGTTCAGCGTCATTCGCGAAGACGCCCGAAGCGCTATGGCGTCGCTCTCCTACGCTGCCGACAGACTCCGCGCAACCAACAGATACCTGTGGATGTTTCCGCAAGGCACGCTCGTCCATCAAGATCTTCCGGTGGTCGCAGAGCCAGGAATCGGCATCCTGGCTGCGAAGCTCGGCTCGGTTCGCATTGTCCCTGTGGCTATGCGGTATGAACTTCTCCGCTCACAGCATCCCGTATGCTGGATTCGCGTCGGCGAACCGCTCTACGTTACGCCCGACGGCGCGTCAACGGTTCGTTCAGTCCTCGATGACGTCTCCAATGCAATGAACACGTGTTCGTCACTACTGCGCGCCGATGCACATGCGGAACAAACATCCGACTATCGGATGTTTCTCTCCGGCAGGCGCTCGATGGATGCTGCGTTCGACGCAGTAACCCGACAGTAGCAGGTTCACCTCGCAACGATTGATTCACGATTACTGAGGATCTACCCATGGACATTCTCCAACCACAACCAGGTGAATTCGATGCCGTGCTCAAAGGCAACAAAAACGTCATCGTGAAATTCTATGCCGACTGGTGCGGCTCTTGCAAGCTGTTTTCTCCGAAGTATCGTCGACTAGCAGCTGACCCACGGTTCGAAGGCATTGCCTTTGTTGACGTAAACGCTGAAAACGATCAAGCTGCACGCGCCCTCGCAGGTGTAGATAATCTGCCCTTCTTCGCTACGTTCAAGAACGGCGTGTTGGTCGAGGGCACAGCCACCGCAAAGGAAGAGTCGGTGGTCGCAATGCTCGAAAGGCTCACGGCATGAACATCGCCATGATCAAGGGGCTTGTAGAGTCAGCTTCTCTGGAACAACTCCACGCAGCTGAAGCCGCGTTGCTCGACGAGCAGCAGCCAGCTGTTACCATACCAGGCGCAGATGAGGGCGAACAGCTCACACATGTGCTTGCAGCAATCTATGTGCACGAGCGAGTAGCCGCCGATGGTGTTGATACCATGACGGCTATTCGTGACTATGCAAAGCGTGTTAGGGCCTCGATTACGTAATCGAGGTTACTCGCGGACGAGGCGCGCCATCCATACCGACGAGCCTGCGCTCACACGAACCACGTAGGTGCCAGCGACAACGTTGCCAAGCTCAATTGCGTATTCACGACGCTCATCGTCGATCGGGGCGCGGAAAACAACCCGACCCATGATATCGATAAGTTCGATCGAACGTGCTTGTGATGCCGGGAGCACAACTGTTGCGCGTTCCTGAGCTGGATTCGGGAACACCGTCAGAGATGATGCGATGCGGTCGAGTTCACCCTCGACTGACGTTGGATTCAGCGTGAGGACAAAATCAGAGGATGTGTTCCGACACTTGTTGCTGTTCTCTACACGGACAGCATATGTGCCGCTTGTCTTGGCTACGTATTCGCGTGCCGTAGCACCCGGAATGTCCTTGCCGTCGAGCTGCCACTGAAACACGGTAATACCACCGACTGCGGACGAGCGAAGTGTGTCCAGTCCACGTTGCGTAATTGTTGGCTTCGTCGGGGACGTGAGGATGGTGATTGCAACGGGAGCCGATACGGCACGGCATCCGTTAGCGTCTTCAACATTCACCGAGTAGCTTCCCGTCTGTGATACGGCACGCAGGACAAGGCGACGTGTCGTGTCGCCATTCGACCAACGATACGATGCATAACCTGCATTCGCCTCAAGCACCACGGAATCACCAACGCATCCCGTCGTTGCCGTTACCCGCGTGACAGATGGTGTTGTCGCCGAACATTGCTTGACATCTACCTCCCACATACCACGTCCGAACGTCGAGATACGAAGGGTATTGGTGGTTGCATTCAAACGCATAGCACTTACAGGTACGGCTGGCAATCCTGTGCCGTACTTCTGCCAGAATCCTGAACCTTCATCCGAATAAAACACGCCCAAATCAGTTGCTGCGAAAAGTCGATTCGGTGTGCCCCGTTGATATACAAGGGCATTGCATGGCACGTTGGGCAGGCCTGTACCTGACGCATTTGTCACTGCACCATTGACCACCTGCAATACCTTCTGGCCACCATTGAAACCACCGATCGCAATCCAGAACTTCTTTGGATCTGTTGGATGCACCTCGATGCCCATGATCGTGCCTGAGATTCCGGTCTGCTGTGTCCAGGCTGTGCCACCATTGGTGGTGTACCACAGCGCCGAGTTGTAGGACACGTAGATGTACTTCGGATCTGACGGAGACACGGCGATCCAGCGCATCGGAACTGTCGTAGCGATATTCGAGATCTTCGTCCACGAGATGCCGCTGTTTGTTGTCTTGTACAGCTGGCCATAGCCGATGTATGCTGTACCGAAAGTCTTTGGGTCCGATGCCACTGGGGCAACCCAGGCGACAAGACTTTCGCCACGCTGATTTCGATTCGAGGTAAAGATCCAGTTAGCACCCTGGTTGGTTGTACGATAGAACTGACCATCGTACTGACTCGCGTACATAATCGACGGATCGACGTTATCAATGGCAGCCATCATGCCGTCGCCATCAAGAGTATGGACGAAGCTTTGTCCGTTATTCTTTGAGAGCGCTGTACCGTTGTCCTGCGATCCACCGATGATCAGGCTTGGATTGGTGACCGACGTTGCAAGACCGTAATACTGCTGAATCTTGAGTCCGTTACTACAGTCGCGCCATGTCATTCCGCCGTCGGTTGAGCGAGCTACACCACCATCGTGTGTTGCGAAGAGGCGGTTCAAGGATGGATGATACTTTGCATAGTGATGGTCAGCGTGCACCCACGGGGCACCAGAACCAGTCCAGTGTGCCGACAAGATCCACTGCTGTCCGGCTGTTGTTGTACGCCACAAGTTGACGCCACCCACAAACATGTGATTGGCATTCGTTGGCGAGATCTCCATCGAAAGATCATACCAGCCCTGTCCGCCTGATCCCTGTCCGTTGGCATTCCAATGCAGAAGGTTCAACGATGTGTTCACCTCACTGAAGGACTCAGCAGCGTTCGTTGAACGATAGACGCCTTCAAGGCCATTGGTTGATGCATCTGATGCAACTGCACCCACGACGTTTGGATTCGCCTTTGACACTGCAAGGCGAATGCGATTCGCACGTGGAATCGAGAATGTCTCCTCCCACGTCACGCCGTTGTCAGTTGATCGGTAAATCTTTGCATTGCCGTTGAAATTGAATGTCGATGCATAGAGAACGTCGGGATTCGTTGGATTCGCAACGAGGTCACGGAACGAACCATTGATGGACTGACGGAACGTTGCGCCACCATCAGTCGAACGGAGGATACCGCTGTATGACGCTGCCACGACCACACTTGCATTCCGCGGATCAACAAACAACCGTCCGACGATTGCATTCTGCGAGGCCTCAAACGACAGACCCGTTGTCTTCCATGTTGCTCCACCGTCAGTCGTCTTGATGACGCCATAGCTGAACGCATCGTAGCCGGTCACGCTTCCTGGATTCGCACCGTTGACGTCGCCGGTAGCGACGTAGATGATCTTGTCGTTGTTCGGTGAAACCGCGATATCGCTGATACCGATCACGGGAATGATGTCGATGTTTACATACGACCACGTCGCTGCGCCATTGGTCGTCTTCCACACACCACCGGCTGCTGCACCCACCCACATGAGGTTCGGATCTTGGCGGGAGAACTCAATCACATTGACGCGACCGATTCCATTCCAGGATGAGATTTCGTTTGGCATGTCTGGAGCGATCGGACCAAGATCCTTCCACGCTTTGGCAGCCATCACGGCATCAGTTGGCTTCTCACGTTCAACGCGCTGGTGCTCACGAGCATACATGGCCGGCGTTGGGAACGATCCGTCGTCGGTAAGACGTCCCTGCCAGTACCACTCCCACCTGCGAAGTTGCTTGTTTGGCTTTACCGTTCCGTCGGCCTGAGGCTTTTCCAGTTGCTTACGAAGCTCTGTGCGGGCACGTTCAAACGCTGTTTGATCCCCCGCCTGTGCATGCGCGATGAATGTTCCGAAGAGAGCCAGATAAAGAAGGACGTTTCTCATGATGCCATGCTTAAGTGAATCAAGGTCCGTGCGTATGACGCTTTCGGGTGCGATAGTGTTACCAACTTTCGATCCGAGCGTGACAATTTACGACCGATATTTGCGCAGTCATTATGCTCACAGGAGAAGAATTCATGGATACGGCATTCCTCAAACGCCTTCAGCAGGAACTTACCGACATTGATCAGGCCGGATTGTACAAGCGGGAGCGCATTATCACCTCTCACCAGGGTCCGGAAATCACGGTAGCTGGTCGTGAGGGATCATTCCTCAATTTCTGTGCAAACAACTACCTCGGACTCTCTTCCCACCCCGACGTGATTGCTGCTGCGAAGACCTACCTTGACACCCGCGGCTTTGGAATGTCGAGCGTTCGCTTTATCTGCGGTACGCAGGACATCCACCGTGAGCTGGAGCAAAAGGTTGCCTCGTTCTGTGGCACAGACGACACGATTCTCTATGCGGCTTGCTTTGATGCAAATGGTGGGGTCTTCGAACCACTGCTTGGCGAGGAAGATGCTATCGTCTCCGACTCATTGAATCACGCCTCGATCATCGACGGTGTTCGCCTGTGCAAAGCCAAGCGCTATCGCTATGAGTCGTGCAACATGACAGAACTCGAGGCACAACTCAAGCAGGCTCGTGCCGACGGAGCTCGTTCCATCCTGATCGCTACCGATGCAGTGTTTTCAATGGACGGCACAATTGCGCCGCTTGATGCCATTTGTGATCTCGCAGACAAGTACCAGGCTCTTGTGATGGTCGACGAATGCCACTCAATGGGCTTCATGGGTGCACATGGTCGTGGTGTGGTCGAACATTGCGGAGTGACAGGTCGTGTAGACATCATCACGGGTACGCTTGGCAAGGCACTTGGTGGCGGAATCGGCGGCTTTACAACGGGTCGCCAGGAAATCATCGATATGCTTCGCCAGCGTTCGCGACCATACCTGTTCTCGAATTCGTTGCCACCGTCAATCGTTGGTGCCGGCATTGCAGTGATGGATCTCCTGAGCTCGACAACAGAGCTCCGGGATCGTCTCGAGCAAAACACGGCATACTTCCGCGAGGGCATGAGCAAGCTTGGCTTCGACATCGTGCCGGGCACACATCCGATCACACCGGTGATGCTCTACGATGCACCACTAGCGCAGAAAATGGCTAATCGCCTGCTTGAACTTGGTATCTACGTGATTGGCTTCTTCTATCCAGTTGTTCCAAAGGGCAAGGCACGTATCCGCGTACAGGTGTCCGCCGCGCACACACGTGAGCATCTCGACGCGGCTATTGCAGCATTTGCAACTGCTGGTCGCGAACTGGGAGTGATTCAATGATCATCGGTATCTGTGGTGCCGGCACCATGGGCCGGGGTATTGCTATCACGTCGCTGATGGCCGGACACACAGTCGTCCTTGTTGACCTCAGTGCCGATGCGTGCACTGCGGCTGTGGCCGCAATCACCAAGCAACTGTCAACAGCCGTCGAGCGTGGTAAGCTCGCACAAGCTGACTTCGATGCGTGCCTCACACGCTGCTCAACATCGACGGATGTTGCTGCTATGGCACCGTGCGACATTGTGATCGAGGCCATCGCAGAGCGCCTCGATATCAAGCACGCATTCTTCCAGTCGGTTGAGAAGGTTTGCCGACCTGACGCGATTCTGGCCAGTAATACCTCGTCAATCAGTATCGCATCGCTCGCGCGGTGCCTACAGGATCCAACACGGTTTGTCGGACTTCACTTCTTCAATCCGGCGCACATCATGAAGTTGGTCGAAGTGATTCGTGGTCCGCGCACCTCCGATGCTGTTGTGCAGATATGCGTGGAAACGGCTCGTGGTATGGGCAAGACACCAGTTGTAGCAAAGGACGCTCCCGGCTTCATTGTCAATCGCATAGCCCGGAATTACTACAACGAGGCGCAACGTGTTGTGATGGAGGGGGCTGCCACGATTGAACAAACCGATGCACTCATGCAGGGTCTTGGATTCAAGATGGGTCCGTTTGCACTCATGGATCTGATCGGCGTGGACGTCAACCTGGACGTCACGAAGTCGCAGTGGCAGCAGTTCTTCTACGAGCCTCGGTTCACTCCATCGTTGCTTCAGCAGCAGTATGTCGATGCCGGACTCCACGGAACAAAGTCGGGCGGAGGATTCCGTACTACACCGAGCTCCGAATGATCGGTCGCATCGCTCAGCGGTTTGCACAGTCGTTGCGTGGCGATGGGTTTTCCCGCTTCTCCACCATCGTCTCGATCGCGAGTGTTGCCCTTGGCTGTATGGCACTGATCGTTTCCATGAGTATCCTGAAGGGATACGAAGACGCGATCGAACGAACCGCACTGCAGTTTACAGCCGACATCGAGATCAAACCTCGGTTCGGCGGTCTGCTCTCATCACCTGAGCTCCTCGCGCGCGAAGTACGTCAAAACCCTGCCGTTACTGCTGTCGATCATGTGATTGCTCGCGAAGCGTTGATACGTAGTACCAGTGGCATCGATGGCGTGATGCTAGTTGGGATGTCAACCGACCGATTACACCAACTCATGGCACCGTTGATTGTCCATGGGGAGTCAGGCGTGCATCAGAACGAGGTGATGATCGGAAGTGGTCTAGCCACTCGTTTGCATGCAGGCGTTGGTGATACTCTCCTCGTCTACTCATCGGATGAGCAACGTGAATCCCCTCGCGTGTTTCGATCGCGAATTGGAGCGATAATCCGTTGTGGTATGACGTCCTACGATGAGTCGGTGGTGATCTACCATCGCGCGATGCTCGCACAGCACCTGCGCGTCGACTCGAATGCTGCATCCAGCTTGCTGATCACCAGTCGAGACCGGACGTCGCTTGCAGCACAGCAGCGCGCGCTGCAACAAGAGCTGGGTCCGGAGGTAATGGTCTTCACCTACAAAGATGCGTTTGCTACCGTTTCAACATGGATTGAACTGCAACGCGAGCCAATTCCGATTATTCTCGGTTTGATATCGTTAGTCGCCGGACTGACCATGATCTCAACACTGCTCATTGCCGTTGTTGAGAAGGCACGATCGATTGCTATTCTGCTCACGTTGGGAATGTCACCAATCCGAGCTGGACTCATCTTCGTGGTCCGCGCAGTGGTCATTAGCACGCTAGGTGCCGCTATAGGTCTGATCGTAGCACTGGCGCTCCTCGGAATCCAGCACATCTGGCATCCGATCACGCTTGATGGCGCACTCTATTACGTGAGTGAACTTCCTGTGAGTTTCCCACTGATGCCGATGATCATCGTGCCGTTGAGCTCGATAGCTCTCGCACTGATCGTTGGTCTTGTACCGATGGTTGTGGCTATGCGCGTCCGCCCTGCAACGGCTCTGCGGTTCGATTGATGACGTACTGATCGACGCTCACCTTGCCCGGACCATACAGCACGATGCAGACGCTCAAGACGAGATAGAGCAGCCCGAGCTCCTTGTCGCCAAAGGGATCACCACCGTGGAACACAAAGGTGATGATGAAGAAGAGTACCGTGAGTGCAGCGGCTACTGGTCGGGTCAGGAATCCAACCGTCAACAGTGTGCCACCGGCAAACTCAGTGTATGCAGTGAGAACACCCAACAACCACGGCAACGGCCAGCCGCGTGATGCCAGCGCCTCGGAGAGGCCACTGGTTCCCTCAAACACCTTCGGTGTGCCGTGATAGATCATCATCACGCCAACGAGCACGCGCAGTGCCGTGGGAACGACATGCGCCGCCCACGGTTGCGTGAAGAGTCGAGGGTAGGACGTGAGCATGCTCATCGCGAGGTCATGATTGTTGTGAGCGACGTGTCGTGAATGGCGGCCAATTCGGCAACGGGAATCGAAACAAGATCTGCAACTTCCAGACGGTCGCCTGCTGTGATGCCCAACACCGTCGTTGGTACATCTGCCGCCGCACATGCTGCGACGAGTGCCTCGACATGCTGTGGTGGAACCGACACAAGGATGCGACTCTGGGCTTCTCCGAAGATGTCCGCTACATGATGGGTAAATGGCACAGTGCAGACAGCACCGATGCCGTTACCGAAGGTCATTTCCGCAAGGGCAACCATCAAACCACCCTCGGAACAGTCATGCGCAGCAGTTACCAAGCCCGAGCGAATCGCAGACAACACAACGCGCTGTAGGCGCACTTCTTGATCGATCTCGAAGGACGGTGCATCACCGACGATTGTTCCGTTGATAACCTTGAGGTACTCCGAACCACCGAGTTCGGCACGATGCCAGCCGATCATGATGATCTGCTCACCAGCAGTGCGGAAGCTATTACCGATCACCGCCGAAACGTCATCAATCAATCCAAGCATGCCGATTGTTGGCGTTGGAAAGACGGCATGCTGTTGCGACTCGTTGTGGAAACTGACATTACCACCGGTCACGGGTGTGTTGAGTGCGCGGCACATGTCGCCCATGCCACGAATGGCCTCAGCGAACTGATAGTACACTTCTGGGTCGTAGGGATTTCCAAAGTTGAGACAGTTCGTGATTGCCACAGGTTCGGCTCCGACACAGACGCAGTTCCGTGCTGCTTCAGCCACGGCCATAGCGCCGCCACGATACGGATTGAGATACACATACCGTGAGTTGCAATCCGTTGTAACTGCTACAGCCTTGCCTGGCAACTCCTTGATACGAAGGATAGCGGCATCGCCACCACTCCGCATCACCGTGTTGTCGCCCACTTGTGAGTCGTATTGCTCATACACCCACCGCTTGCTAGCGATAGTTGGCGATGCGAGCAGGCGCTTGAGAGCGTCGGTGCATTGCTGGGCATCGATGTGTCCACCATCATCGACAGGACGTTGTGTTAGGTCGAGGTAGGCTGGACGACGTTGCTCGCGTGTATAGACTGGTGCGTCACCGCCCAATACGAGCGAGACGGCTGGAATACGCGCAACCAAACGATCATGACGTGTAAAGCTCACAAAGCCATCGTCGGTAACATCACCGATATGCACAAACGGCACATCCCACTTTTCACAGATAGCCGCAGCTGCAGCCTCCATGCCCTTCTTCACAACAACAAGCATGCGTTCTTGTGATTCCGACAGCATGATCTCATAGGCGCTCATCCCCTGCTCACGCAGTGGCACCTTATCGAGATTGATCGACATCCCAACACCGCCCTTGGCGCTCATCTCAGCTGTCGAGCACGAAATGCCCGCAGCTCCCATGTCTTGCATCCCAACAACGACACCGGCATCGATCAACTCAAGCGATGCTTCAAGGAGCAGCTTCTCTGCAAATGGATCACCAACCTGAACGGTTGGACGCATGTTCTCTGTTTCCGCATCGAACTCACGTGAGGCCAAGAGTGAAGCTCCGTGAATACCATCACGTCCGGTACTCGAACCCATGATGAAGACTGGATTGCCCGGACCTTCTGCTGTTGCCGACGCCATACGGTCTGCTCGAAGCACACCAACAGCCATCGCGTTTACAAGCGGATTGTCTGTGTAACACCGATCGAAGTAGATCTCTCCACCAACCGTTGGCACACCAAAGCAATTACCATAGTGTCCGATACCATTGACAACGCCCTTGACGAGATACTTCGTACGCTCGGTATCAGGCTCGCCAAATCGGAGTGAGTTTAACGCCGCGATCGGACGTGCACCCATCGTGAAAATGTCGCGAAGAATACCACCAACACCTGTGGCTGCGCCTTGGAATGGCTCAACTGCACTTGGGTGGTTGTGCGACTCAATCTTGAATGCGACACCATATCCTTCACCGATGTCAATGACGCCGGCATTCTCTTCACCAGCTGCCACCAACATCCGTCCGCCCGACCTTGGCAAGGTCTTGAGCTGCAGGATGGAATTCTTATACGAGCAGTGCTCGCTCCACATCACAGAATAGATACCGAGCTCGGTGTAGGACGGTGTGCGACCAAGTCGCTCACATACGAGGGCATACTCTTGCTCGGTGAGACCAAGTTCTTTTGCAGTCTCAACAGTTACGTTGAGCTCACTGTAGGGTAGTTGTTCAGTCATGGGATGGTAATGGTTGACGTCGTTGATCTTCTGCGGCAAAGCCAAATGCTGCCATAGATGCAATTGCGGTTAGGAGTTCGTCTGTCGGCAGTTGAGGCCAGTGTTCCTTCACATAGAACGTGTTATAGTTCCCTGTTCGAAACTGCTCGGAATCAATCACAATACGACAGAATGGAATCGTCGTCTTGAGGCCGACAAGTTGGTAGGCATCGAGTGCTGCCAACGTTCGCTCGATACATGCAGCACGATCCTGCGCGTGCACGATGAGCTTGGCGACCATAGGATCGTAATGCACGCTTACTTCGTAGCCCTCATACACAGCGGTGTCGTTGCGAATACCATCGCCCGTTGGCAAGGACATGTAGCTCACAATGCCTGTGTCGGGAAGGAAGTCGTTGAAGACATCTTCAGCACAGACACGACATTCAATCGCAGCGCCACGTGCTACGGCGTAATCTTCTTGACGCAACTGGAGTGGTTCGCCGGCTGCGATACGCAACTGGTGTTCGACGAAGTCGACACCCGTTACCATTTCGGTCACCGGATGTTCCACCTGCAGCCGTGTGTTGACTTCCATGAAGTAAAACTCACCGCGTGCATCGAGAAGAAACTCGAGCGTTCCAGCATTGGTGTACGATGCAGCTTGCACAAGTCGCGCTGCAGCTTCACCCATGGCCTTGCGGATCGCCGGCGTGACCGCCATCGATGGTGATTCTTCGACAACCTTCTGGTGACGACGCTGCACCGAGCATTCACGTTCAGGGAAATACACCACAGATCCGTGTTGGTCGGCAAGAATCTGGATTTCGATGTGGCGTGGCTCGACGATGTAGCGCTCGATGAACACGCGATCATCGTTGAATGATGTGCGTGCTTCATTCTGTGCCGTGAGGAATGCCGATTCAATCTCGGATGCATCTTCCACGATGCGCATTCCTTTACCACCGCCACCAGCCGCAGCCTTAATGATTACAGGGAAGCCAATACGCTCAACAACACTGCGTGCGTCGTCGAATGTCGAGACGGCACCATCAGATCCTGGAGAGATCGGAACGTTCGATGCGATTGCCAGTTCACGAGCTGCAGTTTTATCGCCGAGCATTGCAATTGCTTCGGGTGTTGGACCGATAAACGTCATACCTGCAGCTGCCACCGCGCGCGCGAACTCAGCATTCTCCGAGAGAAATCCATACCCCGGATGAACAGCATCAGCTCCACTTGTACGGGCAGCTTCAATAACCTTGTCGATGATCAGGTATGATTCACGTGGAGTGAACCCACCGATGCCAACGGCATGATCCGCCTCGGCAACATGCAGGGCCCGGACGTCGGCATCAGAGTAGATGGCAACAGTCTCTATCCCCATGCGTTTGCAAGTGCGTATAACTCGCAATGCGATTTCGCCGCGATTGGCGATCAGAACACGTGTAAACATGCGCAAAGTTACGTCTTTCCTGCGAAGGCATTCAGCCGTTACCCAAACTCAACAACACTAATTCCGTCGCCCCCTTCATGAATCGAGCCTAACCGGTAGGATTGAATATGAGGGTGCTCCTTGAGATAGTCGTGCACCGCGGCACGCATAGCACCAGTACCCTTGCCATGAATAATGGTGGCAAACGGGATCGTGCCGAGTATCGCGGAATTGATGAAGTCCTCAAGCGCTCGCAGGCCCTCATCGACGCGCATACCTCGGAGATCGAGATTTGTGGACGCATCGAGCTTGAGAAAATCAACTGGCGAGGCTGCCTTGCGGCGCTGGCGATCATCAGCAGCTTTCTTGCCGGAGCCATCGGTGAGCTGATCGATCGGGATCTTGAACTTGATACCATTGACATCGACCATGGCGGTTGACGTCTTTTCATCGAGTTCAAGCAGTGTTCCGCTCGATGACGTTCCGATGATCTGAACCGACGATCCAATCTTCCAGCGAGGCTGCGATGCTGGCTGTGCTGTTTGCTGTGACTGAAGGGGCTGCTGCGTGTCGACGATGGCCTGCTTCCCCAGCTCAAATTCGGACTTAATCGTGGCAGATGATTTTTGCTGTTCCCGAATCTCACGGATGGTATTCTCGACTAGGGCATTTGCTTTGCGAAGGATCTCCCGCGCCTCTGCCCGCGCATCGTCGACGGCGGTTCGCTTCTTTTCCTTCGCCACGCCGAGGCGCTCTTCCGCGTCTGCCGTGATACGTCGAGCACGCGCAAGTTCCTCGGCTGCCGCACGAGCGTCAGCTTCCGCTTCGGCACGGAACGCCTGCATAGCCGAAATGCTCTTTTCAAGTTCGTTGTGACGATCTCCGAGATATCCCTGCGCCCGCTCTAGCACAACCTCCGGAAGTCCGACATTGTGTGCGAGAACAAAGGCGTAGGAATTACCCGGAACTCCTGGAAGGAACCGGAACGTCGGCGTCATACGCTGTCCATCAAACTCAAGCGATGCATTCGAGATGAACGGTCGGGTAAGCGCGTACTGCTTCAACGACGACTGGTGTGTGGTTACGACAAACGTTGCGCCACGCTCAATGATGGAATCGAGAATACCAGCCGCCAGCGCACCACCTTCTGCCGGATCTGTACCAGCGCAGATTTCGTCGACGAACACCATTGCCGTTGCATCACAATGCGAGAGGATGTCGCGAAGTCGGATGATCTGCGAGGAAAATGTCGAGAGATTGCTCTCGATGCTCTGATGATCACCGATGGCTGTCATAACCCGTCGAGGCGATAGCGTGCACATTCCCAACGGGAATATGCCTGCATAGGCCATCACCATCGAGATGGCGATAGTCTTCATGGCAACGGTCTTGCCACCGGCATTCGGACCCGAGATGAGCATTCCGCGTGTTGCAGCGTCGAAGCGCGCACTGAGCGGTATCACCGACGAGCGATTACCCTTGGACTGGATCATGAGCACCGGGTGCGCAACATTGGTGAACTCGAGTTCCGGATCACTGACAATTGTCGGAAGGATACCGCCGTAGTCAAGCGCGAAACGTGCCCGGGCAAGGATGGAGTCGAGCTGCGTCATCACATCAACCGCCGCATCAATCCCATAGGACACAGCGCCGACCTCTGCAGAGAGGGTCGTGAGGATGCGAATCATCTCGCGCTGCTCACGTCCGTGCAGAATAGCGAGCTCGTTGTTCATCTCGTAGGTCTCTGCCGGCTCCATAAAGACGGTCTGACCCGACTGCGAGACGCCGTGAATGATGCCCTCAACGGAGCGCTTGGTTTCCACCCGTAGGGGCAGCACAAATCGTCCGTCGCGCTGCGTAATAAACTCATCTTGAAGGAGTTCTTCGTCACCGAACTTTTTCAAGATGCGCTGCAGTCGACTTCGAAGTCGCGCACTCACGTCAAGAATGTCACGTCGAATCGTTGCAAGGTCGCGACTAGCCGTGTCGCGGATACCACCCGTATCATCAATTGCATCGGTTAGGTGCTTTTCGAGAAGTCGATCATCGATGAGGGGTTCGCACAGTTGCTCGAGTGCGGGGAGTCGATCCCGACGCTCCATAACAAAGGTGCGAAGTCGTCGCGATGTCTGCAGCGCTTCGAACACATGCAATAGATCGGGGGCAGATAGGAAGTTGCCCTCGATGCGGCACCGTGCTACGAGCGTGCGGATGTCAGCCAAGCGTTCGAATGGTACTACCTCGCCCTGTGCCAGGAGTGATCGGCACTCCTCGACATAGGCCAGTTGCATCCGGATCGTGTCTGCATCCATCGATGGAGTGAGCGCACGTGTATGCGCTGCACCAGCGTCGGAGACGCAGCTGCGAGCGATAGCGTCAAGCACACGGGGAAACTCAACCTCCGTACACGCAATCCGCAGCAGTTCGCGGTCGTCTGTGTGCGTGCTCAAGAGCCGCTCAACAATTGCTTGGCAATCGACTGGATCATTGCTCCATCAGCTCGACCCTTCAGCGACTTCGTAGCGGCACCCATCAGCTTGCCGAAATGCGATGCATCGGTTGCGCCGATCTCGGCAGCGAGAGCTTGCACCGCCGCGCGGACATCTTCTTCGCTCATCTGCTCGGGGAGGAACTCCTGAATGATGGCGAGTTCTGCGCGCTCGGCAGCAGCGGTATCCATGCGACCTACAGCTTCATACTGCTCAATGGCATCCTTGCGCTTCTTCGCAGCAGAGTTCAAGATCTTGAACTCATCGTCAGGCGTCATGTCACGTCCGGTCCCACTCTTTTCAAACTCCAATATTCCCGCGCGGAGCGAACGAAGTGTTTCAAGACGGACCCTATCTCCGGCCTTCATGGCTGTTTTAATCTGCTCGTTAATCGTTTCTGAGAGTGACATGGGGAACTTGGGCAATGGAGGAAGTGAAGCACGAAAATACGGACCTGGGGGCCTCCGGAGGGGCATCATTTCCGTCATGATGATGCCCCCTGCTCCCTGCCCCGTATCTTTGCACCATGATACAAGCCGTCGTTTTCGACCTCGATAACACTCTCGTGGACTTCATGGCCATGAAGCGTCAAGCAGTTGATGCAGCCATTGCCGCCATGATGGATGCCGGACTGAACCTGACATTTGATCAGGTTAAAAACCATATCGATAGCATCTACAAGGAGCTTGGCATCGAATACCAACAGGTATTCGACCGCCTCCTCATGGATGTACTCGGTCATGTAGATCCACGGATCATCTCCGCGGGCATCATTGCCTACCGGCGTGCACGCGAGGCCGCGCTCAAGCCCTATCCTCACGTTACAGCGACGCTCATGCAGCTCAATCGCCGTGGCATCAAGATGGGCATTCTCAGCGATGCGCCCACGCGTGAAGCATGGCTACGACTCTGCTTCATCAATTACCACCACTTCTTTGACGTGGTTGTCACCTTCGATGATACCGGCGAGCGTAAGCCAAGTCCGCTACCGTTCAAGACTGTCCTCTCCCGCCTCGACGTCGACCCCAAGAATGCTCTCATGGTGGGCGACTGGGCCGAACGTGATATGGTGGGTGCACGCAACGTTGGTATGAAGACGGCGTTCGCCAAGTACGGCGACTCCTTTGGGAACCAAGACGTGCGTGATGTGGACTACATCCTCAACGACATCAAGGATCTACTCGAGATCGTCGCATGATTCTACCTGTCTACACCTACAATCACGCGGTGCTCAAGCAGAAGACGTCGCAGATCGATGACATGTCGGATGAGCTCAACACGTTAATCGACGACATGTTCGCTACCATGTACAATGCCAACGGCATCGGACTGGCGGCAAATCAGATTGGCAAGGGGCTTGCACTCACGGTTATCGATACGCAGGATTCAGATGAGGACGATGCTTCGTCAGTGTCTGAACAACTGGTGCTGATCAATCCGATCATTGAGGCATTCTCCGACCACGAGGAGGAATTCGAAGAGGGCTGTCTCAGCCTTCCCGACCTCCGTGATGTCGTCATTCGTCCGTCGGCTATTCAAGTACGCTACCTCGACCGCGCAATGAAGGAACAAGTGCGGGAGGTCGATGGAATTCTTGCACGCGTAATGCAGCACGAAATCGACCATCTCAATGGCATCTACTTCTACGAACGACTGAGTCCGATTCGCCGCACACTCGCTGGCGGAAAGCTCAAGCGTATTGCCCGTGGCGACATTGAACCGGAGTACGAGATCTTCCGCGGGTGACCTCCACCAGCCCCCTTCCCAACTGACACATCACTTATCCTTCGACACATGAAGAACTACATCAACGGTACCTGGTCCGACTCATCAACGGGTCGCACATTCGCAAATCTGAACCCTGCTGACAGCACCGATGTGATCGGCATGTTCCCACTGTCGAGCGCCGACGATGTTGCAGCGGCCGTTGGTGCTGCCTCTGCAGCCTTCCGCGCATGGCGTCTGATGCCGGCACCGAAGCGCGGAGACATCTTGCGCAAGGCAGGTGACATCTTCACACGTCGCAAGGACGAGCTTGCTGCGATCATGACGCGTGAAATGGGCAAGACCTTGCAGGAAACCAAGGGTGATATCCAGGAAGCCATTGATACTGCCTACTACGCAGCTACAGAGACACGTCGTCTGTTCGGCTACACGGCACCATCGGAGATGGACAACAAGATGAATATGTCCTTCCGCATGCCTATCGGTGTGTGTGGCATCATCACTGCATGGAACTTCCCTATTGCCGTTCCATCATGGAAGATCCTTCCTGCGCTTGCAGCAGGCAACACGGTAGTCTTCAAGCCAAGCGATGACTCTCCGCATAGCGCAAACATCTTCGCCGAGATTTTGGAAGAAGCTGGTTTGCCAACAGGCGTGTTCAATGTCGTGCATGGTCAGGCAGAAGCAGGTTTGGCTCTCGTCGAGCATCCAGATGTAAAGGTCATCGGCTTTACCGGCTCAACAGCTACGGGCAATGCGATTGCTGCACGGTGTGGCGCCCTCAACAAGAAGGTGTCGCTCGAGATGGGTGGCAAGAATGCACAGATCGTCATGCCGGATGCCGATATGGACCTCGCGCTCACAGGCGTGCTGTGGGGCGCGTTCGGAACAACCGGACAGCGCTGCACGGCCACGAGCCGCTTGATCCTGCACAAGGATATCCACGACACATTCGTGGAGGAACTCAAGCGTCAGGCATCGAACATTGTCCTTGGTAACGGACTGACGAATGCAGCAGCACAGGTTGGCCCGGTGATCAATCAACGTCAGCTCGACAAGGTGCTTTCGTACATCGAGATCGGCAAGTCCGAAGCAACATGCGTTCTCGGTGGCGAGCGCGATATGACGGGCGATAACGCTAAGGGCAACTTCGTGAAGCCAACAATCTTTATTGATGTTGAGCGCACCGACCGCATCTTCCAAGAAGAAATCTTTGGCCCAGTGCTAAGCGTTGTTCGTGCCGACTCCTTCGAACACGCACTTGAACTCGCAAACGACTCAGCGTACGGTCTCTCGTCGAGCATCTATACGCGCGATGTCAACGCAGCATTCACAGCGATCCGTGATATCGAAGCAGGTATCACCTACATCAACGCTCCAACGATCGGTGCAGAAGCCCACATGCCATTCGGCGGTGTTAAGGGTACAGGCAACGGACACCGTGAAGGGGGCTGGACAGTGTTCGACATCTTCACTGAGTGGAAGACGGTCTACGTTGACTTCAGTGGGAAGCTGCAACGCGCGCAGATCGACAACTATTGATCGTTTTATGGATGCGATGTACTTCGCATCCCTGTAATCACAGCGACGCCGGCGACGATCAGCAGCATACCAATGATGGTGCGCATGCTGATCGTTGCTGTGCCAGTGATCAACGATAGACCAATCGTACATGCGAATGAGCAGGCCGTACTGACTGGAATGAACGTCGTCCATGGCGCAAACGACAAGATCACCGTTAACACGATGAATGATGCTGCGAGCGCAAGCACACCCGCAAGAGCCGTCCACGAGATAAATGCAGCCGCGATAGTACGCGGTTCGAGTGCTACACCATGAAGAGCGTGCGTTAGCAGCGCCATTCCACCCACGGCAAGTGCCGACTGGACAGTCGTCCATGCAAGGAGCTGCATCATCGAGGATTGCCTTGTCGTTGTTGACGCTGAAGAACTTCGTAGTACTGACGAATCAAATTCTCGTAGTCCTTGGTGTACGACTGCCGCAGTTGTTCCATGGCAGTTCGCGAGGCCTTCCGCTGAAGATCCTGCAGTTCAAAGGCTCGAGGGCTTTGTCGCTGCACGTCCTGACCAGAGGTTGACTCACGGCTCTTTTCATAATCACGGTCGTTCATAGAACGCGACGCATCGAGCAGACGCGAGAGGATTCGCTCTTGACGCATCCGTGTTTCTGGCGTGATGGAGCTCGACTGCATATCGCTCATCACTTCCTGCATGTCCTTGGCGATCTGCGACAAGTCGCCGAGTTCCTTCTTTGAACCTGACGCCGAGCGTCGCTCCTGTTCAAGTTCCTGGAGTGCCTTCATCGCCTTGCCTTGTTGTCCGGCAAGCCTACCCATCTCCGCTCGCTGACGCTCGTCCATTTGCTGTCCGCCCTGACCGACACGTTGCATACCCTCGTTGATGCCTTGCTGATCTTCTGCGAGTTGCTGAAGACGTTGGAACGGACTTTGTCCGCGACCCTGACCCTGACCTGGTTTCTGTCCTGATCCGCCCTCGCCCTGACCCTCGCCCTGCATCATGGAGTTAAGTGCCTGACTCATTTTCGAAGCAGCGCCATTCATGGAGCTCATTGCACCAGATTGTTCAGCCATCGCCTGCTGTCCATTCCGCTCTGATAAGGACTGCATTGCGTCCTTCATCCCCTGCATAGCATCACCCAGCTCCTGCGCCATCTCTGGCGACACACTTGTCGACTTCTGTCCGAGCTGCATCATGTTGTTGGCGATGTTCTGCATGGACTCCGTGAGCTTCTGCTGCTGCTGTGCCATCTGCGAGAACTGCGACGAATTCGGATCCATGTTCTTCATCCGATCGCGCAATGCTTCCTGCTGCTTCGAGAGATCCACCAGATCGTTGATCCCCTTCTGCATTTGACGCATCGCTTCCTTCTGACTGTTGCGACGCATTTCACGCTTCATCTGCTTCATCTGCTGCGCAAAGCGTTGAAGATTCTGCGAGGCCTGCTGTTGCTGACGTGAGGCTTGCTGCTGATCGCCCTTTTCAAGATTCTCACTAGCCTGGTCCATCTGGTTCTTCGTACCCTGTGGATCGAGATCCTTCTGCGCCTGATCCATCTTCTCTTGCGGCATATCCTGACCGATCTCTTTCATGAGATTCTGCAGGTCCTTGGCTTCCTGCGCAAGCTTGTCGAGATCCTCTTGCAGTCGACGCTGTTCTTCGGCGAGCTTCTTACGTTCCTCTGCATTCATGGAGTTCGCATTCTCTGTCCGCTGGCGGAGTTCATCCTGCTTCTGTGCAAGCTCTTCGGCACGACGTTGCAATTCGTCGGTCTTCTGCTCTGCCTGCATTCGCTTGAGGAGATTGAGCTGACGATCCAAGTTCTTCTTGAATTCTTCCTCGTTGAACTTGAAATCCTTCATCATCTTTTGCATCTCATCGGGCGATAGCTGCTCCATCGCCTTCTTCATCTGCTCCTGCATACGTTGCAGCTCGGGCGACTTAACCTCGCGCATGAGCTTTTGGAGCTCCATGTATTTCTGCAGTGTCTCCTGGGAGATAGCCTTGTTCTGTTGCAGTTTCTCAGTCATCTGCTCCATCGTTTCGGCGACCTTATCCATGCGCTTCTGCAGTTGCTCCTGACGTTGCATGAGCTCCTCAGCCTTCTTCTTCTCCGACCACGACACATCCTGCTTCTGCTGCGATTGCTGACGTTGGAGTTCTCGTTGAAGTTGCTCAGCTTCCTTACGTACGTCTTCAGCTTCCTTCGCCAAGTTCTTGAGTTCACGCTGCATCTCCGTCTGCGTTTTATCGGCTTGCGCAAACACTTCATCGAGCGACGGCATACGCACCGTTACCGAGCGTGTACGCGCCGTCTTGGGTCCACGCACACCATCATTATCGGCCACTTCGAGATACATCTCGTATGTGTCCTCAGGAGTCACGTCGATCTTCGACAGATTCCAGATGTACGGCACATCGCGCACCGTTCCGTCGCCGATCAACGGAATATCAATTGAGCGGAATGCTTTTTCCGGCTGTGCATAGCGGGATGACTGCAAGCGATAATAGAGGCGCAGGTGCGAGAAACCGTAGTCATCAGTGATAGATGTCACCACCGATACCGTTGCCTGCTGTGTGAGCTCGACATCCTGTGTTGGCTGCACGAGCGTAATCGTAGGAACAGCATCGCAAAGAGCTACAATCCGATACGATGCTGGATCTTGATTACGCGTACCATCGCGATCAACGATCTCGATCGAATACGATCCCTGAGCGCTCACCATGAATCGTCCACGCGCAGCATTGCCTTGGACCTGCATCGGCACACGCACCGTATCGGCCGAGGCACTGTCGGTATCGCGCGTCATGACAATTGTTGCTGAAGCGAGATCCTTGTTTGACTGAACCGAGATATCGACCGATGATCCCGTAAGTGCTGTCACATCAGCTTCCTGCTCGGTAAGATCCGTCGCCGCCATACGTGTGTATGCCGGAGGTGTAACACGGCCGCTCAACGAACGAACGAGCGGACGGTCGAGTACGACGATCCGGGCGGTGTCGGTGCGCACGCCAACTTCGAGCCATGCGCTTTCGGCATAGATATCCACCGATCGTGTGATGCCGGCGAGCGTATACACGTATGACATGCCTGTGTCACGACGCAGCGTCCACGGCTGGAATCGCTCCGATCCCTGTTCACGTACGAACACAGTTACCTCTTCAGGCGGTACACCCGTGGCGTGAACGATAACGCGAACCGATGCTCCACGCATTACGGTATCGCTTTTCGGAGAGATACTGAGTGAGAATGGGGCCGGTGCTAGGAACGACGTATCATACGAGCACACTCGATGCCATGCCGCTCCGAACGGAACAGGAGCAAGGGTAAGGAGCAATGCAACACTCATCATCGTGAACAGACCTAGCAACAGCATGCGACGAGGTCGCTCACGATCGACAATCACCGTAAAGTCCAACGGTTGCGCAACATCAGCTACGCGCGCAAATGCTGCCGTTGCGAGTTCCGATTGCTGTGTGTGCTGATCATCCGTCAGTTGCAACACGTTGCAAAGCATATCTCCAAGCTGGGGGTATGCGGCACCAACACGAAGAGCAGTATCAGATGCAGCTTCCTGCGGTCCGAGACCAACGCTCCGCAGAACATGCGGAACAATCCAGTACGCTATCGATCCCGCGCAACCCAGTACGATGGCAACCCACATACCGAAGCGAACCTGCATCGATGCGTGTGCAATAGCCTCGATCGTCACAATCAGAAGGATCAGAGCGGATGACGCCATCAATGCAGATCCAGATCCACGTAGCACCTTCCACCAGAGTTCAGAACGCTGAACACCGATCAAACGTGACACCAGTTCCTGGCGCGTGGGATGGTTACTGACGGAGTGCATAGACAACAATGTTGGTACCGATTTTCAACGCTGCTTCGCGCTTCTCGGGCGGATCGTGATGTACGTCGGGATCTGCCCAACCATCACTTGGGTTGGTTTCAACGGTATAAAAGACGCACAGACGCGTACCGACAAACAACCCAAATCCTTGGGGTGATTTCGCATCATGCTCATGAATCTTTGGCAACCCATTCGGGAAATCGAAGTGTGCATGATAGAGCGGATGCGAGAACGGCAGTTCGCGGAGTTCCTGGTCGGGAAACACACGCTTGAGTTCCTTGCGGATGGATGCATCCATCCCGTAGTCATCATCAATGTAGAGGAAGCCGCCATTCTCAAGGTAGGCACGCAGGTTTCGCACCTCTGACTCGGTAAAATTCACCGTGCCATGCCCGGTCATGAACAACACCGGATACAAGAACACGTTGTCCGTGGACAGATCCACAAACTCATACACGGGATCGACATTGATCGTTGTATGCGTCCGTATGTAGCGCAGGAGGTTGATCTCCGCACTCGGATCATTGTACCAATCTCCCCCACCTGAATACTTCACGCGGGCAAGTTTAATGGCCGATTGTTGCTGCGGTGGTGGGGTGGCTGCTTGCTGCGGCTTCGGTGGAAAACGCACCTGCGCGTGTGCCGCTGCTGGTAGGAGCAGACACCACGTTGATACGACAGCAAGGATGATTACGACGCGAGGCGACACACAACAACCTTCTTTTGATCTTCCTGAAACCACGGAACACCGAAGACATCAAGATCATGTTCTTCGAACACGACATCCGGATGCTGCGCTCGAGCCTCAGCGATCTCCTCCGACAGGTCGCCCCCTTTCAAAAAGGCGCATACTGTTGACGGTTTCATCAAGGGGCGAACCCACGTGATCAGGAGCGCTGTCTTCGCAACGGCACGCGAGATAATAACGTCGAAGCCACTCCGATAGTGCTGATCGTTGACAAGATCCTCCACACGAGCACAGATCGCTGAGACGTCCTTGAGGTCCGTGTGCTGGGCGAACATGCTCGTCATCGAGACCTTCTTCTTGATCGAATCGACCATCAGCAGCTTGATGTCAGGCCGGGCGATTTTCACCGGGATCCCTGGCAAGCCCCCTCCGGTGCCAACATCAAGTACGCGTGCCTTTTGTGGAATCTTCACGTGTTTGAGGATCATCAGCGAGTGCAGGATATGCCGATCCCAGATGTTGTTTTCATCCTTACGTGAAATCATGTTCACGCGCTGATTCCAGTACATCAACTCGTTATGGTACCGTTCGAGGGCATCGATTTGATCTTTATCGAGCATGATGCCGTTAGCACCACAGGTGGTCCAGATGTCAATAGGCGTCATTGCAATCCTCCATGCGGAACCCGTGCAATGGGATGTGCGTAGATTTGGGGCTGATGCAAGTCCCCTTCTTCTCGGTTATCATGTGCACCTATCAACGCGCCGCGTTGATTCCACGCGCCATCGACTCCCTGCTCGCGCAGACGGAGACGGATTGGGAACTGCTGGTTGTAGATGATGGATCGACGGATGACACAGAACATATCGTGCAAAAGTACGGAGCAATGGATCGCCGTATACGCTACATTCGACAAGACCATGGCGGATCGGCACGTGCCCGCAATACGGGAATCGATGTGGCTCAGGGACTCTTTGTGACGTTCCTCGACAGTGATGACGAGTATTCTCTGGACCATCTGGCATCGCGCCGCACTATGCTGCTGTCGTATCCGAGCATTCAGTTGCTGCACGGCGGTGTCACCATTATCGGCGACGAGTACGTTATCGACAAAAACGACCCCTCTGTGAAGATTCACCTGTCTGAGTGCGTTGTCGGTGGCACGTTCATCGTCCGTCGAAGCGTGTTTCACGACATTGGCGGGTTCGATCTTGTGCCATATGCAGAGGATGCCCTCTTTTTTGAGCGTGCATCAACTAAGGGGATCGCTATTGCGCAGACGGATCACCCCACGTACATCTATCACCGCGACTCCCCGGACGCACTTACAGTAACCTATGGCACGACGTGAATCTCGGGCAGTTCGACGTGAACGCCTAGCAACAATTCTCGATCGACTTGCTGCAGCCTATCCCGATGCGCGGGTCGGACTCGACTTCACAACACCGTTTGAACTGCTGATCGCCACGATCCTCTCTGCGCAGTGCACAGACGAACGTGTGAATGTTGTCACAAAGTCGCTCTTTGCGAAGTACCACAGTCCCGAAGACTACCTGCTTGTTCCACTCGAAGAGCTTGAGCAGGATATTCATTCGACTGGATTCTACCGGAATAAAGCCAAGAACATCCGAGCCTGTTGTGAACGGCTGATTGCAGAGTATCATTCACAGGTACCAATGACGCTCGACGAGCTCGTCACGCTCGCGGGAGTTGGACGAAAAACGGCTAACTGCGTGTTATCGAACTGCTTCGACATCCCTGGAATCACTGTCGACACACATGTGACACGCATCATGAATCTCCTGGGGATGGTGACGACTACCGATGCTGTGGCTATTGAGTTTGAGCTGATGAAACTTGTCGATAGTGAGCGATGGAATGCCATGAATCACCTCATCATCTCGCATGGTCGCCGCACCTGCATCGCCCGGCGTCCGCAATGTCCAATGTGTCCGGTCGCCGATCTCTGTCCGTCGGCACTGTAACGATGTCACGTTGCGCAGGTTGGTTTCCACTCCTTGGTGACCTCACATTCTCTATGTTCGCACGTATGATGTTGTTTCCACGACTTGCCGCTCTTGCCCTCGCACTCTTCGCGTCTGTTGCTGTCCATGCACAAACCACGTCCGAAGCAGGAGTCTTCGCAGGCGGGGCCTTCAACATGCATTCAGCATCGTTCACACGTCTCGGCACCTTCCCATCATGCTGTCCGGAGTTTACCGGCGGAACTGGAATCGGTTGGTATGCAGGGGGCTGGTATGGCTGGCAATTGTCGTCATCACTATCACTGCTTGGCCGTGGTGGTCTGTCGTCGGAAGCGGGACGTCTTTCTGATCAAGAACGGTCCTTCGTTGCGGATCTGCGGGATACAGCGCGTGTCGTCAACGCTCTCTTTCAGCACGACCTCGACGCGTCGCTTCTCAGTATTGGTATCGAACCACTTCTCGCCTATCGCCTCGGTGGATCGATTGATCTCCTTCTTGGTGCTCGGGCTGGATTGGTACTTACGCGCTCATTTCATCAAACAGAGACGCTCATCGAGCCGGCCGACTATGGGTCATACCTCGGTGATGATCGTGTATGGGTTGACACACAAGCAGATATTCCCGATGCATCAGCGCTTCGGCTGACCGCCGTCGCAGGCATGCGCTATGTTCTGCCGGTTGGCCGAGGTCGTAAGAGCTTCCTCGCGCCCGAACTCACCGTTCACGTGCCGCTCACAGGCGTTGCGTCGGGCGTTTCGTGGAACGTAACCCAGGTTCGCCTTGGCATCGCCCTTGGATGGTCATTCGAATCGACCGTTGATACGATTCCGACTCCCCCGCGTATTCAGGCACCTCCATCACCGCCTCCGGTGATCGCCTACACGCCGCCCCAACCGTCTATCACGATCGAGGGCATTGATGTCGACGGCACCCTGATCCCTGCACCAACGGTCCGCGTTGAACAAACACAGGTTACAACGCTTCACCCGATGCTGGGGCATGTCTACTTCGATGCAGGGGCATCGACACTTCCCGAGCGATATCGTGAAGGCATTCTTCGTGCACGACAGGATACGCTGCGATTACAGCCGAAGGAGGCACTCCACGCAGAGCTTTACGTGATTGCCGAACGTCTTCTCCGCGTGCCATCAGCGCGCGTTCTGTGTACGGGAACTACCGCCGGTACCGCAGACGATCAGGGATTAGCGCTCGCTCGCGCAAGGGCTGAAGCTATCCGCGACGTCCTGGCATCACTCGGTGTGTCGCGCGAGCGGATAGATGTACAGACACGTGCCACGCCCCAACGTATGACAAGTGCGTCCGACACCGCGGATCTTCCGATGGCCATCGCTGAGAACCGTCGCGTCGAGATCACTACGTCGACGCCGTCGATCCTAGCGCCACTCTCGCTTGGAACAATCGATGTTACAGTAACACCAATGAACTTCCGTGTGACATCCACCATCTCGTCGGCACTGCCCATCACGTCTGCTGTCGTCGAACTCCGTCACGGCAATCGCCTTCTCGCAACGGCGGATCACCGTCGGCCATCTGATCGCACGCTTGATGTCGGACTCACTGAGGGCGATGTGGCGGCTATGACGGATGCGCCAATCATCGCGACAATCGCGGTGCAAGACAGCATCGGACAAACCGGTGAAGCACGGACAACGCTCCTGGTCGAAGTCTCGTCGGTGTCAAAGAAGCGCATTGAAAATCTCGGCGACACACAAATCGAGCGGTATCAGTTGATCCTGTTTGATTTCAACGACGTTGCCGTTTCTGGTGCAAATGCCAAACTGTTGTCGCTCATTCGATCCCGCATCACCCCTACCACGCAGGTACGCATCGTCGGTGTAACCGACGTCCTTGGTTCGAGTGAATACAATGCGGATCTCTCCCTGCGGCGTGCACGTGAGGTGGCTCGCCAGCTGCAAGTACCTGCCGCGCGTGTAACGGGAAGCGGCGAGATGGAGCCCCGATTTGACAACACCCTACCAGAGGGTCGGGCCTACAATCGGACCGTCATCGTAGAGCTTATCAACACCGTCAAGTAGGGCCCAGCGTTACCGCTGTTTGTGGTATCATTGTGGTCGATCTCGCCGTTCGAGGTCGATCATGTTGATGTATCGGAGGAATTATGCGTAGTCGACGCACGGTTACCCTGCTCGCCGCCGTAGGCATTCTGCTCACCGGCACAATGGCCTCGCTCGCCCAGACGTTTGTCCCACTGCGCATGAGTGCACAAAACGCACCCGCACTCTCCGCCCGCGTGATCTATCTGGACGCGACGGGGCAGCCGCAAGCACTTGCCGATGGCGCTCTTCAGGTGGCAGAAAATGGCACCTCTGTGACGTCAACAATTGCATGCACGCCGGCGTCTCAGGGCCGGAATGTGAGCTTACTCGTCGGCATCGATGCCTCGGCATCAACCGCCACCGGAAGTCCGTCGGCCATGGACCTGATGAAGAATGCCGCTCGTAGTATGAGTGCACTGCTTACATCAACTGGCGACGAAATTGGATTGCTGACCATCGACGCGCAAGCAAATCTGCTCTACGGTCTGTCGACCGACAAAACGACCTATGGTACTGTCGTCGATAATGTCCGTACCTCCACAGGCATACAGCTTACTACGGGTCTGCTCGCACAACCAATGGGCGGATTGATTCACCTGCAGAATGCGCGCAATGCCCGCACCATGGTCTTGCTAACCGATGGTGCACCTTCATTCGATGTAATCTCTGCACTTGGCACGGCTCGCACGTTTGGTATCCGGGTTTACGTCATTGGTATGCGTTCCGCGCTCACTGAAGATCTCCGACGCCTTGCTGACTCGACAGGTGGAGCATGGGCCGAGAACGTAACAACCAACGCAGATGCAATTGCATGGTCGCGCGCATTTATCGCCGATGCAAAGGGGCTTCCTGGTTGCAATGTCTCGTGGTCATCTAGCGAACGCTGTGGTGGCGTGCGTAATGTGACGTTCACGCTTGGTACAACGACACGAACACTCGAGTATTCAGCGCCCGATGCGACCATCCCACGTTTGTACACATCCACGCTTGGCGTCGACTTTGGTCAACCGACTGGAGGAAGCAAGGTTACGCGTGTTGTCACGCTATCAGCGCAGACGTACGACATCGTTGTGTCGGGTTGGACGTTTTCATCGCCTGCATTCAATGTTGTGAGTGGACCAGCCCTTCCACTGACGATCCCCGCTGGATCAAGCTCCAACTTCATTGTTGAATACACCGCTGCGTCGACCGACGGAGCTTATGGCACGTGGACACTTCAATCGACCTCGTGCGAACCTACCGTCATCTCGTTGCGCGGCGGATCTCCCTTGCGTGGCGATGTGCTCACGCTGCTCACACCAAACGGTGGCGAGTCGGTTCTTGCCGGTCGGAACATGTCTATCACATGGACGAACGTTCTGCCACAAGATCCAGTTCGTATTGAGTTGAGCACGAACTCGGGTAACTCCTGGCGTCCAATTGCTGAAGCAGCCACGGGCCTTGAGTATGCATGGCAGGTCGGACCCGAGACCACAACGAAGGCGCGCATCCGTGTGTCGCGGACGATGATCAATGAGAACAACATCACGATTCTTCGTGGTCATGTGCGTCCCGTTTATGCGTCAGTCTTTACGGCCGACAATGCACATGTGATCACAGGCGGTCATGACGGAACGGTCCGCATGTGGAACTCGAGCACGGGTGCACAAGAACGCATTGTGGGAGTTCACTTGAACTGGGTGTGGGGTCTGGCCGTCATGCCAGGCACAACCTACGTTGCATCGGCATCGTTCGATGGTTCTGTACGTGTCTGGGACTACATGACGGGTGACCGTGTTGCGACGATCCCTCTGGAAAGCCAAGGATATAGCCTTGCCTTCTCTCCTGACGGTAAGCATCTCTACATCGGAACGGCTCGCACACTGCAGATGTACTCGACCGCTTCATGGACCTCGGAATTCTCAAAGGTTGTTGATGCGGGACCCGTCTATGCACTGAGCCTCTCGGCCGATGGTACAAAGCTGGCCGTTGCGGAAGGAACGCAAACAACCGTTCGCAACGCCGCGAACCTCGAACTCACAGCAACATGTGCATCCCTCGGACGCACTGGCAAGATCTATGCCGTGGCTATCTCGCCTGACGGACAGCGCGTAGCAAGTGGAGGCACAGACTTCGTGCTTTCGAGCTTCTCGACTACAGACGGATCATTCATAGCCTCGGCTGAATCAGTCATTGGATCAATTCTTGCACTGCAGTTCGCTCCGAATGGTTCATCGCTCGTATCTGCCGGCGGAGACGGAACAGCAAAGATTTACAACCCGACAACGCTTGCGCTGCAGTCGTCATTGGCTGGCCATCAGGGAATACTCTACGGAGCGCGCTTTAGTTCTGATGGACGTCGCCTTGTTACTGCATCGACGGATCAAACAGCGCGCGTATGGCAACTCGAAGGCATTGGAACGGTTGTCGATGTGTCAAACGCCGACTTCCGCATTCTCGGCGGCACTGCTTCGGCCTCTACAATTGACTTTGGATCGGTTGCGTTTGGCACCGGAGCTGATAAAATAGCAACTGCCATCACCGTGCAGGGCGGAAGCCCACTTGTGATTCTCGGCGCCTCTGTTGTTGGCGGTGACACTCGTGACTTTGACCTGTGCACAACAGAGCTTCCCGACTCAATCTCGGCTGGACAGCCGCTGCAGCTTGATGTATCCTTTGTGCCGACACAGATCGGACCTCGCTCGGCCGACCTCGACGTGATCACGGGTACGGGCGTTGTTCGTGTGCGTCTCACCGGCACGGGCAGCGCGCCTTTGCTCGAAGGTCCAACGGTGATTGATTTCGGACGTCGCATTGCAAACCAAGCTATCGTCGATACCAACATTGTGATTCGCGTGCCATCGGCTATCAGTGGCAGCGTTGCTGTTAACACAACGACACTCGTCGGTCCACAATCGAATCAGTTCCGCATCATCAGCGGCGGTGGCTCCTTTACGCTACAGCCTGGACAATCACGGACGATCACTGTGCGCTTCGAACCAACTGAGTTTGGTCGCTACGCGTGTGAACTTCAGTGTCAAACAACGTCCGGTCAGCCACTGCGTGTGCGACTGTACGGCGAGGGTAGTGGAGATGGACGTATCTCGGTGTCACCGACCGTACTCTTCTCGACAAACCCATGTAACACCTCGGTTCCATCACAGGTAATCAAGGTGAACAACTACGGCCAAGCTTCGATGCAGATTTTCAGCATTGGCGTTGAAGGCAACGATGCTTCCGAGTTTGCCGTAACTCCCCCTTCTGCACTTCCGATTCGCGTTGAGCCCGGAGAGACGATTGAGTTGGGTGTTGCCTTCACCCCAACAAAGAACGGCGTCAAGGATGCACGAGTGATCGTGTCGTCCAGCGCAATCAATGCGCCAAACGGACGTAGTGTTACGCAAGTCAGTGCTCGACGCGATAGCGTTGGATTTGAGCTTTCACGGACCGTTGTAGACTTTGCAAACATTCGTGAAGATCAGGAAGTCATCGAACGCATTCTGCTCCTCAACACCGGAACAGTCGCTCTCCGCTGGCCACGTCAGTCGGTAACGATTGGCCGATTCCGCATTGAGTCTATCACACCAGAAGTCACGCAACCGGGTGAGCGCTCGAACCTCACGGTGCGATTCCTCGGTGGTACAGCCGGCACAACGTACCAAGAGTCATATACCTTCACCGACTCGGTGTGTGGCACGTCGGAGCAGCTTCTCCTGCGCGCAAGCATCAAGAGCTACATCGGTGCAACGATGCGTGTTGGATCAGTGCAGACTCGGATCGGACAGCAAGTTGGCGTACCGGTGTATGTCTCGAACAAGGTCAACTTCGATCGTACGACCGTTACGTCGATCAACGCAATCTTGCGCACGAATGGCACAATTCTGACACCAACCGGGTCAACGCCGTCTGGTACGTTTGAAGCCGATGGCACGCGCCTCATTCCAGTCACGATCCCTATCCCACAAACGGACTCACTCGCGACAACGCTGCAGTTCACAACAAGTTGGGGTAACGATACGGTGGGCATCATTGATATTGATTCGTTGATTCTCACTGACACGCTGGAAATCACAACTGTTGCTGGCCGTGTATCCCTGACCGACATCTGCTATCAGGGCGGTCCGCGGTTGTTCCGCAACACAGATCTCGCGACGGGGATTCAGATTGCACCAATGCCTGTGCGATCTGCCACCACAGTGTACGTTTCAACAATTGAGCCAGGCCATACACGCGTCGATGTTCTCGATATAGCAGGTAGAACGATTACGACACTGGTCGATCGCAAGCTCCCGCCCGGCACGTGGTTTGTCCCTCTCGACGTAAGTATCATTCCAAACGGAACGTACTACGTGGTGCTCACAACACCTTCGCAACGCATCGTTGAACGCATGGAGGTAGTACGATAATGAAGCAACTTCTCACCCTTCTCACGCTTGCATGCATTGCACCAATCATGGTGCAGTCGCAGTCATTGCTTCGCGATCAACAACGTGTTGGTCTCTTCGGGAACTACACCCTCGACATGCACGCAGCATCATTCTCTGCGATTCCTGGTGTACCGAACTGCTGCCCTGAGTTTACGGGAGGATCTGGCTCAGGTTTCTTTGGTGGTCTCACCTACCTGTCACCGATAGAGACGAATCTCTTCATGGACATTCGTGTGCACTATGGCAGTTTTTCGGGTACGATGACTGCAAACCAGACACTGCCGATTATCACGTCGACAGGTGCACAGACATCAGCCGTGATTGAGCACCAGCTCACAACATCCTTCACACAGATCAGCGCAGAGCCGCTCGTTGGGTATCGGATTACGCCTGACTTCTCGTTACGCGCTGGTGTGATGGCAGGATATCGTATTGCATCGACGTTTGAACAGAAGGAAACGCTTCTTCAACCAAGCAATGCCACATTTGAAACGGGACGCCGCACGCGGAATGAAACAAGCGGTGATCTTCCCTTTGTGAGTGCGCTTGGACTCGGTATCACCGTTGGTGCGTCGTACGACCTACCATTGAACGCCGATCGCACGATGTTCATCAGTCCGGAAGTGTACTACACCTTCTCGCCATTCAGCGTGGTAGAAAACCTCTCATGGACAATTAGCCACCTGCGTGCAGGCATTGCTCTATCATTGATTCCACCGTCTGCTGTTGACTCACTCGACGAGTTCCAGCTGTTCGATGTTGCGCGACGCACGCCGTTGCCAATCCGTGGTCAGATGAACGTTTCATTTATTCCTTCAATTGCGGCAGCAGGCATTGCGGAAGATGGAACGCGTACTGGCGAACAGGCCATTCGTATCGAGCAGTTTGCGTCGACGCGAATTCGCCCCCTTCTCCCGTATGTATTTTTTGAAGCCAAGTCGGTATCAATCCCAGAGCGCTATACGCCGCTCAACTCGGAACAAGTTGACCGCTACTCGCTCGACAACTTCTACAACCTCGATGCGATGGTGACCTATCACCAGCTCCTGAACATCGTTGGCAAGCGTATGCAAGACAAGCCTGCTGCAACGCTGACGCTGACTGGATTCGCCGGCGTAGAAGAACTAATGTCGGAGGCAACCCAACGCTCACAAGGCCAAGCTCGCGCAGAGAATGTTCGTTCCTACCTTGTCTCGACATGGGGCATCGATCCATCACGCATCACGATCGCGCAGCGTGATGCGATGGCATCACCATCGTCGACCACCGAACCTGATGGACGCGCCGAGAATCGCCGCGTCGAACTCTCGTCATCGGACGCATCGATTCTTGCTTCTGTTGTGTCGAGCGATACGATGCGCGTGTTCTCACCGACGGGATTTCGCTTCACTCCATCAATTGAACCACAGGTTCCTCTTGCATCATGGACGGTCTTCATCTCTGAGGACGAGCGGTTGATCAAGACCTTCCACGGCGATTCAGCAATGCCGACAGCTGTTGATTGGCGCGTCGCCGAACAAGAGATGTACATCCCTGTCGGAGCGCGAACACTCGAGTATATGCTGGTTGCCCGCGATACGAACGGACGTGTCGTGCCGTCGGAGATGAAGGTCCTGCCAATCAACGAGATCACGATTGATCAAAAGAAGCGCAGTGGAGCACAAGACAAAACGATCGACCGATACTCACTGATTCTGTTCGGCTTCGATAAATCAGACCTTACGCCGGAACATCGATCACTCATCGAGAACGTGCGTGGTCGCATCACGCCTGGCTCGCAGGTACGCATCGTAGGCTACACCGACATGGTCGGCAGCGAAGAGTACAACCAGCGCTTGAGTCAACAGCGTGCTGCCGCGGTCGCACAGGAACTTCGCGTTCCGAATGCCGCTGTTGTGGGCAATGGTGAGCGCTTGCCGCTCTACGACAATCGCATGCCGGAAGGACGTTTCTACAATCGTACGGTTGAGATCATTGTCGAGGCGCCGCGCAAGTAATGCGGATACTGGTCTTCAATTGGCAAGATCGGCTCCATCCCCTTTCTGGTGGAGCAGAGACGCATCTCCATGAGATCTTTTCGCGCATGGTTGCGGCTGGTGATCACGTGACGTTGGTGAGTTGTGGGTTTGAGGGGGCTTCCCCTCGCGAAACACTTGATGGCATAGACGTGCATCGGATCGGATCGCGATCGACCTACAACTATGCGGCACCTCTGTGGTGGTGGCGTCACGGACGTCACCTTGGATTCGATGTTGTCGTTGACGATATCAACAAGTTGCCGATCATGACGCCGCTGTTCGTGCATCGACCGATCGTTGGGATCATTCACCACCTCTTCGGTGAAAGCATCGTGCTCGAGGCTGGGAGAGTCGTGGGAGCCTACGTGCAGGCATTCGAGCGTCGTATTCCTCGTGTGTATCGTCGTACACCCATCGCCGTTGTCTCGGAGAGCACACGTCAGGAGTGTATCGATATTGGCCTCCCCGCCGACAACCTTCATGTGATTTACAATGGAATCGATACCTCCAGCTTCCCTATGTCCGTCGGGACAAAGGCGACGGTTCCAACCATTACATCCTTCGGTAGATTGAAACGGTATAAGTCCGTTGACCATATCATCGAAGCAATGCCGATGATCCTGGAACAGATCCCCGACGTGCGCCTTGAGATCATTGGCAAGGGCGACGATCAACCGTTTCTTGCGTCGCGGGTTGCGGCCTTAGGCATCGAAGCATCGGTTGAGTTTGTCGGGTTTGTATCGAACGACGAGAAAGTCCGTCGACTCCAGCGGTCGCATGTGATGGTCAACACGTCGATGAAGGAAGGCTGGGGCATTACCAACCTTGAAGCCAATGCGTGTGGCGTGCCTGTGGTGAGTGCCGACGCACCTGGGTTGCGCGATTCCGTGCGAACGGGTGTTTCGGGGTTGCTGTATCCGTATGGCGATACCGGGGTTCTTGCCTCGACAATCATTCGCGTACTTCATGATCCTGAACTTCGCCAACACTTGTCGGAAGGTGCCATCTCATGGGCAAGCAAATTCACATGGGATCACAGCGCCGAGCAGATGCGCGCGTTGTGTGCTTCCACGATAACTTCATGGCACGAAACCTAGTCCTAGTCCTTTGCATACTGTTGAGCAACTTCTCGACGGCCGTTGCGCAGCAACTTCGGGACACGTACGGGAACGACTTCTGGATTGCCGTACCTCCAAACGATCATTCGTCGATCGGCAATCGTGATCCATCGATGCTCTCCGTGTTCGTTGTGTGCAACGAGCCAACGACGCTGCGTTTTGAATCGCAAAAGCGTGATGGCACTGCCTTCAATTCGACCATCAACATTCCTGGTGCAGCAGTCTGGGAACTGCGCTTTGCAACGAGCGACTATGAATTGCGTGGCGTCACAACCCCGGGTGGACAGTGTGTTGATTGCGAGGAGCCGATTCCATCATCGATCCATGTGACCACATCGACGGAAGTCACCGTCTATGCTGTCATTCGAGACGATAACACGAGCGATGCCTGGCTTGTCTTGCCAACGGATGCGCTTGGCACTGACTATGTGGTTTCAACATATGCGTCATCAGCTGAGGCCGACACCACCTTTTTTAGCCGCACATTTACATCAGCGTTTCCAAGTCAGTTTCTTGTGATTGCCACGGAAGACAGCACCGTTGTTACCGTGCAGCTACCTGTAAATCGCTCAGCGTCGGCTGATGGTGATTTCCGCAGTGTTGTCTTACAACGCGGCGACACCTATCTCGTGCAGGCCTACGTATCTGCGCAGCGTCAGAACGACGATCTCACAGGCAGCCGAGTCCGGGCAACGAAACCTATTGCTGTCCTCGGCGCACATTTCCGCGCACAGGTACCCATTCTCACGGAGCAAGCATCGCGCGACTGCTTGGTGGAGCAGCTTCCAAGCATCGATGTGTGGGGCAAGCGCGTGGTGGTTCCTCCACTTGTGCCTCCGGCAGATATCCGACGCGTCTCAGCAAGCGACGTGTCACTCGTGCGGATACTTGCTTCGAGTAGTGCATCAACGGGCCTAACCATCAATGGTAATCCGGTGGCTGTGCTTGGTGCGGGTGCCTATCTCGACGTCCCACTCGTGAACGATCCGCTCGACATCACGGCAACCAATCCAATCCTCGTCACGATCATCGATCGTTCTGCGAATCGACAGAATGGAGCCGGACGGTCCGGAGATCCATCGCTGATCGTCGTACCACCTGTTGAGCAGTTTCTATCCTCCTATCGCGTAACGAGCATTGAACCACGTCAGTCGGGCGTTGCGTTCTACACACAGCATCAAATCACATGCATCGTGCCGTTAACGCATGCAGACTCATTGAGATTTGATGGTGTGCTGGGTCCAGCACCTGTGCCGATCCCCGGCACGACACTTGGGTATGTGCACGTTAACGTCGAAAAGGGTCGACATACGGTTACATGCGACACAACATTCGGCATCATCGTCTATGGCTATGGTCCTGCCGAGTCGTATGGATATACCGGAGGCATGGCCTTCGAACGCTTGTACACACCGGTGGTCGTCCTACGGGCGGTAGATCGTCGAGGCCGTCCCGGATCTGCTGATACGCTCTTCTGCGTGGTCGACAGCATCAGCAGCGAGCAGGAGGTCCGGCTCAGTGGTGCACGTACGGTTCGCGGAACGCTCAGTTTCGACGCAACGATGTTTGTGCCCGTCGATGCGCAAGGTATACGGCGTGATTCATTGCGCAGCCATGTGCAATGGGAGTATACGTTCGACTCACTTGTTGTCGGCGATACCATCGTTCGTGTGCCTGGTACACACGTGCTTGGTAGCGACACAGCCTCAGTCATCGACATCTATGAGAGTGCTTGGTATGCCGGCAATGGCGACTCACTATTCGTACGTTCCGATGAGCGTGATGGCGTTCTCCGAACAGATGGCATCTGTCTTGATGGAACAACGCCGCGATTGTTCGATCCTACACGCCCACAGGTTCCGCGTCAGCGTCGCTACTACGACATTCGTGGACGCTACATTGGGTCTTCACTCGAAGGTCAGCCCCCTGGCGTATATTTCGAGCGATGATCATCGCATTCTACAAGCCGTACGGCGTACTGTCTCAGTTCACACCGGAACCCGGCAGCTCGTATCAACCACTTGCAGCATTTGACCTCCCACCGGAAGTCTATCCGATTGGTCGACTTGACGCCGACAGTGAAGGGCTGTTGCTTCTTACAAATGAACGGCATCTGCCAGCCGTGTTTCTCGATCCCGATCACGGCCACGAGCGCACATACCTGATACAAGTCGAGGGAGCAGTCACCGAGTCTGCCCTGTCACAGTTGCGTGACGGAGTCGTTATTCGCGGGTATCGCACACAGCCATGCGCAGCTCTGATGGCTGACGAACCGTCCTGGCTCGCAGAACGCGTTCCGCCGATTCGACATCGTGCAGCAATTCCAACGTCGTGGCTTCAGCTCGGACTCCATGAAGGAAAGAACCGTCAAGTTCGACGTATGACGGCGGCCGTCGTCTTCCCTACGCTGCGCTTGATTCGTATCGCCATCGGCAAGCTTACGCTTGTTGACCTAGGCTTGGGTGTCGGTGAGTGGCGTGTCTTGCGTGACGACGAGCGCCTTCTGCTTGCGGATCTGCCGCGTGTAGCGGACGATCGAGAACGCAAATCCTAGCACCATCGTAATCACACCGAACCACACGAGTGATATCCATGGCTTCACAGAGAAGTCAACCGTAAACACCTCGCGCGGACGTGGCAGCGGCTTCGACATGTCGCGGAAGACAAGGTCGCCCGTCGACTTGGTTGGATCTTCATTATTGCGGGCAATCTCAGCAAGACCAACAGCCATGGTTGATCCAGGGAGCTGAACCCATTCAGGATCAAAGACAGGTCCGGATGCGCCAGTGGCAATCTTCGTGCGTGCCTTCAGCACCGCACTGCTATCCGCGGTACGAACATTCAACACCGCTGACATCTGCATGCGTCCGTCTGCCGTTTGCTCCTCTTCCATCGGCATCGTGAAACGCTCGAGCTCAATCACAACAGATGAATCATATGGTGCACGGATCGACGTGCCACGCATGATCGTGGTACGTTGGAACAAATCCTCGCGCTCCGTTGCCTTTGGTGATACGTACAAGTCATTGTGTAATCCCCAGCGAATACCGGGCTCGAGGAAGGGCGACTGGCGCTTGTTGAAATCCGACCAATAGAGAACTGCTGCAACAGTTTCTGTTGAGCCGCCGCGCTCAATCCTGACGAAGTACTTGAACTTCTCGCGGTCGGCATAGTGCTTTTCGACCTGTTCCTTACCAAGGTACGTGAGAGTGTACTCACCCACAGGTGTCGGGACACCATGCACAAGAACAGCGTGATGCGATTCCGTGTACGACGACGTCGTGATAACACCGAAGATCAGCAATGCGATACCCGTGTGCGAGATATATGCTCCCGCCATAGCTGGCGATGCACCAATAATGCCAATGCCAATACGGAGGTTGATAGCGAAGGAGAACCACGCAGTAAACGCCAGCACAATCTGTCCGACGTCGTTGATACCGATGGCAACCATAACGGCCGTTGCAACCGCTGCTACTGCTGCACCATAGGTCACGAGTGATTGAATCTTCGCTCGCGGCGTTGAACGCCAGATGAAGATCAGCGAAAGAGCGTTGACGATCAACACAGCCGGCACAAGCACCAGATGCACGCGATTATAGAACTCGATTGCAACGGCGACCTTCGGTAGTCCGAGTACCTCCATGAACACCGGCCACGATGTTCCGATCGTCACAAAGATTGCAGACGCCATGATAAGCGCTGCACCAATTGAGAGCATGAACTCACGCGTGGTTGGCGAGAACTCTTCACGATGAATGTTCATGTCGCCCCGGCGGCGCAACACCATTACGATGCCGATCGCACTGAACGTTACCATGAACAACAACAGGATCCAGAAGGCGAACTTTCCTGGGTCGACGAACGAGTGAACCGATGTATCGCCAAGGATACCGCTGCGCGTAAGGAACGTCGAGTACAGCACCATCACAAAGCTTGCAACAGCAAGGATCATGTTCGTCTTGACGAGTCCGCGCGTACGCTTCTGCACGAGCATCGTGTGCACCAGTGCAACGACAACGAGCCATGGAATGAGCGATGAATTCTCAACAGGATCCCAGCCCCAGAAGCCACCCCATCCAAGCGTTTCGTATGCCCAGAAGCCCCCTAACATGATGCCGAAGCCCAGGACTGCCGTCCCGAACAATGTCCACGGCAACGCGATATCGATCCAGCGGTGATACTCACGGCGGATCAAACCCGCCATAGCGAACGCAAAGCTGACCGACATGGACGCAAAGCCGATGAAGAGAATCGGCGGGTGGATTGTAATCCACGCATTGTGCAAGAGCGGGTTTAGTCCTTTCCCATTATCACGAACGTCGGCGATCGTAAGACCATCAGCGGCGAATGATTCGTGGAAGTAGGCGAACGGGTTCTTTGCCACAAGCAGCAATGTGAGGAAGCTCACGATCAGACCGTAGAACACCATCACAGGAGCTTCGTAGGAGTGGCGTCGTGCATAGGGAGTGAGCACAACACCAATCAGTGCAACGAACATCGTCCAGAGGAGGAAGCTCCCCTCCTGCCCCGAATAGAAACTCGCAATCAGCAGATGGAGCGGAAGTTCACGTGACGAGTAATTCCAGACGTAGGTATAGTCAAAGCGATGCTGGAGAATCAGGACAACCAGGATCACCGCAGATACGACCAGACCAAGTGCAACACCGCTGAAGATGCGACGTGCAATCATCGAGAACCATGCAGCTCGTTCGTTATCGGCATACAATGCTGCGGCGTAGAGACCCGTTGCCGACAAGGCCATTCCGAAGAGCACGTGAATCAGGATCTGAGCGATCATTGTGCGTACACCTGTGTTGCATGGAAATACGGATCATGCCCGTCGTGGACATGGCCGACGAATCGAACAACCTGTCCGGACGCAAACGGTGCATCTGGAGTATTGCCGGTGTATTGCACGCGGAATGCAGCACCCGTATTGTCAGTACACGCAATGCGTTCAGGAGCCTCAACGGCATTGACGATCGTTGAGACGATGATCACCTTTGGTGCTTGATCACCTTCAACGCCCGATGTGTGATCGCTCGACGCAACGGCGAAGGTCACTTCTGTGAGCTGACCATATGTTGAGGCAATCCAGACACCAAGCGGGATGCCGACGATTGCTGTGATGATGATGATACGTTTGAGCATGTCGCTGGTAGTCCTTACGAGGCAGGCATTGCGTCCGTCGGCTGTCCTTCGTACTTCGACGGACATTTTGTGAGAACGTTCGAGGCCTTCAGGACACCATCATCGATGCGCCCCTTGACCACGACACTGACGGCTGCCTCGAAGTTGTTTGGCTTCGCTCCAATGAGCTCAACAGGGATCAATGCCCCCTGCTCGTCTCGGAGCGTGAATGCAAACGTATTGGACTGCGCATCGTAGTTCCATCCCTTGGATTTCTCCCACGTGCCAATGATCTGCACTGTTTTACCCAGCTTTTCAGCGCGATCAACAGTAGCATACTCGATGGATGAATCTGAGAGCGCTGAAATTCCAACCCAGGCGAGGGCAAGAATAACAGCACCGGCGATGATGTACTTCCAGGGGAGTTGTTTCATGGTGATCGTTAACGTTCGATGCGTGATTCTAGTTCGCGCAGACGTGCATCCACACGCTGAAGATAGACGGCGACGCCTACCCAGATAACCAGTGCCGTAATCAGCACGACGTACATCGCGTTCGCAGTGAGAAATGGAATCATGATTGGTGCTCCTGTACAGTCGTCCAACGTGCAACGCGTTCCGAGCGGATTCTCAGATTCGCGAGCCAAAAGAACACAAGCGTAAAGGCAAAGAGTGCAACTGCGTAAATGGCCTGTTTGGTGCTATTAAGCGAATCCGATGTCAGACTCAAGAGTGGTCCGGCCGTCGAATCATCAGCTGATCCAGGATGTAGACCCGGCAGCAACCGCGGTAGGACAAAGACTAAGAACGGCACGGTTGCAAAGGCGATGATCGCATAGGCAGAACTCAGACGCGCGCGTCGCGCTGGATCCTCGATTGTTGAGCGCAACAGGAAGTACGCGCCATAGATCAACAGCAGGATAAAAATCGACGTCTGCCGTGGGTCCCAGTTCCAGAACGATCCCCAGTTGAACTTCGCCCAAACCGCACCCGTCACGGTTGCAAGGATCGCATACAGCGTACCGACGCTGGCCATAGCAACCGAGATGTCGTCTGCTTCGAGTGAGCGTTTGCGGAGATACATAACCCCGTAGATCATGCTCAGGAGGTAGGCGATCGTTGCAATCCACGACATCGGTACGTGGAAGAACAGGATACGCGAACGTTCTTCCAGACCCATGATGTACGGCAACGTGATTGCGGGGTCAACCGCAACGAGCTCATCGGCTTGAAACACGACATCCGATTCCCCACGACGGACATGCACAACAATCGGTGTGTTGGCACCTGCCGATGCAATAGCCTGGCGAACAGGCTCATACGCTCGGAGCATGATGGGTCGATTGGCAACACGGGCGTCCTGTGCAGGAATAAGACTCGTCCCCTGTTCGTCAGCAACAGCGTGCGCTTCATCGGCGATGATGAGCACAGGCACACTCTTTGTGCTGTCGGCACGATGCTGAATCACGGCATCGATGGTGCTCCCTGCAAGGGGCGGATAGATAGCCAACACCACAACAACGGCGACGGAGACAATCGCCAGAATACGCCACCACGCGGGACGCGGGAGATGCAACCGTCGAGGGATGAAGCCGATTGCTAGGCCGAGCAAACTGCCGGCGAGCATAAGCACAAATTTCATGTGCGCAAATTACGACGCGGAACGATGATGCTTACGCAGGATAAGACGGTTAAATGGGATATCAGCGGATGCCGGGACGTAGTCGATCTGATCCATTACCCTGCGAATCAAGGCAATCCCCAAACCTCCGGGCCGCATTTCGCGGAAGTAGGCCGCCATATCGGGCTGATCTACGTCCCGCAAATCGAACGCAGCAGATTGGTCGCGTATCTCAATAGCGATGTCATGGTCTGAGACGACAATTCGGAGTTCGATCTCAGTTGTCGGACATAGCGCTGCCGCGTGCGTAACAATGTTTGCAACGGCCTCGTCCACGGCAAGGACAATGCCATTGCGTTCGCCATCTGTGAGGAACGTCGACACGATAGCGCTACCAACGTAGGCGCGAATACGTTCGAGATTCTCCGTACGCGGAAGAATGCGAAGGGGTGCTAGATGGTTCGAACTAGTGGTCATTGACGCGACCGAAACTCCTGCTGTGCTTGGTCTACCGTCGTGGTGATTGTGAAGAGCACCTGGAATCCGAGCAGATCGAATACCGAGAAGACATTCTCGCGCATAGAAGCGAGCAGAATATCACCACGATCACGGCGCACATCTTCGATGAAGACCATGAAGACACCGAGACCAGCGCTTGAGATATACTCGAGGTCGGAAAAATCCACGATGATGCGCAACGCACCAGCCTGAATGATGGTCCGAAGCTCACGTTCAAACTCGCTCGCCGTATGAGCATCGAGATAGCCGTGGAGTTCGACGATCACGACGTCATCTTCTCCGTGACGAACAGTGGTGGTAAACGTGCTCATGACTGTGTGCCTTTCGTCGTTCGTGGAGTTGCCGTCGAGCGAATCGCAACGATTGTTACATCGTCATGTGCATCGGCTCCCTGGGCATAGTCCTCAAGGTGGTGTTGAATGGAGGTCACAAGATCCTTTGCAGAGTCAGCAGTTGTCGACGTCAGCAGGGCGCTGACTGTCGCAACGCCGATCTCTTGCATCGCACCGTTGCGACGTTCTGTGACGCCATCTGTGGTCAGTAAACAAACATCATCTGGCAGGAGTTCGATATGTCGCTCTTCGAGTTCCGTGCGGAATTGCTCAGGTGAAATCAGTCCGATTGCGACACCCTTTGGACGGATGATTTGCACGCCATCGCGGTTCCTGACCATCATCGGTGAATGTCCGGCACGTGCATACACCAATGTTGAGGTCTCCGGGCGAAGCTGAACACAGCTCATCGTGATGTACGACCGTTTGTCCATCTGTCCGCTCAAGGTTAAGCTCAGACGATACAACAAATCCGCTGGCCCGGTAGCTTCACGCACTTCTGCGAGCACGGCACCCTTGAGCGTTGCCATGTAGAGCGCAGCGGGTATCCCCTTACCTGCGACGTCAGCGATAACCACTCCGATCGAACCATCAGCAAAACGGACGTAGTCGAAGTAGTCACCGCCAACCTCCGAGGCAGGAACCATCACGCCGAAGAGATCAAAATGCGCGACGTCGGGGTGTGACCGTGGAAGCAATGATGTTTGAATTTCTCGGGCAACATCGGCCTCGTTCTGGAGTCGTTCACGCTCGAGAGCTGATTGATGCAACCGGGATTGTTCGATGGCAATCGAGAGGATATCTCCAAATGCAGCCAAGACACGATAATCATCAGGATGGAAGCCATACTCGATGGTCATGAAGGCTACGAGTGTTGCACATCGCACACCATCAACAGCAATCGGCACGATGATCATGGAGCGAACCGCAAGCGAGCGGATGTCAACACCATAGTCGGCAAGCGTATCAATAACGATAGCACGGTCTGCTGTGTCAATACACTCACGTAAAAGTGGATTACGTTGAAGCGATTGAACATACTCGGCATGTACTTGCTGTGTCGCAACAACCTTCGCTGCATCGCCGAGGCCGAGTTCAGCCCAAGCTCCATGCGCTTGTGTAACGCGCACCGTGAGATCCGCAGTACGAGCTAGGATGTGCTCAATTGATGCAGACTCAGCCATAAGGCGAGCGAGCTGCGCAAGTGAGTCAATCTCGAGCGACCGACGGTCTACGATGGAACTGTTCGGGAGTGCAATGAGAATGCTCACCATGAGACGCGCGAAAACCACAACTCCCAGAACATGCACGACGCCGATAAACATGTTGAGTCCACCCACTAACGTCCGAGCCGACAACGCCAGTACCGTATCCGATTGCAGATACACGACCAGCATCAGAACCGATGCGAAAACCGCACACCCCGTCAGCCAGAGAAGACGAAGCTTCTTATCAAGTGAGAGCGTCTGCAGCCATGGTAGACGCGGTGCGTTAACAATGGCAAGAATTGCACTCGTGATCGTCGCCATGATCATGATCGGGATGCCTGCGTCCGATGCAATCGACAAGGATGCTCCGAGCAGCATCGCCCCGAGCATTATCGACTGTGTCACGAAGTAAGCACGAAGACGCCGTGAAGGTCGCGAGCGCATAACAGCGACGAAGAAGCCGACAACGCCCGATACCAGAATCACCGAGGCCAGCCCGAGAATCCGCGACACAACGGAGGCGACAACCCCAGAGTGTGCGAGAAGATCGTTCGGAATCAATGCTCCAAGAACGAGCACGACGAGTGCCGTTACAGCGTACACGGTAAGGAACCACGACATCACATCGAACGAGCTCTGCGATCGCCGCGAGCGGACAAGAGCGGCAGTGATTGCAATCACACCCGCGACACACACGAGGCCGATCGTCGACAGCAGTGCCGCACGAGATGAGAACGATGCACCATCAGACGAATTACCAAACGGTACGACTACTCCGAGTACGGCATGCAACACAATGGAAACAACAACAAGGAGAATCCAGAATACCATCTGAACTCCCCCATTGACCAGTGTACGTCGTGTTGCTGATTGCATTTCGTGATTCTCCAAGCCCCGGGTACGCGCACTCACTGCAAAGGTTGCACTCAGTGCCCGTCGATATATCGAATACCACTGGCATGGAGCTCTGGAATCCGAACACCGTTGGTAATTGTCTCGCGAAGAACACCCTGGGCAAGAACTTCACCATGGAGATCCGTCGGGACGCCCAGCGCTGGGTCGATGAACTTCATCTTGATTTCTGCAGAGCCATCAGAGATCGTAAGCCAACACCCCTCGTCCTGACAGACATTCCCAACCGTTGCGCGAAGCGCTACGACACGGCCCACATTGCGGTGGTCGATTGCCTCACGTACCGAAATCGTCTGAACCGAATCGGAAGGAGGAACTCCGAGATAGTCTGGCTTTCCGCAACCAACAAGGATGAGGCCAGCGAGGTGGAGGGTGATGCTGAAACCACGCACAAGCTTCATATCCGGGACTTTCTCGTAAACGAACAACGCCCACTATGCTGTAGCATAGCGGGCGTGTATACATCAGAGCCAATGACCGGACTTGAACCGGTGACCTGCTCATTACGAATGAGCTGCTCTACCAGCTGAGCTACATTGGCATAGCAAAAACGGAGGGCAAAGTTAGCGTGATCATTGCACTTCACCAAACTGGCTATGTGGCCGCACGACGTCACTTCCCAGCCACCTTGGTGACTGTGCCGTAGACCGGCAGGTTGAAGCTATCATCGTCGCCATTGCCGCGTGCCACGAACCGAAGACCACCATAAATCTGACCGGCTGTCTTTGGAGTGATAGAGACCGTTACGGTGCGTGTCGATCTTGGTGTGATTACCTCGTTTGGTGTGAGATCAGACGTGACATCCTGGTCGTAGACGAGGTCGGCAATGGTCACCGGTAGATCTGACTCATTCTGGATCGTGATCTCTGATATGGATCTACGTCCAACGACGGCATCATTGAATGGGATGAACAGGGACGGTCCGATGGTCAGCGCACGCTGAAGCGTGACTTGGAGCATCATGTTCGATTCCAATGTATCGCCCATGTGTGCCGTGCGGATACGGACATTCTTCTGGATCATTCCATGTTGCGATGTAGTGACATTGAGTCGAATCTTCACATGTGCCGTATCGCCCGGTAACAGCACCGTACGATCTGGGTCGGTCTTGGTACAGCCGCACCCCGGCTTGATCTCGACGATGTTCACAGCGCCGGCCTTTGCCGTGTTGACGATCGGAATCTCAGTGTCGAGATACAGCGTCGCTGGCAGGCGCATCGTGCCCCAATCATGCAACGTTGGTATCGACACCGACGAGGGGGCTGATTGTTGCGCACGCACAGGATGCGCAAACAAGACTGCACCTAGTGCGATGATGAGCAATGCAAAGCGGTATGAGAGGAGATGCATACGCATGAAGCTTGGTGTAGGCCGAAACTACGGCGTGAAAAGCGAGCGAAAGGTGTTGACGTACCGATCAACATAGGCAACGCGTTGCGAACGACGATACTGCATGATAAATCGTGGGTGTTCGAGATAGACAACGTGATCCAGGCCAACTGCGGAGCGTATCTCACGTTCAACAACCTGCTTGAGTGCGCCCGAGCCTAGCACCACTGCCACATCTGTGCGGAGTCCAGCCCTGATCTGCTTCTTCATGCATGCTACTGCATATGGCACAACCGCAGCACGGAGTTCCGGTGTGTCGTAGAAGTTCATATTCACACCGTCGCGAACATAGCCATGCGGCGAGACTGCACCGAGATAGATATCTCGATAGAACTCTGCTGGTCCACCGTACGCATCAATCACATCCGAGATAAACTCTGCTGAGATTTCACGACGTCCAGCAACGCTCGTAGTGATACCTAACTGATGGACAACGGCCCATGGATCAGTGAAGGCAAGACCCGTTAGTCCAGCACCGAAACGACCGGGATTGATGCCCCATACGCTGAGGCGAGCAGGTGCATCGACGTAGAACTTCGTGACCATACTGCGCACCACACGCCGAATCTCGGGCTCAAGGTATGGATTCAATACCTCGACACCGGCAGGAAGTGCCGGCGGAGCGAGACGCGTGAGAAACGACGCAATCGCTGATGCGAAGGACTTAGAAGCCATACACGTTGCGTGCTTTGGCACCAACGTATGCGAGGAAGTCCTGCTCAGTAAGATCGCGGCCGGTGACGCGCTGAATAATCTCACGCGGCAGTTCTGTACGACCTGCAGCATGAATGTTCGACCGCATCCATCCGAGAATCGGAGCGAAGTTGCCATTGGCGATATGCGATGATGCGTCCGGAAGATCCTTTTGCATCGCATTCCACTCCATGGCAGCATAGAGCTTACCAAGGGTGTACGACGGGAAGTATCCAATGCCACCAAACGACCAATGCACGTCCTGCAAACAACCGTCTGCATCGTTTGGTGGTTCAACACCAAGCGCTTCCTTCATCTTTGCATTCCAGACCGACGGAACGTCTGCAACGGCGAGATCGCCTGTCAACAAATCACGTTCAATCTCGAACCGAAGTATGATGTGCAGGTTGTAGGTCAGTTCATCACTCTCGACACGATTGAGCGATGGCTGCATCTTGTTAATGGCCTGATAGAAGGATCGTGGCGTCTGATCCTTGAGCTGATCCGGGAATGCATCACGAAGGATCGGGAACGCCCAGTGCCAGAACTCCTCACTTCGCGCAACAACATTTTCCCAGAAGAGTGACTGCGACTCATGGATCCCCATGCTCGCCCCCTGACCTGAAAACGTGCGCGCGATGTCGTCGGGAATCCCCTGCTCGTACATACCGTGGCCAGCCTCGTGGATGAGCCCAAAGAGACACGATCGAAGGTCCTGCTCACGAATGCGCGTCGTCAGGCGAACGTCCTTGTTTCCAAAGTTGGTGCAGAATGGATGCGCCGAAAGATCGACACGACCAGTTGTCATATCGAAGCCAAGCTTCGTAATGATCGATGTTGCCGTCGCAAGCTGCGTGTCCTTGCCAAAGGAGCGGTAGAGCACCGCATCCGACACTGCATTCTGGCGTGGCGTGATCTCGCTAAGAAGGTCGACGGTGCCTTCACGCAGCCGCGTAAACAGCGGCGTGAGAACGTCTACAGTCAGCCCTGGCTCAAACATATCGAGCAAGGCATCATACGGATGTGCTGTTGGACCAAGCAGTTCGGCCTCGCGGCGCTTTAAATCGACCGTCTTCGTGAGAAGCGGCTGAAAGATCGAGAAGTCCGATGCCTGCCGCGATCGCTTCCACGCATCCTGTGCCATCGCTGCTGTACGCGCTTGCTCCTCAACCAGTTCTGCTGGTAAGCGTCGCGCACGATCGTGATCCTTCACAAACGTCGCCACGACACGCTGCTTCCGCACATCGAGCACACTCGACGCTGCTTGTGCCTCAGACGCGAGCGCAACTGCCGAGTCGTCAGTCGTGAATCCGTGAATGAGTGTCGAGAGGGTCGCGAGCTGATTAGCTCGGGACTCCACGGCACCATCTGGCATGTACGTTTCCTGGTCCCAGCCAAGTGCAGCACTCGCCGCACCAAGGTCGGTGATCAGTTGCATACGATGAAGCAGTTGCTCGTAAGCAGACATTCTACGTTCCTTCTCTGATGTGTCCGTCGATGATGCGTGTGTTAGATGATCATCAGGGCATCACCGTAGCCGAAGACACGATAGTCGCTCTTCAGTGCACGCTTGTATGCCTTGAACATCTGATCCTTCCCACCAGCATATGCTGTTGCAACCAGCAGCGACGGCGAGGCCGGTTGGTGGAAGTTTGTGATGAAGCGATTCGCAATCTTGAACTCATACGGCGGGTGGATGAACTTATCTGTCCAACCCTTGTTTGGCTTCACAATGCCACTCGTGAGAACACTCGATTCGAGTGCACGCACAACACTGCAACCAACGGCATAGACGTTCTTCTTGGACTTGAGCGCCTTGTTGATCACATCTGCAGAGTCCTTCGTGATTTCGAAGTACTCGCTGTACATACGGTGCTTTGTTAGATCCTCAACTTCGATCGTTTCGAAGATGCCCTGACCAATGTTCAGCTGGACCGTTGCAACCTTGATGCCCTTCTTTTCCGCGGCCTTGAGAAGCTTTTCCGAGAAGTGCAAACCAGCTGTCGGCGGTGCAATCGAGCCCACCTTACCTGGATTTGCAAAGACGCACTGATACGTCTCCTTGTCGGCATCGGTTGGTTCACGCTTGACGTATTCCGGCAGCGGCATTTGACCGATGCGCTCAATCACCTCGTGGAGATCCCCATCGTAGGAGAAACGAACGGTACGACCACGTGATGTGGTGTTGTCGATGATCTCGCAGTAGAAACGGTTATTGTCGAAGTAAATCTTGTTGCCGATGCGCACCTTACGGGCCGGCTCAACAAGAACATCCCAGATGCGCTCTTGAGCCTTGAGCTCGCGAAGCAGCATCACTTCGATCTTTGCGTTCGTCTTCTCCTTCTTGCCGAAGAGGCGTGCCGGGAACACCTTGGTGTCGTTAACCACGATCACGTCGCCCTTGTCCATGTACTGGAGAATGTCCTTGAAGTGCTTGTCTTCAATCTCCCCCGTTTCACGGTTGAGGACCATCATTTTTGAGGATTCGCGGGGATCTGCTGGATACTTCGCAACAGCGTTTTTCGGGACGGAGAACTTGAACTCAGAGAGCTTCATGGAGTAGGTAGATCGGTAAAAAGGAAACCACAAAGATACGACGATTTAGAGGCGAATGCCAGTGATTTCCGCGTAGAAACCAGATTCACTGAAGACGTGCAAGGTGATAGAAATGCTCGACTTGCAGCGATAACACGAGGATAACAACAGTCCACCACCACCGTGATCGCACGAGTGTACGGAGGTGTTCGCGAGGTGCTTCCCCAAGGCGTGCGATGGCCAGTGCGGCAAGGGGCATGATCAGCGGTATGGCTGGGAGATGGAACCGCGGGAGCGCGAACGCGACGAGGTATGGGAGCATGCCCGCAACGATGACCAACACGATGAGCCGTCCATGAAGTCCGCCCAGCTGCACACCGATGAAGAACGCTGACAGCGCTGCGATGATCACGAGAAGATAGGTGCCGGCTTCGAAGGCCAACAGAGGAAGGGCCGCCCGATTCGACATGCCATAGGCTTGCTGGATCAGCCGGGTTGCCGAATAGTCCATTCCCCAGTAGCCCCGTGCGCGATTGGTAATGCGATACAGGGTGCGCCATGGATGCTCACCCATGTAGGTAAGCGCGGCATTGGTCATGGATCGGCGCTCTTCGAGCGATGCCTGTGCTGGGTTACGGTGCGGTATGCAGGCTGCGAGCCATGCTGCGGCATCGGGATCGATCTGATCGAAACCACGCTGTCCGAAATGTCCTGTCTTGTAATCGGGCGTGTAGGGCGTATTACTGAGAAGGAGATTCCACTCGTTGTTCGTCGAAATGGTCATCCCCTGGCCTGCACGAGCGTTGTGCTGCATCACAGGCATGATAGCTGCCGCGAGCACGAGTGCTGTAATCATGCAGGCACCGAACGCCTGTGTGCGGGACACGTGGCGTTGCCATGCGTGATAGAGTATCGCTGCCGCGCAGACCGCCACGACGAGTCCGGAAGCTGGGCGAGTGAGTACCGCGATGGCCATTGCCAATGATGCCAAACCCCATCGCGTCCAGGACCACGTACGAAGACACTGGATCGTCAACCCAACGGCCGCGACAACTGCGATAGCCGTCACGGGCTGTGAGGAGATCTGCGTGGCGGCGAGGATTGTATGTCCGTAACAGGAAGCAAGAATCGCAACAATCATCGTCGAGCGGGACCAGCCGAGCAGGATCACCGAGAACCACACGCTCACAATGACGACACCGCTTGTGAGGACGACTCCAATAGCATGATCCACAGCCACCGTGCGACCCATGATCCCGTACACTGGTGCTACGACGAACGATGTTCCGGGTGGGAAGTAGTAGTGGGCACCCGAACCAGCGACAACTTCGAGGGCTTGTGTGGCATACGATGGACCATCCTCCCCTTGCGGCTGATCCGGAAGGAAGGCATATGCTGTAAGCAGACGGAGGAGAATTCCGACGATGACGATGCTAATTATGCGCGTCTTCATACTACGAATATCGCATTCTCGTCGTACGTTCGCAGGTTATTCTCGCTTCACTAGGCACCATGTCCGTCTTCGATCTCCATACCAAGTATCAACCCTCCGGGGACCAGCCACGCGCTATTGCAGAGCTTGCCGAAGGTCTGCGCGAGGGACGTAAAAGTCAGGTGTTGCTCGGTGTCACAGGCTCCGGCAAAACATTCACGATGTCCAATGTGATTCGTGAAGTAGAACGTCCGACGTTGGTGATTTCACCCAACAAGACGCTCGCTGCACAGCTGTACGGTGAATTCAAGAGCTTCTTTCCGAACAACGCGGTTGAGTTCTTCATCTCCTACTACGACTACTATCAGCCGGAAGCATACGTTCCATCGACTGACGTCTTTATCGAGAAGGACTTCTCGATTAACGACGAGATCGACCGATTACGTCTGCGTGCAACGAGTGCGCTCGTCGAGGGACGTCGTGATGTGATTGTCGTTGCATCGGTATCGTGCATCTACGGCATTGGTGCTAAGGCAGACTTCAAGGATCAGCTTCTGTTGATTACGGAAGGGATGGAGGTGACGCGCCAAGCGCTGCTTCATCGCTTGAGTGATATCCATTTTAGCCGTAACGATTTTGAGTTTACACGTGGCACATTTCGTGTTCGCGGCGATACCGTAGATGTGATGCCGGCCGATGAAGACACTAAGGCGATTCGCATTGAGCTCTTCGGTGATACGGTTGATCGTATCGCGTGGATCGATCATCGCGATGGCAAGGTCATCGAGCGCGTTGATCGCGTCTTGCTGTATCCTGCACGTTTGTTTGTCACGTCACAATCGAATCTCGCTCGCGCAACGGTAGACATCAAGGACGAACTCGTTCATCGACTGAAAGACTTGCGTGAACTCGGGATGGGGCTTGAAGCGGCGCGTCTCGAACAGCGAACGTTGTTCGATCTCGAAATGATGAAGGAAGTCGGGTACTGTTCAGGTATCGAGAACTACTCAATGCACCTTGCAGGCCGAAAGCCAGGCGAAACTCCGAACTGTTTGATGGACTATTTCCCTGACGACTTCCTGCTTGTTATCGATGAGAGCCACGTCACCATACCTCAGGTTCGCGCGATGTACAATGGCGATCGTCAACGCAAGATGACGCTCGTTGAGCACGGATTCCGTCTGCCGAGTGCCCTCGAGAATCGACCTCTTACGTTTGATGAGTTCAACAAGCACACGAATCAAGTGGTATACGTAAGCGCGACACCGGGTGATTATGAGCTCGAGCAGTCGATGGGCATCGTCGTTGAGCAAGTTATTCGACCAACTGGACTGCTCGATCCTCGCATTGAGATACGGCCTGTCTCGAATCAGATTGACGATTTGCTCGAAGAGATCCGCATCCGCGTTGAGAAGAAACAACGTGTGCTTGTGACGACACTCACCAAGCGCATGGCCGAGGATCTGACGGACTATCTCCAGAACCTTGGTATTCGTGTTGCGTACATTCACAGCGATGTCGATTCACTGGAACGTGTGGAGATCATTCGAAATCTTCGACTGGGACACAGTGATGTGCTCGTTGGAGTGAATCTCTTGCGTGAAGGACTGGACATGCCGGAGGTGTCGCTTGTTGCTATCCTTGACGCCGATCGCGAGGGCTTCCTTCGAAGCGAACGTTCCCTGATGCAGACGGCTGGTCGAACGGCTCGAAATGCCGAAGGACTTGTGATCTTCTACGCTGATAAGATTACGCGTTCAATGGAACACGTCATCAACGAAACGAATCGTCGTCGGGCCCTACAGGAAGCCTACAACGCAGAGCATGGTATTGAACCGCGCACGGTGTACAAGTCACTCGAAGAAATCCTCGAATCAACATCGGTGGCCGACATGCAGTCATCGCGTGTGGCAAAGTCTGCCGAGCGCGAACGTGTTCGCATCAAGAAGGCTGCCGAGCCTATGGTGAAGTATCTCACGCCTGCACAGCGCAAGGAAATGATCGACCAGATGTTTGTTGAGATGAAGAACGCTGCGCGTGACCTTGATTTTGAACGAGCGGCGGAACTTCGCGACGAGATCACACGCCTCCAAGCGCTTAACGACGCTTAGTGCTCTCGTTCTGCGATGTGCGTCAACACCTGATGGAGCTCGTTTGCACTGCGCTCCCATGAATAGTGGCTTCGCACAAACTCCGCACCAGCAGCACGCAGTTTGGTCTGTCGTGCCTCGTCGGTGAGAAGCTCGATGCAGGTGTGGGCAAACGCCGTCGGTTCGTCTGCAAACACAACATGCAGGTCATCGGTAAGGGGCAACCCCTCACAGCCAATGGTAGTTGTTACAACAGCGGAGTGGTCAGCCAATGCTTCAAGAATCTTGATGCGAACACCACTTCCACTGAGAAGCGGCACAATCCCTACCGCATAGGCTGAACGAAACGCTGTCGGGTCCTCGATCTCGCCGTGGACGACAACGTTGATCCCATCATGGTAGGCAGTGATAGCGTCCGGTGTCGATTTACCAGCAATGTGCAATTCGACGTCGGGCATCTGTGCGAGTATCGTTGGCCATACAAAGCGCATGAACCAATGCAACCCGTCCACGTTCGGCGTCCAATCAAGACTTCCGAGGAACCACAACGTCTGTGGTCGATGCTCTCCTGTCGGAACATGCTCGCGCACACCTGGTGCAACGGCAACCACATGGGCCGACGGCTGCGCGATAGCAAACGTGGCTGTGTCGATAGCGCTAAGCGTTACGACACCTGAAATCCATGTGAGGACATGGCGTTCATAGGCTTCCGTCTGTTGTGCTAAACGACGACGATACCAGCGTTCAACAGATGAGCGCAATGGATCGCGCGCGAGTCGATCTTGAATTCTGGATTCAACGTTATGGGCGTGAAGGACGATCGGAACGGTCGGATCAATGCTGTCGCGGAGTCGAAGAGCTTCACCATAGCATGCAGTGAAGAGCGACTCGCAGAGTATCGCATCGTATGGACCTCGCTCGAGGATCATTGCCTCAAGTCGCATCAGCATCTCTTCCGATGCAAACCGTGTTAGCCAATACGAACCATCGACACGGATGTGAAATGCTTCCGGAAAGCGCGACGTAACAAACTCGCGCAACATTCGGAATGGACGAATCGTGGTATCGACGTCAACCGCTGTAACCGCATTGCAATACGGTTCCATTACATCTGGATCTGCATGATGCTTCGGTGTGTTAACGGCACAGACATCGACGACGTGTCCGGCTTCATGCAATGCGCGCACAGTCTCGAGCATCACAATCGCCCCACCATCACGAGCTGGGATAGGAATGCGTGGGAGGATGACCAAAATCTTCATGAGCGCCCCTTTCGAAGGACGGCAGTCATATCCCCGGCGACACGATCCCAGGAAAAATAGGATCGCACACGCTCGGCATCGGCTGCGCAGGTGGACGCGATGTGATCCGATGAAATCACATGAAACAGCGCATGTGCTAGTTCATCAACAGCGTCGCCTTCGACCAGCATGCCATTCTCACCATGACGTATCATCTCGGGCATGGCGAAGTCATTTCGACCGACAACGGGTGTGCCGCTGCCAAGCGCCTCGGCGATGATGATTCCAAACGCCTCGAAGCGGGACGGCATCACAAGAACGTCTGCTGTTCGAAGCAGGGCACGCACGCCGTGAAACGGTGCATCGCCCAGAAACGTAACACCATCCGGAACTGGACCATCCATGGGCCATTGCGAAGGTCCGGCAACGACGAGTCGCACTGGTCGCGACAACATTCCGCGGAGTTGCTGAACTGCCGCAACAACCAAGTCGCCCCCCTTGCGCGCGAAGTCACGTCCGACGAATGCCACAACATGCTCTCGTGCTTCAGCACGCATTGCCATACGATCAGCACTGGGTGGATCGACCGGGACATTAACTCCGGCATGAACGACATGAATACGATCTGGTGGCACTAGGCCCGCATCACGGAGGTAGGCAGCATTCCAGGCACTCATCGTAAACACACCAGCAGCCCGCGCATATGTCTCGGCTTGCTGGGCCGCTCGACGCTCTAACGCAGCTCGTGAGACAGCATCCCAGCCATGTGGCACAAGTCCGCGGTCCATCAGCTGCAGCCCGTGTCCAAAACAAAAGTCCTGATACACGTACAACGGCGCGTTGGTGGTCGAACCATGCTCGCCAATGCACAGGATAGCATCAACCTCAGCGTGGTGCCGTTCGTGGCTCATAAGATCGTTGTGGGCCAGCTGGGAATACCAGGAGCGCATCGTCCAGGTAGAATAGCGCTTCCCCTGTAGCCTGCGCATCGACGCCACACGGCCAAGGAAGTCGAGCGGTAGCGGTATTCGTAGGGGCATATCCACGACACGTACGTCCCGGCGACGCTCAAGCGCCTCCCAGAGTCGTTGTGGGGTGTGTGACCACGTCCGAGAACGATCACCACGATCCCATATGCATGCGAAACCAACGGCGAGCGCGTCCATATCAGCACGAAGATACGTTGATGGCATTCCCAAAGGACATACCACTCGTATCTTCGTGCACGAGGAATCTTCCTGACACGTCGGCAGCACCCATGGATCATCGGCAGCACTTCTACAACCAGTACACAACCGCCCAGTCGCGCTTTGCTTCGATCGACGATGCGCGTCAGCGCGTGGTTGCCGAGCATCATGGTCTCAACACCAGCGTCCGTCGGCATCTTCCAGAGAACCGGGGCGGTCGAGTGCTCGATCTCGGATGCGGGTATGGAGCATTCCTGTTGTGGATGCGTCAGATGGGCTATCACAACCTTCGCGGCATCGATCTCTCTCAGGAACAGGTTGATCTCGCTCGTGCGCTCGGTCTCGACTGCGTAGAGGTCGAAGATCTCTTCTCAGCACTGGCGCAGGAACAGCAGGTTGAAATGGTCACCATGTTCGACGTGATTGAGCACCTGACGCGAGCTGAAGCAATCTCGGCACTCACGACAATTGCACATGTGCTCGCCCCCGGAGGAACACTTGTTCTGCGCACACCGAACGTCGACGCGCCGCTCGGCACGGTGCTTTCGTACGGCGACCTCACACATGAAATGCACTTGAACAAAACATCCGTCCTTGAGCTCTTCGCGACGCTGCCGTTCACGGAGATACTGGTTCTGCCTGTCCCAAGCGTGGGTGGGAACCTTTTGGCCCGGTTCATCCGGACGGTCCTTGGTCCGCTCACCACACTCGGTCGCCGCCTTCAGCACATCGAACAGGGAGTGAGCTGGAACGCATCGCTTTCGACACCGAACATGCTCATTGTGGCGCGTCGATAAGCCCCATTCCCTACCTAGTTTTGCATTCGATCAATCATGTGTGGGACCCATGACCCAACAATTTCCGACCGTTGATATTCTCCGATACCTCTTGCGTTTCAAGTGGTGGCTGCTTGCACTCGTTGCGGCAACATCCGTGGGGGCATACCTCTATGCTCGCACTCTGCCAGAGTACTTCAAGGCGACCATCAACTGCGTGCCTCCATCACAGCAGATGGGCGGACTCGGTGGTGCGCTCGGAGGTATTTCGTCGACGCTGAAAGACATCGGTCTTTCGAAGCTTGGCGGATCATCTGGTGAAACGTACGAGTTCATCACCATCCTCTTCACACGCACGATTCGTGATTCGATGATTCAGCGCTTCGAACTGGTTCGCGAATACGCGATGGAGGGCGAGCCAATGAATGATATTCGCTCGGAGTTTGACGACAATCTCGAGGTGCAGTATCATGCCGAGGGCAACTACGAGATTTCCATTTGGAGTCAGGATCCGCAGAAGTCTGTTGCGATGTGCAACGCATTCGTTGGCTACGCTAACGAAATCACCAACCGTATCCAGCGTCAAGAAGCCGAGAAGTCGGCATTCTACCTCGAGCAGCGGATTGCGATGATGGACTCTGTTCTCACGGCGCTTACCGATTCGCTGCAACGCTACTCGCGTGATTATCGTCTGTTCTCGCCCCTTGATCAAGCTACGGCGTCGGCAAAGGCACTTTCTGAGACCAAGGCAGAGCTCCTCAAGCAGGAAGCAATCCTTGGCATTCTCGAACAGAACTACGGCAAGGATGATCCACAAGTACGATCAACACGTGTACTCGTGAAGCAGTTGGGCGAGCAGTATGAGCGTGCTCAGACACAGCCGGGATTCGCAGGCAACTTCGCCCTCACCGATGCTGCGGGTGTCGGTGCATCGTATCTGCGCTTGTACGCAGATTTTGAGGCGCATACCAAGCTCAAGGCATTCCTCCTTCCGTCACTCGAGCAAGCGAAGCTGGATATCAACAAGACGGCCCCTGCGCTGCTTGTTGTTGATCAGCCCGTAGCACCAGAGAAGCGCGATAAGCCAAAGCGTGCCTTCATTGCACTTGGTGCAGGTGTCGGCACTGGTGTGCTGTTCCTCCTGATCCTTATGGCCATTCGTGGATGGCGCATGATGTTCCGCAAGGCAGACGAACAGAACACTCTGGCATCGTGAGCATCATTGCCGATCTTCCGTGGTTGTTGCCTGCCATCACTGGTGGTGTGGGCATCCTGTATGCGATGATTCGCTACCCGAAGGTCTGGCTTGCCCTCTTTCTGCTTGTTCTCCCCTACTTCCTGATGGATACGGGTGAGGGACTCTCGGTCTCGGAAGTTGTACTAGGCGGTCTGTTCACTGGCTCCATCGCCCTATGGATGATCTGGCGTCTTGCTGTTGATCCCCGTCCGTTGGTCAAGGGGTGGACGGATTTCCTTTTGCTATTCTTTATCCTGGCGTCGTTTGCCAACATAATCGTGGCGCGGTTCAACCACGTTGAACTCAGCGGGTGGGCCGTCGATTGGTCGTATTTCCTGCTGATGCTCTACTACTTCCCGTTTCGCGAACAGTTTGGGAAGGACACAACGACGTTCCGACAGTTCATCGCGCTTGCTGGTGTGTCGTCATTCCTGATGGCGCTTTATAGTGCGTGGACATTCAAACAGAAGATGGCCGAGAATATGGTCTATGCCTACCAGATTCAGGCTTCTCGCTCGGCAACATTGGGTCCGCTTTTCCTCCTGGCCATCTGCGTCGGACTCGTATTGATCTTTCACGTGAAGTGGCGTCCGAAGCTCATGACGTTTCTCGTTGTGGTCATAAACATCGCTGCATTGGTGCTCACGTTCACGCGAACGCTGTGGGTGCTGGTGTTTGCATGCAGCTTCCTAGCCATGCTCTTCCTTCGCTGGCAGCAGAACAGCAAGATTATCATTGGCAGCGTCGCGCTGCTTGCGGTGAGCATTACAACGTTCTATGCTGTGAATCCGAAGGTTGCGGGTGTTGCATTACTCTTCATTCAGAAGCGCTTCACCTCGTCGACACAACTCAAGGGCGGTGACTTTTCATTTGAGACACGGTTGATCGAAGTATCAAATGCGTGGCGCAAGGTGAAGCAGGCCCCTCTCGGCGGCAGCGGCCTGCGTGCCAAGTTCGTGACCTGGGCTCCAATTGAGCAATGGCATAACGCTACGGCTTTCGTGCATATCGGCTATGTCGGCTTGATTCATAAACTCGGATTTCCCACTGCTGCGATTATGTTCTGCGTGCTGATCGGGTTCAGCATACGCAGTATACGTGCCGCACTTGCAGCACGCCGCCCGCATGCGCCGCCCCTTGCTCGGGCTATTGCGATCGGTGTGTTTGCGTTTATTCCTGCGATGTACATCAACATCTTCATGGCGGGGATCTTCGATCAGCGCTACGGAAATGTTATGTTCGCGTTCATCTTCGCTGCTATTGCATTGTCGGAAGAAGCGCTCCGACGAGCACAAGAAGCACCTACGTCACTACAGCAATGAGTCTGCTACCAAGCGATGGAGCCTTTGGTTCCGCACAACGCCAACGCATCTTCCAGATCCTTGTTCTGGCCATCAGTGTGGTCTATGTGGGACGTCTTGCGTGGCTGCAGATCATTCAGGGCAGTGTCTACAAGCTCAAAGCCGAGGCACAGGCAATCAAGCAGGTCGCAACAGAACCATTTCGCGGCATGATCTTCGATCGCAATGGTCGAGCAATCGTACAGAACGCTCCCGGTTTTTCGATCACGGTAACGCCATACGAATTCACGAACGAGTCCTGCGCGCGCCTGTCCAAGATCCTGGGTGTCGCCGATACATTGATCTGGCAAGACGTCCAGAAGAGTGCGAAGTTCAACAAGTTTGCTGCAGCGAAGTTGTACTACGGACGCGACGTTGACTTCGAGATCATTAGCGCCATTGAAGAACAGCGCGATTCGCTTCCCGGCGTCGATTTGATCGTCGACCCAAAGCGACAGTATGCGTTCGATGGGAATGCGTCACACCTCCTCGGTTACACACGTGAAGTAGCGGAGTCGCAGCTCAAGCAACTTGGTGACGCCTACTCTCCGGGAGACCTTACCGGTCAAACAGGATTGGAACGAGCCTACGAGCGCAACGTTCGCGGTATAAAAGGCTTGCAGTACGTCGCGGTCAACAAGAACGGCCAACGTGTTGCGAGTTTCAACGATGGAAAGTCTGACGTTGCTGGTCTTGAGGGAGACGATCTATTCTTGGGCATCGACACAGATCTTCAAGAACTCGCTGAGAAGCTGATGGGATCCTCACGGGGCTCCATCGTTGCGGTTGATCCACGTAATGGCGAGATCCTGTGCTTTGTGTCGAAACCTGATTTTGATCCTCGGAGTTTTTCCGGTAAGACAGGTCGAACCTACTACAATGTGGTACGAGACGCACCCGGAATTCCTCTGCTCAATCGAGCTACAACAGGACAGTATCACCCGGGATCAACGTGGAAGCCACTGATGGCGCTCATGGCCATGCAGGAAGGCATCATCACGCCCACAACGCGCCTGCCCTGTGTTGGTGGCTATCAATTCGGAAATCGCTTTGCGACATGCCACGGTGGCGTACACGGCATGATCGATTACAAGACGGCCATCGCGGTATCGTGCAACAGTTTCTTCTACCAACTCGGCGTAAAGGTTGGACTAGAGAAGTTCCACTATTACGGTTCGCTCTTTGGCTTCGGACAGAAGACTGGCGTCGACATCGGTGAAGAAAAACGTGGTCTTCTCCCCTCCCGTGAATTCATGGACAAGCATGTTGGCAAGGGAAATTGGACGAACTACGTTCTGATGAACTGGGGTATTGGTCAGGGTGAAGTTGAAGTAACGCCGATGCAATTGGCTGCCTACACTGCTGCGATCTCGATGAATGGTCAGTGGAACCAGCCACACGCCGTGCGTGAGATTTACTCGAAGACGCTGAACAAGCGCATCAAGGTCTCGTATGAGTCCCGCGATATCCCGATCAAGAAAGAGTACTTCTCGGTGGTGAAGGAAGCCATGCGTGCTGTGGTAACCAGTGGCACTGCCCGTCTGGTGGATCTCCCTGGTTATGACGTGTGCGGTAAAACCGGTACTGCCGATGTGCGAAAGGGTCAGCCCCCTCAATCATGGTTTATCTGCTTCGCTCCGATGAACGATCCGAAAATCGCCATGGTTGTCACGGGTGAAGGTGCGGGATACGGCGCGGCCTTCGCTGCTCCGATTGCTCGAAAACTATTGGACCTGTTCTTCTTGAAGCAATGGCCAGCAGATGTAGCGCGGGATACGACGTGGACGCGTAAGCCGGGTGCTACACCACGTTCTGCTGCCCCAGCGGATTCAACACCGCAGCGCAAGGGTCCATTCGCAAAACCGTATGCAGAACGACCAGTAGCGACGCTTCCACGTCCTGCAACGCCTGTAGCAGCTCAGCCTGCAGCTCCCCAGCGATGAGGCAACATCGGTTCGTTGTCGCGCTAGCTCTGTGTGCCGTTCTTATCGGTTGCGCATCAAAGGATGAGACGATCACCATTCGCATGTGGCACTTCTGGTCTGAACCAGCTCAGAAGCGAGTGCTCGATTCACTCGTGCGGGTCTTTGAACACGAGAATCCAGGTGTCAAGGTTGAATGCACCGAGCTGACGTGGTCTGATGGGACGTCGAAGTTGCAGTTAGCCTTCAATGCCGGCACGCAGCCTGATGTAGTCCACCTTGGCCTCGACTGGTTTGCCGACTTCGATGCAGGGGGCGTCTTTGCGCCACTTCCTGCTGACATCGCAACAGACGGTAACGCTGCACGTTGGTTGGTCAACGTCCGCGCGCTTGTAGGCCGGCCGCCGATGCCAACACTGGGTGGATGTGCGGTGAGTGACGCGCATAACGTCATCAAGCGTGTTCTCCCCGCCTTATGGGAACGGGGTAGCCTCCTCTACACGCGACAACCGATTTCAGCTGATCTGAACGATACGCTCGTGCGTGCCTTCATGAGCTTGCATCGCGATGTCCCATCACTACGCATTGATCGATCACGCCAACTTGATGATCTTCTTCTTCGCGGTGCGTTGTCGGGAGTCTTTACCGGACCCTGGATTATCGACATGGCACGGCAGCGAGGAGTTCAGCTTGCAGTTCGGCCGATGCCGTCAATCCTTAATGCCGATGTGCTGGCAATGTCGCGAACAGCAACGCATCCTGAGCAATGCGCTGCGCTGATACGTTTCCTTGTACGCTACGATCAGGCTCGTGCATTCTGCAGCCGCGTCAGTGATGCAGGCTTCCCTGCCGACGTAGCATGCGCCCAGACCGATACGCTCTTCACGCGAGATTCTCTCGTACGTGGATTCCTAGAGACAGCTCTGCTATCTCGCACCCTACCGCGGTCGGCCACACTGCTGCGTATCGAACCTGTGGTGGAAGACTTGCTGTCGCTAGCACTCATGACACGCGATTCCGCCCAGCTTAGCATTGCTGTTGCGAATGCACAACAGCGAGTTGCGAAACTCGAATCACGCTGATTCGAGAATCTGCTTTGTGGTCTGCTGGCGATACGTAAACATGTCAAGCACTTGTCGACGTATCACGAGTGCATTCGCAATCCGTCCAAGAACACCGAACGGTGCACGATACTCGACAATGTCCGTAAGCTCCGTGCCACCCTCAACTTCTCGTAGACGGCGTGTTTGCTTCCAGTATGCGAACGGACCCGAGACTTGTTCGTCCGACATCAGTGTTGGAGGCTCGTACTCGGTAATGCGCACACGCCAGCGCATCGTAAACAGTCCAAACTGCCGAACCTTGAGCACCACTTCGTAGCCAAGACCAGGCACACCCATGGTTTCGATCGTCACCTTGATCGATGGAGGTGTGATGCGCAAGAGATTGCGCGTGTCGTCGTGGAAGTGGAACACCCGGTCGATGGGTGCGGCAATCACTATGCGTTGTTCAATTCGTTCCATTTTCGTGCCATGCGAAGCATGGATTCCTCAGTGGTGTAATCGTCGATACAATCAATAGCGACCCATGCAAGATCATGTGATTCATGGCTCACGGCATAGTCTCGGTGCGGTGCGCGCGCACAATAACGAACATCGTAGTGAAGATGTTCCGGGTCGTCTCCTCGAGCTGGAATCACGTGGATGTCAATATCGAAAATGTCCGTTGAGATCAGTTCGCATCCATCGATACCAGACTCTTCGCGTGCTTCCATGAGTGCTACGTCCCATACGTGCGGATTTCCGTCTGCGTGTCCCCCAAGCTGGAGCCACCGATTGAGCTTCCGGTGATGCGTGAGCAGGGTCGACGTTCCCTCCTCATCAACAACCCATGCAGAGCCGGTGATATGTCCCTCGCGAGTGGCACGTTCGAAGCATGCCGGCTCACGTTCGACAAAGGCACGCAATTGCTCCGCCATCGTGCGTTCTTCCGGATGACGATGGAGATAGAGGTCGATGTCGCGACACAGAGCGGCCCTGCCGCTGTCGATATCCGTAACTTGCTTCATGGCACGTTTCCGATTTACACTTGAGTACGAAGGTACACGCTATTCCGGTTGGCAAGTGCAAAAGAATGCACGCACTGTCCAGGGAGAGCTCATAGGAGCGCTCGCGACAGTTCTGGGAACACGCGACTTCGAATTTATGGGCTCAGGTCGAACTGACGCAGGGGTTCACGCCCTATATCAAGTTGCGCACCTTGAGGCTTCAACAATGCTTGCACCGCATGTGATGCGGATGAAGCTGAATGACATCCTTCCTGCTGATGTCAACATCCTTGGGATTGAAAAGGCACAACCGCGATTCCATGCGCGTCACAATGCCGTGAGTAGATCATATATCTACCAGATCTGTCGCAGGCGGACGGCATTTGGCAAGCGCTACGTATGGTGGATCAAGGATGAACTTGACGTCCGCGCCATGCACGCTGCTTGCGCTGTCTTTGAGGGGTTCCACGATTTCCGTTCGTTTACCCGTGACGATCCCGATGAAAAGTCAACAACGGTTGAGCTTCAGAAGTGTCGGATGATCGAGGCCGGACCGATGCTCGTCATCAATATTCAGGGATCGCACTTTCTCTGGAAGATGGTCCGTCAGATGGTCGGCATCATTGCCGAGGTCGGTCGTGGTGCAATGAAGCCAGATGACGTACGTGAACTTTTGCGCAGGAGTTCGTCGTTACCTGCTGTGAAAACGGCTCCCCCGTCGGGTCTGTTCCTCCACCATGTGCGGTACTCCAACGACGAGCCTGAGGCTGATGTCGTACCAACACTTCTGATACCATGACACATCGAATTTCCGTAATCCTCATGGCGAGCTTGATGCTTACCTGCTCACCGTCGCAGCACCAAGCTGGATCGCAGGGACAGTCTTCAGCGAAGTCAACAGTGATGATCTATTCGACAACGACCAAGAAAACACTACCTATGGAAAAGATCACGAAGACCGATGAGCAGTGGCGCAAGGAGCTCTCTGATGACGAGTTTCGCATCGCGCGTAAGAAGGGCACCGAACGTGCGTTCACTGGAACGTATTGGGACAACCACGAAAAGGGTATCTATCTGTGTCGTTGTTGCGGTACAGAGCTCTTTTCCAGCGACACGAAGTATGAGTCTGGAACTGGCTGGCCCTCCTTTTTCGACCCTGTATCGAAGACGAACGTTTCCCTCCATGAAGATCGATCGCTGATGGAGGTTCGCACAGAGGTAACGTGTGCACGCTGTGACGCGCACTTGGGCCATGTATTCGAAGATGGACCTCGGCCAACGGGTCTGCGATACTGTCTGAACAGCGCGTCGCTGTCCTTCTCAAAGCGCTGAGGCGCGCACAACGAACGCTAATTGAAACGGGGCTTGGCAACATTGTTGCCAAGCCCCGTAGCATGTTCAGTCAATTCTACACTCAGTGCTGCGATACATGTCCCTCCGCTGCAAGCTCACGTGCATTACGCACTGCACGACGCACTGCACGACGGCGGCGTTTCACCTCGCCAACGGCGTTGATGTAGTACATACATGGCACGACGACAAGCGTGAGGAACGTTGAGAAACTCAGACCGAACACAATTGACCACGCCAATGGTCCCCAGAAGGCTACACTGTCGGAACCAATATGGATATGTGGATTCCGTAGGTTGATCAACTCCCAGAAGTCAATGTTGAGTCCGACGGCCAGCGGCACCAGACCCAAGATTGTCGCACTCGCCGTGAGAATGACAGGATTGAAGCGGATAGCACCACCCTCGATGATCGCACGACGGACACGCCATCCTTGGTTGCGAAGGACATCCGTGAAGTCAACAAGCACGATACCATTGCGCACCACAATACCAGCAAGCGCAATAATCCCTACGCCCGTGATTGCCACGGAGAACGTCATTCGGAAGATGATAAAGCCAAGCAAGACACCGATCAAGCTAAAGACCACTGTTACCATGATGAAGAGTGGCTTACGGATCGAGTTGAATTGCGTCACCATGATTAACAGGATCAGCATTGCCGAAACCGCAAATGCGAAGCCGAGGAAGTTGACACTCTCTGCTTGTTCTTCCTGTGCACCTGTGAGCGATATCTCGTACCCCGCTGGCAGATCGAGCCCCTTGACGGCGTCTCGAATCTCTGCATTGATCTCGTTCTCGTTATATCCTTCCAGGACATTCGATCCGAGCGTAACAACACGCTTCTGATTCTTCCGGTTAATACCGGCAAATGTCGACGTGTACTCGATCTGTGCGACTGACGACACAGGTATCTGTCGGAACTGTCCAGTACTCATATCACGGAATGTGAGTGGGATGTTCAACAGTGCCGCCGCATCTCCACGGAGATCCTCGCGGGCACGAAGCTGAACTGGGTATTCTTCCTCACCGGTACGGTACTTCGTTGCCTCTGCACCGTAGAGCGCATTTCGCAGTGCCATACCGATCTGGACAGTCGATACGCCTTCGGCGTTCGCCTTCTCACGATCTACACGGACCGAGATCTCAGGCTTGTTGCGAATGAGGTCACTTCTGAGGCGCTCAATGCCACCGATTTTTAACGAATCCACAAGAAGCTTGCGCACGCGCTCCTGCACAGCAACAAGCGTATCGAGATCATCACCACTGATTTCGATGTTGATCGGTTTACCGGTTGGCGGACCGCTGGATTCCTTATCGACGACGATTTCGACACCAGCGAGATCAGCGACAGCCTTCCGGAACTTTGGCAGATAGTCCTGTGTGCTTTCACCACCGCGATATTGGTACTCGACGAAGGCAACCGTGACCTTACCCTTGTGCGGTGTTACGGTACGATCAGGATTTTGTGGATCACCAGCACCAAGTCCAACATTGGAAATAACCGACTTCACGAGTGGGTTATTGGTACCCAATACGTCTTGCACGCGCTTCTCAACGATGTTGACAACCGAATCCGTCTGAGCTGCATCTGTCCCGATTGGGAGCTGGACGTAGACATACGCATAGTTCGGATCGGCGCTCGGGAAGAACGTCACCTGTGGTCCAGCAACAACCATCAGAAAGATCGAGACAACTAGCAGGACAACATTACCGCCAATGATGTAATACGGACGTCGACCTGTGAGGACGTACCGCAACGTGCGACGATAAAACTCCATGATTCCTGGCAGCACCACTTCCTGGAAGGGCTTGATGAGTCGAGGTGTGATGTACACACGATTAAGCCACCAGAAGCCAAAGACAAAGAGCGCAAGTGCACCAATCCATGCCGTTCCACTGCCGACTGCGATAGCTGCACCGATGGCAACAGCAGACACAAGTCCAATCACGGCTCCAAGAACAAACAGCTTCTTGCGCGTTACACGCTGCGGTGGTCTATCCATGAAGTCGACGGCAAAGACCGGATTCATGATGTAGGCAACAATCAACGATGCCGTGAGCGTAATGATGAGAATCGATGGCAGATACACCATGAACTCGCCAACTAAGCCAGGCCAGAACAGCAATGGGAAGAACGGAGCTAGCGTTGTTAAGGTACCAGCAACAACGGGAGCGAAGACCTCTGCGGCTGCATACTTCGTTGCCGTCTTGATGTCGAGGTTCTCCTTGGTATGCAAACGGTGGGTATTCTCGATCACCACGATCGCATCATCGACGACGATACCCAGCGCAAGCAAGAATCCGAACGTCACCACAACATTGAACGTAAAGTCGAATGACGGCATCAGGATAAACGCCATAAAGGCAGACAGCGGCGTAGCAAGGCCCACGAAGAGCGCATTCTGTACACCCATGAAGAACATCAACACAATCGTCACGAGAATGAAACCAATGATGATCGTGTTGATCAGATCCGCCAGATTGATACGTGTCGCATTCGACTGATCATTCGTGATCGTAATCGTAACGTTCTTGGGAAGCTTCGTTGCTTGATACTCTTCAACGATCTCACGAATCTGATCAGAAGCGTTGATGAGGTTCTCCCCTGCCTTCTTCAATACTGCGAGCGTAACAACTTCCTTGCCATCAAGGCGAGCATAGCTCTGCTGTTCCTTGTTGGTCTCAACAACGCTTGCAATGTCACGCACATACGCAGTGTTGCCGCGACCGCCACGGATAATCACGTTCTTGATTTGATCAGCGCTCGTGAATTCACCTGTGACCTGAAGATTCCGTCGAACGCCCGCATTGAGGACTTCGCCTCCAGAGATGTTGACGTTCTCGTACTGAATAGCACGAGCAACATCATCGAAGGACAGCCCGGCATTCTGAAGCAAATATGGATCGATATCGACGCGTACTTCCTTTTCCAGAGCACCGATGATATCTGCTCGACGGATTTCCTTGAGCGACTCGAACTTGTCTTGTAGTTCATCAGCGTAGCGCTTCAGCACATCAAGTCCGACGTTACCAGAAATGTTGACGTTCATGATCGGGAATTCCGAGAAGTCGATTTCGCGGACGTCCGGCTCCTTCGTCAACTGTGTCGGCAACTCGGCACGTGCGCGGTCGACAGCATCGGTTACACGTTGTTTCGCAACGATCGGATCGATCCCCGTTGTGAACTCAACAACCACGATCGACGCGTCCTGAATGCTTGTGCTCGTAACCTTCTTGACATCCGAAACCGACTTGATCTGCTTTTCGATCGGACGTGAGATGAGATTCTCGATGTCGGTCGGAGTGGTGCCTGCATTGATAGTTGCCACAAGAATCGTCGGCACGACAATATCTGGGAACTGCTCCTTGGGAAGGCGCATATATGTGATCACACCAAGAATGGTAATGATCACCATCAACACATAGATCGTGGTTTTGTTTTCAACAGCCCACGACGTGATGGGAAATTTCTTGTGATGGTGCATAGGTGTGCTCTTAGTTCACGACACGTACAAGTTGACCGTCGGCTACATCGGTTGTACCGCGGGTGATGACCTTCTCGCCTGCCTGAATGCCATTAAGGATTTGGATCGCGCCTCCGCTGGCAAGACCGGTCGTAAGTGGTCGACGACGAACGACTCCCTTGCTATCAACGACATACGCGTACGAGCCAGCGTTGTCATGCAGCACGGAGCTGAGTGGGAGGACGAGTGCGTTTGGAATCGTCACATCATTGATCACAACACGGCATGTTGTATTTGGACGAAGGTTCTTCGGAACTGATGTGAGCGGTATCTCAACACGGAACGTGCGGCTCACAGGGTTCACCGACTTGGCCACGGTTGTGATCTTGGTAATCATGGAGTCACTGATCTCAGAGAAGTGCAGTGTAACCGGATCACCGATCGTCACGCTTGGAATAAACGCCTCGGCAAGGTCCACCACCACACGCATGTCGCTTGTGTTAACGATCGTGCAGATCGGCATGCCGGGTCCAACATTCTCTCCGACCTTCGCTGTGAGATTGTCGATATAGCCGCTTGTAGGAGCTACAATGCGCGTCATACTCAACTGCTCCTGAAGCGATTCAAGTCGACGCTCAAGCGCTTCCTTTTGATTCTTAGCCGAGAGATACTGAATCTCACTACCCGCTTTGAGATCAAAAATGCGCTTCTGTTTTTCATAGAGAGTGGTTGCAAAATCAAGTTGCAACTGTACTTCATCAATGCCCTTCTTGATAACTTCATTGTCGAGCTCAAGAAGCAGCTGGCCCTTCTTAACAGCTTGTCCGTTGACAATGCTGAGCAAATCAACTCTGCCGCCCATGAGCGGAGAGATCGTCACGGACGAACGCGAGTCAACCGTGCCTTTCGCATCAACATGGTGTTCGAAGAGCTGCTGAGCGACACTCATGGTCTCAACTGGTTGTGCTCCAGCGGACTTTTCGGCTGGACTTTTGCCTGCTTCGAGCTCCTGAATCTTTTGATCGATTGTAGCCCGTTGCTTTCGTAGTTCGTCAAGCTGCTTCTCAACGGACTGACCCGACTCTGAGGAGCAGGCCATAAGCATCATCCCGAAGATCGCAACTGCACTGATTGTGCTGATTTGCATACGACATCCTGATAACGTGAAATATGTGTTCATTGTTGCTCGTGTTGAATTATGCGACCGTCACGAATAGCTACGACACGATCTGCGCGCTCTGTGAACTGCATATCGTGCGTGACCATGAGGATCGTCTGGTGAAACTCTGTCTTGAGATCCTGAAGAATATCGAGTACCAGAGCTGTGTTCTTCGTATCAAGATTACCTGTAGGCTCATCACCGAACAGAATCTTTGGATTGTTCATCAACGCCCGTGCGATTGCAACGCGTTGCTGCTGTCCACCAGAAAGGCGGCTCGAGCGCTTCCGCGCCTGATCTGCAACACCCAGGAGCGTAAGATTCTTCATCGCACGTTCCTCGATCTCTTCTGGCGACCAGAGTCCCGCCTTAATAGCTGGCAAGGATACATTATCGAGCACCGTGAAGTCGGGCAACAGATAATGGAACTGAAACACAAAGCCGATCGTGGTATTTCGGAACTGCGCGAGTTGGTTCGGATTCAGCGCCTTGATATCAGTTCCGTCCACAGTGATCGTTCCTTCGTACTCCGTGTCGAGCGTGGACAGTGCATACATCAAGGTCGTCTTGCCACTTCCCGAGGGACCAACGAGTACAACGAACTCACCGCGATCGACAGTGAGATTGATATCATCTAAAACACGGAACTCCACCGGATCGGTAAAGATCTTGGAGACATGCTTCGCTACGATGATGGGCTGCTCTTGCGTCATCATCGACTCCGAATGATTTCAACTGGATCAAACCGTGATGCTTTCCGCGCTGGGAAATACCCGGCTATTGCCGTCGACAGCAACGCGAAACCAAATGCAACCAAGTAAAACACCGGGTTGAAATTGATTGTTAGATACTGTACGCTCACAAAGCCTTGAATATTCAGAGGGATCGTACTCATGATCATCGAGGCAATAAACCCCAACAGCAGTCCAAGCAGTCCGCCCGTTATGCCGATCACCAGAGACTCAATCACGAAGATGGTGCTGATGTCCTTGTTTCGATAGCCCATCGCCTTGAGAATGGCAATGTCCGGCATCTTCTCATAGATGATTGTCATGAGAATGTTGAAGATGCCGAAGCCAGAAACGACGAGAATCGACGCGATCACGAAGGTGATCGTGATGTTCTGGATACGAAACACACCGAAGATGTTTGCGTTCGCCGCTACCCAGTCCTCAGCACGATATTGATAGCGTGCCTGGTACTCTGATGCGATAGCTTGGGCAGCATTGACGTCACGCAGACGTACGTTGATATCGGTGATGTATGCACCAGACTGTTGCAAGAGTCGCTGTGCATTTCTGATGCTGATGTATGCTCGTGTATTGTCTTGTGCTGTGATACCCGTCTTACTCACAGCGACGATCTTCATGTCAAGAACGACACCCTTTGAGGAGATAATGGCGATGTTATCGTCCACTTGCACACCTAACTTGTCGGCAAGTCCAGCACCGAGAATAATGCCATTCGGAATAGTCTGCATACGCAGCATATCTCCGTCGATCAGATTCTCTCGCACGCGGAACAGCTGATCTTCGCGCACGATATCGACACCTGCCATCGTCGCCGCCTGTTGGGCTGTACCGAATCGGACGATCCCCTGCAGTCCGAGGTATGGAGCTACGCCCTCAACGCGTGGATCCCTCTCGAGAGCCCGCAGAATCTGATAGCCGTTGCGTAACCGCCGTTCTTCATCACGGGGCTTTTGGTTTCGGACGACCTTCCACGTTGCGTCGTATTCTCGAACATTATCAAGCACATGCGGACGTTCAGCACGCACCTCATTGTAGATATGGATGTGCGCCGTTGTGTTGACAGTTTTTTCGATGAAGTAATTCTGAAGACCCGTAAGCAAGCCAGCCTGGAAAATGAACACTGTCACTCCGAACATCACGCCCAGCATAGCGACAATCGTCTGTCGCTTCTTGCTGACGAGATGCACCCATGCAATCTTGATCAGAGGGTTATTTCGGAGTCGTGATATCACTTCACAACCTCATCGTTATCACGAAGGCCAGATCGTATCTCTACATACTGGAGATCCTGTATCCCCTTCGTCACCGAGACAAGCACGTCATTACCGTCACGTCGCACGCGCACTTGTGAAGAGCCCACCAGATATTCTCGCGGAATAACCAGTGCTGATCGTTGCTGACGAGTCACGATGTTAGCTTCCACAGACATGCCTGGATAGACACGATGAGCAGACATAGACAATGTTGCACGTACACGCGCTGACTTATCCGTTGTCGATACACGCGGTGTGATATCCGAGATGACACCCATGAATGTCTCACCCGTGTATGCATCAATCGAATAGTGCACAGTTTGTCCAGGTTGAATCAGCGCGATGTCGAGCTCGTCAACCGAGAGTTCTACCTCGAAGCCCGTCGATGAACCAACCTCTGCGAGGATCATTTGCTGCGTAACTAGCTCTCCAACGTCTGGCACAACATTGAACACGGTACCGGATACTGCCGCGTAGATGATGTAATCGTCCCGCTGTGCGGTCTGTGAAGACACTTGAAGATTCGCATTGCGGAGTTCAGTTGCTACCCGCTGACGCGCTGAACGCAATGCATCGCTGGCCTTCCGTAGCGTCTCGGAGGAGATCGTGAGTTGAGCCTGTGCCGCATCAAGCAGTGCACGTGTCGTTGCTTGTTGCTGCAACAGCCGGGTTTGTCGCGCGGCATTCAACGAATCCAACACATAGCGGGCACGTGCCGCTTCGACGTCGCGTGCGAAGGCCGAGAGGAACGCACCTGTTGGCTCAGCATTGTCGCGTGCGAGCGCTAGCTGATTACGTGCTGCTTCAATTCCCACGTCATTCGCGACACTCTTGATCCGCATGATCGGCTGTCCGACCACCACCGAATCGCCCTCACGTACAAAGATCTCTTGTACGATGCCGGGCACCTTTGTCGAGACCTGCATGAAATTCAGTGGGTAGATCTTTCCCGACGCATAAACCGCCTGTGTGATGTCGCGACGCTCAGGTTGCACACTGTCAGACTTGGATGAGCAAGCGACCAGCGTAGCAGCAAGCACGAGGATTACGAGTGCATTCTTCATTGCTTCACCATCGTGGAGAGTGGACGAGTACGATCCCCGAAGAGATAGTCAGCACATGCCGGTGTTGTTGGTGATTCGAGACTACGGATGAACATGCACGACATGTTGTGCATGACGAGTCGGAGATCCTGAAACGGGAGTGCGGGTGGGACCATTCCATTGGATATGATGACCATCGTACCCTTGATTGCAAGCATCATTTCCATCACAACCAGTTCTATTGGTTGCGAAAGATGAAACACACCTTCGTCGATGCCTCGTCGAACAATCGACGTGATGAGGTTCAACATTCGGCTGTTGGCGATTCGAAACTGCTCGAGGTGTTCACTCTGTTCTTGGCTTGCAACAAGCGACTGCATATTGAGATGCGTGATCATCTTGTAGAAGACATCGTTGTTCTGCGAGAACTCGTAGAAGCAACCCGGCACGGAGATCAGCTGTTCTTGGGGCGTTGTGCGGTTAGCGATCGTGGTTTCGATCTCATCGATGAGTCGGTTAAAATCATGCACCAGAAGAGCCATGATCAGCTCATCGCGGTTCTTGAAGTAGAGATAGAGCGTGCCCTTGGCAAGTTCGGCCTCACTCGCGATGCGATCCATCGACGTATGCTCGAGTCCGTACTTCTCAAATGCGAGACGTGCCGACTCGAGAATATCGAATCGACGCTGTTCGCGCTCACGCTCTTTTCGTTCACGTACGCCCATAGCGGATGTCCTTATCGAACCATGCGACGATACTTCTCGTCGACCACACCCGTGACGCGCTCGAAATCAGCACGCTTGACATGATAATCGAGCAATGCGTTGATCTCATTCACTCGCGCCTGCGCAAGCGCGGTTTCTGCATCGGTGATTTCCAGCAGACTACCCGTGCCTTCGGTATAGCGAATCTTCGAAATATCATAGCCGCGCGTTGCCTGCGTGACGGAAGTCTTTTGCGCATCGATACGAAGCTTCGCTGAACGCACATCGTTAAGTGAAGCACGTACCTGCAGCTTCAGCAATTCAAGGATCTGGTCGTAGCGCTGCTGTGCTGTCTTGTAATCAATCGATGCTTGCTCAACGCGCGATGACGTGCGGAGACCATCGAACAGGTTCATCGAGAAGTTCAATCCAACGACCGTGCTCGATGCCGAGAACCAGTTTGACAACGACTCGCTTTGACCTTGATTTTGCCATTGACCAAAGGCTGCGATTGTTGGGAAGTAGTCGGAGCGGTTAATCGAGATAAACTCCTTCGCGACCTTGACCTGCAGCGCAAGAGCCTTTAGGTCCAGATTCTGCTCCATAGCTTGGCGCAGTGCAGCGTCCTCCGCAGGAGGATCGACCGGAACATCGAGTCCCTCCCGTGAGAGTGTCAACGTATCTGTGAGCTCCAGCGAAAGGTAGGTTTGCAGAGCAGCCAATGCATTGTTGGCACCTGCTCGTGAATCGATCACAATAGGCTCTGTGTTGGCAACGGCCACATCTGCACGGATCTTATCGAACTCCGCAACGAGTCCCTCGCTGAACAGCGCCACAATCGTCTTACGCGTCTCGAGCACATTGTTGAAGGTGGCTTCTGCCACGCCGACAAATCCAGTTGCGGCAAGAGCGCGATAGTAGCGCTTCTTCGTCTCGGCTATCACCTCGGCGACCTTCGCATCAAGTGCAGCCTCAGACGCATCTTCGTAAATCTTCGAGGCACCGATTCCCGTAAACACGGCGCTGTTGAAGAGGATCTGCTGAACTTGCGCATTGACGTTGTATGCGTTGGTCAAGCCAAACCGTAACGGTGCTACCTCGCCCGTCTGTGGGTTCGGAAAGAAGAACACCGGCAACTGTATGTTGTAGTTGTATCCAGCGCTAATGGCGAGTGACGGGAGTGCGTTACCGAACGCCTCCGTTACCTGCGATGAGGCCTTTGACACACCCAGCTTGGCTATGGTGATTTCCCTATTCTGCTTGAGCGCGATGGTGATGGCCTCGTCAAGTGTTAGGGGGCGCACACTCGCGCCCAACGAGCCGATGCTCAACACAAGTACGACGAGAAGCACAAGACGATGTCGTGCTACCATGGAACTACCTTTCGGACGTCTTAAAATGACGGTTTGGAGATTTTCTGACTAACGGTCACAAAAATGACGAATAGTCAGCTTTTTGCCAAACGGTCAAACGTCGTCGCGCCCGTGGAGGTTCCCCAAGAGCGATGCTGGAACCGATCCGACATCTGCAACGACGATGTCAGCGGCATTCTCGGGATGCTGACCGATCAGCACCGTGTGCACGCCCGCCGCCCTGCCCGCTTGCGCGTCGGTGATCGAGTCGCCGACGAACCAACTAGCGCTTGGGTCGATATCTAGGTCTTCAATTGCGTCGAGAAGCATTCCGGGCGAAGGTTTACGCCGGGGGTCGTTCTCGCTCGCCAAGGACGTGCAAGCATAGATGTGGTTGATCTGAAAACCGAGGTGACGGTGAATGAGCGAATTCATCTGCTGATGCACAGCATGCAAATCGTCCAGCGTCATAAGCCCCTTGCCAATACCTTGCTGATTCGTGATTACAACCAGGATGTACCCGGCGTTGTGTGCCATAGCAAGCAGCGGAAGTATGTCAGCATCGAGAACAAACTCCGATGGTGACGTCACATAGCCACCAATAATGCGGTGATTGATCACACCATCGCGATCAAGAAAGAGTGCTCGTTGCTTCGTCATGAACCAGATTCCTCTGTAAGGTAGAATTGTGGACACAGGGCCTGTGTGACTCCATCGAGGAACCTGCTTGGACGTCCAACGACGTCGCTACCATGCCACTCGACCATGACGGCCGGATATACAATCAGCAATCGTTGTTTAGCTCGCGTAAACGCCACATACAACAAGCGCCGTTCCTCTTCCAACGAGGCATCGTTTTCCGCACTTTTTGCCGATGGGATTCGACCATCATTAGCCCAGATCATGAACACCGTATGCCACTCTAGACCCTTCGCGGAATGGATGGTTGAGATCGTGATGAATTCGTCTTCCCCATCATCTGGATCGATATCGTCTAACGCATCATTCGGTGGATCGAGTGCGATGTCAGCCAGGAACTCTGCCGTTGTTGCGTAACGCGAGCCGATTGCAACCACGACATCGATATCCTTCCAACGCTTTGGATGATCGTCGTATGTAGCTTCAAGGTAGGGACGGAACGCATCGGCAAGCGCGCGCATCCGGGAAGCTGCATCGCGGATGGTACGTGCATGTTGTAAGACAGACACAAGATCACGTATGGATGTGCCTGCCTTGCCTGTGAGACTCCTCAGGTATGGCTCCTCAAGAGGATCGGTAATTCCCTGCATACCGTCGAGCAGTTTCTGTGCCGTTGCTTGCCCTACACCGGGCAACAGCAGGAGCAGTCGATACCACGAGACAACATCACGTGGATTCTCCGTGAGACGAAGCATCGCCAGGAGATCCTTCACGTGTGCGGCTTCGGTAAATCGCAGCCCTCCTACTTTCCGAAACGGAATGTTGGCTTTGCCCAACGCTATCTCGAGATCGAACGACAGAAACCCACTGCGCACGAGCACAGCCATTTCAGACAGCGGTACACCGTCTTCACGCGACGCTAAGAGTTGCTGCACGACGAACTCCGACTGCTGACGTTCGTTCACAGCTGAGATCAGCATTGGCTGTTCACCATCGATCTTCTCCGACACAAGTTCTTTGTCGAAGACATGCGGAGAATCGCGGATCACCGTATTGCAGACGTCAAGGATCTGCTGCGTGCTTCGATAATTCTGTTCGAGACGAATGATCTCACACTGTGGGAACACCGTCGGGAAGGCATGAATATTCCGAATGTCGGCACCACGGAATGCGTAGATACTCTGTGCATCATCACCGACAACCATCACGTTCTGTTGCTCTCCTGCAAGCCCACACACGATCGCATGTTGCAGTGCATTGGTATCCTGGTACTCGTCCACCATGATGTGTGCGTATTGCGTGCGCAGGAGCGGTCCAATCTCAACGTGACGCGTCAAGGAAAGCGCATACAGTAAGAGATCATCATAATCCACCAGACCGTTACCATGCTTGTATGCATTGTACGACTGGATAATCTCTGCAATACGATCGGTATAGTCGAGAAACTGCGAATAGTCGTCTGCAATCACATCCACGAGCGGACGGGATGTGTTGACCGCAGTGCTGTACATGTCGTGAAGTGTCCCCTTTTGTGGGAAGCGCTTCTTCAGCGCAGCAACATCGAAGCGTCCGCGCACGAGGTTCATCACATCCTGCGCGTCGGATTGATCCAGCACGCGCACTGGACGGGTGGTTGCGTCATGTGCCACGCCAATGCCCGTGGTGAGTCCGAAGCGTCGCAAACACCCGTAGGCAAACGCATGGAATGTTCCGCCTGCAATACGTTCGCATCGACCATCGAGCAAACCTGACGCACGTCGAAGCATCTCTGCAGCGGATTTCCGTGTGAATGTTAACAGCAGGATCGAAGCTGGATCGAGGCCATCCTCGACCAATCGCGCCACGCGATATGTGAGTGTTCGCGTCTTACCCGTGCCAGCGCCTGCAAGCACGAGGGCCGGACCATCGGTGTGCATGACGGCGCGCAGCTGCTGCTCATTCAATACCTGTTCGTACGGAATGCGATACGTTCGCCCGTGAGCGTTGACGTGGGCCTTCCGAAGAACAAGTTTCTTCATTGCATCAGAAATTCAAAAGGGCATTCAGCTCAGCTGCGACACGTTCAACCGGCGGGATAACAGCATCCATCATTCCCTTGTTATACGGGATCGGAACGTCAGGCGGTGCACATCGAACAACAGGAGCGTCGAGGTTCTTGAATGCCTCGGCCATGATCACACTTGCGATCTCGGCACCGAATCCGGCTGTGATGGTGTCTTCGTGCAACACCATGCAACGATTTGTACGCGCTACAGAATTGAGAACCAGATCCTTATCCCACGGGATGATCGTTCGCAGATCGATGATCTCGATGTCGTGACCGGTAAGCTCCACAGCGCTCTTGGCGCGGTGCACCATTTCGCCCCACGTGACGATCGTCGCACGCGTACCAGGGCGCACAATCGTGCCTACACCGAACGGCACCGTGTACTCATCACCAGGGTAGATACCACGTCCAGGTGCTGTATCCTGAATCGCACGATGCTCGAGGAAGAACGTTGGATCGTTGCTCCGCAGCGCTGTACGCAGCAGTCCTACGGCATCTTGCGCATTCGATGGCATAGCAACACGCCACCCAATGGAATGAGCGAAAATTGCTTCGCCACTGACGCTATGCCATGGATCGCCGGTGCGCTTTGAGAACCCTACAGGGATGCGAACAACCATTGGTGCAGCGAAGTCACCATTAGTGCGCCAGCGAATCGTTCCGGTGTCGTTGATTTGCTCTGTTGCTGGGTCGAGATACTTGCGGAACTGGATTTCTGGCACTGGCACAAGTCCGGCCATTGCCATGCCGACGGCACGTCCGATGATACCTTCTTCACTCAACGACGTATCGAATACTCGGTCTGCACCGTGGCGCGTCTGCAAGTCTACAGTTGCGCCGTGTACGCCCCCTTTCACGCCGACGTCTTCACCGAAGACAACGACGCGATTGTTCAGACGGAGCTCAACATCGAGTGTGCGCTTCACAGCTTCAATCAAGTTGATGCGTGGTCCTTCTTCGGCCTTCACACCAGAGGCCGCTGGTGGGTGCACCCCTTCGGCAGCCATGCCGCCATGATGCGGAGCATGTCCCTCATCGAACGCCTTGGTGAGTGCATCTGCCGGAACGGGCTCGGGTTGCGCGACTGCCGCCGCGCACGCAGCACGGACGTCTGCGTCAACCTCTGCGACAAGCGCATCCCAACCAGCTTCATCGACATACTTCTTCTTCAGGAAGAACTCACGAAGGCGTCCAATTGGATCGCGTGCGAGTTCATCTTCACGTTGCTGCTGTGTTTTATACGATTGACTATCTGCGCCCGAGTGTCCACAGATGCGCGGAACGCGGACACGAATCAATGCTGGTGACTGCGTCTCGCGAACATGATCAATGGTCTTCCCAATCATGCGGTCGGACTCGTCAGGGTTTGTACCGTCGACTTCTACGATACGCAGATTGCCGAAGGAGCCGAGATTCTGTGCGATGTTTCCGCCCGGTGTCTGGAACGTTCCAGGTACACTGATGCCAAACTGATTGTCTTCAATGAAGAAGATCATCGGCAGCTTGACTGTTGTTGCAATGTTGAGCGCGGCCCAGAAGCCATTTGTGGCAGTTGATCCGTCGCCGCCGAGGGCAACAGCAACAGCACCCTTCCATGCCTCGTCCTGCATCACGCGTGTGCGATACGTAATCGCCTGTGCCCATCCGACGCACGGCGTATACTGCGCGCCGACGTCACCGCTGGCAGGCAGAACCGTCACACCGCGCCGATTCGGCAAGTGGTGGACGACACCGATGTCGCGACCACCATTGCGGCTACCTGCGCGTGCAAGAGGACCAGCGAACGACTCTTCGTAACTCATTCCGGCACCTATCACGAGCGGACGTGAACGGTAGTATACCGTTGCACAGTCGCGACCATGACGCAGGTGGTGCGAGAGAATCGCTTGCGCCAGCTCGTGCCCCTTGGCAGAAAACTGATACGTGACCTGTCCGGACGGAACAAGTTCGGTTTCTTCGATTACATCAATTGCGCGTGATGCCAGCACCGTTCGCGCTACGTCAAACCATTCGTTCTTTGTCATGCTGCAAAACTACGCGTCGGTATCGTTTCCCGACCCAATTCTAGCGTATTTTTGTACATCATTTTCCGGGCATCACCATGAATCGTCTACTTCTCGCATTCACGCTCTGCGTTTTGGGTGTTTCCAGCGTCTCTGCGCAGTTCGACCTCCTGTCTCCATTTGCGCCGAAAGACTGTTTTTCGGCCGCACGAACAGCAGCTGGCGGTGCAGCTGCAAATGCGCGTTTGGTATCGCTCATCAGTATCGGCTTTCCACTTGCGGTAGATTCGACAGCGCCTGCTATCGATCTCTCGATGAGCACAAAGGATGGCAAGGCACGCCTGTGGGTGTATGCGTTCATCACCGGCGCTACCGACTCGATTGTGACCATCCCAATGGTGCGTCTGATCATCGCATGTCAAGATGCTCGTAACCTACTAGGGGGCGGACAGGATGTTGATATTCCTGTGGATGGCATTGGGAATGTTCCACTGCCTACGAACTACATCGAAGGCGCTGGCCTGATGAGCCGCCTGAATGCAAATACGAACTATCAGCAGTTTCGTGCAGCCTATCCTGATAGCACGCCGTCACTGGCCGTGCTGACAACATCTCCGGAAGAAGCATTTGGATTCCCAGCGCAGTCGCCGTTCTGGCTGATCAATTGGGCACCGTTCGGTCCTGATGGTGGACCTGGTGGAGATCCTAACGTGATCCCATTTGTCTGTCTCGTACACGCGACGACTGGTGAAACTATTTGCGGCACAGATATCTTCACATCCGTCGAAGACGTCGTCGACGGAAGCGTTATGGTCGCTCCAAATCCATCCGTTGATCAGACATCAATCATGCTGCCAACCTCTTGGATCGGTTCCGTGGTAACGATCGATGCTATTGCGCCATCTGGCGAGATCCTCACGCTCGGCAGTGCGATCCCAGTGGCAAGCCCGCTTCTTACGGTATCAACGTCAACCCTTGCAACCGGATCATATCTGCTTCGCGTGCATTCACCTGTCGCGAACGTTGTGTTACCACTTCGTGTTGTGAAGTAATCTCACGTCCGGGTCGACATCACTATCATCCATTACGACAACACTCAACCGTCAACATGTACCCACACCTTCGCTCTTCCGATCCTGAACTATTCAATGCTGTCCAAGGCGAGTACGAGCGTCAACGAGATAAGATCGAGTTGATCGCCAGTGAGAACTTCACATCGCTCTCCGTGATGGAAGCCCAAGGAGGAATTCTCACGAACAAGTATGCCGAAGGTTACCCTGGTAAGCGGTACTACGGGGGCTGTGAGTGGGTGGATGTCGCAGAGAACATCGCAATCGAACGACTCAAGACATTGTTCGGAGCGGAGTATGCAAATGTGCAGCCCCACTCTGGGTCGGGCGCGAACATGGCTGTGTACTTCACGTACCTCAAGCCAGGCGATACCGTTCTCGGAATGGATCTGTCGCATGGCGGACACCTGACGCATGGATCACCGGTGAACTTCTCAGGGATGTTCTACAACTTCGTTGGCTACGGACTCGACAAGGAAACTGGTCGTATCGATTACAACGTGGTTGAAGAACTTGCCAAGCAACACAAGCCAAAGATGATCACTGTGGGTGCAAGTGCGTACTCACGCGAAATCGACTTTGCTGCCTTCCGTCAGATCGCCGACAAGGTGGGTGCCTTCTTGCTTGCCGACATCGCACACCCAGCTGGCTTGATCGCCAAGGGGCGTCTCCAAAGTCCAGTTCCCTACTGCGACATCGTCACGTCGACGACGCACAAGACGCTTCGTGGTCCGCGCGGTGGGATGATTGTCATGGGTAAGAACTACGAGAACCCGTTCGGCAAGGTCGCACCAAAGAGTGGTCGCACAAAGTTGATGGGTGAGCTCATCGATTCGATGGTGATGCCTGGTATTCAAGGCGGACCTCTCATGCACGTCATCGCTGCGAAGGCTGTTGCCTTTGGTGAGTGCCTCACGGATGAATTCGATGCATACACGAAGCAAGTGATTCGCAATGCACAAGCGATGGCGGATGAGCTGATGAAGCTCGACTATAGCATCGCCTCTGGCGGCACTGACAATCACCTGATGCTCATCGATCTTCGCAACAAGAACGTCACCGGCAAGGCTGCAGAACTTGCACTCGATGCTTCAGGCATCACATGCAACAAGAATGCTGTGCCATACGACACGCAACCACCATTGGTCACAAGCGGTATTCGTCTTGGCGCAGCTGCGATGACAAGTCGCGGCTTCATGGAAGACGACATGCGACACATCGCGCGCTTGATTGACCGCGTGATCACCAACGTTGGCAAGGAAGACGTGTACGATGCTGTCAAGGGTGACGTCAAGCACTTCTGCCGCCAGTTCCCGCTGTATCCAAGCCTGAACAACTCAATTGATGAGGTTGGCAAGCGCATCGGCGAAGCGATCGAAGGTGCTGCAGATTCAGTTGCAGGCACAGTTCAGAGCATTGTCGACGAAGTTAAAGAAGCGATCAAGCCGTAACGTCAGCACGGAGCGCTCGTGGCGAGATTGTAAACGTTGGAGGGAAGTTCTCCAACGTGCACATGGTGCGTTGCACACGAAGGGCTGCGACAAAGCCAATCATGGCTGCGTTGTCAACGCAATAGTCCATGCGTGGTGCGACAAAGGCCATCGATCGTTTGTCAGCTTCGGCTTGCATGTGGCTTCGTAGCTCGCTGTTGGCGCTTACGCCACCAGCTATCACAACAGCTCGTACGCCCTCTCGGTCTGCAGCGGCCATGGTCTTAGCCACCAGGATGTCGACAATTGCGCGCTGTGCACTTGCGCAGATATCCTCAATGGGTAACGAGGTTCCATCGAGCAAGCGTAGACGCTCAACTTCGCGGCGGACAGATGTTTTCAGTCCGCTGAAGGAAAAGTCATCGTCATGCGTATCGCGTAATCCACGCGGGAAGGTAAACCGCAACGGGTTGCCGGCGCGAGCAAGGCGATCAACATGGGGTCCGCCCGGATACCCAAGACCGATCAGCTTTGCAATCTTGTCAAATGCCTCGCCCGCTGCATCGTCGCGCGTTGAGCCTAGGATACGGTATGATGTTGGGCTATCGATGCGAAAGATGCTCGTATGTCCGCCACTTACAACGAGGCAGATGCTTGGATATGGCAGATCGGGATGCTCAAGGTATCCTGAATAGAGATGTGCCTCGATGTGGTGCACTGGAATAACGGGCTTTTGATAACGAATCGCCAGACCCTTCGCCATGTGCGCACCGACAAGCAGCGATCCCGCAAGTCCGGGTCCGTAGGTAACAGCGATCGCATCAATTTGTTCCATCGTGCGTGATGCGTCGGAGAGTGCTGCACGTACGATCGGACCAATGCCTTGCACATGTTCGCGCGAAGCGAGTTCTGGTACGATACCACCGTAAAGATTGTGAACGTCCTGCGACGAGACAACGTTGCTCAACACATCATTGCCGCAGACAACAGCAGCGGCTGTGTCATCGCATGATGTTTCGATAGCAAGAATGGTTAGCGGATGCGCTTCCACAGGAGTCCTAAGGCTGTGCCTATACTGCGTTCGCGATTGATGCGACGATCGTTGCCGAATTGAAACACGTGCGCTTCAGTACCATGAAGTCCCGCAAGTGATATCCATACTGTGCCCACAGGCTTTTCTGCACTGCCGCCGGTTGGACCAGCAACACCTGTGATGCCGATTGCATAGGTGGTGCCAAAGCGTGCACGCGCACCGTCTGCAAGCGCACATGCCACAGGTTCACTCACGGCTCCATGCTGTTCAATCAAAGCTGGATCAACACCAAGCTGGGCAATCTTACTCTCGTTGCTATAGGCAAGCACTCCCCCGATGAACCACGCGCTACACCCAGGAACGTCTGTAAGAGCTGCACCAAGAAGTCCACCCGTGCACGACTCTGCAACCGCTATCGTCTCGCCACGTTGTGCAAGCAGACGTCCAACCACTTCGGCAAGCGAGGTCTCACCTTCACCGTACACAAAGCGTCCTGCTCGCTCAATGATGTAAGCTCGCAGGCGTTGCACCTCGTTGTCACGCGCGTCTGCCGTTGGCGCTGTTACACCAATGCGCATGCGCACGCCCAGATAGTTCGGGAGAAATGCCAGCGTTGATGTACCAAGAAACACCGTGGGATCACCAAGGAGATCAGCGAGTGTACTCTCGGCTATTCCTACGGTCATCATCGTGTGATACGTTGTTGTAGGCGCACTCTCGTGTGTAAGGCAACCGACGAGCCAAGGCAACACGGACTGCTCCATGATCGCCTTCATCTCCGTCGGTACACCCGGCAGAACGATGATCGTTGTGCCCTCATGCTGAAACATCATTCCTGCAGCTGTGCCATGCGGGTTTGGAAGCACCGTTGCGCGCGATGGCAGGAGCGCTTGACGTCGATTACGCTCGGTAAGCTCACGACCGCGCTGGTGCATCCACGACTCAAGGTATGCCAACCAGTCGGCCGACTCAACCAGAGTGTCGTGTGTGTACGACGTGAGTACATCCTTCGTGATGTCGTCGTGCGTCGGCCCAAGTCCACCTGTTACGATGATCACATCGCAACTCTGCCGAAGACGGTCGAGCGTAGCAACAATGTGCTGAGCCTCATCTGCAATGGTCACATGCTCACGCACATTGCAGCCACACGACGTGCATGCAGCTGCAATCCACGATGCATTGGTATTGATGACTTGTCCGATCCGGACTTCATCACCGATGGCACAGAGTGCGACGTTCATTACAGGTATTCCAAAAAAAAGCCCCGATGAAGATCGGGGCTTTCTATTACGACAGCTTTTGACGAATCTTCTTCTCGCTCATACCGCGCAGGTAATAGAGCTTCGCGCGACGGACAGTACCTTCCTTCAACACTTGCATCGATTGAATGATCGGCGAGTGAATCGGGAAAATGCGCTCTACGCCAACGCCATTGGAGATCTTGCGTACGCGGAACGTTTCGTTCATTCCGCTTCCACGGCGTGCAATCACAACACCTTGGAAGTTCTGAATACGTTCCTTTTCACCTTCAACAACGCGCACAGCAATCTTCACTGTGTCGCCTGGACGGAATGAAGGAATCTCCGGCGAAAGATCGCCAGCCTTAGCCTTGCGCTGCTCGAATGCTTCGGCAGTAGCAAGGTTTTCAATGTTCTTGACCTTTGGATGCATGTAATCCTCGTTCAAATAAAGTTGCGTGTGGAATAGGACGGCAAAGATACGAGAAATCACTGAACATACGCAACCCCATGTTCGTCAATGGGTTAGCCTACGTCAGCGGATTTCGTCCCCTATCATCGACTCTTCTGCGCAGCACGCAGAACGAGTGGACGTGGCGTACCCTTCTGACCAAGTGGTGTGAGCGTGAGCATGCCGTCGATGCGATTGACAACATAGTTGCGCGGCTTGCCCTGCGTCGACGAGAGCGTAAGGCGAAGCGTTGATGGATCAACGCGTAGCTCATACGGAAAGGTCTGACCATCGATCGTTGCAATCATCGTCGGTGTAAACTCGATGGCCTTTCCGCGCGGGTCGACCCACCTTCCAGATACGACTGAGGTGTTAATCATGCGCATCAGGATAAAGGTTGGGTCGCTGTTCTTCGACGGTAGCTTACCGAGAACGATAGGCTTCTTTTCGATGCTGTCAAGTTCCGTTAATGCGATGTACGAGTTCTGACGCGTGTCACTGGCAACCATCCACACGGGAGCATCCTCGGTACCGATGGCCCACTTCATCCCGACGTTTGGGACCACGGTTCGCAGGATCAATCCGCGCTCTTCGCGACCGATCGAGATCCCCACACGCAGATTTCCAGATGGGTCTGTCGAATCGATTGCAATGTAGAGCGGTTCACGCTCGGACTTCGCAGCAATGGCCTGCTCGATTGATGACGTTTTGTGTAAGACCTCGATGAAGGCACTGTGGAACCACGTCCCATGGAACTCACCATACGACGCATTACTGGACCCAGGCATCACCTGTGCGTGCGCAAAGCTCGTCAGTACCACAAGCGTGATACCGACGAGGCGAACAACGAAACTCACAAGACTCTTCATCGAATCTTCGTCGCAATTGATTTTGCTTGAAGGAACAGCAGCAGATAATCATGTCCGCCAGCCTTCGAGTCTGTACCGCTCATATTGAATCCACCGAATGGATGTCCACCTACCATTGCGCCAGTACACTTGCGATTCAGATAGAGGTTGCCACAGTGGAACTCTTCCCGAGCTTGCGCCAGCTTCTTCTTGCTGTTTGTGTAGACAGCTCCCGTGAGACCGTAAATGGTGTTGTTCGCAATAGCCAGGGCGTCATCGAAGTTCTTCGACTTACACACGGCGAGTACCGGACCGAAGATCTCTTCTTGCATGATGCGAGCTGTTGGCTTCACATTGACGATCACTGTTGGCTCGATATAGTAGCCCTTGAGTCCAGCGACCTTCTTGCCCCCTGCAATCAGCTTCCCTTCCTTCGCACCGATAGCGATGTAGTCGAGGATCGTCTTCTCAGCGCGGGCGCTCACCACTGGTCCCATACGGACATCATCCTTGGCATCACCAATTGCGATCTTATCGACTTCAACCTTGAGCTTTGCGACGAATTCGTCGTAGACCTTCGCATCAACGATCGCGCGTGAACACGCGGAACACTTTTGACCTTGGAACCCAAAGGCTGCGGCGACAACACCTGCAACAGCTTCATCGACATTGCAGTCGGCATCAACAACGATGGCGTCCTTGCCACCCATCTCAGCAACAACACGCTTAATCCAAATCTGTCCAGGCGCAGTCTTTGCTGCGAGCTCATTGACATGCAGGCCAACCTGCATCGACCCTGTGAACGAAATGAATCGCGTCTTTGGATGTCCTACCAGATAGTCTCCAGCTTCAGCACCTGATGCAACGAGGTAGTTCAGAACGCCCGCTGGCAATCCAGCTTCCTTCATGATCTCGGTGAACAGCCAGCCCATCATCGGTGAGTCGCTCGATGGCTTCAAGACAATGGCATTACCCGCCACGATGGCCGCTGATGACATCCCTGCAAGAATTGCAAACGGGAAGTTCCATGGTGGGATGACGACACCAACGCCCAGCGGAATGTATACGAGTTCGTTTGTTTCGCCTGGCTGCGGGACAATTGGCTGTGGACCTGCCAAACGCAGTGCATCACGTCCGTAAAACTCAAGGAAGTCGATCGCTTCACATGTATCAGCATCTGCCTCAAGGTACCCCTTGCCTACCTCTGAGATCATCCATGCGTTGATCTCAAGGCGACGACGGCGCATAATATTGGCGGCCTTGAATAGCACGGCTGCGCGCTTCTTCATAGGAACCGTCTTCCAATCTTCGAATGCCTTGAGCGCGGCCTTCATTGCCTTCTCTGCATCCTCGGCACCAGACTTCTGGAAGATGCCCACCTTCTCGGATGTTGCCGATGGATTGATGCTGATGGTCTTTGCCTTTGTCGTTACCCGCTTGCCACCGATGATGTTCGGGTATTCCTTCCCAAAGGACTTGCGCACAGCATCAACAGCCGCACGTTGTTTAGCGGCAATTGCCGGCTTTGTGAAATCGAGATAAACTTCGTTGACAAACGCTTTCATGGAATCCTCATGTTAGAGACGGATGCAAATTACGACGTGTTTGTCGTAGGTTGAGATCATCACAGGGTGAATCGCGTATGATCGAGTCAATTATTGTTGTCTTGCAGCAGCTGCCGGCCGAAGGTATCCTGGCGATGGCCTTTCTCTTCGCCTTCGTTGAGAACCTTTTTCCGCCAAGCCCAAGCGACGTTTTGCTTGTTGTATTGGGTACGCTGGTCGGTGCGGAGATTGTGGGGTTTGTCCCGACACTCATTGCAGCCACCAGTGGCTCTGTGCTTGGATTTACTGCCGCCTATGCATTAGGGGCTCGCTACGGCGAGCGCTTGGCTGATTCGCCCTTGGTGCCATTCATTACGCGCGATCTCATAGCGCGCGTTGAGGCGTGGTTCGCGAAGTACCACGGATTGATCGTCCTTGGCAACAGGTTCCTCGCGGGAACGCGGGCGGTGGTATCGTTCGTTGCGGGAATAACACGACAACCGTTTTCGCGCACGGTGATCCTCTGTGCAATCAGTGCGACGGCATGGAATGCCCTCCTGATCTATGCTGGATCAGCTGTTGGTGAGAACTGGCGAAACATCGACGGTTGGTTGTCGGTATATGGGTGGGTTGTTACCGGACTGATAGTTGTCGGCGGAATCATCTGGTACATCCGAAAACGACAACGGCGATCTCAGAACTGAGATCGCCGTGTATGATGCGCAGTAGTGGCAACGGTATTACCCGTCGGTGTTTCCACCCCAGTCCACAAGCAGCGAGAAGCGCAGCGTGTTACCAAGCGGGTGGTTCTGTTCGACTGTGATGTAGTAACTGAAGTCGAGCTTAAACACATCGTAGCGAACGCCGGCACCGAGCGTGAAGTACTCACGAGCACCCGCAGCTGCAGGCTCTGTGAAGTAGCCACCGCGAAGTGCTACAATGCGGTCGTAGATGTATTCCATACCGACGCCTGTTTCAATGCCACCGCGACCCCATGCTGTGACGAACGACTTCGGAATTGGATCCGAGCTAAGTGAGTCGCGCTTGACGAGCAGCTTCATGAAATCAGCCGTGATCGTAAGATCGTTGAACTCATCTTCAACAAGCTTCACTGCAGCGCCAAGGCGCAGGTTTGTCGGGAGTGGATCGGACTCCTTATCGTAGGTCATCTTTGGACCAACGTTCTGGAGGTTCACGCCGAGTCGAAGTGTGTTATCGAGGTTAGCACCGAACATCGAGAGCTTCGACGGTGTCCAGAGGAAACCAAGGTCGAATGCTGCCGATACGCCGGTACCCGCTCCGGAACCGCCAACGCTTGCCGGTGCAAGGTTCGACTGGATGTATTTCACTTGAACACCAGCACCGAGATCGGGTGCGATCTCCGTACCGTAGGAAATTCCGAGGCAGAATTCATTTGAACGGAACTTGCCGAGCGCTTGGCCATTCTCATTGGTCTTGGTGAACTCACCAAGGTTCATGAAGATGAACGTGCCGGCGAGTGTACCACCAATTGCATCGACGTACGTACCGTACGTACCGTAGGAATAGAAGAGGTCGGCATTGAATTGCGGAAGCCACTTCGAGTAGCTCAAGGCTACCTGATTAGACTCTTTCGCAAATGCCAAACCACCAGGGTTCCAAAACACAGCGTTGATATCGTCTGCTATCGCTGTACCGATGTCACCCATGCCACTGGCACGTGCATCAGGGCTAATCAGCAAGAATGGAACTGCAGCGCCCCCTGCCTGACCATACAATGAGGTCACTGACAGAAGTGCAGTGCATACGAGAATTCCGCAGGTGCGGAGTAGCGTCATGGTCTCTCCTTAGCTCGCAATGAAGCACAAAGTTAGCGAATGAGGGTAAGTTTCCCACTTACGAAGCTGGTTGCACCTTGGTCGGTGGTCAACCGGACAACAGCCTGATACGTCCCAGTTGGGAGGTATGATCCTTGAGCGTCGCGTCCCTCCCAATCTACATCGGCTGTCTGCATGTCGACGATGCGCATTGCGCGCTCGCTGACAAGTCGACCTTCCATATCGTACACGAAAAGGTCAGCCGTAAATGGCAGCTGGCTTGCGTGCACAAAGCGAACAGTTGTCCGCGCTGCGAAAGGATTGGGGAAGTTGAACAGGCCTTCAGCGACAATCGATGGGTTCGATGAGGTGATGCGGAATGTTGTTTGAGCCCAGCTCACATTGTTCAACACATCCCATGCACGCACCGTCACGGTGTGAAGTCCGTCACCAAGACCAAAGACCTGCTTCTGCACACTTCCGGCTCGACTATTCGTAATCGACGTAGCGAAGTATGGCGTAAGAACCTCCGTGCGCGCATCACGATCAAACGTTGCTTCGATATCGTGACCGATACCAACACCCGTAGTATTGATGCCCGTCGCATCCTCGAGGTCAACAATCAGAATGGGATCTTTCCGCACAATACTACCCGGCAGGAAGCTCCGCGAATCGAGATAGATCTGCATGTCCGGACCAATCGACTCGGGATCGACTACCGTCGTGACACCATCCACGGTAACCTTATCGGTGACGCCCATTGCAAATCGATCGTCCTTGCTTGCGGCATACCCGTAGAGTCCGGCCCGCTGTGACGAGAACGAAATATCTTTCGGTACAACGAATGTTGCAGTGAACTTGCCATCTGCTACAACAAAGCCGCCGCGGCACAGCGCTGGACCCGGCTTGGCAAATGTGTTGCTGGTTTGATGAACATCGTTGTCGATAATGGTGATCGTTCGGCTTCCATCCAGAAGCGAGACAACGACATTCCCATCGAACGTATCATCACGTAGAAGATCGCGTGCTGTTGCAATCTCGCCCTCAACAGTAACGGTGCTCAGGGCAGCAATCGTTACGGGCTGCATTGAATCACTCAGAGCAACACCATTGATGGAGGTAAACCGCACGTGTTCCTCGGGAATCATCAACCGCATCGTCGGATCGCACAGCAAGTGAAACTTCTCGTCGTTGTTTGACGTGTACCGTTGCTTCACACGGTACATGCTCAGTCCTAACGTTGGGTAACGACCTTGCTCATCGCGTGTAAACAGCTGTGAGTAGAACTCTTCATTCAGTGCAGCGTTCGACAGTGAGAAGACGACGCGTGCTGCAGAGAACACACCAATTGCCCCACCGCTTTCCTTCAACAACAGCTCTTCGGCTCCCGACTGCATATCCGCCATGTCCCAGCGAGCAAAGTCGCAGGTTGCTGCGGTAAGGAAGAACGGCTTCGTTCCGTTCGTCATCATTTGTGGAGTTGTCTCGCGCACGAAGATCTGTTCGTGTGCCCATACACGTGGGTTGCCGTGTCCGATCCAATTCAGGATCAATGTTCCTGAGGTGTTGATCGTCGAGACCATGTCCTCGGTTGCTGTCGGCTTGCGGCGACCGCGCGCGACATTTTCAGTGGGATACTCTACCAGATAGATCTTCCGCGACTGGAATGCCTTCGGCACATAGCTCTTCGCTAGCGTCTCATTCTGGTTAAGGTGCATGGCTCCGTCAGATAAGCCATCTCCCTGCTGCCCATCATCGGCGATGAAGGTCACGCGCGTACGCCAGTCATCACGCGACGACGTGGTCTCGTAAGCCTTGATCTTGGCATGCATACGATCACCCATGGCGTCACTTGTCACTGGGATTCGACCAATAGCCAAGTCTTGTTGACGGTCGTTACCGTTGATGCGCACAAAGAAATCGTCCGTCGTGTATGTTGTCAACCCATAGTCTTCACCATCGGGATCGAGACTCTCGTAGGGAGGAACAAGGTTCTGTTGCGTCGACGACAAGTTCTTGTAGTCAAAATGTCCATCGCCCCAGAGAAGGATTGCCGACGGTCGTGGCGTCCAGGTGTCATAGGCCATGGCGATAAAGTCGCGAATCGCCGTTGGATCCTGCATGCCATAGGAGAACTCAGCATAGATCTCATCGGTCGTAACAACGCGCGCAGTCACCTCGCGGCGTGATGTGCGGTACTCGGCGTAACGCTGAGCCGACCCCTTCAAGGATGTATGCGTGATGATGAGCAGATCTGCGGCACGGGGCTCGCGGCGCAGTGCTGGAAATGCAACGCGTGAAAGTGATGGTTGAAGGGGCGACGACGAGATAAAGTAGCGGCGACGTGCAGCTGAATCGCATACCTCACGAATAGCGAATACGCCACCAATGGATGATGCGTTTTCGACGAACACGGGACGTGATGGATCAGTTACGTCCAACCCGAACACATCCTGTCCGAATCCGTTGACAGCATACTCATGCGTTCCTGAGCGAGCGACGCTCCAAAACCCGAAGACTCCTGCATCAGACTGTAACTGTCGAGGATAGTGTACTTCAAGCCAGTCGAGCATGCCTGATGCAGCTCGATCCGAACTTGCATAGGCAAAGCGGACAACACTACGTCCGTCTGCAGACATCTGTTGTGCGTTGATCGTTGCCTTCCCCACCGCGGTGAACGCGTCCATGTACTTCGGAACAGCACGCAGCGTGGTCTGTCCGAGCGTCACACCATTCTCAGAGATCGAAACACTCCCTGGAGCGGTCGAACGATGCGCGACGACATAGTTGTATTCAACCGTGCCTGTTCGAACTAGACCAGGCAGCACCGATTGGTAGACACTCGAGCCGACGCTCTCGATAGAACGTCCGTACCAGCGGCGACCAGATCCAGAGGCATACGGACTCTGGAGTTCATCCTCAATCGCAACCAGACCGGTTACAACGGATGGAGCGACGTCAGTGGTGCCGCGCGACGATGACCGAACCTCTGCGCGCAGACCCTGTGAGCCGCCAACGCCGATGTAATAGCCTGCTTCGCGTGCGTAGTGGTGGATATAATGGCGAATCCCCGCCGGTGTTTGTTTCCAGCCCAGCGTACTCTGCGCATAGAAGAGTACCTCGCGGATACTTCCATCACTATTCGTACGAACGAGAATTGGCTGTTCACGGAGCATGTTCGACCGCGCTGAATCTACCTGTTCGGGAAGTTCAACGCCGCCCCGACCGAAGACCTTTATCGTTGACGCACTGCCCGCGTCTGTTGGAATACCCGCGAGCCGCAACTGGTCGGCAGTGAGTCGGTAGAGTCCCTCCCGATCAATGGTCATCCGAAAGAGATCGGTGAAGTCATCAGATTGGATGCGGTCCTGTTGCTTTCCACGAGGTGAGCGCACGACGGACATCCACGGTGCTCGTGGATTGATCACGTCGAGATTCGCCGGAGCGCTGCTCGCCGTCTGTGTCGCAGCTCCGTCAAGCAGCATGCGGACATTCGCCGATGTTGTCAGTGTTGTTATGCCAGCTGCCGACCGTGATGCAACAACGATCGATACGCGTGCGATATGCCGATCTCCGGCAATTCCCAGGTAGGCAGCGCGCCAACGTCCGACCACCAATGGCTCGGATCCACGCCAGTAGATTGGGTCTTGCAGTTGCACAGAGAATGGAAGAGCCTGTTGCAGCTCAGTTGCATTGACCGAAGCTCGATCGATCCGAAACGCTGTAGGTCCGGGAACAATCACGTCTAGATCTACCACCCATTGCACGTCCGTGCCTGATGGCGAAATGCGAATCTGTGCACCGTCGATCGATGGAGTGATTGCCTTGCTTCCGCCACTGGTCGTTACCGTGTCCCACGAGCGGATGTTTGGTACGTAGGAGAAACTCACAGCAACTGGCGTGCGCTCGTGAACAACGACACCCTTCGGCAAACGAGCTGTTCCCGTAATGACGCCCGAAAGAGCAAGGAGAGCTACAATTCCCCATCGAAAAGCCAAGTAGTTCCGCATGCAAGAGTAATACGTTGATGAGAGGAGACGATGGCGCAACTGATGTACAGACGCTCGGGGCCGCTCGTATTGTACTGATGGCGAGGAAAAAGTTACCGCAAAAAAAAATGCCTCGCCATCAGGGGGGAATGAGATGGCAAGGCATGCAGCATAAAGAGGAAGTGACGACTCGCGTCGTCGAGCGGGAAACGAGACTCGAACTCGCGACCCCAACCTTGGCAAGGTTGTGCTCTACCAACTGAGCTATTCCCGCTTGTTGGTGATACAAAACTACGAGCCTTGACCCCATGTGTCAAACCCTTTTTTGCATTGTCCTCGTAACTCCGCACGATTGAACGAGCTTAGCATTATCCACAGGGTTATCCACGGGGTGTGAATCTGCCTCATTTTGCATCAAACGCCCATTTTTCAGGTGTTTCACGACAATTCCACGTAGAAACCACCGCATACACGAGGAGTGTAACACTTTTTAAATCAACGCGTTACGGGATATGTCGGAACATCTGCATGAAGCAGTCCAAGCATGGCATCAGCGATGTGCCCCTTAAGCCAGGACATCGAAGGAACAGCTGCCAGCTCCCTTTCAAACGACGTCACACCACGCTCACGAATGCCACAAGGCACAATCGCATCGAAGAGGCTGAGGTCATTCGTCACATTGAGCGCAAAGCCGTGAGATGTCACCCAGCGGCTGCAATGAATGCCTATAGCGCAGATTTTCCGTGTCTCACCTATCCAGACACCTGTGAGGCCTTCAACGCGCTGTGCGTTCAACCCTGCGCTTGCTAGGCTATCGATAACGGACTGTTCGATCAGACGAAGGAACCAGTGAAGATCTTGGCGCGAGCGCGCAAGATGAAAAATCGGATATCCGACTAATTGACCGGGGTTGTGAACCGTGGCTTCTCCTCCGCGATTGATCGGTACCACGTCAATTCCTCTGGCAGCGAGCAGCTCTTGACTCATCAGCAGGCTTCCCTGCTGTGTGGTTCGTCCGAGGGTGACCACGGGAGGATGCTCACAGAACACCAGTGTGTCGGGATGGTCTAAACGCAACACGGCGTCGGCAAGCTCTCGCTGCCGACGCCATGCGTCGTGAAAATCAATTGTACCCCAGTCCTGAACGATCATCGATTAGAAGTTCACACACTCATCATATGCGAGTGCTGCAGACTCCATGATGGCTTCGCTGAGCGTTGGGTGAGCGTGGACGGTCTTGAAGATTGCTTGGCCGGTTGCACCAAGCGCCTTTGCAATACCCATCTCACCGATCATTTCCGTGACGTCTGGTCCGATCATGTGTGCGCCAAGGACTTCGCCGTACTTCGCATCGAAGATCAGCTTTACAAATCCTTGTGCCTTACCGATGCCGTGCGCCTTACCATTGGCTGTGAATGGGAACTTGCCAACCTTGATCTCATAGCCAGCTTCCTTGGCCTTCTTTTCGGTCAGACCAATGCTTGCAACTTGTGGCTGACAGTATGTACAGCCTGGGATGTTTGCGTAATCGACGCCATCGGTGTGGTGCCCAGCGATATGCTCAGCAGCAACGATGCCTTCTGCAGATGCTTTGTGTGCAAGCCATGGTGCGCCTGCTACGTCGCCGATTGCGTAAATCGTTGGAACGTTTGTGCGACAGAACTTATCGACCTTGATCCAGCCGCGCTCCATCTGGATGCCGGAGTTCTCGAGTCCGATATTTTCGATGTTGCCCTGCACGCCGATAGCATTCAGCGCAAGATCAGCCGTCAGAGTTTCCTTTGTTCCGTCCTTCTTCTCGATGATGACTTCAACGCCCTTACCCTTCTTCTTTGCGGAGAGCACCTTGGCTTCGGTAAGGATCTTCATGCCATCACGTTCAAACGTCTTACGAAGCTCCTTCGAAACGTCTTCGTCTTCCACAGGAAGGATACGGTCCAACATTTCGATAACCGTCACCTCGGAACCGAATGACTTGTAGAAGTATGCGAATTCAATACCAATCGCGCCTGCGCCCATGACGATCATGGACTTTGGCGTCTTTTGCTGAAGCATGGCCTCGGTTGATGTGAGGATGTATTCACGATCAACATCAATACCTGGGATCTGACGTGGGCGTGCACCGGTTGCGATCATGATGGTCTTCGCAGCAATCACGTCTGTTACGCCACCATTCTCATCCTTGACTTCTACCGTCGTCGGGTTCTTGATAGAGCCCCATCCCTTGATCTGCGTCACCTTGTACTTCTTGAACAGGAAGGCTACGCCGTTGCTCATGCGATCAGCCACACCACGTGAGCGTGAGATCACTTTCGGGAAGTCAACATCAATGTCCTTGAGACCGAAGCCGTAATCCTCTGCATGCTTGAGGAAATTCATGTACTCGGCATTCTTCAAAAGCGACTTCGAAGGAATGCATCCCCAGTTAAGGCAAACACCACCAAGGCGGTCGCGCTCAACGCAGGCAACCTTGAGACCGAGTTGTGATGCGCGAATCGCAGCGACATATCCGCCAGGGCCTGAGCCAATTACGACAAGATCAAACGAGTGCTGGTTCATGGAATAGAATCAAGTAGTTGGGAAACGTCGAAGTGAACAACAAAAATAGCACGGTTGTTCCAAACGAAAGAGCCCCTTCCGTATTCGGGAAGGGGCTCGTGGGATCGTCGAATCATTCAAGAGCTTAGCTCGTGTATTCCACTGCCTCGTGGATCAGCGGATCGTTGATCGCTACGGCGTTATTCTTGGCGTACTGACGAGCAGCTACGATCATGAAAATACCAGCGAAGAACATCCATCCAGTAAACTCCTGCCATCCAAACACAACGTGTCCGTGCGCATCTGGAATCGCATGCTTGCTCACAGCAGGCATGATGATGTATGCAAGGTCGAGGAAGTGCGAGAGCAGGATGATAGCAGCTGCTACGACAAGAATGCGCGTCTTACGCTTCACGTCTTGGCGCAGAAGCACCATGAATGGCACAACGAAGTGAAGGATCACCAGAGCAACACCGAAGTGCTCCCATCCATACATGTTACGCGTAGCGAAGTAGATCGTCTCTTCCGGCAAGTTTGCGTACCAGATGATGAAATACTGCGAGAACGCGATATATGTCCAGAACACAGAGAACGCGAACATGAGCTTACCCAAGTCATGGAAGTGCTCAGGTGTGATGTACTCACGAAGATGTCCGTTGTTGTAAAGCGCAACCGTCATGATCGTCACAATGGCCAATGCACCCACGAAGTGTCCGGCGAACGTGTAGACACCCCAGATTGTTGAGAACCAGTGTGGTTCGAGCGACATCAGGAGATCGAACGATGCGAACGTGATGCTGAGTGCATAGACGAGCACCCACGGAGCTGCACGCTTCCAGTTCTTACGTGTTGGTGTGATATCCGAACCTGAGGCATCCTGCTTCAGTGAATTACCCACCACAAAACGGTGCATCCAAATCCAGAAGATCGCATAGACCGCCATGCGGATCATAAATGCTGTCGAATTCAGATACGCTGCCTTCTTCTGAATGATCACGTCAGTTGCTGCAGATTCATGCGACCACTCATAGATCGAGTGATGGGACAGCAGATTGACGATGATTGGGATGATACCAACCGCAAGGAATGGCACCATACCAGAGAAGTTCTCAGCAACACGGCGGATCGCTGAACTCCATCCCGCACGTGCGAGGAATTGGAGAGCTGAGAAGAACACCATGGTCACACTGATACCTGCGAAGAACCAAAAGCCGAGCAGATAATCAGCGAAGAAACGTTCTTGACCATTCAGTGCGAAAACTGCTCCAAGACCAAGAGCCCCAAGCGCAGCGAGTACGGTACCAATCTTGTTCATCTTCCCGATAAGCGGGGTTGAACCGAGCGAGACATTTGACATTGTTGTGTTACTCCTGATCGCTGTTTACTGAGCTTGAGTCGTTGGTGCTGCGGATGCTGTTCCTGTTACGCCTTGCATATGGCGGAGATAGCGAACAACGGCCCAGCGGTCAGTTGCATTCATCTTATCGGCATAGCTTGGCATCAGACCCTGACCTGCACTGATGATGTGGAAGATCCGGGCATTGGAATACCCCTTTGCTTGATCTGCCATAAGGCTTGGGATGTTTTCCCAACGACGCTTTGTCATCTGCGATTTTTCGCTGTTGCCATCGTAGTAGTGGCACGGCGAGCAGAACGTATTGAAACGGTTCTGGCCACGCGCGAGCACAAACTCCGTGTCGGGAAGGTTCGGATCGACGTTCGCTGTTTCGGCAATGTCGATATCCCCTACACCAAGCGTGTATGGCTCAGCTCCGCGAGGTACGGTACCTTCGACCGGCTCACGAAGACTCTTGCGATCACTAAAGAAGGTGTTCCCCGATTGCGGAATTGCCTTGAACTGGAGATCCATGTTCGGGTTGATTTCCACCGGTGGCTCCGTTGAGAACCACATGATCTTGCCGGACAGTACCAACGCGACAAAACCTGCCGCGGCGAGTCCGATGAGAATCAAAATAATGTTGCGTGCGTTCATGCGATTTCGCTGTTGTTGTTCGTGATCATTCCGCCGTGGCGTGTACTAGGTGAACATGTGATGCGCCAAGACGTTGGAGCATCTCTGGTGTTCCCTCTGCTGAGAAGCGATCGTCGTCAGAGTCAATCGTCACAACAAACGTATCGTCGGTTGCCTTCATGAAAGACTCGTCGTGCTGATAGCGGTTGTACCATGTCGGCATACGGCACAGATGGAACAGTCCGATTACCGTGCAAAGCGCAGTTCCAAGGATCGACAACTCGAAGTCGATCGGCACGGAAAACTGCCAATCGAAGAACCCCTTGCCACCGATATTCAACCGGTAATCAATCGCTCCGGTCCAGTACTGAAGGCCTAGTGCTGACGTGAAGCCCCCTATCAATCCCATAAACGAGATGTAGGTAAGAATCGACCGCTTGATGCCCATTGCCTTGTCGAGGCCGTGCACAGGATACGGAGTGTGAATGTCCCAATTACGGAACCCGGCGTCGCGAAGCTTCTCTGCAGCATGCACTGCAGCTTCCACATCTGTGAACTCGCCGATGACGCCGACTGGTGTTGTGCTCATAACGTGACCAACCTGAATCGTTGTTTCGAAAGGGAGAGATTAGTGGGCTGAGGCATCAGCATGGTGGTCACCATGGTGATGCTTCGGCTGTGCACCTGGCAGAATGCTCTTGATTTCCGCGATCGCAATCACCGGAACAAACTTTGCGAAGAGCAAGAAGAGCGAAAGGAAGATGCCAAACGTGCCGATGAAGATCGAAATTTCAACCCATGTCGGAGAGTAGTAGCCCCACGATGCCGGCAAGAAGTCGTGGTGCAGGGTTGTGGCAATAATCGTGAAGCGCTCGAACCACATACCGATGTTGATGAAGATCGAGATCACAAACATCAGCGGAAGGTTACGACGAAGCTTCTTGAACCAGTACACCTGCGGAGAGATCACGTTGCAGAGTACCATTGTCCAGTACGCCCATGCATAATCCCCCATCGCGCGGTTGATGAAGATCCAACGCTCCCAGTCACTACCTGAGTACCATGCGATGAACATTTCCATTGCATACGCATAGCCAACCATCATGCCCGTCGCGAGCATGATCTTGTTCATGTTCTCAAGGTGCTTCATCGTGATGAACTGCTTGAGATCGAGGATCTCACGCGTAATCACCAGAAGCGTCATCACCATGGCGAAGCCAGAGAAGATAGCGCCGGCAACGAAGTATGGCGGGAAGATGGTCGTGTGCCATCCAGGAAGAATACCAACGGTAAAGTCGAACGAAACCACCGAGTGTACCGACAACACGAGTGGTGTTGAGATACCCGCAAGGATCATGTACGCGATTTCATAGTGGTGCCAATGGCGTGTCGAACCAGTCCATCCAAGCGACAAGACACCGTAGATCTTCTTTGCGATATCGCTCTTAACGTAGTTACGGAGCGTCGCAAGGTCAGGAATCAAACCAACAAACCAGAAGAGTGCCGACACCGTGAAGTACGTATTCACAGCGAACACGTCCCATGCAAGCGGCGAGCGGAAGTTGATCCACATCTGCATCTGATTCGGATACGGCAGCAGCCAGTAGAAGAGCCACGGACGACCCGTATGACTCAACACCATGGTCAGTGCGCAGATCACGGCGAAAATTGTCATGGCCTCGGCCGAGCGATTAATCGCTGTACGCCACTTCTGGCGGAACAGGAAGAGGATCGCCGAGATGAGTGTACCGGCGTGACCGATACCGATCCAGAACACGAAGTTGGTGATGTCCCATCCCCAACCAATCGGATTGTTCAAACCCCATACACCGATACCAGTAACGATCGTGTAGTAGAGTGCGAACAAGCCAAGACCGGCCATACCACCTGTGACCGTGAGGGTCGCGAGGTACTTTGGCGTGATCTTCGATTCGACGATGCTAGCGATTCGTGCAGTGACGTCACGCAGCGATGGATTGCCCAGGACGAGTTCTTCGCGAACTGGTTCCTCGTGAGAGGAATGCTGCAATCGTTGTTGTTCTTGGACCACCGTCATGTTGTGTTCCCGTCAATGAATTCGTTTCGTATTCGATCGTAATTAGTGCGAAGCTCCAGCAGCCTTCTCCGTTGCCGGAGCGTTGACCACCTTCGCGAGGTAGGTCACCGACGGACGAACGTTGATATCCGACAACACGCGGAAGCCGCGATCATCCTTCTGCGTCATCGATACGCGGCTCTTCGGATCGTTCATATCTCCGAAGATGATCGCACCTGCTGGACATGCTTCTTGACATGCTGTCACGGCCTCGCCATCGAGCACGCGTGAACGACCATTGTCACGAGCGTTCCACTTTGCTTCGTGCAAACGCTGCACGCAGAACGTGCACTTTTCCATCACACCGCGGAAGCGGTTCGTGACTTCTGGATTGAAGACAAGGTCGAGTGGCTTGCGCTCGTCTACCTTGGCGTAATTGAGGAAGTTGAAGCGACGAACCTTGTACGGACAGTTGTTGAGGCAGTAACGAGTACCGACACAACGGTTGTACGTCATTTCGTTGAGGCCTTCTGGGGAGTGCGTTGTCGCAGCTACTGGGCACACGTTTTCACATGGTGCGTTTTCGCAGTGCTGACACAGCATCGGCTCAACAACGGATCCCGGCGATTCCATGTCGCCCGTGTAATACCGGTCGAGACGAATCCAATGCAACTCACGTCCGAGCAACACTTGATCCTTCCCTACCACTGGGATGTTGTTTTCACTTTGACATGCAATCACGCATGATGAACAACCTGTGCACTGGCTCATATCGATGACCATGCCCCAGCGATGTCCCTTGTACTTGTAGCCTGATGTTGCAGACAGCGGCGTGAGGAAGTTGCCTTCACCCTTTTCACCGTGGGCAAGTGGCTTTCCGTCTGGACCCTGCGCGTTGAAGTGTTCTTCAACCACGCTGAAGTCGCCCTTGGCCACATCACCGAGCGTCATGTACTTTGCTACCGGACGCTCACCGTGTCCGTCTGTAAGCGTATGGTGTTGCTGTGTTGTTGCGATGCGTTGGCGCTCGCCCTGCTTCACCGTCACTGTTGATGCGGCATACGAACCAGCGCTCAGAGTGTAGGCATTAACACCGACGCCAGCACAGACGATTCCTGTCGACGTGCGACCATAGCCAAGCTGCGTGACGATGACATTGTCTGCCATACCTGGCTGCACCATCACCGGCAGATCAACTGTACCAGTTGATGTTGCTACCGTGATGACCTGTTCATTAGCCTTGATGACGGCACTCGGCGAAACATCGCTAGCAAGCTGCAGCGATACCGCCGTTTGTGGACTCATCAGTGCGACGTTGTCCCATGTAATCTTCGTGACAGGATCAGGAAGCTCCTGAAGCCATCCGTTGTTAGCAAGCTTACCATCGTAGAGTGCAAGAGATGGTGCTGCAAGCACTGCCATACCTGTTGGGTAGGTCGAAGCTGGAAGCGATGCCCCTGCCGAGACGTTCATCGATGCTGCACCGGCAGCTGCTGATGTCGGCTTAACCGTGCCGTCTTGCAGAACCTTCGTCCACGTTGCTCCACCACTGATTGGCAGGATAGATGTTTCTACCCATGACTTTACAAACTCAGCGTACGTCGTCATTTCGCCGAGGAACGCAGGGTTAATCTTCTTTGCAAGTGCAATGAGCACGTCTGGCGTTGCAGGAACACCTTCGCAGAGCGGTGCGATCATCGGCTGTTGTACCGTGATCGTGCCGTCGAATGCAACTGCCGTTCCCCATGACTCGAGCCAATGTGCAGCTGGGATGCTGACCTTCGCCAGCGACGCTGTTTCGTCTTCGTAGAGATTGATCGCAGCGATCATCGGCACCTTCGCCATCGCTGTCTTGAATGCGCGATTAGCATTGTATTCCGGATTTACGTCACAGAACACAACAGCGTGTACGGCGCCCGATTCCATATCTGCACGAAGTTGTGCAAGCGCTGCACTCTTCGCGTTCGAGTTTGGAAGAACATTTGCTGTATCGATGATCTTTCCACTGCCAACTGCACCAAGTGCTGCGTTGATGCTGGTAGCAACTGCATGTGCACGAGGTGAAAGGTGAGGACCGACCATCACAACTGCTTCGTTGCTCGATGCAGCTGCACGCAAGCGTGATGCCGCTGTTGTCGCTGCTGCCTTTGTCTCGGCAGAGGCAGATGCTGCAAGTGAACCACCGATCGCCGATGCTCCTGCAATCTCTGCTTCAAGCGCACCAAGGAATGCCTCGAGCTGCGACGGATGGAGACGAACACGCGCATCAGCATTCATACCCGTCAGCGAGTATTGTGCTTCAGCGACCGTTACGTGCGACATCTTCGGATTGTCCTTCGTCGGCTTGCGGCGTGCAGCCCAACGTCCTGTGTGATGCAGTGCAAGCTTATCTGTGCCGAGGAAGTCAGCGTCAACACTTACGATTACCGATGCCTTCGACAGATCCGGAACGATCACTCCATCGATGCCGAATACAGCTGCGTTAGCGCGAGCTTCATTGTCTGTAATGATTGCCGGCATGACCGTTGCAGTCACCCATGGCATCGCTGCCGTCATCTGTGCAAGCAGCTGTGTCATCGTTGGAGAGCAGTGCTCATCAACAACGATAGCGACCTTCTTGCCCGCTGCTTGTGCTTCCGTTACCGCATCAGCAATCTTCGACACCGCAGCGTCAAATGAAGTCGGACCCGAACCTTGGCGTGGACGACGGATGCGATCTGGATCGTAGAGTGACAGCAATGATGCTTGCATCTCTGATGATGAAGTACCACAGTTGCTGGCATGCAACTCGTTACCCTTCACCTTGATCGGACGTCCTTCGCGCGTCTTGACGACAGCACCATACGCCACGTTGCGGTGCATGTACACCGACGTGTAGTACAATGGCAGACCCGGTGTGGCGTTCTGCAGCGACTTGACTGTTGGGATGAGCTTCTGCTCTGGACGACGGCAGGCAGCTGCCGTAAGCGCCATCGATGCAGAAACCAAGGTCATGAAGCCTCGACGGCTAACCGTTGAATCAAGTATCGGTGCTGATGTTGTGCCAGGAGCGAACTCACCAGTTTCCTGTGGACCGTGGGCGAGCTCTTCGATGCTCTTCCAGGTTGTGTTCGTTGAGCCGTGGAGCGAACGATCGGACATAATGCGAACCTTGTTGGATTATCGTTGTTGGCGTGGATCTGACGCTATCAGATCAATAGTGACAAGCAGAACAGTTTTCCGGACCAATCCCAGCCTTCTTCGGATGCGGAATACCAGCAACCGTTACCGGTGGGATAGCTGTCTCGTACGAACCGAACTGCGGCTCCGTGATTGGCAGCGACTCCCCTACTTGCGCAGGAATCGGCGTGAAGATGTATGCACTGTCGTACAGATTCTTCATGTCGTGAAGCTTGCCCGTGAAGACACCCGAGATCGGACGTGCACCGACGATGAACTTCTCTGGACTGCGGTGACAGTCGAGACACCAACCCATTGTAAGGGGCTTGTATTGCGACACAACACCCATCTGTTCGATAGGACCGTGGCAGCTCTGGCAGTCGATCTGTGCACGGATGTGCCGACTGTGGTTGAAGTGCGCATAATCAGGCACCTTGTGGATGCGAACCCATTCGATCGGACGATTGGCTTCGTAGGCATCCTTCAAGACCTTGATCTTGGCCTCTTGCACCTCATCCTTCGGTGTCACTGCCATGTGGCAGTTCATACACGTCTGTGATGTTGGCACTGGCGAATGCGCAGAAACTTCTGCTCCCGCGTGGCAGTACTGACAGTGAATCTGCATCTCACCAGCGTGAAGCTTGTGTGAGAACGGCACTGGCTGCTCCGGACGATAGCCGACATCGGCTACATCGTTGCGGAACCCGAAAAACACGATGAGGAATACAACGGCTGCAACGGCACCAATAATGGCACCACCAACCTTGACCCCCATGTCGAACCGGCGTGAAAACATTCGCTTCCCTTAGCGTGTTATGACGTGCAAATATATTGCTCTGAAGAAACCTATCTCACATGTTGTTCACGATGTGAGCGTGTTTGGATGCTGTCGCAGTCGTCGAGTGATGAAAATCGACGCTACAATAACGATGGTTAACGGCACGCCTAACATGAAGAGAATCGACCAGGAGTAGGCGTCTCCAGTCGATCCGTTGCTACCAGCAGAGGTGAAACTATCCTTGCATGCAGGGCATGCAAAACAATTATCCACACCAACTACAAGAGCAACCAAAAGTGTGATGATTCTGAGGCGGAATGAACTCATGCTGCTGCAAACCATTGGTACAACATGAAGTACACGATCACTCCGGTGACAGACACATAGAGCCAGATTGGAAGAGTCACCTTTGCGATGCGTCGATGTGGATCGATGCGCATTGCAAGACCACGACGAATCGTGATGATGGCTAACACAGGCACGCAGGCTGCAAGAGTGACGTGCGTGATGAGAATGGTGAAGTACACCGTTCTCCATGCCCCCTGCCCCTGAAATGCTGTGTTAAAGGATCCCGTTGCCTGAAACAACAACCACTTATGCAGAAGGTAGCAGGCAAGAAACACCACGGAGATCACGAAGGCCGTGATCATTACTCGACGGTGCTTCTCGATGTTGCGTTCACGAATGAACTTGTAGCCGAGGAGCAGCAACACGGTACTAACTGCGTTCAGCGTCGCATTAATGGCCGGTAGCGTTTCTGTCATAATCCAAGTCCTTGAAGGTCGCTACGGAGCTTTGCAATAGCGGTTGTGTCTTCCGAGTCGTAGAATCCACGGACTTGCATCGTTGGATCTACCAGGACAAATCGCGTGGAATGCATTTCAGGTTCTGCTGGTGATATCAAACCGAATCCCTGTGAGGCCACCTTGAGCATGCTATCCTGTGGCATCGTTACAAACAACCATGTTCCACCTGGTTGAGCAAACTCCGAAGCATATGCCGACAGCACAGCTGGAGTGTCGAAGTCCGGATCCGATGTGATGGACACATACGAGAGCTTGGAGCCAAACTCGCGCTGGATTTGCGCTTGAACGCGGTTGAGCGCCGGACATACCGTCTGACACCGTGTGAAGAAGAACGACCCAAGCCAATACTTCCCCGCCACACTGGCGGTAGAAAATTGTCCGCCATTCTGATCTATCGCCGAAAACGGTGCGACCACACGAAACACGGGAAGTGTGTCACGCTGCTCTGCAGCAGCATCACTTGTTTCCTGTGTCGATGGAGAGCAGGCCGCGGCCACAACGAGTGTGATCACGACGATACCAGCACCGATAAGACTACGATAGGTCACGAAGCTTCAATCAGAATTAGTGAAGGTACGTCCACTTCTCAAGGAAGTTGAGCGCGAATCCCAGCACAAGGAACAAGAAGACTGGGATGTAGACGAAGAAGCGCAACATTGGGTTATCAAACTTCAAGTGCATGAAGATGTACATAACCGCCGTCACCTTAACCACAGCGATCGCCAAACCAACAGTGATGTTGAGGACATATCCTGGGATAAATGCAACGTCTGGGAAATGCACCAGCTTCGCAGCGGCAACTGTAAGAAGTGTCAATGCCATCAGGGTGAAAAACACCTTGAGGTACGACGGCAAAATGTTTCCGTGATCGTGACTCATGAGATGATACTCCGAGAGGTAGTCGTTGTTGGGTTACGGGAAGATGAGGTACAGAGCTGGGAAGATGAAGATCCACATCAAGTCGACAAAGTGCCAGTAGAGACCAAGGGTTTCAACCTTGCCTGGATATGGATATCCGCCCTTACCGTATGAACGGAACAGCATGTATGCCATCGGAATCATGCCACCAATAACGTGCATGGCGTGGAAGCCTGTCATGAGGAAGTAGAACGAGAAGAAGATTGTGTGCTCTTCTTGTCCTGGGAACAGGTGGTGATGCCACTTCGCGCTGTACTCGAAGAACTTGACGATCAAGAAGCCAAATCCACCGAGAATGCTCAGTCCCATAAAGACACGGAACTGCTTCGTGTTGTGGCGCTCAAGATGATAGATAGCCATGGCCATCGTCAGCGAGCTACCAATCAGGATGAAGGTATTCACCAACGCAAGAACCCAGCTCAACTGCTCGGATCCAGCTTTGAAGACCTCGTAGTTCGAATTGCGCAGCACGATGAATGTGCCAAAGAACCCCGAGAAGAACATGAGTTCCGACGCGAGGAAGGCCCACATCGAAAGCTTGCCACTGGCAATCTTGGTAACGGGCTCGTGAGAGAGATTCAAGGCAGAAGACATTCGTTCACCCTATAGTTGATCATTGTTTGTCAAGAAACATGAGAAGCACCAAGCCCATCAACACTGCATACGACGTGAGAAGAACACGTCGCGCAGCGCCGGCATCGGCGTTCGTTCGGAATCGGATACTCTCCACCACAAGCCATGCGCCGAGCAGACCTGCTCCGACAAGATAGAGGTAGCCAGTTGCACCTAGCAATGTCGGAACCACCGCAGCAGCAAGCGTGAGAACACTTGTGAGAATCATTTGCCAAGCAAGCGTCGATCCGGTTTCATCGGAGATCGAACGCAAGACAACTCCCCCGGCTCGGTAGTCCGTACGGTACATCCACGACAGCGCGTAGAAATGTGGAAGCTGCCAGAAGAAGAGAATGGCGAACAAGGCAAATGCCATGGGATCGAACGTTCCGCGAACGGCCGTCCAGCCGCCTGCAAACGGAAGCGCGCCCGGAATTCCACCGATAATCACAGCGAGAGACGACCGCTGCTTCATGGGCGTATAGACCACTACATAGAACAACCACGTCGCGATAGCCATCACGAGCGTCAGGAGGTTTGTTGTGGCAAGTAGCGCTGCTCCACCGATTGTCAACGCAGCGGCAAAGATGCTCGCATGCGTTGTCGAGATCAGCCCAGACGGAATCGGACGTGATGCGGTGCGCTTCATGCGAGCGTCGACATCCTTTTCCATGATGTGATTCACAACACAACTGCCGCTGCTAATCGCAAGCGTTCCAACAAGTGTGTTCACGGCGTGCAGCCAGTTGCCACTTGTTGTGGCATACGAGACCAAATCCGTCGGAATAGCGAGATAGTATCCCGTGAGCGTCGTCATCGCAACCATCTGGCTGATGCCAGGCTTGGTCAATTCGTAATACTGACGCACGATTGACTCGGACGCTACGCGCTCGGTCATGGGGAGTGCCTCTGTATCGCGCGTCGCCACGGTTAATGTCCTCCCTGCTCGACGAACGTACCTGCCGACGCTGGAGCGTGTGCAGTTGCGGTACGACGGCGAATAGAAAACATGAGGATGCTATTTGAAACAAGCAATGCCACACCAACCATGACGTGCAGAGTTGTAACGAGCTCACCGCGGAAGGTCCAGAGAATTCCAGCCCCAAGAGCTATCTGTACAACGACGAGTGCGGCGACAACAACACCGAGGTTCTTGAAGAGACGCACTGGTACATGTCGAAGAGAGATGGCCTGTGCCAGGATGAACAGCGCCACGACGTAGGCGGTGCTGCGATGAAGGAAGTGCACAACGACCTGCGTCTGTTGCCACATTTCCTGCGACGGGAAGAACGCATCATCCGTCCAATGCGGCCATGTGATACTTGCACCCCATGCATCCATGTGACGCGTGAGCGCCCCAAAGAAGAACTGCAGAAGTGTGATAGCCCATGTAGCCGACACCAACCGCTGGAGACTCTGTGACGGTGACCACGATGCCCGCACACGCTCCCATGTGGGCGAGGTGAGCAGCGCAATGCCAATGGCCATCATGAAGAAGATCTCCGCAAGCACACCGTGCGTTGTGGATGTCCAGTCGGGAAGATTATTTCGAACAGTGTAACCACCGAACGACCCCTGCAAACAGACTCCTACAAATGCTGCTACCGACAGCCACATGGCACGAAGCTCATACGGTGCGCGAATGGCAATCGTCAGAAATGTTACCAGCAAGACGGCGAGTACAACCATGAACGACTCCATGATGCCCGATGGCATATGGTTAAGTCCAAGGATTGCCGTGGCAACCGTTCCAAACACTACGGCGACCAACAAGCCAATACTGCGGTGCGGACGTTGTGAACGAGGGGTTGCACGGATGCTCAATACGAGCAGGAGTGTCGTCACCATACCAACGATGCCTGCGAGCAAACGGTGGCCATGCTCCCAGAACTTGTCCTTCGCCCAAAGCCACTCCGATGGTGCATACGTGACCATCGGTGCGAGGTTGGATGTCGGCCAGTCAGGGAACGCCATGCCGCTGCGTGTTGTGTTCACGTGTCCACCCCAGACGATAAGTCCGAAGGTGAGGACGCATAGCACAATTGCAACGCGATGGATCGCACGCACTGATTTCTCCTGAGCCAATGTTGATGTAGACGAGGGCATAAATCGCAGCTGCCAGGCAGTCAATCGATTAGTGCGCGCCGAAGGTCTTCGTATCGTCTGTTACTGCTACGGTGTGGTGCTTGACACTTACCGAAGCGCCCTTTTCCCACTGCGGCCAGTAATCGTCCTCACGTCCTTCAACACCGAACTCGTATGGTCCACGGTACACCGTGATGTCCATGTCGAAGTTGCCGTGTCCAGGATGCTCCGGAGCTGCCCACTCAAGTGTGTTGGCCTTCCATGGATTGCGCGGAGCCTTCTTGCCCCACTTCATCGACCACAGAATGTTGCCAACAAGGATGAGCTGCGAGAAGCCAAGTGCAATCGCACCAATAGTGATCACTTCGTTCACGCCACCAAGCCCCTTGAGGAAGTCATACACGTTCGGATCGTAGATGCGACGCATGTGACCACCAATACCAAGAATGTGCATTGGGAAGAACGTGAGATTAAATGTCACGAATGTCCAGAAGAAGTGACGGCGACCCCATGTTTCGTTGAGCATCTTACCGAACATCTTTGGGTACCAGTAGTAGATACCAGAGAAGATCCCGAAGAGCGATCCACCGAAGAGCACGTAATGGATGTGTGCAACGATGAAGTACGTGTCGTGAATGTAGATGTCAACCGGAGCAGATGCCATAAAGACACCCGACAGACCGCCGATGATGAACATCGAGACAAAGGCCAACGCATTCAACATGGCTGATGAGAACTGGATGTTACCACGCCAGAGTGTACCCAACCAGTTGAACACCTTGATCGACGATGGTACGGCGATCACGATGGTAGAAAGCATGAACGTTGTGCCGAGCAGCGGATTCATACCCGACTGGAACATGTGGTGACCCCACACGATGAAGCCAAGGAATGCGATACCAGCAATAGCGAATACCATCGCCTTGTATCCGTAGATAGGCTTGCGTGAGAATGTCGCCATCACGTCAGAAACGATACCCATCAACGGCAGGATCATGATGTACACGGCTGGGTGCGAATAGAACCAGAACACGTGCTGGAACAAGATCGGCTGACCACCACCGAAGTACGTGGAGTTCGTGACCAGATTGTCAGGAAGGAAGAAGCTCGTGTGAAGGAAGTTGTCCATGAACAACATCGACAGACCAGCGGCAAGAACCGGAGTTCCAAGTGTGATGATGATAGCTGTGATGAAGAGTGCCCAAACCGTCAGGGGCATATCAAACAACTTCATACCCTTGGCACGCTTGTTCAACACTGTAGCAACGTAGTTCACAGCACCCATGATGGATGAGAAGCCAACGAGGAACACGCTGATGGTCCAGAGCGTCTGACCCGAGATCGTAAACTTTGCGAGACCTGTTTGCGCAGATAGCGGTGGATAGCTCGTCCATCCTGCTGCTGCATATCCCGTTTCTGTGAAGAAACCAGCCATCATGATCAAACCCGCTGGTGGTACCAGCCAGAACGACCACATATTCAGCTTCGGCAACGCCATATCGTCGGTACCGATCATCAGAGGAATACAGAAGTTGCCGAACATGCCCACGGCAAACGGGATGATCACGAAGAAGATCATGATCGACCCGTGCATCGTCAGCAACTGGGCATAGAACTCTGGTGAGATGACACCATTTGTTGCCCATGACGCCGGAAGAATATCGCCGATGATTGGCACGGCTTGACCCGGATATGCCAACTGCCAGCGAATAAACAGGGCGAATGCACCGCCGACGAACAAGAAGAAGAGTGACGAAAGCATGAACTGCTTCGAAATCACCTTGTGGTCGGTCGAGAAGACATACTTACGGTACCACGGAAGATCGTGGTGGTGCTCGTGCTCGTGATCATGGCCGTGTTCGGCTGCTGATCCGTGCTGGAGTGTTGATGTGCTCATACGATGTTGCTCCTAGGTCGAATTCGTTAGCGAAGTGATGCGACAGCTGCCGTATCGGCGGTCGCGGCTGGTGCAGGTTGAGGTGTCCGTGCAGCTTTCACCTCGGCATTACGTGCGTCAAGCCACTTGTCATAGTCTGTGCGGCTCATTACCTCATACTCGGCACGCATGCCGTAATGACCACCGCCACACAACTCAGCACAAGCGAGCTCGTACTTCCCTGTCTTGAACAGGTTGTACCAAATCGTCATCCATGTTCCCGGCACAACATCTTGCTTCACACGGGCATGCGGAAGGAAGAAGCTGTGCAATACATCGATCGAAGAGCCGCGCATGACAACGTTTGCGTTGACAGGCACGACGAATTGATTTTCCGTTACCACATCATCGAACCCTGCAGGATCAGCAGTGTCACGTCCGAATGGGTTGCTCGCGCTCATGAGTGAGCGGGCTGTGCGATCGTTGTGCGCATTACGACCGAATGCACCATCAGCACCTGGGTACAGGAAGACCCAACCGTACTGCTTGCCGAGAACCAAGATCTCGACGTCAGCCGTAGGTACACGCTTTGAATACTTTGTGCGTTCCCAGATATCATCCGAGTACAAACCAATCGCAGCGAACAACAGCGTTGGAAGCACCGTCCAGGTGATCTCAACAACGTTGTTGCCGTGGTAGTTGTATCCCCTACGATCAGGACTGTAGCGATACTTCACAAGGAAATAGCCCAGCACACCAAAGGTCAGGAAGAAGATCGCGACGCTGACCCAGTAAATGATCGCGAACAGACTGTCAAGCTCTTGCCCAAACGTGGAAATGTTCTCTGGGAACCACGCGAGCATGTCGAAGACGCTGAAGAAACCGTCCATGAATGAGAACTCCAGTGAGAATTTATTTGACGTGGTAGGTTACTGAAGCAATTCTGCTTCAGTGTATGGCACTGCTCTGCTGGCAGTTGCTTCACGCACGGCCTTCACTTCGTCGGCCGTGACGGCTGCTCCCGAATTTCCAAGCGATGAGGAGCGCACATAGGTCAAGACATCTGCGATTTCTTGGTCGCTCAGTGACTTCCATGATGCCATGGCATTGTTGTAGGCCACACCCTGACGCTCGATTGGTCCACGGAAACCGTGAAGCACAATGCGAATCGGGTAGGTAGGATCGCCATTTGCGATTTCTGACCCGACAAGCGGAGGGTAGTTTCCAGGAACACCCTTGCCAGTTCCTTGGTGACACGTCGCGCACTTACGCGAGTAAACAGCCTTGCCGGGTCCGCCAGCATCAGCCGTTCCAGCCGCTTCTTTCGCAGCAGCATTCGGATCTACCCACACGGGGTCGTCCTGGAACTTGGTGAAGAAACCATCGATGTTGCACGCTGTAAGTAGCGTGGAAACTAGGAGTGTCATAACGACACCAAGTGTGCGTCGACCAACCATCTGCATGTTCACCAACCTCGTGTGTAAGACGTTTTCAGCCGAATCCTCCAAAGTTACAAGCTCCGGAGGGTGAAAAAAAGCGGTCGGAGGTTCATGTGGATGTTTCATGACGCTCCCGAAACCACTCCACAGTGGAGCGAATGCCGTCCGAAAGTTCTACGACCGGACTCCAGCCGGTGCGTGCGGTATATGCTGCGTGTGATCCTCGCGTACGTGCGGGATCCCCTGCCTTGGCCGGGCCGTGATGAACACTGCACGGCGTAGCAAGCGCCGATCGAAGGTGCGTAACAACGTCAAGAACACTGGCAGCTGAGTTTGCACAGATGTGATATGTGCCCTGAACGCGCTGCTGCACAGCCATCGTATTGGCCAGCGCTACATCACTAACGTGGATGTAGTCTCTCTCCTGCAGTCCATCACCATGAATGGTTGGCGCTTGCCCAGCAAGAAACTTCTCAAGAAAGATGGCGATCACGCCCGATTCGCCATGTGGGTTCTGGCGCGGACCGTACACGTTGGTGTAGCGAAGCGTGGTGATGCTCATACCGTGCGATAACCGCTCATAGTCCGCATAGAGTTCCATGGCACGCTTCGAAACGCCATAGGGGGCGATCGGACGCACGGGATGTTCCTCCGTAGCAGGGATATCAACGAATTCGCCAAGGACCGCCGTAGATGATGCGATCGTTACGTGCTGCACTCCAGAACGTCGCGCTGCATCCAGCATACGGATCGATCCCAGAATGTTGACCTCGGCATCATGCACGGGACGTTCGACACTGACACGCAGCTCCATATGAGCTGCATGATGATTGATGTGGTCAAATCGCTCGTCGAGAATGAACTGAGTGAACGCGTCTGTTGTGATGTCCATCTCTACAAAGCGCGCGCCAGGTGGGACATTTTCACGACGCCCCATCGAGAGGTTGTCGACGACAACGACGTCCTCGCCCTGCGCGACAAAGGCTTCTGCAACATGCGACCCAATAAACCCGGCTCCGCCAGTCACGAGAATTTTCATAATGCTTTGGCTGCGATGTCTATACGAAACACCTTCCCATCGAACGATATCTTGTCGACGGCCATATACGACCGCGCCACTGCATCACGAAGAGTGTCAGCTGTTGCGGTTACACCCAGCACACGTCCTCCATTGCTGCGGAGCTCCCCGTCAACCTCAGTTGTGCCAGCATGGTAGACGATTACGTGAGGATCTGCTTCTGCGAGGTCAATGCCGGTGATAGGAAGCCCCTTGGCATACGCGTCGGGATAGCCCTTCGATGCAAGCACGACGTTGCAGGCGTAGCCGATTTGCGTTGATCGCACGGTGGATGCATCAAGCGAGCCGCGCGCGGCAGACGCAAAGAGTGCGGCAACATCTGCGTCAAGGACACTCAGGACGGCCTGCGTTTCAGGATCACCAAATCGCACGTTGAACTCCACAACATTGACGTCATCGCCGTCAATCATGAGTCCGCAGAAGAGGCAACCAATAAATGGAGTACCCTCTTCATGCATGCCCTCAAGCAAGGGGCGCACAATGCGCTCGCGAATGGTTTCACGATGCGATGCGGTAACGATTGGGGCAGGTGCGTACGCGCCCATGCCACCGGTGTTCTTTCCGGTATCACCGTCGCCAATACGCTTGTGATCTTGCGCGGGCGCCAGCGTGATCATGTCGCGTCCATCACAGATTGCAAACACACTGGCTTCCTGACCGGAGAGAAAGCCTTCGATCACGATGCCGTCGTCGCCAAACACGCCGTCGTACATCATGTCGATGGCGTCGAGCGCTTCGCCGTGCGTCGTTGCTACAACAACACCTTTACCTGCGGCAAGTCCGTCATACTTTACGACGACAGGCAATGCATGCTCTGCAGCGTATGCGCGAGCATCAGCGTGCTGGGCAGACGTGAATCGACGGTATGGCGCTGTTGGAATGTGATGCCGCGCCATGAAGTCTTTCGAAAAGCCTTTCGATGACTCTAGCTGTGCGGCCGCTTGTGATGGACCAAACACGTCGATGTTCTCCTCGCGGAGTGCATCGGCCAACCCTTCAGCAAGAGGTTGCTCTGGACCAATCACCACAAGTGTGACGTTGTTCTTGAGACAGAACTTCGCGACCGCAAGATGGTCCGACGCGTTAAGCTGGACGCATTCAGCGTCACGTGCAATGCCGGGATTTCCCGGTGCAACCCAGAGCTTCTCACACGATGTCGAACGGAGAAGCGCCGCAGAGAGTGCGTGCTCGCGTCCGCCCGATCCAATCAAAAGTATTCGTTCCATTCCTGCGAAGTTACGGCGCAGGTTGCAGATCGCCCGATATGTGTTGCATTCGCAGGGTTATGATGTGCTCGATGAGCGACTGGGATACTTGGCGATCAAGAGGAAGATGAATTGTCGCCTTCCTCACTGAGTAACCTTCCAACAACGACCCCAACTCTGCAACGACCCGTGAACCCGGATAGATAGAACAACAATGCCGTGCTTTCCCAATGTGGAAGAGCACGGCATTCGTGATGCGGAACGTTGGCATGCCGTAGGAGATGCACTCCTCGACTGTTGGCAGACTTCGATGCACCATCGTACGGATCTCTGTGAGAATCCCGGCATGTTCCGGTTGACATGCTCTGATGTATGCATCAACTGTCATCAGAATGGGACGTCGTCGAAGTCGTCCTTCGCACCTGACTGTGCAGGAGAAATCTGGCTGTAGTCTGTTGATGCAGGAGCTGCTGCTGATGCACCTTCAATGCGCCAAGCTTCGAGATTCGTGTAGTACACCGTTTGACCTTCACGGTTCTGGAACGGACGGCCGCGGAGGTTAAAGAGGACCTTGACTTGCTGTCCGACCTTCATCGTGTCGAGCAACGCACAGCGATCTTGTGTTACCTGAAACTTGATGTGCTGCGGATAGTTTCCGTCAGCCATTTCAAGCACGAAGTCGCGCTTCTTGAAGGTGTCCTTCACTTGCTGTGTGTCCATGACTGCATGGAGCGTGCCGACTGCTTCGTATGAATTTGCCATTGTGTGTGTTCCTTCGGAGGATCGATTATTGAATCATTGTTGGGAATTGTGCCAGGACATCGTTGAGCTTCGCAACTTCCCGACCGCCAGCGGTCGCAAGATGCGCCTTTCCGCCACCACCGCCACCGAGAAGTTTTGCAACGGCACCAACGAGCTTACCTGCACTGTGTGTTTGAGTGAGGTCATCCGTGACAACACAGACTAATTGGACCTTCTCATCCACCACTGCAGCGAGGAGTCCGATGCCATGCGTGGCGAGTCCTGAACGCAGCGCGTCGCCCAACTCCTTGAGCTGATCGCTGTCTGCTACGTCAACAGTCCCGACGGCAACCTTGATGTCGCCAACGGTTGTTGCTGCATTGATGATGTTCGGGATGAGCGACTTCAATTCGCCTGTCTTGAGCGATGCGAGTTCACGCTCCAGCTGCTTGATGCGCTCGAGATGCTTCGCGATTTCGTCAGCCGTGGCCAGACGCTGCAGGTCACGATTGTGGATCCACTGCGGAATGCTCCGTCCAGCGATCGCCTCGATACGTCGAACGCCACTGGCAACACTTGATTCGGAAAGAATCTTGAACATCCCGATCTCGCTCGTGTTGCGTACGTGCGTTCCACCGCAGAACTCCACCGAGAAGGTCTCGTCGATGAACACCACGCGAACGCTATCGCCATACTTATCGCCGAAGAACATCTTCACACCAGGAACGGTGCGCGCTTTCGAAATCGGAAGTTCCTCTGTGACAACATCAATTGAGGCGAAGATCTTTTCATTGACCATGTCTTCAACGGCTTGCAGCTCGTCTGGTCGCATGCGTTCGAAGTGCGCAAAGTCGAATCGCAAATACTCTGGATTAACCAACGAGCCCGACTGCTGCACATGCGTTCCGAGAACGCGACGCAGCGATTCGTGCAAGAGGTGCGTTACCGAGTGCTCACGCTCAATGTCGCGGCGACGCTCACGGTCGACCACGGCAAGCACGCTGTCACCGGGTGCGATGTCAAGGGGCTGCTCGCAGATGTGGATGATGGCATCCCCCACCTTGCGAACTTCTTCGACGCGCACGGACTGTCCGCCCACCGTTATCACACCCGTATCGCCCATCTGTCCGCCCATCTCCACATAGAACGGCGTCTGGGCCAACACTATCGATGTTCCGTCGACATACAGCACATCAGATGTTACCTGTGTAGATGTGTAGCCAACGAATTCCGAAGCGTGATCGATCGTTGAAGTGAGTGCTTCTTGTGCGTGACTCTTGCGTGCCGCGCGTGAGCGCTCGCGTTGCTGTTGGAGCAGCGCTGTGTAACCTTCTTCGTCAACCTGTAGGCCACGCTCACGCGCAATCAATTGCGTGAGGTCAAGTGGGAATCCAAATGTGTCGTACAACTCAAATGCATCAGCACCACGCACAACGCCGTTTGGTGTATCGAGTGCGTCGAAGCGTTGCAAACCTCGATCGAGTGTTGCGAGGAACGACTCTTCTTCTGCACGAATAATGCGCTCGATAATGTCACGACGTTCAACGAGTTCCGGGAACACATCGCCCATCGTCTCACACAGGATGCCAACGTGCTTCCAGAGCACCGGCTCGGTGAGACCAAGATTGCGCGCATAGCGCGCAGCGCGACGCAGAATACGACGCAGCACATAGCCACGTCCTTCATTGCCAGGATGTGCGCCGTCGGCAATCGCAAACGACAACGTGCGGATGTGATCTGCGATCACACGCATTGCTACGCCATCGGGATTCTCCAGCTCAGGACGATAGGAACGTCCGCAGAGATCTTCCGTGTAGGCAATGATTGGCTGGAATACATCGGTATCGTAGTTCGAATCCTTCTGCTGCATCACGGCGCACAGACGTTCGAAGCCCATGCCGGTATCGACGTGCGTTGATGGCAGATTCTCAAGTTCACCTGTTGCCGTGCGGTTGTACTGGATGAACACGTTGTTCCAGATTTCAATCACTTCTGGCACACCGGCATTCACGAGCGGACCGCCCGAGAGGTCTGGCGTACGATCGAAGTGAATCTCCGTGCACGGTCCACATGGCCCCGTATCCCCCATCTCCCAGAAATTGTCCTTCTCGTCGAAGCGATGGATGTGTGTCTCAGGCAGGTACGCCTTCCAGATTTCGTATGCCTCGTCATCGGTGCGATACACCGTAGCGTGGAGGCGCTCCTTCGGGAGCTTCAGCGTTGACGTGAGAAACTCCCACGACCATGCAATTGCTTCCTTCTTGAAGTAATCGCCGAAGCTCCAGTTGCCGAGCATCTCGAAGAATGTGTGGTGATACGTATCGTATCCCACCTCTTCGAGGTCGTTGTGCTTCCCACTCACACGGATGCACTTCTGCGTATCGACTGCACGCGTAAAATCACGCTTGCCGATGCCGAGGAACACATCCTTGAATTGGTTCATCCCTGCGTTCGTAAACAGCAACGTCGGATCGCCGTGCGGTACCACCGGAGCCGATGGTACAACACGATGTCCGCGCTCCTCAAAGAACGTCAGATACGCTTGTCGAATTTGTCGTGATGTCATGGGGCGCAAAATACGGCGCGCCGGGCACTAGGCAGAGCACCTAACTGGACACAGTGAATGGTGCCAATCATCAACATCCAGAACTGAGATTCTATTTGCATAACTGCGTCGATATTCGTATAATCAAAAGGCAGTTACTGATTAGCTCTTGTGTTTTTCTAGTTTTTTTGTGGGAGTGTGATTTATGAATACTCGTCTAATCCGCATGGCCGTAAGTGCCCTGCTTGTCGTGCCATTTGCACTCGCATTGTCGATTGCCGCACCTAAGAGGTATAAACCTTTCCCACCACGAGTTTTTCAGCCCAATGCCAACAATACTGGTCAGGCTCAACCAAACTCGTTCCAAGATCCTCAAACCGGAGATGTCCTTGTGCAGTGCCTTGGCACAACGGGGACTTGTTTCACTATCGGCCCCGGTGGCGCTTGGATGGATGTCTTTGAGGTATCTGGACTGCCATCCGGCGGACGTTGGGAGACGATCAACAACTTGTGAGTGAATGCATCAGGTCTTCCTTTGGCGCGTGTGATTAGTAATCATGTCACTCGCGCCCGTGTTGGTTTTGGAGTACGGATGCCCAACGTTGATAACCATCAATCAATACCTAACACATGATTATCGCAACGTTCGTATTGATTCTTCTGACAGGCTGTAGCCTTGGCGAAGCGCACGTACGGGAATTGAAGACGTTGGAGATTCAAGTGAAGAATCGGGTAGTCCTTCAAGAGAGCGACGCCTTGCCTCTTTTATTCCCCGTGCATGTAGAAACGCGAGACTCCATGGCGGTCATCACGGATGTTAGCTCCGGAGTCGTTCACGTGTACTCATCAACCTCCGGTAGATACATCGGAGCACTAGAGCCGGGTCTAGACATGATGGAGCGCGCGCTTCGTGATGTTCGCGCATTGCATGGGAACGGCGCGTACATCAGTTTTGACGAAGCTGCAGAGCGTATGGGAATATCTGTCGATGAGCTCGCTTCGCAGGTTTCTACCAAACCTAAGATCTTGGTCGCAAGGATTGATCCACACTCGGATACAATCTTCGCCACCGCCAGCATGCGCCTTTTTGCTGATGTAGAGGGACTGGTGACGTCCTTCATTACCAATGTGTTGATGAAATATGAGCTCAAAACACTAAGGATGGCATCGCTTACGGTAATCGATCATCCATCAGTTACCCCCACGCGCCTATTCAGCGGCTCGGTTATGGCGTTCCTCGGACGTGACCTTCTCGTCAACGAATTCGATTCGACCTTCATGAACGACTTCGCGCGTCACAGCCTCATTTCAAGAGTCCCCTTGTACACACGATACACGCGCGATGGGCAGCGATTGGGGGGCGATGTGTCAATTCGAACCGAGATCTTGGCTGACTTCGGATACGGATTCCAATTCAGTCAGCCGCGGATCGGACCAAATGAACGGCTGCTGTTTACCTCTGGAGTGTCGCCGTACTGCTTGGTGATTGATAGCACAACACGTGAACCACAAGAGGTCTCCTACTCGAACGTCGTGCAACACGTAATGCCCATGTTGCGATCCAATCGCTCTACTGGCACGCGCATGAAGAACAATCCACCGAATGCGTTCCTTTGTTCAGGGTTCCAACAGGGCGCATCGTTGTATGCGGCCACATTTACCGATTGGAACACGAGCACCACGGATTCCATCGTTTCCCATCTCGTGTTTGCCTCATTCGACCCTATCACATCGTCACTTCTCCCTCGCGGACACATAGCTATACGCGAGCGCGGCTACAATGCAATGCGCGTAGTTGATTGGCCCGTCCCGGATTCGGTGGTCAGAGTCCTCGAACGCAACGTCGCGACGAAAGATTGGTGTATCACAACATACTCAGTTGAGTAGCTGCATGCTGTTCCTCCATGCCATGGTATTGATCATGGTGTTTGCCTATCCGACTTGGCTTCGCGACCTAGATCTCCGCACCGACGCGAGCGGGAACGAGATAGTTGTGGTGTTTCTGGTGCGAATGGAGGGTTGTAAGAGCTGCGTTCTCCCACAACGTGTTGTGAAAGATCATATTGACACATGGCAGTCGTCAAACAAGAAGAGAGTTGTTCGATACCTCTCCCTCGTTCGATGCAGCAGAGCGAGAGACATGCCCTACATTGCGAAGCACAACTTCACTGCTGGTGTGCTCGTTGCAGACCTTGATGGTTCAAAGTCGCTTGAGGTTAGCGGGTCATCCGCTTCCGTTGTGGCAGTGGTGTATCAAGCTGATCATCATATTCGAATCCGCACAGCCGATGATCTGCATCAACTGCGTTAAACGATTTTACTTGTCGAATTTGTCGTGATGTCATGGGGCGCAAACTACGCGGATTACCAGATATGCCGGCCAGACGAAGAGTGTCTGTTTGCATTGACACCGGCTCAAGAGTTCCGTATGTTCTACCCAGAGACATAGGGGGTGCTTTGTTTTCTTTTATCTGGGGTAGTTGATGATAAAATGTCTGCCAGTGATTGCGCTCCGCTCGCTGGCGTGTATCGTGTGTGTCGTTGGTGCTGCGGTGAACATGCTTGGGCAGACCCACGTGGAACTCGTGCTACGGTCGAAGGATATTCGTACAACTCAGACCCCTGCTCTAGTGCAACAGCCCAAGAGTGGTACCATATTCGTTGGAATCGCAGGTAGAGGAATTTATCGAATCGATACTGCCACATGGACATTGCATAAGATTCCGGAAGTAGAGGGAACAGCTGCATATCAGAGCCATTATGTCTCTGCTGGGAGCAGTTTCGCACTGATTGCACAGCAAGGATTTTCTGGAAGTCGGTCTTGGAGAATCGATTCAAACGATAGGTTTACGCTTATTGAAAGTCCGATCGGAAGCTCTACTGCGTTCGACAGCACAATAGACTGCGACAGGATCATCCTCTCGTCCGACCGTGACGATCGTGTGATATGCTACAGCTATGACTGCGGCGCGAACTTCACGTGCGATACGACTATCGCACGGATACGACAACCCACTGCGGGTGCGTCTGTGGTTGAAGACCGCAATCGCAACCTCTTTATGATCTGTCCCGGAAAGGAACGTCGGAAGTTTGATTTGCATCTGCGCAGCGATCAGTTCAGTAGCGAACCCGTTCTTGCACGGGTCGGCACGGACTCTGTGTTGGCGGTTCTCAGCGGTAAGGGAAAACCCGACACCGTATGTTTTGCTTCACTCCACGACGGCATCTGGGTCCGAAAGTCAACTCTTGTTTCAATTGATGGTGTCGACACTGCCATCCCCGTGAAGTCTGTGTTTATTCGTGATAACTATGAGGGAGATGTGTTGCTGTTCCGTGATGATCCTGCAAGCGGTTCATCGTCGTATGCCAGATATGATAGGCAGGCCGTATCAGACCTCCTATGCGCCAGCGACGGGTGTGTACGTGGTAGAACTGCAAATAGACAATGGGATTGTACGACAGACGATTGTTGTCACGGAGGAATAGTTCAACGAAGGACAGGCGTTGCCTGTCTATCTTCGTGGCA
>CAJAIA010000002.1 GCA_903939735.1 uncultured Ignavibacteria bacterium
AGAATAAATCGGCCCATGTGTAGCCCTTTGAAGAGTTTTGGCTTACGGTTTGGCTTACGGTTTTCGAGTTGATCTCTGCATATCGCGGCAACCTTCCCGATGCGTAAAGTCAACGTATTCCCTTTGTTTTCATTGTGTTACAAATACTCTGGATATCTCAGGATTTCTCCACATATCATAATGTTCAAGTCCTGCCCCCGCTACAAACAAAGCCCTTGTATCATTGGATGCAAGGGCTTTTGGCATTGTAGGGGGCCCGCATAGGGTCGCCCAATGTCGTATTATTGCGACCCCTTACACGATGGAGCCCCCTTTGACGGAACAGGAATTCGACTTTCTTCTGATGATTATTGAGCTCACGAGCAATGGAGAAATCCAGGCGCGCGTGAAGCAGCTCAACAATGGCGATTTTGATTCCAATCTCAAGCTGGCACTGAATCAGGCGCGACGTATCCGTCGTTGGGTGGCTCGCAACAATCCAAGCGAAGAATTGCGTCAGACAGAGCTTGTGCGCGCAGCAAAGGGGTTCGACCACTTTGCGTCCGTCGATCTCAGCAAGGATGTTCGCTTCCAGAAGATTACTGCGTTTGTCGACCGCTTAGGCAAGGCGTACTTCATCGTCGATCTCGCAATCGCAGAGATCGATGTCTACGTCGAAGCCGTTAAGAAGCGCTATGTAGCAAAAGGTGGGGTCGATAAAGAGGCAGGCACAAAGCCGATGGCCTCGCCGACAGCCAAACCGGTTGCGACGCCGACTGCTGCGCCTGCTGCACCCCCTAAATCAGTCGCACCACCGCCACCACCTGCTCCTGCGCCACCGACACCACCGGCTCCTGCACCACACAAGCCGAGTCGTGCTGATAAGGCATTCGCCTCTGTGTTGAAGTACTTCGTGACGAGTCCCGACGATGTTGTGCGGATCATCCGCGACTATGAAGGTGTGATCGAAATGTCGAACGTCACTGCGTACCAGGCTGGTGAGATTCTCGGCGCAGTGAAGGATCACTTCTATCTTGATCGCGAAAATGGAAGCAAGCTCCAGATCTCCGTTGCTGGCCAAGCACCACTTCCGTGGTTCGGCGAGACAGATACGATTGAGTCTGCCGTGATTTCTGCGCGGCGCTCGAAGCAGTTCTCGCAGGAGTTTGAATCGATACGCCGCACGTTTTCGAGTGCGCTAAACCGGTTCGATGTGCGATAATGGGTGGAGTTAGGCTCGGCTCTCTGTAGTCACGTCGAAGGGATGCGGAAGCACGATGATGTGTGCAGAAGCCATTCATCATCGTTATAGGGGGCCCAAACGGCGTCGGTAAATCGACGTTCGCTCGATGGTACCTAGAGGGATACCCGGAGTGCGTCGGGATTATAGACCCAGATGCCATCCGAAGAGACCTGCACGATGTGCCCGAACCACAACGCAACATTGCGGCAGGACGCCTAGCATTACATCACATTGATACGTTAATCACATCGCGCAAATCATTCGCAATTGAGTCCACGCTGTCTGGGGTGACATTGGTACGTCGTCTTGCCGATGCGAGACGCAGCGGTTACACAATTCTACTGTGTGTGCTGCTTGTGCGCTCTGTCGACGTCACGATGGCGCGAGTCTACCTGCGCTTCATTATGGGTGGCCACATGATTGCGATCGCTGATCAACAGAGGCGTTTCGATCGTTCTTACCGTAATTTCCGTTCGTACTACATCGAGGTCTGCCATGAATGGACTCTCTACGATGCCGAGCAACATCCACCCAAGCTCATCGAACAAGGATGCGGTGGATTCGCTCCGCTCTGAACTGATGAGTGGCGACGAACATCGTGCTCGAGTTGCCGCTGCATTCATCCGCTCGTCCTATGACGTTCGGAATCAGTACCGCTCGGCTGGAGCACGGCTAGCCATCATGGTCGATGGAGAGGTACGATCAGTAGAGCCTGATTCGCCGATTCTACCTGACCTCTCCGAACTGGTACCGCTCGTGAAAGCGATGTTCCCTCTTCCGCCGGAACGCGAGCCAGAGGGCTTCCTCGTTCCTGCCCCCTGATACAAAACAGCGATGCCCCGGTGTAACCCGAGGCATCGCCGCAGTGCAGGAGTATGAACAACGTAGATAGCAGGACCGTGGTGGTGTCCCCCACGTGCTCATCTCCATTCGGACGCATTGACGAACGAATGGAGAAAAAGTTTCCGACGTGTTACAACTACGCGCTTTGCTGAATCATCCGCACAACGCGTACAACGAGTGCGCGCGGAACAAGTCCAACAAGGCGGGCGGTGATCGCATTGATTACTCCGTGAATCGCAACACGTTTACCACGCAACATTGCACGATAGCCGTACGCTGCAACAGCATGCGATGATGGCACGGGTAAACGCTGGAAGGCCGCACTCTTGCGCACACGCGCAACGTCGGCAAATTCACTCTCGGTCGGACCCGGACATAGCGCGGTAACAGTCACGCCTGTGTCGCGAAGATCATCAGCGATGGCCTCTGAGAAATGCAGCACGAATGCTTTGGATGCGTAATACACCGACATCGTCGGACCCGGCACAAACGCCGCCGTGGATGCGACGTTGAGAATACGTCCACTCCCCCGCGCAATCATGCCCGGCAGCACGAGTCGCGTCAGTTGCACAAGCGATGTGATATTCACTGCAATCATGTCGGTGTTGCGGGCAAGGTCTGCCTCCTGAAACTGACCATACATACCGAACGCGGCATTATTGATGAGGATGTCAACAACAATGCCTCGCTCATCCAGCACAGTACAAATGCGCTCTGCAGCATCTGCCTCGGCAAGATCAGCCTCGATCACTTCGACACGCACGCCGTATGCAGACACAATTTCGTGCTGCAGCTCGCGCAATGCATCGCCGCGTCGCGCTACCAGTACGCAGTTGCCACCGCGCGAGGCATGGATGCGCGCAAACTCACGTCCTATACCAGCCGATGCACCGGTGATCAGTGCGTATGTGGTTTCTCGAGCTTGAGTCGCCATGTTCTACGCTTCATGAATGGTTTTTCAAAGGCAACAAACAACACCGTGCAGAGCGCGATCACCGACGTGATGTACACTGCTTGCTGCAGGGCAATCACACCGAGATCGGTCGTGCGCTCGAACCCGAAGAGGTAGGTCTTCCAGAACTGCTGCAACGGCCACAACATGATTGGATGGTACAAGTACAGCGTGTAACACATGCCCCCTATCGCAACAATCCATCGATTGCGAAAGATGTACGAGAGCATCACACCACGGAATGCACTCATGTAGGCAATCCATACAACGAAGATGGCCGCGAGGTCGGCGAAGTATCCTTGCTGCAAGAGGAAGGGGCCTCCACACCAGGCAATCACACCGATCACATCCCATACCCATGTGCGCTCTGGCGCACGCTTCCAGTCGACAAGGAAGACGTCGACGAGCAAGAACCCAACAAAGAACATCGGCAAGAACGGCACAACAAGCACCGCAAGCGACGACCGTGGCACCAACGTGACAAGATGATGGATCAGGATGATGGCCCCGATCAGCACGCCACGACGTGCCGTGGGCGATGCAATGCGAAACACATTCGCAAGCAGCGGCGCAAGGATGTAGAACTGCACCTCCATCTCGAGACTCCACGTGACGTGGTTTACCGAGACGTAGCCAGGCTGACTGATTGAGCCGTAGATGAATCCGTGCACGTAAAACACGTGCGCCCAGAAATGCGGCATGAGTTCGATGATCTTCTCTACGTTGTACCCTGCGAAGTAGAAGCGTACGATGACGTAGATGACAAGACTGATGATGTATGGCGGCTCGAGGCGCGTAAGGCGTCGCAAGAAGTAGTCTTTGAGCTTGACGGGACGTCCGCCATCAATGTGATGCTGCGCAAACGGTAGCGCGAGCACAAACCCGCTGATCACAAAGAACAGCTGCACACCGAAATGTCCTGTGAATATCAGCCACGCAACCGTGTCGCCACCCTCTTGCCACGGTGGAAGCGCCTTCTGTGTGAAGTACTCGCCGTACATATGGAACACGATCACCGAGATGATCGCAACAAACCGCAGTCCGTCCACCTCAGGTATAAACGCACCACTTGATGTGACGCGTGACATTGCACGGTGCAACCGATCTGCGAGATTACGTATCACCCCCATGACGAACCTGCCTCCTCGTAATGCTGACGTCGCACCAACAGCGTCGCTGCCGGAATGAGCAGCATGAGCTCAACAACCATGTGATAGCGCGATTGAATTTCGAGAATTGTAAAGCACGCAACATGCACAAGAAATGTGGTTACCACGATACCATCGAGCTCGGTGATCTGTCGGCGCCGACGCCATAGTGCTAAACCCGCAAGCGCGACAAGTACGGCATACATCGCCTGCGATGCAACAAGCGTGCTGGTGTGATGCGCTGCAAGCCATGGCGACACACCGCGCTGACCCATCTCACGCGTGGAGTACATCACAGCATACTCACCCGATGCCCAGAAGTAGTGGAACTTCTCAACGGCAAGGACGACCATCCCGATGGGATTAGCCGTGATCTGCTGTATCGCAGCCTCCATCGATCGCTGATGCGCCGTATCGGCACTGTATGCCGTGCGATACACGAGGTTGTATGATTCCGGAAACCACATACCATGTGAGGGGGCATGCGTTCCTACATAGATGCTAAAGCCTGGTCGCGCCTTGTTGATATTGATGCCAGTGATGCTCTCGATCGGAACATTGAAGAGCGATGTCGACACAACGAATGCACACAATGCCGTGCCGACCGTCACCGCGCGATACACCCACCGTCGTGGCACATCGCGCCATCGCCATGCGCATACATACAGCACAAGCACAGGGAAGGCAATCACGGCGACAGGACGGAACAAATTGGCGACGGCGATGCACATGCCAATGACAAGTGCTCGCATGACAATCGGCGCAACACGAGCGGTGCGCGGAATGGCAAGCATCCCAGCAACAACGCACAGGTACAGCACGAGGAAGATGTGCTCTTGTGCGGCAACACTCGTGAAGGCAATCTGCAATGGCCATATCGCTGCGAGTAGCGCGGCTGCGCATGCAACAGAGCGATCATACCATCGACGTGTAACGGTGTACATCATCAGCACCATGCCACACGATGCTACGATGTTGACAGCGCCAGCAATCGTCGGGTGCGAGGTCGTGACCGAATAGATTCCACCGAGGATCAACGCGTAGACCACCTTGAAGGGAAACACGATGAAGAACCAGCCATGACTTCGCACATCGCCTTGAGCAACTGCCGTTGCATAGCGATGGTACTCGAGAAAGTCGGACGTAGGAGTTGTATCAACCAGAGCTACCCATGCTCCGCGTAGGACGATTGCGAGCATGATCGTTGCGGTAATCACTGCGGTGCCGCTCCAGAGCCTGCCCTGAGCGAAGCGAATGGGTCCGACCTGAGTGAAACGCACGAGCAATGCAACGCCAGCTGCGAGACCCAACATGCACACCGCGCCGAGCAGCGTCGTGATCACATGGAACGCGCCGTAGTAGTCGATCCAGCCGATTGGTGTGACGCATGCGATGTAGAGCAGCATCACGGCACTCACGGCGGTCATCACCCGAAGAGCAGCATCAGTGCGTGACATCGACCTTCCGGTAATACCATGCGGGAAGCATTCGCACACGCTTTGCAACCTGCGCTGCATCGCGCGGATCAAACGGCTGCCAGTCGTCATTCGGACGATTCATCACAAGTGCCTGCGTGGTATCCGTGCGCAGTACAAACGACATCGTGGGGTTATTCCAGCGCCACCGGTAGCGATCAAATCGCTCGGCATTCATCGGCGTTGTTGCCATCGCAATCACACCCGTTCGTGTTGTCAACGTTTCGTGATACGCGTCGAAGTACGCTTGCACTGTTGTGAGTTGCATCGCATACGGAATCATCAACGACGCTACCATCACGAGTACTGCGCGAACTTGCCACGTATGCAGTCGTGCCGTAAGCACCTGCATGCCATAGCGCCAGATGATCAAGCCCGTAATGCCGATAGCACCGGTAATCATCACACCAACGATGATGCGATTGTAGTACTGATCCATCGGACGTGACCAGAGCACTGGCAAGACGAGGAATGTTGCCCCGATCGTCGTTATCATACCAACCAAGATGCGCTGTCGCACAACACGCTGCGTCCGCAGACACCACACAAGCAGTCCGAGCAGCACCATCGATGTTGCTACCTGCGGCAGTGGGATCATCAGCGACTGCGCAGCTGTTCCTCGATTTGATGGATCACGTGGATCGATGATCGACCCTGCAGCGATTGCTGCAGCAGCGATGTAGGCACCGACAGCAATCGCACTGGCAAGCCACTGCGTGCGGCTTGCGCGAGCAGCGTTCACGTCGCGGTGCATCACCACAGCAATCAGGAAGATGAGTGCCGGACCCAGTAATGCCATTGACTCGTACGAACGAATCGAAACACCTGCTGCGACCATCAACACCAACGCACCGCTCACGCGATGTCGCATCGGGTGAAGCACCACACTCGCAGCGAGCGCAGCAAGTGCATACGTAAGGTTGTACTCCCCTACCGAAAACAAGCTCGACGCCAGATAGGTGGCACTCCAGAGGGCAAGGCCCATCCATCCGAGCAACGTCCCACGATGGAGCCACAGTGCGGCAAGCCACGCAGCGATCGGCGGCAGAATATATCCGGCGGAAAACAGCAACTGGGCAGTTGATCGATCGGAGAGTCCGTTCCCTAGTGCTGCGGCAAGGGGCCACTGACTGATATAGGCTACGAATGCGCGCGCCCAGTCGAAATCACAGAATCCAGTGCGGAAGATCATGCACAGGTAGAACAGCACGCCATCGCCGAGCAATGGAAGCGATACCACCATGGCCATTGCGGCGAGCGCAGCGGCTGCTGCAAGCACCAGCACGTAGATCCGTGTATCGGATGCGGTTCTGGTATCTGGCGATGAGGAATCGTGGCGTTCGCTGTTCAATGGTACCCCTGCATATGCGAGCGAATATACGGGGCTTCTAAGTCGTGAGAATCGTGGTATGTGGATAGGTTGGCCTGGCGCGATGTCTCTCGTGCAAATACATTTGCCACCATGGCTACATCAAATCGGATATCGACCTGGTCCTTCGCCAATCTTCGCGAGCGAATCAACAACCACGAGCTCAATCCCCTCGACAATATTGTAATCATTCTGATACTCTTGTCGGCTGTCGTCGTTGGGCTCGAAACAAACCACGATCTGGTGGCTTCGTACCCTGGTGTGTTTCATGCGATTGATCTCTTCTTCATCATCGCATTTGGAAGCGAGATCGTTGTGAAGATGGCGACACGTTCCCCACGAGTATGGGAGTACTTCTACGATGGGTGGCACATCTTTGACGCTGCCATCTTTGCGCTCACACTCGTTCCCTACATCGTGAGCTCGGATCCGCATGCAGCAGAAGCTGCGCTCGCACTACGATCGCTAAGACTTGTCCGCTCCTTCCGAGCGCTCCGTGTGATGCGCTTGATGTCAGCGCTTCCGGGAATGCGCATTGTGATCGAGACACTTGTGCGTTCAATCCCACAGTTGTCCATTGTGGCCCTGCTACTCGGTTGCCTGACCTATACATACGCCGTGGTCGGCTATCAGCTCTTTCATCAGAATGATCCCAAACACTTCGGCAATCTGGGTGCAAGCTGTCTAACGATGTTCGGGTGTGCTCTAGGGGAGTTCAATGATGTTATGCGCATCCAACTTGAAGGCTCCGCTGCCGACGAAGAGTTTTATGCAGAGCTCATCGAGAAATTCAGTGGGCAAACGATCAACTCTGAGCCCTTCCCACTGCTAGCTCCAGTGTTCTTTCTCACGTTTGTGCTGATTGCGGGACTCACCATTCTCAACTTCTTCGTTGGGACCATTCTCACAGAACTCGACAACGTTCGCGTCGAGATCAAGCAGGAACAGCTCGAAGAAGCAACATCAAAGATCGACAAGATCGTAGAGGAAGAAACAGAACAAACCGCCGAGCTGGCCGACATTCTCGCCGAACTTCGCGAGATCAAGGCGCGCCTACCGGAGCAGCCCTCGACGTGATGGACGACTTCAGTCCGTATTCAGTCGGTAGCCGATACCACCAACAGTAACCAGGTAGCGTGGTCGCGCCGGATCGATTTCCAGCTTGCGGCGCAAGGCGACGATATAGTTATCGACGGTGCGCGTTACAGGCACGGAGTCATAACCCCACACGCGTGCGAGAAGTGTCTCGCGGCGCACAGGTGCTCCGTCTTCGAGAGCTAACGTCCGAAGAATACCGTACTCTTTCTCCGACAAATCGATGTGCTGTCCGTTTCGATGGACTAAACGCGTGCGGAAGTCTACTTCAATGTCGCCCATACGAATGCGATCTGCGCGAAGCGTGAGTGCTGTGTGCTTGCGCAACATTGCTTGCGCCTTAGCAAGCGCAAGACTCATCGGGAACGGCTTTGTCCAATAATCATCTGCTCCGTAGGTGTAGCCTTCGAGCTGTGAATCAAGGTCAGGATTGTCAGAGAGGAAGACGATCGAAACATTCGGGGAGAGTATGCGAAGGCGAGAGCAGAGCGATATCACATCCTTGCACGAATGTGTCCATTCAACGATCGCTAGCTGGTAATTGTATGTAGTCGACACATCTTTTGCATCCGCATAACTACCGACATCGACAACATGTATTGCATGCTGTCTCAGATAGTTAGATAGGTTCACGCGGAACACCGTATCATGGTCGACAACGAGCAAGGAACGCAACCTCTCTTTCATACCAAGCCTCATACTTAATGACGACTATTCTCGTGACAACTAATGGACTGGAGTATCGAAGCTTGATTGATGTTACACACCATCAGAGCATGAGCACCTTTACCTAAAATGGATAACGGCAGGTATGCAATACAATAGCACAGCTGCGTCTTTTACAAGACCATGACAATCTATGACGTGACGAATGTTGGAGTTACTTCGCCTTATACCCCTTGATCGCATCCCACGATCCAACCGTTACCCATGTTGGTGTGCCGTTCACACGGCGAAGGACCTTCATGTCGTACACGCCGTAGGCACGATCGCCAGCATCATTGAGCTTTGTCCAACCTGATGCGCCGTAGTATACAGACGCTGCATCTGTTACGCGTTGACGCAGGACGACTCCGCCGTCGCTGTGTGATCCAGAGAGCATCGACATGCCGGCGAGCCATACGGCGTCGTATACGCAGAGTGCGAATGCATCCGGCACAATGCCTGTTGCTGTTGTAATGCGATCGATGATTGGCTTTGCACGTTCGATAGCATCGCCGATGCCGACATCAGGACATGGATACCCAACCTGCTCGAAGAATGCCACTTGCGGAGCAAGTGCTGTGCTGTTCACTGTGCCGTCGCCACCATACCAACGAAGACCACGCAGAAGCGTGTCGTCAGCTGGGATCGCTGCAGCGAGATTGACGACTTCATCAAAGGCAGGCACATAGACGGCAACTTTTTCCTTGCCGTAGATCTTGACAGCGATGTCGAGTTCGGTGCGCATCTGCGCAACGATTGGTGCGAAGTCGGTTGTTGTTGTGCTGTATTCAAAGCCCCCTACCACAGCACCACCATTGGCAATCATATTCTCACGCACGGACGTTGCAAGACCGCGGTTGCCGAGATCATCACGCCATACAGCGTGCACAACAGTCTTTCCTTCAGCCCGCATCATGGCTGCAATGGCCGGTCCTTCTTGCTTGTCGCTCGGACATAGACGCAGAACGTTGTCGCTGGCGATAGCGAGACTTCCAGCAGTGCTTGATGGACTGATCACGAGGATGTTAAGACTGTCTGCAGTCTGACGTAGCGCGGCGACTTCAGCACTCGATTGAGGTCCGACCACAACGTGCAGTCCCGCCGATGCTGCTGTAACAAGTGATGCCTTCGCCGTCGCTGGATCGAGCTTCGTATCGAACAGCCTCCACGACACACGATCGTTGTTACCACGCATCGCAGCCCACGCGTTGATGTCCTGCACAGCTGCTCGTGCAGCTTCATCACCAGTCACACCAAGTGTATTCCAGTTCCCCGTGATCGACAGCAAGCCGCCAATCTCATGTGTCTTTGCCTTGTTATCATGTGGATCGACAACGTCGGCGTGACGGCAGCCCCCTACCAAGCTGGCTACGAGCAAACCACCGATGAGCATACGACGGGAGAACAAGCGTGTCATGGAGTGAAACCTGATGCGTGAAAAAAGCGACCAGAATATACGTAGCGACGTCGTACCTATCGCGCAATCCAATGCGTAAAGAGTCGATCAAACATCGCCGACAGGCGCTGCTCGATCATCCACTGTTGCACGTACTCCCGCAGGTTGGCATCATCCCCTGCCTGGAGGATCACGCATTGCGCAGGCACTGTATTGCCGAGAACTGCCAACATGCTTGTGCGTGGGTACACCACCGACCACGTTGCTCCTCCCTCTGCGGTGGTCAACAGTGCATCGGCGATGCGATGCGTGGTGTCACGCAAGAACTCTGCGTGCGATTGGATGCGCACCACGTGCACCTGAGCCGGCTGCTCATCACTGCCAAGCGAACGAGCGAGCGCACGCAGCACATCATCGGTCATCGGTTCAGAGTCAGCCGTTGCAATGCGTAGAGGGCCACGCGACGATCGATCTTGTACTGCGCGAACATGATCGTCGTGCACAACGAGCGCACGGTGTACCTGCTGATATCCATCGGATGAATTGAACATCGCCGAGCGCATCGGCGAATCGAGTATTCCACCGATAGCAACATCAATGCGCTGCTGCGTTATCCATTGCTCCAGTGTACCAAGCGGTGCTTCGTAGAATTCAGCTCGCACGCCGAGATGCTCTGCGAGCGCAGTTATCACATCGACGTCGTACCCAACAAGACGTCCGTCGGCTCTGTGATACGCCCATGGCAAACTCTCGGCACGAACACCAACTCGCAGAACGCCTCGTGTTCGTATCGATGCAAGGCTTACCGTGTCGGGAAGCGGCTGCGCATCACGGATAACTGGTGCGCTCGCAGCGATGAGCGGATCAAGCGTCATCATGGTTGAAGCACCACTGTAGGTGCCGGCAAGTGTTTGCGATAAGAGCGCGCGCGTTCCCACCGTAAGACCAATCGTGAGTAGCGTAGTTGCGAGAAGTCCGACGAGTGCTGGACGCAAACGGAGCGTTAGCATTCCTCGCGAGTGCGCCACAACAGCTAACACCATTGCTACCATACCAAGCATGGCAAGCGTTTTTTCGACGCGATAGATCCACTCACCATTGAGGAAGAACACACTGATCAGATCCTCGGGCAGTCCGGCATTGACAAGTTCAAGTCGAATTGTTGATCTGATTCCACCAACGACTGACGGAATACCGGTGGCAAACAGCTGCACATACGATGTGGTGGTGAACACACGGTCTACATACCACGCGCAGAACGGAACCATGAACAGCAAGAAGACCTGTCCAACCGTCGGTAAGATGAATCCAACAGGTATCACGGCTGCAATCTGTTCATCGGTTGTCTCATCACCACCAAGTTCCTTCGTGATCGACTCGACGAGCATCGGGAGTGCGATGATTAAATTCGTTGTGCTGAAGGTCACCACGAAGGGCGCACTGATCATACGCCATAGCTGACGCATCGTTACGGGCGTCATGCCAACAATCAGCGCAACGATCGCAACGACGAGCACCACGTAACCGCCGATCCCCAACACCGCCATCGCATGGAGTCGAATCAGCTGCTGCATATCCAACGCTGCAATCGAAACAGCTGTAAAGGCAAACACACCGAGAGGCGTGAGCTTCGCTACCAGCTTGTTCATACGCTGAAACACACGTCGTAATGTGTCGGCAGGACGTAGGATGATGTCTTTTGCTTCGAACGACTGCACAACCAGTCCAACGACCGCGAAGAATAATACGACTGCAGGAAAGTTATCCGCAGCCATTGCACCAAACACATTGTACGGCAGGTACTTCTCGACGAGGTCGGTGCCCTCGGTATCGACTAGCATGTCAGGCCTAAAGAAGGCCGACGTCTCAAGATCAGGAAGCCACGATGGTACGAGCGCCGCCATGGCAGTCGCGCAGATGATCAAGCAGAGGAATGCCAGACCGCCCGTGCGAATCAGAACAGATCGCGAGCGTTCGGAAAGATTCCCCAGCGAGACGATCAGCTCGAGAATCATGTACGGCATCGTAACAATCTGCGCTGCACGAATGAACGCCTCGCCAACGGGTGCAAGCCACGTTACCCACGAACCGCCGATTGCGCCAAGCACACCCCCAACGATGAGCCCGACGATACACTGTATCCCTAGTGACATCTGGCGAAGTTACGGCATCATTCGTCCGACGGTGCTTGGCCTGCTGGAGCAGGCGGTACACTCGGGATTGAGCGCCGCGGCACCTCGATATCGATGGTCTCTGTGATCGGACGTCCGATTGCGACTCCGTGACGTAACCGGGCACGCACGAGCATCGTGAAGCGGTACAGATCATTGCGCTTTGCGATCGGAAGGGGGCGTCCAGTAATCACAGCCGTAATCGCAACCGTTCCATCATCGAGGAGCTTTGATGTGAGCTGCACGCTACGGCGTGCATCAAAGGCCGTGTCACTGGTCACCAGCGAGCCTGCGTCGTACCCCACTTCCACATCATGACGCGTAAATGAGCGAAGCTCTGGAAGACCGCGCACGGAGTCGCTCCGCGGGATGCGAATACGGATTCCATTGATCGATACGCCATATGGCTCACTCGACTTTGTCGAACGCAGCACAACCATCTCGTCGGAGTCGATACGGGCACGAGGGATCGGCCAATTAATGACGCGCACACTAAATGGTTGCGAGGTTGTTCCAAGCCATTCCTCACCGTTCCATGTTGCCGCACTCACGGTCAGACGCACCGAGCCCATCACAGAATCCTTGGGAAGGGGCAACCCTTTCCCCTCAAGATGCACGGCAATGCGAACTTCGTATCTGGCCGAATCGATTTGCACCGACCAAATGCTATCAAGCACTGGTTTGTATCGCTGATACTCACCCTTGAGCGATCGCATAGAAGACGTCTTGATCACGGCTTTGAGCGTGTCAATAACACCTGTCACATAGATGTGCCGGATGGTAAACGAGGGGCGAGCATTATCACTGATGAACTCTGCCTTCGCCTGATCCACATCAATCATCGGCGCATGAAGTGCATCGCTCGCATGGAGCGGTAGAGCAAACAACAACGTTGCCCACAGGGTTACGAACGCATACAGATGATGCATCATTTACGGGCATCCATACATGAATCGTAGCGCTGTGCTATCGCCCAGTTTGAGGGCTTCTCGCAAGTCTGCACACACAACCCGCAAGTCTGTCCCGAGCATCCGATGCACGCGAGCACGGAAGAGATAGGCCTTCGGAAAGGTACTGTCTTGTTGAATGACCGACGTCACATCGTCCATCGCATGCACAAGCAGACCCATCTCTGCCTGCACGACGGCGCGCTGCATACGTGCGTTAAGGAGTTCCGGGCGTACTGCGAGGATGCGATCAAGATCATCCTTGGCTTCCCCGTAACGCCCCATACGCATATAGGCCGTAGCGCGATTAAACCGCACATTGGTGCTGCCACTGTCCAAGGCAATAGCCCGTGAATACAACTCCACGGCCTCTGTGTACTGGCCTTTGTTGAACGCGTTAAGCCCCTTGCCAAACAACTCTTGCAGAACGTCCTGAAGATCGTCTTGCGCCAGGGCAACGGTTGAAAGTAGGAGAAGGATAAGTCCGATTCGCATCATCAGCGAATATCAGACATCGCGCGGACATCACAAGGTGTAGAAGCAGAGCGAAGGCGCAGTTGTATAGGGGGCGAGCGGTGTCGGGAGATAGAGTACTGTGATAAAGTCATATTTCTCCGTGTGTATTTCTCGGATATTGCATCCATGAAACGCCTCACCGATTACCGCGACCTACGTGCTGAAATCATCGAGATCCTCTCGGCGACCACCACGCCCCTTCCCCTGCTTGATCTCTCGAAGCGCCTGCGCGTTCGCTCGGGCTCGGAAGAATACGAGCACATGCGCGATCTGCTCAGCACAATGACAGAAGAAGGAACGATCCTCGCGCATAGTCGTCGCAGATTCTCGATGACGACGTTGCAAAGCGATGGCATTCGTGGCGTTCTGTCGATCTATCACGATAATGCTACCGTACGCACTCAAGACGCCGAGCTACCCATCATCCACGTGCGGCGTCAGCACATGCACACCGCACTCGACGGTGATACCGTCCTCGTGAAGCCACATGCGATTCCGAAGGATCGCAAAGTGCGGGGTGAAGTTGTTGCCGTTGTTGAACGCGCCGAACATGTGATTGCGGGCACGCTCGACTACGATGGAGCATTCTACTATCTACTGCCTGACGAGGCGAAGTACCATGTCGACTTTCTTGTATCAGAGAAGAACGTCAACGGTGCGAAGCCTGGCGACAAGATTCTTGCCTCGTTTGTCAAATGGGAACACGCCAACGCAGCGCCTGAAGCTACCGTAACGGAAATCGTTGGTCGGTCCGGCAAGGCTGTTGTCGAGTTTGCAGCAGTACGTAAGGAGTTTCGACTTCCAGAGCACTTCCCAGATGTGGTCGAGCACGAGGCCAGCATCGCTGAAGAGCCAACCAACATTGCTCCCGAGGGACGTCGCGACTGCACAAAGGATCTTATCATCACGATCGATCCCGTTAACGCGCGTGACTTCGATGATGCACTTTCACTTGTGCGGCACGATGATGGATCTGTAGAACTTGGTGTGCATATCGCCGATGTGTCGCACTATGTGCGCGAGGGCACAGCACTCGATGCGGAAGCACAGAAACGTGGCAACTCAACGTATCTCGTCGATGGTGTTGTACCGATGTTGCCCGAGCACCTTTCCAACAACGTGTGCTCTCTTGTACCGAACAAACCGCGGTTCGCGTTTTCGGTGTTTATGATGTTTTCGCCGAACGGCACGCGCACCTCGTATCGCATTGAAGAAACGCTCATCGAATCGAAGCGGCGTTTCACGTATGAAGAAGCACAGACCATCATTGATACCGGCGAGGGCGATCATGTTGATCTCATCCACGCTCTGCATCAACTGTCACGGATGCTGTATACCTATCGCATGAAGACTGGCGGTATTGATTTCGAGACGCAGGAAACATCGTTCATTCTCGACGATGCAATGATGCCAGTCTCTGCCGTTGTCAAAACACGCACTGACGCAACATCGCTCGTTGAAGAGTGCATGCTTGCTGCGAACCGTTGTGTTGCGGAACATCTCCACGTGCTCAAGAAGGCATGGCGCACGAAAGAACTTCCTCCGTACATCTACCGTGTGCACGACAAGCCAGATCGTGAGAAACTCAGCACCGCACTCGGCGTTGTACGCGCGCTCGGCCTATCAGTGCCATCAGGCACTATCACACCCGCACACATCAATGCCATCCTGCAGCAAGCCGCTGACCGTGTGGAGAAGCCCGTGATCAACACCTTGTTGTTGCGATCGATGTCGAAAGCCATCTACGGCGACTTCAACATCGGACACTACGGACTTGGCTTCACGGACTATGCACACTTCACCTCGCCCATTCGACGCTATCCCGACTTGTTTGTGCATCGCGCGCTCAAGGAGTACGCAATCGGAAAGCCATCAAATGACCGGTGGAAGCGTCTTCAGCGCGTAGCAGGGGCGTTAGGCGACCAGTGTTCGGCAACAGAACGCACGTCGGTCGAAGCCGAACGCGCATCGAACAAGTGTGCACAAACCATCTTGGCACGCGAGCACATCGGCATCGATTACGTCGGCTACATTACCGGAGTAGCGCAGTTTGGCGTGTTCGTCACCGTTGAGAATCTCAGCATCGAAGGTCTGCTGCACATTCGCGATCTCAGCGATGACTATTACATCTTCGACGAGCGCCGCATGCGCCTTGTTGGACGTTCCACACGACGAGTCTTCCGTTTTGGTGCCCGCGTCCGCGTACGCATCGTCCGTGCCGACATCAAGAAGCGCATGATCGACCTCGAGCTCTCGCAAGATCAAACCGGCGTCGATGTCATTATCGACGTCACCCCTACTGATGCGACTGCTACATACGGTCGCGGCGTGAAACGTCGCAGCCGGGAATCGTAAGCCCCCTGCCCCATAACGCAACGAGCGGTGGGGGGCCCCGGGGG
>CAJAIA010000003.1 GCA_903939735.1 uncultured Ignavibacteria bacterium
ACGCGACTCGAGCCATTTCCCGAGAAGCACAAGGGCGATAATGGTCGATGCCGAGTCGAAGTATGCGCCAGGATGCGAGACTGATGGAAGAAGGGAAGGAGCAAGCGTGGCGACAACACTCGTGATAAAGGCTGTGCCAGTCCCGAGTGTAACCAGGGTATCCATTGTTGCTGTGCGATTACGCGTAGCATTCCATGCACCGCGGAACATGGAACGTCCGGCCAACATCACAGGTGTTGCCATGATGAAGAGCACTGTGTTGAGCCATGAGGGTGCGTGGTGCATCATCATTGCGCCCATCGAGAGAATCAACACAACGCTCGCAAACGGAGCGGCGAGCAGCAGATCGCGTCGGTATCCGCTTGCAATAGCTTGCAGACGATCTGCTAGTTCATGAGGGTTCGTGGGTGCGGTGACCTCGCGAATCGCCGTTGCTGTGTAGCCTGCGTTCGCCACTGCCGAGCGAATGGCATCGTCACTCACGCTCTCTGGCGCATCCACCATTGCGCGGTTCGTCACAAGATTGATCGTCGCTGCGGTAACGTCTGGAATGGCACGTAATGCATCTTCAACGCGCTGCACGCATGCAGCGCAGTGCATACCACCAATATCGACGATGCGCTGAATCACTTATCTCCAGCGCGCATTTTGTCGTTGAACAACTTCTTGAACTTCTCAACTTTCGGCCGCACCACAAACGCACAGTAGGGCTGGCTGCCGTTCTGGTTGTAGTAATTCTGGTGGTAGTCTTCGGCAACGTAGAACGTCTCGGCAGGCGTTACCTCCGTGACGATCGGATCTGGCCACGTCTTCGACGTGGTGAGCTGTGCGATGTATGCGCGAGCCGTTGTGGCTTGGTTTTCCGAATGCGTGAAGATTGCGCTGCGATACTGTGTGCCAGCGTCGTTGCCTTGTCGGTTCAATGTTGTGGGATCGTGCGACGCGAAGAAAATCTGCAGAAGTTCTTCGTACGATACCACGGACGGGTTGAACGTAATGCGGCATGCTTCGGCATGTCCCGTCGTTCCAGAGCACACTTCCTTGTACGTCGGGTTCGCGTTTTGGCCATTGCAATAGCCACTTTCGACCTTTTCCACGCCATCGACAAGTTGGAACACTGCCTCAACGCACCAGAAGCATCCTCCGGCAAGCGTAGCCGTATCGCGATCACCAGTTACTTGCATGTTCGATCCTTCATTTCGTGTTGGAGTGGGGGCAGGGGGCGTGCGTTCGTCACCCGCAGAGCATGACGTAGTGGTCAGTGCACTCATCGTGAGAACGAAAGCGAGAACAACGCGCAACATACGTTAGTGCCTGAATGATGGGGGAACTGCAATGACGGATCACTGCCACAATCTAGTGGGACAGCATGCGAGGTGCGAACAAGCCGGCTAGGGATGCCGCACCACAGCACACGAGTGTTGTCGTGGTATAGATCGCCAGAGTCGAGAACTGACCCTCCTGGGCGAGAAGTGCACTCTCGACAGCGAATGCCGAATACGTTGTAAATCCACCGCAGAGTCCGGTGCCGAGGAGCAGTAACGCCGGACGTGAGATGGATGCCGAGACCATAGATGAGCCAACGAGTGCGCCCAGGATGAACGAACCAACGACATTGACTACCAAGGTTGACCAGGGAAAGGTCCCGAGCGTATGTGGAAGCACCAACCCGACGCCATAACGGAGTCCGCTCCCAACAGCTCCACCGATCATCACAAGTGCGAGGTCAATCATGGTGGCAAACTAGGAAATGCTCGCACTATCTTTGCCCCATGCCTCTACTCGTTCTTCTTCTCGCGCTTGTGATGCCCCTTGCTGCATACGCACAAGCACCCGTAGTTCACACATCTACCTATGTCGACGTTCTGGGCAGTGAGCCCCGGGAACACCCGGTGGATATTCTCCGGATGACGGTGAACGTGCGGTTCGAGCCTGAGAATGCGCTCGTGAAGGGCACTGTTACGCATGTGTTCCGTGCCTTACGCGAACAGGTGGATTCGATTGAATTCGACGCGATCAAGATCACGATCAAGCAGGCAACGCTCGGCGGACGTCCCGTGCGGACACGGTCGACGGATACGAGCGTGATCGTGTACTGCGAGCCGCGCCTGCGATGGGATCAGCAGGATTCAGTCGTGTTTACCTACGAGGCAACGCCACGTAAGGGCATCTACTTCATTGGGTGGAACGATCCATCCAAGCGCATGCGCCGTCAGATCTGGACGCAGGGCCAGGCCATCGACAATCGTCATTGGATTCCGATGTACGATGAGATGAACGACAAGATGATCACCGAAACCATCACGACGTTCGACTCAACGTATGCGGTGCTGTCGAATGGCACGCGCTACAAGGTGACATCGAACAGCGATGGTACCAAGACATGGTACTATGTCATGACTAAGCCTCATCCATCGTATCTCTTGATGCTCGCCATTGGTACATACGCCATCACCGATCGTCGATCTGCCTCTGGCGTGCCGCTGCGACTGTACTCGTATCCCGAGTTCCCTGAGCGTGTCGAGCCAACGTATCGCATGAGTGTGGAGGCGATGGATTTCCTCGAGCGCGAAATCGGTATCCCATACCCATGGGAAGCCTATAGCCAGGTACCCGTGGCTGACTACATCTTCGGCGCAATGGAGAATACCACGGCGACCATCTTCGGCGACTTCTTCCATACCGATGAGCGTGGATGGATCGATCGCTCGTATGTCGGCGTCAACGTGCACGAACTCACACACCAATGGTTTGGCGACTATATCACGGGTCGCAGCGGCAAGTCAATCTGGTTGCAGGAGAGCTTCGCGACATTCTACCCGCACCTCTTCACGCGCGAGACAGTTGGTGAAGATGCATATCAGTGGAGCCGACGCGGCATGCATCGCAGCGCACTCGCAGCTGGCGAGAAGGATCGTCTACCAATTGTGCATCCAAGCAGTGGCACTGCCCGCATCTATCCAAAGGGGGCTAGTGTTATCGACATGATGCGCTACACCTTTGGTGAGCAGTCGGTGCGACGCGTGATTCAACACTACCTCCGCAAGCACCCATACACCACTGTTGAAACAAACGATCTGTATCTCGCATTCCAGGACACTCTTGGATTGTCGCCGAAGTGGTTCTTCGATCAGTGGTTGTATCGTGGTGGCGAACCACAATACCGAGTATCGACGCGCCTTGGTGCAATGCAAACCGAAAAGGGTGTAGGCACCACCACGCTTGTAGATATCGAGCAGATTCATCAGATCGACGACCTCACGGGCGTGTTTACCATGCCGATCGTGTTGGAAGTGCACTATACAGATCGCACGAAGGACTCCGTACGAGTGATGGTCAATCAGCAACGGATGCTCGTTGAGATCCCTAACACAGCGAACAAGACCCCCGCATTCGTGTTGTTCGATCCGGGATCGAACATTCTTAAGCGCGTCACGTTCGACCGCTCATGGGACGCCCGTATGGCACAGGTGCAGCACGCACCGCTCATGATCGACCGGTATGACGCACTGGAAACATTCCGTGGCGATACATCACGTTCAGCCGAGCGTCGCGCAATGCTTGCAGGTGTAATGTCGCGTGAGTCCTTCCACGCGCTTCGTTCCGAGGCAGCGCAGCAAGCCATCGAGCTCGCACAAAAGGGGATACCTGAGGCATGGGAACTTGTCAAACGCGGTCTCACTGATCGAGCCGTTGAGGTACGTTCGGCAACTCTGGGAGCACTTACGTCGGTTCCGCAACAGCTGCGTGAGACGGTTGCCGGCATGCTTCGCGACACATCGTATGCGATCATCCAATCGGCTCTGGCCAAACTCGCCACCTCGTTCCCGTCGGACCGAAGCGTTCTTGCCGCAGTGAAGGGCATGCGGGGTCCACACGAGCGCGTGCGCATTGCTCGACTTGAAATCGAAGCAACATGGAGCGACGATGACGGTGCGGTCAAGGAGCTTTCCGATCTCTGCGGACCAGGCTGGGAGTTCATTACCCGTCAGAATGCCATGCAGGCACTCCGACGCGTCGGTACCATCACGCCACTGGCTGCCGAGAATATGTTGCTGGCTGTGCTCAGCACGAATACCCGGCTTGCCGGCGTTGCACAGTCTGTACTGTCCGGATTATGTGAGCAACCGCGTCTGAAAGCAATCGTGACCGCAACAGCCAAATCAATGCAACTCGTTGAATGGCAAAGAGATACGCTCGCAACGTACCTCCGCTAGGATCACCTCGGAAAAATTGGTTCGATTGTTGCTTTACAGCTCTTGCGACAAAGTATCTGTGTGTACGCGGGCGACGTCCGACACATGCATGATTTCTGTGTCGTATGGCTTTCACAGCGATCACATGGCCGTAAGGTTGTGTGAAACCGCAGGGTTGGCTATTTTTATGCTTCGATTATTCTGTGGGCGCAGTGCGTCCACACCCCTTTGCATGAACGAAACAAATCGACATTCTCATATCACAAGTGGAGGAGCTATGCTTCGCAACGTTACATCGATTGTTGCGTTGCTTGCGGCATTTGTACTGATCGGGGTTTCCTCGGTTCAGGCAAATCCAGCCAGCCGTACGGTTGGCGTCGTCGCAGGTACGTACACAGAGATCAATGGCGGTACTGTTATCTATTCATCGGCGAGCCCATCGTGGTTCTCGCTCGGTGAGACAACAGTCACGCTGCCATTTCAATTCAACTACGGCGGCGTGTTGTACACGGACGTCGTTGTCAACCCAGGCGGTTGGGCGTCATTCGGTGGTTCGGCAGGCGTAACTGCAAGCCCACTGACGGCAACAACCACAGCTGCAGGTATCCTGTCAGCAATGGGTACGCAACTTGCCGCAGGCACAGGCGGTGATGTAACGGTGCTCGTGACTGGTACAGCACCAAACCGTATTGCTACGATGCAATGGCGCAACGCAACGCGTCGCTATGCAGACGGCATTGCTCGTGATAACTACAACTTCCAGATCCGCATCTGGGAGAACAACACGACAGCTAACGGAAGCCGTATGGAAGTTGTTTACGGTCCAATGACTGTGAACCACAACCTCCTTCTCCAAGTTGGTCTTGGTGCTAACGGTACAGTTTGGTCGCCACGCGCGGACTTCTATGCGAACACATGGGCGACAGCTTCATGGCACGCAACACCACAAGCATCGATTCTTGCTCGCAACTTCACACCGGCATCTGGTACAACGGTAGCCTTCTGGAACCGTCAAGCACCAGCGCTCAACAACGATGCTGACATCCTCAGCCTTGTTTCGCCTGCTGGCAACTTCGATGCAAACACATCGCAGACAATGCAAGTACGCGTTCGCAACTTCGGTACAAACAACCTCGACTCCGTAACGATCAACTGGTCGATCAACGGTGTTGCACAAACGCCAGTTCGTTATTACCCACAGCCTGCTCTTGCACCTGGTGCAGAAGCAACTGTTACACTTGGTAATCGCACATTCACTGCGTTCTCGTTCAATACAGTAACGTTCTCGACATCAACACCGAACGGTGTTGCTGACGTGAACCCAAGCAATGACGCTCTCACAGTGTTCCTTGCTCCACGTGTTGCGGGCAATCTTTCAATTGCACAAAACGGCAATCCGGGTTCATTCGCTGATTTCCGCTCGATGTTCCGCCACCTCGCAGTGTCGGGCATCTCTGGAAATGTCAACGTATCTGTTTATGCAGGCACGTACAATGAGCAAATCTGGGTTCCAGCAATCAACGCAACTGCTGGTCGCGTGTTGATTACGCGCGCTGCAGGCAGTGATGTAGTTCTCACGAGCACGGTGGTTCCTGCTGCTGCTCCGATCCTTGGTAGTGCTGACTTCGCATCAGTTATCGGTCACGCTTCCGGATCATCAAACGTTGAAATCTCGAACCTCACGGTCAAGGTTGCTAACGGCTCATCTTCGGACCTCGCAGTGTATGGTGACGGACTCGGCTCGGGCAACCGCTACACCGGTTGTACGTTCGAAGGTGTTCCATCATTTGCAAGCATCACGTTGGGCGGCTCAGGTGTTGAGCTCACAGGTAGCAGCATCCAAGTTTCGCAGTCATCGTTCAGCCAGTTCCGCCGCGCGCTCTTCGTGAGCTCTGCTTCGGCAACGATCGCAAACAACACACTGACGAATAACCGCAGCGGTATCTCAGTCTCTGCAAGCCCAAGCGCGCTTATCGAAAACAACACGATCACAGATTGTGACTGTTCAACTGGCGCAAATGGTATCACGGTGTCGGCTTCGAACAATGCGGTCATCCGCGGCAACCGTATCAACCAGATCCGCACATCAGGTATCTCGAACGGTATCGTGTGCCAAACAAGCTCAGGCCTGAGCATCAGCAACAACATGGTTTCGGTTGCTGGCTCAACTCAAGCAATTGGTATCTGGGTCGACAACTTCGCACCAAGCAACACGCTGATCCACAACACGGTCAACGTGACGGGCAATGCATCAGCAAGCACAGCCGCATACTTCCCAAGCAACGGTGGAACGGTCAACTTGATCAACAACGTGTTCCACAACTTCGGAACAGGTACGGCATCAGGCTTCGCGATGTGGTTCACAGGTAACACGCCAAACCCACTCGGCACGGCTGACTTCAACAACCACATGGTGACGGGTGCTAACCTTGTTAACTGGGGTGGCGTTCTCGTTCCACGTGTCGCTGGTTCAAACCCACTTTCTTCATGGCGTGCAGGTTCTGGTCGCGACCAGAACTCAGCTTCGGTTGCTGTGAACTTCGTTGGTGGTACAGACCTTCGTCTCCTTGCGATCCAGCCACAACTCTGGGGCACATCGACAACACTCACAGCGGTTCCACGTGACATCGATGGCGAGACACGTACGAAGCCGTACATGGGTGCTGACGAAATCAAGCCTGTCATCCGCATGGTAACGAACCCACAGAGCTCATATGTATGTGCTGGTGGTACAGACACGCTGATCTGCATTGCAGATGTAACAGTCGGTGCAACAACGTCATACCAGTGGTTCAAGGACGGTAAGCAGCTGACAGGTCAGACTGGCAACATTGTTGTTCTTAGCAACGTTGGATACAGCGCAGCTGGTGTCTACACATGTGTTGTCCGCGCTAACGATGGTACAAACTTCATCCAAGCAACGTCTGAAGGCGCAACGATCATCGTTGTTCGTCCAACAAGCGTAACGGTTCAGCCAACATCACAAGCTGTTGCACTCGGCGGCACAGCAAACCTTGAAGTTGCAGTCGAAGCTATTGGCGCACCAGATAACTTCATCCCTGGATATCAGTGGAAGAAGCGCTTCTGGAACCCAACAACAGTTTCGTACAACGACACAAACATCGTTGACAACGGCAACATCACAGGTGCAACAGCTTCGATCCTCACGATCCGCAACGCAACAGCAGTTGATACAGCTGACACATACGTTTGCGAAATCACAGGATACTGCGGTACGGTTGTCTCGAAGACAGCTCGTCTCTTCATCCCACTCATCGTAGCTTCAAACTCAACACCAGCAGTTTGCGGTGGCGGAACACTCACACTCGACTGTGCAGCATTCCCATCGACGCTTCCTGGCGGTGCAACGAAGTTCCAGTGGATGCGCAACGGTGTAGTAGTTCCAGGCGCAACGAATAAGATTGCGTCGTTCACGAATGCAACACCTGCACTCAACGGTACGTACACATGTGTTGTATCGTATGAAGGCACAGGCTTCTCGTTCACATCAACTCCGGTTGACGTAACGGTTGGCGTTGCTCCAATGATCACTGCACAACCAGAGAATGCTAAGGTTTGCGTTGGTAAGCCACTCGCACTCACAACACAAGCTTCTGGTGACAACGTGACATACCAGTGGTTCAAGGGCACAACAGCTATCCCAATGGCAACATCAGCGACATACGATAAGGCAGTTGCGTCAACAGACGATGCTGGTTCATATGCAGTCGTTGCAACAAACGCTTGCGGTAGCTCACGCTCAGTACAAGTAGACGTTGTGGTGAACACAGAAGTCAGCATCACAAAGGAACCAGCAGACGTTGCAATCAATGACAACGAAGCGCTGACGTTCACAGTTGAAGCAAACGCTTCTGATGCGGTATCATACAAGTGGTTCCACAACAACACAGAGATCGTCGGTGCAACAACAGCAACGTACACAGTTGCAAAGGCACAGATGAGCGACGCTGGTGAGTACTACTGCGTTGTGACGAACAGCTGCGGCGAGAAGACAACACGCAAGGCAGTTGCATCGATCACAAACGGTGTAACAGGCGATATTGTAGCAGCAGGTTATGTGCTTTCGATCGCAACTCCGAACCCAACGTTCGAAGCAGCATCGTTCTCGTACACTGTTCCAGCTGCACAAAACGTCCGCATCGTACTCACAGACCTCATGGGTCGTGAACTCGGTGTGCTCGTCAACGGTATGGTCGAAGCAGGTACACACCGTGCATCGTTCAATGCAACTGCACTGAACCTCACAGCTGGTGTTTACAACATCACACTTTCAACAGGCGGCTTTGTAGCATCGCAGCAAGTTGTAGTCGTGAAGTAAGCTTCGCAATAGGCGAATACAACACGGGCGGCTGGAGAATTTCTCCAGCCGCCCGTTGTCGTTTGTATGATTCCGTGCGGAGCACGCTTAGCGCTTAGCGCAGGTCGATTACTTCCCAACCCGACGGTGGTGCGTAGGTAAATGCCGAAGATGGCACTGAGCGGTTGACCTTGAGGTTCGAGATCGTGAACGTATACTGTCCGCTATCAGTTGTTGCAACTAGTCGGGAGATGTTCATCGACGACGCATCAATGGTCGCAGTAAGTTCACGCACGCCACTCACGATGGCCGTGGGTGAGGGAGGCAGGAGACGAAGTGTGTGTGAGTTGCCTGCCCCTTGACTAGCCGTTGCGCGATAGACGGAGAGGATGTCGAAGAACATTCGCTCGATGCTGACGTCTGTGGCCTTAGGATTAAACCTGTTGATGATTACTGTCTTCGACGAAGGCGTTGCATTGTAGACAGCCTTTCCATCGCTCACAATGATGCGGTCGGACGTTTCAAGGCGAAACTTACCCCCTCGTACAGCGACGAGCGTCCCGCGCGGACCCGGCGAACCAGCAAACGAGCAGCGAACAGATGTGAGTCCGTGATAGCGCTGCTGGAATCGCAGAACGATATCGTCACCAGCAACAGCGCGCGGCGTGATAACAGCTCCAGCAGCTGCCACGAGTACTGAGCGTAGAAGCTCTCGTCGATTCATAGAAGACCCTTACTTGAGCTTTGCTGTGAACGGACCACGAAGTCCGGAGTATGCCGTGAGTTCGGCATCAACACTGCCGATCGGGATACGCGTGCTAACCTTGACTGGCACCTTGCGATCATCATCGCTGAGCCATAAGACCAGCTTCCCCTCAAACTTGAACAGTCCGCCACTCTTGATGATAGGTTCGATAACAATAGTGCGGAATGTTCCAGCCTCTACTTCAACAGTCTCTCGACCTGTGATCCGTGCAAGGAGTTCGTGTGATTCACGATCGAAGAAGTTTCGCATCGTGATAACATCACCGGGCTTCTTCTTCGAGAGGTCCGTTGCACGCACGTAGTAGAATGCTGATACGATATCGTGCACGAAGGGTGGGATGTCGAACGTGCCATCAGTGGTGTAGGCCTTCTGCGTATTCTGATTGAACACAGCCGAGAAGTCGCGCTTATATCCACCTTCGCGAATCATCTGATCGAATCGCCAGGGGAATATTCCATCCACATCTACGAGTGTCCGATACTTGTCGCGTACGCGGTAGACGTAGTCGAGACTCTTGAGTGATGATACTTCGAATCGGATGTCATAGCACGGACGCCCACTCGAGCGCACAGGCTTTGGCGCAATGGTGAATGCCGCGGTTCCGGCCTTGATGAACGAATACTGCACATCATACTCGAGCCGCTCACCAAAGGTAAACGCCGTATTGGACATCGTACGCATTGGTGGCGCATCCGTTTGGATGAATCCAACCATCACAGCGGCAGCACCCAAGATCAGGAGAGAGCGTAGCATACGCACGTAGACGACGTTAGTCGTCGGATGGTGTGGGATCCGAGGCAGGAAGTTCAAAGGAGGGAACAGACGCAAGATCTTTGCCAGCAATGCCTTGGATCGAGCCCATCATGTGGGACATCGATGTGGTAACACGCTGCAACTGCTTCTCGCGCTGCTTCCAGATACGCTCCATGGCGGTGCGTTCCCGATCGAGATCTGTACGCATCTGGAGGAATGCCTCCATTACGTTCTCAACGGTCATGCGGAAGTCGTTGCTCATGAGATAGTCGTACAGCATGACCATCTTCTCGCCCTTGTTCTCTTGGGATGCAGCTGCTGTCGACACGCGAATGAGCATGTCGCGCAAGACCGCGCTTAATGGACGTAGTTCTGCAAACGTGCAGACCCAGATGCCATTGATTGAACCAAAACGCTCGAGCTCCTTAGGCATGGTCTCAGTGACGATCACGCCGATGTCAGCGCCTTGCGCGCGCATGTCCGACTTCAGCTTGTCGATCCAATCAGCGCCGAACGCCTTGGTGCGCTTGCTCTCGTACATGATCTGTCCGCACCTGCGTCCACCATCATACACCGTCTGCACACAGTCTGCCCCACGCTGCCCCTTGCCGACTTCCGAGATCTCGTCGTGCGGGAATCGACTGCGGAGAAACTCCTCAAGGGCAAGCTCCTGCACTTCGCCCTGGAGCTGCTGTGAACCTTGTTCTGACTTACGACGAAACTCTTCAGCAGCCTTCTTCGAATCCTCTAGCTGCTTCTGAAGTTCTCGACGCTCGAGGTCGTACCGCTCCCGTTCGCGCTCGCGTTCGATCGCAAACCGCTCGCTCTCCATCTTGCGGATGCGCTCCTCCATTGCCTGCTGCTCTGTGAGCAGACGCTTTTGAACGGTGAGCTCGAGTTCCTCGGCTTGTTCCGTCATCTTGCGCTGCAATGCGAGATAGTCAACCTGCAGCTTTGTCAGCTCCTGTGCTTTCCGACGCTGTTCGGCAGACTCTTGCTCGAGCGCTGTGATGCGAGCTTGTGCCTCTTGGCGAATACGAATGGCTGTCTCCTGCTCGATGCGCTCACGCTCGCGAACAAGTTGTTCCCCATGTTCATGTTTCAAACGCTCCTCGATATCGTGAGCAAGCAGCTCTTCGATATGGATGGTATGTCCGCAGTTCGGACATGAGATATGTGTCGAGGGGTTCATTGACATTGTGGGCCCGGCCGGATTTGAACCAGCAACCAACGGATTATGAGTCCGCTGCTCTAACCATTGAGCTACGAGCCCCGAGGGTATGGATTAGTTGAACAATCCAACCAAGACACCAACCTGGAAGCTTAGTCCACTGACACTGATGCCAGTTGGTACATTCGCCACTGTGGCATTGTTGTTCGCGATCCAGTCTGATCCTGATACTTGCAGCGTGTATGCAGCTTGTGCGCGCAGATTGAGAAACGGCGTCACCGCATACTCAAGATTGACGCGTGGCAGTACATACAATGTGTTCTGCTGCACACGCGTGAATGCGTTTGGCGCAGGTGCAAACGTTGCTTCGTTCGTGAGATCTGTCCACGACAGATTGGATTGCGACTGATATGTTTCAATCGACTGCTCGCCCCATCCGAGGCCAACGCCCGGAAGGATGGCGAGTGACTTCATCGGCACAATTGCGTAGTCAAGATGGAAGGCACGTGATGTGATGCCGTAGTTCATTGTGCGCTTCACAGCAACCGCGTTTCCGTTCGCTGGAATGTCCTTCGATGCCGACGATGATCCCGCTACCCACGAGAATCCCAAACGCACATTCTGCACAACACCGATGGCAGCAAAGATTTCCGCACCTACCTGAATGATCGGCGTCTTCATCTCGCTCAACCCGAGTGCCGCCGCACGAGCGCTAACATCCGTCGTGCTTGGAAGCGTAAAGTTGAAGATTGGTCCAACGCCAATAGCGAAGTACGGAACCACTTCCTCCTTCAGTTGCTCTTCGTCGAACGAAAGCTCATCGAGCCGATCATCCTGCGCAAGAGCTGGAGTGAGCATACAGAGTGAGGCGAAAGCAATCACCATTGAGCGTATCATGAGTTTTCTCCAAAAGAATAATGCCTGCGAAGATACGGGGCTCCGTAGTTTCGCCATATGAAGGTTCTTGTAGCGGTCTTGGCAGGGGGCTTGGGCATGCGGCTGTGGCCGCGAAGCACCGAGCGCCAGCCAAAGCAGTTCATCCACACACTGGGCGACGGGACGCTGATCCAGAACACCGTCGCGCGCATGCTGCCGTTTGTTGACGTGGCTGATATCCATGTGGTTACCACAGAGGATTTGGCGCCGCATGTGCTTGACCAGCTCCCGATGATTCCGGCGATGAATGTCCTACGAGAGCCGTTCGGACGGAACACGGGTCCGGCAATTGGATTTGCCACGACGATGCTTCAGCATTCACACGACGACGATACAGTTGTTGTGGTCGTTCCGTCGGATCACATCATTACCAACGTCCGTGAATTCCACGTTACGCTCGATCACGCGGTTGCGGCTGCGGTCGCAACCCAGCGTCTTATTACGATCGGTGTTATGCCGTCACGTCCGGAAACGGGCTACGGATATATCCAGGTAGGCGACGACATACCTACCGACAACCCCGTGCTGGCAGATGTGGTGAAGTCAGTCCACGTGTTTGCTGAAAAGCCGGACGCTGCCACGGCACAACGATTTCTTGATGCCGGCGACTTTGTGTGGAACAGCGGCATCGTTGTTGGGACGATTGGTGCACTGCAGCGCTCTATGGATGCGCACTTGCCGGACCATGCGCCTCTGCTACAGGGATTTGCACGACACATCGGAACTCCAAGCGAACACGAGATGCTCGAAAGTATCTACCGCCAGATGCGGTCGGTGTCGTTCGATGTGGGTGTGCTTGAACAGGACACGACGATTGGTGTTGTCCAAGGCGCCTTTGGGTGGAGCGACGTTGGGTCGTGGGACGAGGTGTATCGCTTGTCGATGAAGGATGGACGTAACAACGTGCTCGAGGGCAATGTCGTCGCGCTCAACACAACGAATAGTCTTGTGAGTGGTTCGAGTGGACGTCTGATTTCGCTCGTTGATATCGATAACGTGATCGTCATCGAGACCGACACATCCATCATGATCTGTCACCGCGGCAAGGCTGAAGACGTCCGCGATCTCGTAGATGTGCTGCGTCGTCGACAGATCGCACAACATCTGTAAGGTGATCTGATGCGCCTTCTCATCATCGCCGTGCCCTTGTTGTTAACGATGCTGATCAGTGCGCGCGCACAAGATCCGCGTGTCGACGAACTCCGCACGCAAGCAGCAACCCTGCAACGTCAGGCCGACAGTGTCAAACGTATCTGGGGCGTGCAATGGCGTCGGAGCGATTCCCTCCGCATTGAGTCTATGTTCCTGCGCATGCGTAGCGACTCGCTACGTCGTGTTGCCCAGCGAGCTCTTACCGATGCGAAACGGATCGAGAAGGAGTATGCAGCAGCACAAGCTGCCGCAGCTGACTCTGTGCCCGACACTGTATCGACACCGAATTTCGAACCAGTTCGACAGATCGATGCTGCCGTTGTTGCCACGCTTGCCGATCGTCATCGCCGAACCGACGTGAAGCTGGGGCAGACGCTATCGGATAGCGTAACGGCCGATGTGATGCGAACTGATCGCGATACGGGTGTAGCATCGTACTATGCCGAAGCGTTCCACGGCAAGAAAACATCCAGCGGCGAGAAGTACGACATGCACGATCTCACATGTGCGCATCGGTGGTTGCCGTACAACACGCAAGTGCGCGTGACGAATCTTACCAACGGTCGCTCCGTTGTGGTACGCGTGACTGATCGCGGACCCTGGAAACACACGCGACTGATCGATATCTCGAAAGGCGCTGCCAAGGAGCTGGATATGATCCGCTCCGGTACAGCTCGCGTTGCGATTGAAGTTGTAGAACCGTAACGCTTAGAGGAACGGGATCTTGACGACTTCAGCTGGGAAGGTCGTGTTGCGTGCGCTGAGTTCGATCATCGTACCAGGTGCGCTGAGCTCCGTTGGCACATAGCCGAGTCCGATACCCACACCCAAGCCTGGCGACGTGTTACCGCTGGTTACGTGACCCACCGTTACGCCATTTGCTACGATGGGATAGCCATTGCGCGGAATGAGCTTCTCGGTTCGCATCACAAAGCCAACAAGCTTGCGCGTCGGTCCGTCGGCCTTGACCTTGGCGATGACGTCGCTACCGTTGAACTCGCCCTTGGCAAGCTTGGTGATCCATCCAAGACCGGCTTCGATCGGATTGGTGTCGTCGGTAATGTCGTTGCCGTACAGACAGTAGCCCTTCTCGAGACGCAGCGTATCACGTGCGCCCAAACCGATCCATGCAATGCCGTGTTCCTTGCCTGCTTCGAACAGGGCAGTGACGACGGTGCTGGCAACAGCAGCATCACCACGGAAGTAGAGCTCAAAGCCAATCTCGCCCGTGTATCCTGTGCGTGACAGGATCATTGGTACGCCAGCGAGCGCACCATCAACGAAGCCGTAGTACGGAACTTCTTCAAGATTTGCGTCAGTGAGCGTTTGCAGTGTTGCAATGCTCTTCGGACCCTGCACGGCGAGGAGATGAATGCCGTCGCTTTCATCGACCACGGTGACATTCGCGAACCCAGCAGCATGCTCCTGCACCCACGCGAGGTCCTTGTCGATATTCGCGCCGTTCACAACAAGCATGTAGTGGTTCTCGCCACGCATGTACACAAGCAAGTCATCCACAATGCCGCCATTCGGACGTGTCAGCGCTGAGTACTGCGCCTTGCCCGGTGCGAGCTTGGATGCGTCGTTCACCGTGAGCTTCTGGATCAACGCCAGAGCGTCGGTACCTTGCACGTCGAACTCGCCCATGTGCGATACGTCGAACACCCCGACGCCTGTGCGGACAATCCGATGCTCCTCAAGGATACCTGTTGGGTATTGGATTGGCATTTCAAAGCCAGCAAAGGATACCATTTTGGCACCAGCGGCCGTGTGCATTGGGTGGAAGATCGTATGCTTCATCGTGCTACTTTCGTACAGTTTGCTGCGAATATACCGACGTTACCGGTCACGCAACGTTTGATCGCGTTGTCGAGTTCACTGATGGGGAGGAGCTGACGATGATTTCACGCAGAACACTCTTGCAGACACTTGCTGCTGCGGGTCCAACGGCATTGTTTGGTTCGCAGTCACTCCATGCAGTGACGCATTGGCTGCCGACTGCGCTCCCGGGAGTCGCTGCTGGCGACGCAGCGCGGGATGAAGACTTCTGGCGAACGGTGCAGGAGGGCTTTGCCGTCGACCGCACAATCGTCAACCTGAATAACGGTGGAGTATCACCGTCGCCGCGCACCGTACAGGATGCCTTCCGTCGCTACACTGAGCAAGCCAACACGATGCCTGCCTACGAAATGTGGCGTCATCAAGAACCCCAGGTAGAGTCCATCCGAGAGGGCCTGGCCGGCATGTATGCCGTGTCGCCCGAGGAAGTTGCCATTACACGTAATGCGAGCGAGGCACTTCAGCATGTGCAGCTCGGACTGAATCTCCAGCGTGGTGACGAAGTGCTCACGACAACGCACGATTACCCGCGAATGCTCACCGCGTGGGACCAACGGTCACGCCGCGATGGTGTGGTAATCGTCAAGGTCAAGTTCCCAACGCCGCTGATGCGCAAGCGTGATTTCATTGATGCCATCGAAGCAGCAATCACACCACGCACAAAGGTGATTCACATCTCGCATGTGGTCTTCCTTACCGGACAGATTCTGCCAGTGCGTGAAGTATGCGAGCTTGCCCGCAAGCGCGGTATCATCAGCATTGTTGATGGCGCACATTCATTTGCGCACTTCCCATTCACACAAGACGATCTGCAGTGCGACTACTTCGGCACATCGCTGCATAAGTGGTTCGTTGGTCCGATTGGTACCGGCATGCTCTTCGCCAAGCGCGACCGTATCGCAGATGTGTGGCCACTTATGGCCGCACCAAAGGAAATGGACGCCAACATCCGCAAGTTCGAAGAGATCGGTACGCACCCTGCTGCCGTGCACAATGCCCTGGGCGAAGCAATCGCCTTTAACCTTGCGTTAGGTACTGAACGCAAGGCAGCACGTTTGCGCTACTTGCACTCACTGTGGCAAGATCAGGTGCGCGATCTCCCTCGCATCAAGTTCCTCACCAACATCGACGACGAGTCGAATCAGTGTGGACTCCGTCTGGTGCACATCGAGGGAACCGACCCAGGGAAGCTATCGTCATGGCTCCTCGACAAGCACCGCATCTTCACGGTCTCGATCGGACATGAGGATTTCAAGGGCTTGCGCGTAGCGCCATCCGTGTACACGACCACGGCAGAGATCGAGCGTTTTGCGCAGGCGATGAAGATTGCCGCCAGTACCGACGTCAAGGAGATTGCTGGCTAACGTCAGTTGATGTGCGCATGCTCTTCAGCTCCGAGTGCGTTTGGACGGAAGACTTCGTCGAGCTCTTGCTCCAGCGACCGATGTTCGTGGTACCGATCCTGATCCCGCACGAAGCTTGCGAGGATCTCGACGTGCCACGGCGGAAGCAACGTGACATGCACCGCAGGGTCCCATGAAAAGCGTCGGAAGGGGCCGCCGCACTCGACCACAGTTCTGCACAATGCCTCAAGCAGTGCGTGGACGAATGACGTGATGTCGCGCTCTGTCGTCGCCGATATCAATACGTGCAGATGGTCTTCACGCGCGTGCACCGCAACGCACCGGCACGTGAACTCTGCACAGATCAAGGTGGTGGTGTTGGTCAGGGCCGATTGCATGTGCGCTGGAATGCGGCAGGCCACTGCTGGCAAGAGAATGAGGTGGAGACCAAACGAGTCGTGAAGCATAGATCCTCCGATAGTGGTAATGCAACACCGAGGAGCATGCGGTGCGGAACGTGACAGTGTCGATATTCGTGGGATACTGTGGGAGGTGATCACATGGCTTGGTCATGGAAGCGCGTAGCGCTCATAACAATTGCTGTGATCGTTGGGATACAGGCACTCGGATTTGCAGTGTATCTGTATTTCGCGAATACCATCAACGAGAATATTCGTGCTGCGATTGTTGAGTACATCCGCAGTCGCGCACGCGTCGAAGCCAGTGAAGCAACGCAAGGCAAGCTCTCCATTGATATTGGCGACATCGACTACACGTATGTCACTGGATCACTCGAGATCGATGACCTTGCTGTTGTGTACCGTGACAGTACGCTCGACAGTGGAAGCATAGTGGCGATTGATGTGCCAACGATTGCCATCAGCGGGATCACACCCTGGGATATCATCGACGGTGGTGGTATGTCCTTCGGTGCGATTCATGTGAAGACGCCACGTGTTGCTGTGCGTGAGTGGCAGCAGGATACCACGCGGTTGGACACCACAGCGACGCATCCCGATTCGTCGCTGGTGCGATTGCCGCGTATTCCGAATGTTGATTCTCTCCTGCGCGATCTGTTCGTCGCATCGATGCCGACGTATGTGCAGCCCCTTTCCATCGATGAAGTTGTGGTGGAGGATTTGCGCATCTCGAATGCGACAAACGACCATCAGGATCAGTATTCAGGTGAATTGTCGGGCTTAACGGTGCGATTTGGTCCGGTGCAGGTGGATGCTACCGACAACGCCCAAGGGCGTCCATTGGGTGATCTCGCGATTGATGTGGTGTCGTGGAAGCGAACACTTGCCAACGGTGGCCACGTGCAGACGCATGGATTGCATGTGGCGGTGAACGATCGAGATAGCTCGTTGATCGTTGACTCGGTTACATATGTGCGTCCTGATGGCTACACGTATGAAGCGCGTGGCGTGAACTTCTCCTATCGTACACAGATTCTTACGCTCAATGCATTTGCACTGGGGCCGACGAAGCGCGATGATGCCTTCTTTGCTTCGCAGCGATATAATGGCGATCGCTTTCGGATCAGTGGCGGACCCATCACGTTGCGCGCAATCGACTTTGCGGCACTCTCACGACGTGAAGCGTTGCATGTAGAGATGCTTGATGTTGAACGTCTGTCGATTGACATCTTGAGCAACAAGCGATTGCGCAACGAGCCAACGCGTATCCGCCCCAAGATGTTGAATGAGATCGCACAAGCAATTCCATTCGTTGTTGCGATTGATTCGATGCGCATTCGCAAAGCATCGCTCGTCTATGGTGAGCGATGGCCGCATGCATCCGCTCCGGCTACACTGCGATGGAACAACCTGCGCGTGCTGGCCACGCATTGCATGAATCGCTCGGAGAATACAGGCACACCGTTTCGCATTGTTGCATCGGGCACATTCATGAATGGCGCACCGATGTCTGCCACATTCACAATCCCGCTGATGTCGCAGACCTACGAGCTCGTTGGCAGTGGCTCCCTGGGTGCGTTGGATGTGACGCAGCTGAATAGCTTCCTTCCAACGGCCGAAAACATCAAGATCCGGAGCGGTAAGGCCACGTCGGCAACCTTCGCATTCGTTGTCCGCGGACGCACATGCACGGGGGTGGTACGTCCAAGGTACACCGGACTTACGATCGACAAGCTGGATGCGAAAACGAAGCAGGAAGGGGGCATTCTAAATTCGCTTATCTCCTTTGTTGCCAATACCTTCGTGCTACGGACAACGAACGATGGGGACTCGTTTCGGGAGGGCAAGATCGCCTACACGCTCCCTGCCGATGCAGCCATCATGCAGACCATTTGGTTTCCTGTGAGGGCGGGTCTGGGAGACGCTGCCGGACTGTAATCCGCTTTTTATTTGGACTAAGTCCAAATACGCTTTAAATTCGGACTAATACAGTCGTAGTTCATGGAGTCCGAAATGTCCGCCCCTCGGTTTGCAGTGGTCCTTGCATGTGTCGTGCTGGTGTCAGCACAGTGCTTGGTTGCGCAGCGATGGAGTATCGACAGTACAAAGACGCGGCGCGACACGCTTCGTCTTCCCATTGTTAACGTAAAGGACGTTGCCGACGAAGACCGCTTCGCGATTACACACGCACCCGATGTACAGTTGGGTATCATCAACGCTGGTAAGAAGACCGAGGTCATTCGCATGGCATCGGTGATTGGCAACACAGCGGTGAATAATGCGCGGCAGGCTCTGATTGGTATTGCCGGACTCAACATGTTCGACAACGATGCGGCCGGCGTAAACATGAGTATCGGCGGACGTGGATTGAATCCCAACCGGAACATTCACTTCGTGACGCGTCAGAACGGCTACGATATCTCGGCTGATCCGTATGGGTATCCGGAGGCGTACTACACGCCACCCCTTGAAGGTGTGTCGCGCATCGATGTTGTCCGTGGAGCCGGAGCACTGCGATACGGTTCGCAGTTTGGCGGAACGATCAACTTCGTGATGGCTGATGGTCCACGTGATCGTGAACTCGGCGGTGATGTCTCGCTGACGGGCGGTGGGTATGGCTTTGCCGGACTCTTCGCACGTGTTGGTGGAACGATCGAGAATACCAACTACGTCGCCCTCGTCAACACACGTCACTCCGATGGATGGCGTGCCAACAGTCAGCTAGATCAATACACAGCCTATGCTGCCGTTACCACGCGTGTATCGGAGAACGTGCGTCTTCGTGCGGACTACACACATATGTACTTCGAAGGCAAGCAACCAGGCGGACTCACAGATGAGCAGTTTGGACGTGATCCATCAATCGCGCTGCGTGATCGCAACTGGTTCCGTCTCGACTGGAACGTCGCATCGCTTACAGCGGACTGGTTCATCGATGATGCAACGTCCCTGCGCTCGCAGTTCTTCGGCAATCTCAGCTTCCGCCGCAGCGTTGGCATGGTTGCAAGCATAACCACAGCTGACACTGGTGGTGTGCGCACGGTGAACATCGATGAGTATCGTAATGTTGGTAACGAAACAACACTGCAGCACGATTTTGAAGTTGGTGATCAGAAATGGTCCGCACTGACCGGTATTCGCCTCTACGCAGGCTCAACAGTACGTCAGCAAGGGAACGGCACTGCAGAGGCTGATGCGAATTACGCATTCACGTCATCGGGTCGACTTGAGGGATCAGACTTTACGTTTCCAACGCGCAACCTTGCGTGGTTCTCGGAAGTCGTCGTACGTCCATTCTCACGTTTGTCGATCGTACCAGGCGTTCGTGTCGAGAGCATCACGACAGGATCCGATGGGTACTATCGTCTGCGCGACTCGACCATCAATAGCTCGGAAGACCGCACGCGCACGGTTGTCCTTGGCGGTATCGGTGCCACGTATGATCTCGACGACGTCCAGCTGACGTTGAACGCAACGCAGAACTACCGTGCTATCTGGTTTAGTGATCTGCGTATCACGATTCCGAACTATGCCATTGATCCCAACATCAAGGATGAATCTGGCTACACGTTGGAAGCGGGAGTTCGCGGTAAGATAGGTTCCACACTCTCGTGGGACGTCACAGGTTTTCTTCTGCGCTATAACGGTCGTACTGGCGAGATTGTACAGAACATCAACGGAACATCCGTTCGTGTGCGGACAAACGTTGCCGATGCAACGTCGCGCGGCGTCGAAGCACTTGCAGACCTATCGCTGACGCGTCTTCTAACTGAATCAACCGAAGCACCAGACATTCACCTGGTCTTCAACGGCACGTTGCTCGACAGTCGCTACGATACACCGTCGGACACATCGATTGATGGCAAGTTCGTGGAGTATGCACCATCGGCAATCATTCGCACAGGTTTGCAAGGCACCTACAAGGGCTTCCGTGGTTCGTTCCTCGTATCGCACACAGCAGAGCAATTCACCGATGCGAAGAACACACTCTCGAGTGCTAACGCAACAGCAGGGAAGATCCCTGCCTACACAGTAGCGGATGTAACGCTTGGCTACACGTACGATCGATACACACTCGACGTCTCGTGCAACAACGTCTTCGGTGCGAGCTACTTCACACGTCGATCTGGTAGCTATCCCGGACCTGGCATCATCCCGGCAGAGCCGCGCAATGTGTTCGCAACGTTGCGTGTGACATTCTGATTCACGTCTGTGTGACAAAAGTCCTGTTGAGCAGCAGAAGCGTGTACTAGGTTTGTGGCGTTCATCGTCACATGTTCCACACGCATCAACAACACTGCTATGCTCAACATCCTACGCAACCTCATGGGTGGCGGTTCATCTGAAGGCATCGGCGAAGCACTGCGCGCCGGCGCGACAATTATCGACGTTCGTTCACCGATGGAGTTTCGCGGCGGACACGTTGTGGGCTCGAAGAACATCCCGTTGCCGGAAGTAGAAGGTTGGCTTGCAAAGCAGCCGAAGTCGGCGTCATTCGTGTTCTGCTGCGCATCTGGCGGACGGAGTGGGTCGGCAACTAGTCTGGCAACATCGAAAGGGTACTCCGCAATCAACGGCGGACCCTGGACATCGGTCAACCGCGCTGTTGCTGATATGGAAGGGGCCAAGTAATGCGCACACTCCTGCATCTCGTCACAATAGCTGCACTGGCACTGGTAACACTCTCAACAAGCGCGTGCGGTCAGACAGCAAAGTCGGTGACTGTTGAAGAAGCGAAAGCAATGATCGACAAGAACGCGAAGATCGTTGTGCTTGATGTTCGTACACCGGGCGAATGGAATGGCGGACATCTCAAGAACGCTAAGCATGCGGATATTCAGTCGAGCGACTTCGAGCAGAAGATTACGGCGATCGATAAGAACGCAACGGTCGTTGTGTACTGCGCAGTTGGCGGACGTAGCTCACGCGCTGCGAGTATGATGGTGCAGAAGGGCTACAAGAACGTCATCAACATGGCAGGCGGTATCAACGCCTGGAATGCTGCCGGATATCCTACCACCAAGTAAGCTGTGCCGTGGTGCGCGCTGGAGTAGCAACGCGCAGGATGTACATACCACGTGCAATATCATCGAGGTCAAGCGTGACGCGCGTGCGTTGCTCTTGACCTCGTTGTCGTTGCGACATCACACATTGTCCGTCGAGCGTGAAGAGGTCGACGCGCACATCACCATCAAGCGCACTCTGTACGTCGATGTCAAGTCCGTACTGCGTGCGCATCACGGCAACAGATTGTGCATTCGGATCGAATAACCGTGGCCGATCATTCCTACACACTCCCAGCACGCGATAGAGTCCAGGTTCAAGCAGCACGTCGCGATCAAGCGTGTCGCCGAGTGCATCAAGCCACACAAACGAGGTGAGGCTCACGACCGTTGAGTCTGCACGACCAAGCGTGATCGTCGCAGGAATCTGTGCGATCACACTATCGGCACCAGTCCATGTACCGCTGATGGCAAGTGTGCCATCGGACTCCACGCCGCGTGCTTCAGGCACCACAACCGATCGGTCGAATCGGAGTCGTCCAGCATAGCCTAATGCGCCGCCACCAACAAACCCTGTTGCGCCGCGCATGACAAGCGTAAGCGGACGTCGATCGCCGGGGAATCCGCTGTCACTGCGCACGGCAACCGTCGGACCCAACCCCGTGCCCGTCACGTTGATCGCGTAGGGCTCAAGTCCATCGTCGGTAGTGATTTCCAAATACGTTGATGTTCGGCCGATTGTGTTCGGTGTGAAGCGAAGTAACAGCGAAACACTCTCTGATGCAGCAAGCATACGCGGTGCTGCGCACAGTTGTGCTGTTGGTTCCATTATCCGGAAGGGCATGATTGGATTGTCTGCAAGACAGATCGACGAAATGCTCACTGGTGCATCGGTAACATTGCGCACGACCACGACTGTTGAATCAAACGTGCTGCCTATCAGACGCACGCCCATGTCGATTGAGCGTGTGATGATGGAGAGCGTCGGCTCGATGCCCTCACCACGCAGGTTGATGACAGCTGTGTCCCTGCCAACGAAGATCACGCATCGCGCCGTGCGAGCACCGCGCGCTGATGGTGTAAACGTTACTTCGCCACGGCCCTGCGATTGTACCGGGAATAGGCCGGGCACGTACTGCAGTGTAATGCGGAAGTCTTGTGCGTGTGGACCCTCGATACGGAGTGAGTCGGCTGTGAGTGCGAAGCGTGTTGCATTGCGCAGCACATCAACAACCGTTGAGTCGCGCCGGGTGCCCACGCGCACGCGCTGCATATCCACATCGCGCGGTGTTAGGCGTGGCCAGACGATAGAGAACAGTGTATCCGACACATCGGTCGTTGTGCGCTGTCCACCAGAAGAGAGATTGCGAACGATCGCTAATCCGAGTCCGGCTGAACCGGTGATATGCTGCTGCGTTCCCTGTGCATAGCGTCCGTCGCGCGGCGCATAGCCGCTGCCGAGCGCAGCGCCATAGGTACGGCGAGGTGTCAACGATCCTGTCTCGAACACACGCACAGGATCCGGCACGCTGTCGTATACGACAACGAGTTCATCGTTGTAGGGCGACACCGATACTTCGCGTGGCATTGCAGGAGCGTCGAGTCCCCTCAGAATAAATGCGGCTGTCGTACCATCGATGAGAAGATTTGTAAATCGACATGCAACGACCACCCGTGAAGCATCAGCGGTCCATGCGAGGCTACGGACAGCACCCCAGAGCGGTCCAGCAGACCGAACATCCGTGCGACGTCCAGTGACGAGATCAATGATGTAATACTCATCTTCGTTTTCGACCACAGCAATCGAGGCACTTGTCGGACTCCATGCGATGCTCGTACACGCACCAGACGTCGACGGGATATAGTCATTCGGCAGAAGTGTAGGTACGTCCAGCAACGAGATACCAAGCGAACCGGCAACCGCTATATAGCCGTCATCATTTGGATCAAACTGCATCATCGTGATCTCGTCTGCAATCGTTGTTGTCAATGGCGTTGGTGACATAGCAGTGAGGTCGTACCGTGCTACCGTAGATGATGATGGATTTGTTGCAAGGAACAATCCACGCGGACTCAGCACTGGTTGTGCTTGCGTGGGGGATTCGCGCGGTGGTAGCTGAAGCTTCATCGCTGCAGTTGGACGTGCGGCGTCCACATCCCACACAAACAGGTAGCCGCCCTCGGTGAGCGTTACCGCACGCTCACCATCACGTGTGAGCATCGCTGCCGACACGTTGTTCACTTCTTGCACAAGCGTTGGTGTTGTCGGCATCGCACCATTATCACCAGTAAACACAGCTCCGCGTGAGCCAACAACTGTTGATGACCGTGCATCGACACATCGAGCTGGTATTCCCTTCTGTGCAAGGGGGCTCACAGATGCACTGTTTATCGCAACCTCATACGTGATGCCGTCATCACCTACGACGGCGAGGCGAGCCTCAGGAAGACTCAGCGAGACTAGTGCAACATCACGTGCTGTGGTAGGAAGCGACGCATCCATAAACGGTCCGGCGACGGTTGCGCCAGTATTGTCAAGCACGGCAACGCCACCACCGTGGAGTACAACCGCGACGTAATGCGGATCGGACCACAACAGATCAAATGCAGCAACGGGAAGAACACTCGCATCACGAGCCCACAGCACGGCACCATCCGTCGCTCGAAGTGCACGGATGCTGCTATCGCCTGTGCGCACGTACAACGTGTCAGCACCGCCATGTCGCATACCCGTGATGGGCTGCCCAAGTGAAGCAACAATGCGTGGCGTGGTTGAATTCGACCATTCGAGAATGCGGCCATCATCACCCGCGGAGAACGAGAGGCCGGATTTGCTGCTGAAATCAACTGCACGCACCGGCGCTCCGTGCTCAACACTCATTGTAGTGAATTCATTGGTGTGGATCTGCACGCGTCCATCAACCGAGCCAGTGATAAGAAGCTGTTGCTGCGTTGGATGGATCACCATGTCGGTGATTGTATCGGTATGCGCACTCCAAAAGGTCTGCGTGATGTACCCCGACGATGTACGCATGATGTAACCGTGCACTGTGCCGAACGCAATCGTCCCAGCTGATGCGATGTCAACGGCAGAGATGTCGAACGGAATCAGCAACGTGGAATCAGCTGCTTGTTCTCGTTCTACGGTCACGCGTGCAAGACACTGATCACTCTCGACGAGGGGAACAGACCAGCGTTGTTGCGTCCCTCGAGTAGAATCAGCGACCGTGCTCCATGTGGTGCCATTGTCGAGCGACACGTCAACCTTCACGCGGTGTGTCGTATCGCCAATCTCCCAAAGGATTGTTGTGTCAGACCCAGCAAGCAGCTCCTCACGTCCGTTCGGCTCAACGAGCGTGATTGCATCCGCACCTGTGCCTGGTGAGCGTGTCACGCGAACCGATGGTGTCTGCCACGTACAACCATCTTCGACGATCTGCAGTGTTGCACCCACCGTCACACGTCCATCAGATGTGTAGGTGATCGTGCATGTCACCGAATCACCCTCGTTCAGCGAAAAGCTTTGTGGCTGCACGGTGAACGACGGATCCTTGCATGTTACCGCACGTACGCGTGCACTGCCGCGACGCGCACGCACAACAAACGTTGTAGACGCCGTGTCACCGGCGGGGCGTGAGCGGAACCACACCGTGCTTGGTGCAACAACGAGCTCACGTTGTGGATAGATCACCGAGGGCACAGTAACGCTCGTTGTATCGAAACCACGCACGCCGAACGTTATCGTCCGTTCTGATTGCTGCGGACACACTGGATTCGCATCCCAACTGAGTTCGCACGGCTCGTATCCATCGATCGCCGATTGAATTGCTGATGCAGTAGCAACGGCAAGGTCTGACGACGTCACGCCCTCGAACACAGCACCACCAGTGGCCTGCGCAAGTGCACGAAACGATCCAACGATGCCCGTCTCACTGCGATCGCGTTCTGTGATCACAACGGCGAAGAATCGAATCTTACTGGCAACACACAGATCAATCGCGCGCGTGAGTTCGGCATCGGGCAGCGCTTCCCAAAATGCATCCGTTACCAAGACGCATGAGCGCTCGGCTGTTCCACGCGCTGCAACAACAAGTGCGCCGTCGGTTGGGTTGAGCAGGTGTTCAACGAAGTTGTTGCCACCGCGCGACTGTTGCGTGGCGATGAGCGACTGAAGGCGTGCGCGATTCGTGGTGAAATCACTCAGTACTTGCGGTACGTCGTCGCATCGCTGAAACGCCATCGACGAGGGTGGCAGATCAACCAGCGAGCTAAACGCCATGCCGAATTCGCGTGCAAGCCCCATGACCTGCGGAGGAATATCACGTTCCATCGAGCCGGAGATATCGAAACTCAGCACGATCGACGCTGTGCGTGGGACGTTACTTGTCGGACATGACACGACGAGGTTGGTGACGGGCTGTCCGTCTTCTAACACGGTTACATCCGATGCCGTTGGACGCAGCGGTGAGCCCTTTGGAGGCGCAACAATCAGTTGTGCCGACATACGTGTTGGCGCACTCAACCGTACAGCAAATGGCTCAACTGTCTGCGCACGCACCCATGCTGGTAGCAACAGCAAAAGCAGCAGTGGAACCATTATGGATGAGTGGGACTTTATCACAATTCAACATACAACAGACGTTGTAGTTTCGCCGTATGGAAAATCTCTGGACATACTTTGTGAGCAGCCTCACGGGATACATCTCGTATCTCGGCGATCAAGTCATGCATCCGGCGTGGAATAACTTCTTCTACTGGATCATCGGCTTGTCGCTCCTCGTGTGGGCGCTCGAGATCATCATGCCATGGCGCAAGGGGCAGGCACCGCTCCGCAAGGACTTCTGGCTTGATGCATGGTGGATGATGTTCAACTTCTTCCTGTTTACCGCGCTTGGCTATGGGGCGGTGAGCGACGTCGTCACGTACGCATTGCGGTCGGGTGTGACGGCGATCACGGGCATCACCAACTTCGCATGGATTGATGCATCGCAGTTGCCAACCTGGGCACAGTTTGCAGTGTTGTTTGTGGTGGTGGACTTCATCAAGTGGAACGTGCATCGTTGGCTGCATGCATCACCGCGGCTGTGGGAGTTTCATAAGCTGCATCACAGTGTGGAGCAGATGGGCTTTGCCGCACACATGCGCTATCACTGGATGGAGAATGTTGTGTACAACGCGGTGTTGTACGTGCCGCTTGCATTCTTCGGCTTTGGTGCGACCGACTTCTTTGCCATGCACATCTTCTCGACGTTGATCGGACACCTCAATCACGCAAACATCATCCTGCCGCTGGGTCCGCTCAAGTACATTCTCAACTCGCCGCAGATGCACATCTGGCATCATGCGCATGATTTGCCCCCTGGACGCAAGAGCGTGAATTACGGCATTACGCTCAGTGTATGGGACTGGTTGTTTGGTCAGGCCTACATTCCATCGGACGGACGTGACATCAAACTTGGCTTTGATGGCGTAGAGCAGTACCCACATTCATTTGTCACGCAGAACATCGAGCCCTTTGTGGCGTTGGTGAAGCGCGGCAAGGAACACGGGGCAGCATCGTGACCATTCTCGTGCTCGGCTCTACGGGGCTTGTAGGACGTGCACTCGTTGCGCAGTTGCGTGCTGATCATCCAGAGCACACGTTGATCCTCCCGACGCGCAGTGATCTTGCGTCTTCACTTGATGCATCGATCGCACCCGACGTGGTGATGTGCTGTTTAGGCACCACCATCAAGCAAGCGGGAAGTCAGCAAGCATTCCGAGAGGTTGATCATCACATGGTCATTCGCCACGCGCGTGAGATGCGTCAGCGCGGTGCACAGCATGTGATTGTTATCAGCGCCGTTGGTGCAGATGCATCGTCTGCGATCTTTTACAGTCGCGTCAAAGGCGACATGGAGCAAGAGCTCGCAACGCTCGGCTATCCATCGGTGACAATTCTGCGTCCATCGCTCTTGCTTGGCAAGCGCACGCCCACGCGTCCCAAGGAAGTCGCACTCGAACTTCTCTTCCGCGTGGTGGGTCCGCTCATCCCACGCGCATGGCGTGGTGTAACCGATACCGCCGTTGCCCGCACCATGATCGACGCTATGCACCATCCGAAGCCCGGCGTGCGCGTGATCACGAATGCCGAGATAGCCCCCTGACCCCATAAACGACAAACGATCGCCGAAGCGATCGTTGTTAGTAGGTACTATGTTGCGGACCCGTAGGGATTCGAACCCCAAACCTTCTGATCCGTAGTCAGATGCTCTATCCAGTTGAGCTACGGGTCCGTTGCGCGAAACGCGAATTTACTTGGCTTCGAGCTTGCGAACGGCCTTTGCGAGGCGGCTCTTCTTGTTCGAAGCGTTGTTCTTCTTGATGATGCCGCGGGAAGCTACACGATCAATGATGCTGAACGCCTTCTTGAGCGCGTCCTGTGCTACATCGAGTACTGTGGCTGTGCGAACGGCCTTGATAGCCTCGCGCAGTTGCTTGCGATTTCCGCGGTTATAAATCTTGCGCTTCCGTGATTGACGAATGCGCTTGATTGCTGACTTATGATGTGCCATGTCGGTTTCGACGTTGTAAACAAGAGGGCCACAAACATAGGGAATGTTCGGGATCCAACCAACTCCTGCTACAAAAAACGCCTAGGCACGGCCAGATGGCTAGATTTGCAGTATGACGAGCCTATTCGAACAACTTGCGGCGCTGCAGACCGAGGGGATTAATCCCCGGACGGTGGCGATCGATCGTGCGTCGGCACGGGAGATCGTGGGCCTATTACACGCCGAGGACCGCTTGGTTGCCGATGCGGTGGGCGAGGTGCTGGACGATGTGGCGGCGGCCGTGGAGCTGGTGCACGCTGCATTTGTCGCGGGCGGACGTCTCATCTACATGGGCGCGGGTACGTCGGGTCGGCTGGGAGTTGTCGATGCATCTGAAATGCCCCCTACCTACGGGACGCATCCCGATATGGTGCAAGGACTTATCGCGGGCGGACAAGGCGCGATGTTTCATGCTGTGGAAGGTGCTGAGGACCGTCCGGATCTGGCCGAGAGCGATCTACGGTCGTTACACCTGGCCCCCAACGACGTCGTGTGCGGTCTGACGGCATCGGGTCGAACGCCATACGTGGTCGGTGCGCTTGCTTATGCACGATCCGTGGGATGCCCGACGATCCTGATTAGCACCAATGCCAAGCCCCTTGTCACCACCCTTTGCCCCCATGCCGACGTATATATATGTCCGGTCGTAGGACAAGAGCCAATCACCGGGTCAACCCGGATGAAGTCGGGCACGGCGCAGAAAATGGTGCTCAATATGATTTCGACCGCCTCCATGGTGCGGATAGGGAAGACCTATGGCAACGTGATGGTTGATCTTCAACTGACCAACGCAAAACTGGTTGAACGCGCACGCAAGATCGTCATGACCCTCGGTGGCGTCTCGTACGACGAAGCATCACGTCTGTTGGATGCGGCCGACGGGCACGTGAAAACGGCTCTCGTGATGGCTGCACATACCTGCTCACGAGAAATCGCCGCAGAACGTCTTGCAGCTGCTAATGGATTTGTACGCCTAGCAATGGAGACCACAACGTGACACATGCAGATTTGATCCAACGTGCCCTCGAGCACGGAATTGACCACGCAGCATTTGTAGCGCGCGCTGAACAACGCGCTGCGTCGACAGATGCTGGCGACCCATACCTCGAGTATCGCAAGCTCAATGTCGCACGTGTGCAGCGCCAGGCCAAAACGTACACACCATCAGATGAGATGCTCGCAGCAATGCGAGGTATCACATCGCCACAAACATGGGTGTGCATCACCGAGGACTGGTGTGGCGACTCCGCGCAGACCGAAGGCATTGTGGCTGCGATTGCAGCATGCAACCCGCTGGTAACCTATCGCGTGCTCGATCGCGACACGCATCCTGATGCCATGGATATGTATCTAACCAATGGGTCGCGATCCATCCCGATCGTTATCTGCTTCGATGAGCACGCCACACAGCAATGGGTGTGGGGTCCACGTCCAACCGCAGCTCTGCCCATCGTCGAACAGTGGAAGAAAGAACACAGCGTCAACAGCGAGTGGTATCCAAAGCTGCACGCATGGTATGCGCAGCACGCACATCGTGAAGTCGAACATGACATCATTGCGCGGATGTCAGCGCACCAAGGAGCGTAAACGTGGAGATTGTCCAACTCGCAATTGATTTCATTCTCCATATCGATCAGCACTTGATCGATATCACCGCAGCATATGGCATGTGGACCTATGCCGTGCTGGCCGTGATTGTGTTTGCTGAGACGGGGCTCGTGGTTACGCCATTCTTGCCGGGCGACTCGCTCCTATTCGCTGCCGGTGCCATCTGCGCACTCGGCACGATGAATGTCTGGGTGATGATCGTCTTGCTCATCGTAGCCGCCATCTTGGGAGATGCCGTGAATTACACCATCGGCAATCGACTCGGACCCAAGATCTTCTCGAGTACCACATCGAAGCTGCTGAATAGGGAGCATCTCAACCGTACACATGCGTTTTACGAACGCCATGGCGGAAAGACGATCATCCTAGCGCGCTTCATGCCAATCATTCGTACGTTTGCTCCCTTCGTTGCCGGTATCGGCGCGATGCGGTACCGACAGTTTGCCGTGTATAATGTGGTTGGTGCAGTGGTCTGGGTAGCGTCGTTCTCGTTGCTCGGCTATTACTTCGGCAATCTTGACCTCGTCCGGAAGAACTTTACGCTCGTGATCGGTGTAATCATCGTGCTGAGCGTTCTTCCCGCAGTGTGGGAGTTCCTTCGCGCGCGGAAATCTGTGTAAGCGATAGCGTTCTTTGCTTGGATGGCGAAATTGGCAGACGCACGAGACTTAAAATCTCGTGTCCCGTAAGGGGCGTGCGGGTTCAAGCCCCGCTCCAAGCACAACATTTATATGTACGAGGGTGTGGCATGACGCGTTTAACAACAACGCTGCTTCGAATTGCGCTGTGTGCATGTGCGCTCGTTGTAGCGGCGCTTCCATCGCATGCGCAGAAGCTGTTTACACGCATCCTCCCCGAGCAGAGCAACGTGAACTTCCGTCACGTCTTCGAGAAGATCAACATCTCGAAGGACTCGCTCACACGCATTAACTCAATGGTGCCTGGCTGCGGCGTTGGTATCGGCGACATCACTGGAGATGGCAAGCCCGACATTGTTGTGTCGAGCTTTAGTGGAACAGGTTTCTATCGCAACGAAGGCAACTTCGTCTTCACCGACATTACGTCGAAGATTGGCTATCCGGAAGACTCGCTGCAGTTTACGACGGGTGTGAACCTCGTCGACATTGATGCTGATGGCGACCTAGATGTGTTCCTTGCACGCTGGCAGAACACGTGTCGCTTCCTCATCAACAATGGTGACGGAACTTTCGTTGAACGTGCGAGTGCATACGGACTCGACCTCAAAGACGAGACCGTTCATAGCGTATTCTTCGATTACGATCGTGATGGATTGCTCGATTGCTATCTCGTTACCTACTCAAATCACTACGCGATGTCGCGGGTCAATCTGCGTCGCGATAGCGTCATTGGTGCAGAAGCTGAACGCAAACAACGCGAGCGTCTATCGATCCCAACGTTCAAGGCAGAGACTGGTAACGAGCGCAACGATAAGATGCAGAACCTGCGTGATATCAGCGCCACAGAGATGCGACACAACGGTGTGGCCGACAAGCTCTATCGCAACCTTGGCAACGGTACGTTTCGCGACGTGTCGTACAGCTCGTGGATTGATGATGATGGCATGGGACTCAGCGCAACTGTCGCTGACATCAATCTCGATGGTTGGCCCGACATCTATGTGGCAAACGATTTCAACTCGACCGACCTCGTCTACCTCAACAACGGTGATGGCACGTTCGCTGAAAGCATGATGCGCATGACACGTCGCGCATCGGTGTTCAGCATGGGCAGTGATATTGCAGACATCAACGGTGATGGACTGCCAGACATTGTGACGACTGACATGTTGCCTGAGAATCACTTCCGTCGCATCCTCAATGCGAGTAACAGCGGCGACATGTCAATCTTTAATCCGACGTACGATTCCAATCAAGTGTCGCGCAACATGGTGCAGCTCAATCGTGGCTACAACCAGTTCTCCGATATCGGCTATATGACGAATATGGCTGCCACTGACTGGAGCTGGACATGCTTGATTCAGGACTTCGATCTCGATGGTGTTCCTGAAGTGTTCATCGGCAATGGATACACTGCCGACATTTCGAATCAGGACTACGTTTACAACATCAACAATCAGCAGCGACTCAACCCACCATCGATCGACTATCTGCGCGAGCCGAACTACATGTTCAAGCAGCGAACACCGCTCGATTATTACAACGTCGGCTACGATTGGGGTGTATCAGATACGAGCACAACCTTCGGTGCTGCATGGGGCGATCTCGATGGCGATGGTGATCTCGAGCTCATCGTACCCAATATGGATTCGGTGGTGTTCATCTATAAGAACAACGCACTCGAGCAGAAACGTGGTGGTGTGATTAGCTTCAACTTCCTTGGTGCTGGTGGCAACCGTGGTGGGCTCGGTGCGAAGGTGCGCGTGGTTGCAGGAGGTAAAGCAATCTACCGCGAGCACTGGCTTGTGCGCGGTTATCAATCATGCATGGACACGAAGATGTCCGTCGGTGTTGGTACTGCAACCATCATCGATAGCGTGATCGTGCAGTGGCCCGATGGACCATCGCAGATTCTCACGAATCTTCCCGTGAACTCCACGCATACGCTCGCGTATGCCGATGCATCACCGACGACATCGCCGCTGTTCCGAGGTCCGGAACCCGAGAAAGCAATATTCACCGATGCCACAACAACATCTGGCATCACGTTCTGGCATGAAGAAAACTACTTCGACGATTTCAAGCGCTATCGCTTGATGCCAACGCGTATCTCATGGGGCGGTCCGGCCGTTGCTGTTGGCGATGTCAACAACGACGGTCTCGACGACGTGATCTTCGGTGCACGCAAGGGTAAGAACCCCGTGACCTACATGCAAAAGACACCGGGCACGTTCGCTGTTGCCAACGTCGGACTCGATGGCGTGGATACGACGTACGAATCACAAGCGATGCTCCTCATTGACATTGATGGCGATAAGGATCGCGATCTCGTCATTGCAGGGGGCGGTCCAGAGTTCAGCGAGGATGCACCAGAGCGCGGACTCCGCATCTATCTCAATGATGGCAAGGGCAAGCTTGCGCGCATGCTGCAAGGCGTACCTGCGATCAGCACTAATGCCACAACACTCAACGCCTGCGATTACGATAACGATGGCGACATCGACCTCTTCATCGGTGGTGGCGTTGAGACAGACAAGTATCCAATGCCAGCAACGAGCTACTTGCTCGATAACAACGGTAAAGGCATGTTCACGGATGTCACCATGCAGCGCATGCCAACTGTGCGCAACATGGGCATCATCCGCACTGCGCTATGGTCGGATGCCGACAATGATGGTCGCTTCGATCTTCTGCTTGCAGGTGAATGGATGCCCCTTACCGTGATGCACAACGATGGTGCAACATTTACCGATTGGACCGTGAAGGCTGGATTGAAGGAGACAACCGGTTGGTGGTATAGCGTGATGGGTGCCGACATCGACAATGATGGCGACATGGACTACATCGCCGGCAACATCGGACTCAATACGCGTTATCGTCCAACACCTGAGCAGCCGATCGAAATGTTTGCTGCCGACTTCGATGATAACGGTAGTGTCGACCCATTGATCACGTGGTGGTACAACGGACGTCGACACATTATTCGTGATCGTGGCAAGGTGTTCTCGCAGATGCCAACGCTGAATCGCCGGTTTAATGACTTCATCGACTTCACAATTTCTCCAGTCGAGACAATCATTGGCGATACTGCGTTGATGAACAGTGCCTACTACAAAGCGGCTCGCATGATGGAGTCCGTCGTACTCATCAACAACGGCAACGGCACATTCGCCATTCGCACCCTACCGGCAGAAGCGCAGATCTCGCCCGTGTTGGGCATCGAAGCCATGGATTTGAACAACGACGCGCTCGTCGACCTCGTGCTCACCGGCAACATGTATGGGGCTGAGGATGATGTTGTGCGATATGATGCCGGCAAGGGATTGGTGCTCATGAACCAGGCCGGGACCGCATTTGCGCCCCTCACCATCCCAGAATCCGGGTTTGTGGTCCAGTTTGATGCCAGGGGGCTTGTATCGGTTCGGAACCCGAAATCCGTACAGACCCCCGTCGTACTCATAGCTGGGGTTAACCAGCGGAATGCCATGACGTACCTTCCGACGCAGCCCACGATGAAGATCTATCCCGTTGATCCATCAAAGGTTACGTCCGGTTTGTTCTCCGTGGGAACTCGGCAGCGTAAGGTGGAGGTTTACTGCGGATCCGCCTATCGGGGTCAGTCCAGCTGTCACTTTTTTGTGCCTCCCGGATCTAGCGCAGTTACGACGTTCTATGGCACACGGAAGATTGGTACGGCACCAATCAAAGCCAAATGAGCACCGAAACGAAAAATGGTCGAACCTCTACTATTTTTCCCTTGCTGGATGACAGACGAAATTCTATTTTCCGAAACATTTTCCGCTCATCGCGTGGGAGAGGACTGTCTCATCCCGCCGCTGGAGGGCTGAAAACACTCAGTGAAGCATGACAAAAACTGCACGAATTATGTTCATTTTTAAGGTGGTTGACCTATGAAGAGAATCTACTCGTTTCTCGTAGGTGTGGCTGTACTCATAGCGTCGATGGGCATCACAAGTGAAGCCCAAGCGCAATACTGTAGGCCGCAACTGATGCCTGGCTTCTGGGGCCAGGGAATTACGTTCTTCCGTTTCGGCACGTTCTCTCGGAACTCGCCGGGCACGGACTACGCGAACCAAACGGGTTATGAGTATTTCACGGGCGCAACATTGCTTGCTGCTCGCAATACTCCTATCACCACGCAGATCACGACGAATGCCTTCGGAACGAAGGGTTATTCGATCTGGATCGACTTGGACCAAGACGGTATCTTCACAACAGCTGAGCGCGTGCTCTGTGTTGTGGACTACTCGTTCAGTCCTCAGGCCTACACCACAACGCTTACGATCCCATGTACAGCACGTACGGGCGTAACGCGTATGCGCGTGTTCTTCATGACCAACCAGGGTACATGCCCAGCTGATCCTTGCGTCTTCCCTGGATTCGTTCAGGGCGAGTGCGAAGACTATAACGTAGAAATCATGGGCGACTTTGTTTCGTCCTTCCCGAACGATGCTCCAGACGCTTCAGCGATCCTTCCACGTGGCAACACGTATGATGGATCGGCAGCTGACCGTCCAAAGCCAAGCATGACACTTCGTGCTGGTAGCGCTGGTCAGAACTTCACCCTGAAGTACCGCATCTTTGGTCCGCTCCCACTCACAGATACTGTGTATCGCGCAGATTGGACAGCGACAGCTCCAACGACGGGTACCTTCCCAATGAACGTTGTGTCGTCGCCATCAACAGCAACGGGTTCAGCCGCTGGTCCTGGCGCATCACTTGTAACAGCTAACATGATCGGTGGTGAGTACACACTTCTTGTTGAAACAGTAGGTGGAGCATCTTCGTGCGCCAACGTGTGGGCACGTGGTTTCACAATTGCTGTGAACAAGGACATCTCTACGCGCCTCATCCGCTCACCGCAGGATAACTCGCAGCCACGTCGCTTCAAGTATCCAAATACAACACCGATTCCTGTTGAAGCCGTGTTCCAAAACACAGGTCTCGACACGGTTAAGAGCTTCATCGGTCGTGTGACGATCACAGGACCAAATGGTGCAACGGCATTCTCGGATGAAGTAACTGTGAACGACGTCCTTCCTCCAGGTGCACGTCTCACACAAGCGTTCGAGAACTTTGTACCGTTCGGTGGTGGCCACCCTGTTGGTATCTATCGCACAGTATTCTGCGCAGAACTCACAAATCCATTCCCAGACGAAAACACGTTCAACGACTGTTTGCCACGTCCGGGTCAGGCCGCCTTCAACTTCGAAGTTGGCTACAACGAAGAACCAGCTGTTAGCTCGGTCACTGTACCAGGTGCAACGCAGGTTCTCTTTGCGAACCGTTCATTCCGTCCAGAAGGCATCTTCGAGAACAATGGTATCCAGGATCTCTCGAATGTTCCAGTTCGCCTGATCATTACACGCCTGCGCGACAACGCTCAGGTGTACAATCAAACAGGAATCGTACCGGACATTGCTGCTGGTCAGTTCAACAAGGCTATCTATACGTTCCCAGCGTTCACACCAACTGAAGGTGGCGATTATCGCTTCTGCTTCCGTTCGGAGTACCCTGGCGATCCAGTTCTTACGAACAACGAAATCTGTGTTGTGAAGACGATCGATGCCAACCTTGCTGGCGTCTACACAATCGGCACAACACGTCCAGGCCCACGCAATTACCTTACGATCACAGATGCTCTCAATGATCTGTACCTCAAGGGACTGTCGGGCGCTGTGACATTCGAATTCACAGATGCATCGTACACACAAACAGCTGTTGGTGTAAACACGCCAGCGATCGACCTGTCATCACGCATCATTGGTGTGAGCGACAAGAACACGATCACATTCAAGCCAACACTTGAGCGTTCGATCAACAAGGGTGCTGTGACGATCAACATGAATGCTGAATCTGGTATCGGCGTCCTGTTCGGTCAGAACATCAGCCCATCGAACCAGAACGCTATCCAGCGTCAGACGTACTTCTCGAATGCACAGAATGCAAACTCGGGTGGTTACATCACGTTCGACGGTGGTGCACAGAAGTCGCTGCGCTTTGCAATCCGCAAGACAGCAGTTCCAAACTTCCCGTCACCATTCTCGTCGGTGTTCTACCTCTCATCGGGTTCATCGAACATCAACGTTCGCAACTGTATCATCAACAACGTTGATGGTGCTACACCTTCGTATGCCACGTCGCTTCCGCAGGTGCAGTTCAACTCAGGTTCGAACCAGTTCCGCTTCGAAGGCAACACACGCAACAACAGCATCAGCTACACAGCTGGTATCACACAGCGTGACACGATCAACCCAGACAACTTGGGTAACCTCGATACGCTGATCAACACGAACAACAAGTTCGTGAACAACGAAATCAGTGGCTTCGGCTACGGTATCGTATCGATCGGTATCGGTTCACTCATCAAGGCTGGTATTAACGACTTCCGTGCGTTCTACAACGTAGGCACAGAAATCGACAACAACTTGATCTTCAACGTTCGTCGTGCCGGTGTGTTTGCAGCCTATGAAGACGGCGTACGCATCACACGTAACCGCATCTACAATGTTGGCGCATCAACGGGCGGTGCAGAGAATGATGTTGCTGGTATCATCGCCGGTGGCGAGCAGCGTTACAACAACATGAATCTGTTCATTGCACAAAACGAAATCAGCGGCGTACGTGGTAACACGTGGTCACGCGGTGTCGTTGTTGAGCAGTGCCGCAACGACTATCAGTCGATCAACGGTGCAGATAAGGGCTTCGGTCCACGCACACAGGCAAGCACTGTGAGCTTCCCGAACAAGGCAGAGCGTACATATGTAACAAGCAACGCTATCTGGGGCTTGTCACGTAACGCAGCTGCGACAAGCATGGCTGGTGTTCACCTCTGGACACGTCGTGCAACATCGACAGATCCAGTAACGGCACTTGTTACACCATCGATCCCAACGTACTTCACAGTTGGTGATTCGGTTGTTAACAATACAATCGTTATCGGCACAGACAACACAGTTGGTACAGGCGCAATCGTTGGTATCGGATCACAAAACGGTAACGGTACTGTGATCATGAACAACGCTATCGCACTTACAATGCCTGCTGGTTCGGCGTCGATCACACAGTCGGCGATCCTGTACGAAGGTACAATCTTCCGTAACGGTCGCGTGAACACATGGTATCTCCCAGCAACTGCTCCAGCGTCACTCGTGTCGAACCGCAATGCGTTCTTCACACCGACATCTGGTATCGGTCGTTTCATCGAGATCTCGCACACAAGCGAACTCGTATCTGCTGGTTCACAAACAGAATTCACAACGATCGATCAGTGGCGCAACTGGACACGCCAGGATATCAACTCGGTACTCGGCGACTTCGTAGCTGAGCACGAGTTCCAAGGTGTCGCTCCTAATCAGCGTCTCCGCGTCAAGGTCACACCACAGCCACCAATCGGTTCGATCCTCAACAACCGTGGTGAGCGTCTTGCAGGCACAAGGGTTGATATCGACGGTAACAACCGTGGTTCAGCTGGTCTTGGTTACGACATCGGTGCTGATGAGTTCGACGGTCGTCTCTTCGTGAGCGATCTCGAAGTTGTCGACATCCTTTCACCAGCCGCGTACCGTGATGCAACAGGCACAACGAGCGATGCTGAGTACATCATGACAACAGCACCAATCGACGTGACAGGTCGCATCCGTAATAACGGTGCCCTTGCTACAACGAACTCACAAGTACGTGTTCGCGTGTTCATGGAATCAGCATTGTCGAACAACACAGAAGCTGTTGCTCCGACATTCAACTCATTCGCAGTTGTCGACCGCACGGTTGCAACAGCACTGGGTTCTGGTCAGTCACGTGACATCGTCTTCAACATCCCATCGTGGTCGCCACAAGCATACATCGGAACACCAGGCTACACAGTGCCAACGCGCTTTGCAGCAATGGAAGCCAATGTTACGCCACGCTACCGCATTGAGATCACGACACCATCAGATGAGTTCAACCCGAACAACACGTTCTCAAAGGTTGTCCGCTTCTATCTGCGCAAGTCAACAAAGCGCATGGTTGTGTCGGTTCGCCACACAGATGTCAATCTCTTGAACGGTACACCAACGCAGAACCAAATCGTTGGCCGTCTCAATGGTGACAGTCTCATGAAGGCACTCGGCGATCTCGGTTATCGCAACGAGCCAGCGGCTGACCGCTATGACTTCGACGTGTTCGAGCGTAATGCATGGGCAACACGTTCGGTAGACTACACGATGTTCCACACAATGTTCTGGGCACACGACCAAAACGCTCTCACACGTACTGAGCGTGATGATCTCCGCAACTTCGTTGCATCAGGTGCTCCAGGCTCGAAGAAGAACCTCGCGATCTCTGGTCAGAGCATCCCATCGCAGCACTCAGGTGCTTCGGTTGTAAGCGATCTGAACTTCGTTCAGCGCGTACTTCGTTCGATTGCTCAAGCACCGGGAACTCCGTTCTCGCCGAACTACAGCGGTCGCCGCGTCGATGGCGGTGCACTTGCTCGTGGTACGTCGGAAACAATCGTTCGTACAGGCTTCACAAACGATGCTGAGCCAGTACCTGCGCTCGTCCGCATCTTTGCTGACCCAACGACAGCTGGTATCGCAAGCCCAGCATACACATACACACGTGCAGACCGTACGACAACTGACTCGATCATGGGTACGGCAACGGCAGCTATCACAATCAACACGATTTATCTCGGTGTTGACTGGCGCCACTTCAGCAAGCCAGCCGCTCGCACAGGTGTTGAGCGTGTTGTCCGCGGTATCTTCGACTTCTTCGAATCAAACGGTGGCGGTCTCGTCCCTGTACAACTTGTTTCGTTCGACGCGAAGGCTCGTGGCACAAACGTTGACGTCTTCTGGGCAACATCATCTGAGAAGAACACAGATCACTTCGTTGTAGATCGTGCTGACCTCGTTTCGGCGAAGGCTGGCGATATCGCAACATCAACGGAGTTCACACCTGTTCGCACAGTACCTGCAGCTGGATCATCATCGATCCGTCGTGAGTACTCGATCACTGATGCTAAGCTTGCTCCTGGTGTGTACACATACCGTCTGACAGCAGTTGATAAGGATGGCACACGTTCTGGTTCACACGAAGTCAATGTCACGATCGATGCTGAAGGCAACGGTGTGATGCTGGCAGATGTTTCGCCAAACCCAGTGCGTACAGAAGCTAAGGTTGCATTCACACTTGCAAACAGCGCTGATGTACAACTCGTCCTTGTTAACCTCGCAGGTCAAGAAGTTCAAGTGATTGCTAACGGCAACTTTGCAGCTGGCACACACGAAGCTTCGATCGATGCAGCACAACTTGCTTCGGGTGCATACACACTCGTTCTCCGTAGCAATGGTGTGATGGCAACAAAGGCGATCACGGTTACGAAGTAATCGATTCGTCGACAACATCGACTTCTCTCAAACCGCTCCTGCGCTTCTGCGCAGGAGCGGTTTGCTTTTGTACGTAGGTTTGCATCGCGTGACGGAACGTTATCCCATACTGCTTGCACTCGCCTCGGGTGTGCTCCTCGGAGCTGCGTTCCCGCAGGTCGTTGGTTCCTGGGCGGGGGTACTGAGCCTCATGGCCCTGGTTCCGCTGTTTGTGCTTCTCGCAACGCGTGCACAGCATGCGTCACGCTGGCGCATCATTGGGTGGCTCTACACCACGTTTGTAGTGTATCATGGAGTTACCAACTGGTGGGTGTGTTCGTGGCAGGACCGCACAGATCCCTATCTCTTCGCGAGTGGTATCGCGCTCTGGCTAGGACATCCGTTCTTCTTGATGCTGCCGTATGTGGCGCTTGCTTCGATTCGCCGTCGACTGGGCGTCACGTGGATGCTGGCGTTGGCACCCGCAGCGATAGCAGGGTTCGAGTGGCTTCATGGACAGACCGATGCATCGTATCCGTGGCTCACGATCGGCTATTCACTTGTCGGCACGCCACTTGCCCAGATCGCAGATGTGATTGGGGTGTACGGACTGACGTTCTTGATCGCTGGTGTGAATGCCGCCTACACATGGCTCTATCTTCATCGCGCTGATCGCTCGGTTCGCAAACAAGCAGCGATTGCTATCCACGTGTTTGTACTCGTGTGGTTGTTCGTCGGCATGGCGCGCGCGAAGGTCGCGTTCCCACCTTCAGGTGCGCTGCATGCAGTGCTTATCCAGCCCAATGAGGATCCCTGGGACAAGTGGTCGGATCCCGAGTTACAGCTCCAAACACATGTCCGTCTCACTGATTCCGCGCTCACTGCCTATCGCGCTAAAGGGGCGTCGCAACGTCCCGTAGACCTCGTGATCTGGAGTGAGACAGCCATACCGTTTGTTATTCGCGATGCACGGAATGTTCGCGAGTGGTCGGCATTGCGCTCGTGGATCGACACATTGTCGGTACCGCTGCTAACTGGACTCGCCGATGTGTATACGTATCCTGTCGGCACCGCTCCACCGTCGGCACGGCGGTCAGCGATAGATCTGTCAGTACGGTACGATGCATTCAACGCGGCGATGGTGCTCAATCCAGCAACACCAGCCGTTGCGCTCCACTACAAGTCGATGCTCACCCCCTTCGCCGAACGTCTCCCGTTTGCCGATCAGCTAACATTCGCAATGAGCTGGATCGAATGGGGCGTGGGGATTTCCGCATGGGGCAAGGGGCAGACACGTCTTCCGCTGCCAGTGCTGCGCGGCAGCGATACCGTTGCGCGGATTGGAACGATCATCTGCATTGAATCGATCTATCCGGAGGTCGCCCGCGACATGGTCAACAACGGCGCTGATGTGCTGTGTGTGATCACCAACGACGCCTGGTACAACGGTACGTGGGGTCCACCCCAGCATTTCGACATCGCACGCATGCGCGCCATCGAGCAACGCCGTGCTGTTCTACGATGTGCGCAATCTGGCGTAACCGGCGCGATCCTCCCCGACGGCACGGATGCCATTGCACCGCTTCCCGTTATGCGGCGCGCAGCGCTGTATGCTGGTGTTCCAACGCAGACCCAGCGGACGTTGTATGCGCGAATTGGTGATCCCTTGCCGATTCTTGGTCTGCTTTTCACGATCTTCGCGATCGTTCTCGCACGAATTCCAGCATGTGTACGTGTACTAACGACTGATTCTAACCGTTCAACAACGACTGAGAAGTCACACCTATGATTCGTTTTTCTGCGTGGATCGCAGCTGCATCCGCTGCATTCATGATCGGTACCATCCCGACGGTGGCGCAACTCAAGCCCCTTGAGTTTGTCGAGTACGACCTGCCGAACGGACTCCATGTGATCCTCCATGAGGATCACTCAGCGCCTGTTGTCGCAACCGTCCTGCACTATAAGGTAGGATCACGCGATGAAGATCCACGTCGCACAGGCTTCGCGCACTTCTTCGAACACTTGATGTTCGAATCGACCGACAAGATCGAGCGCGCGTCGATCGACAAGCTGATCAGTGGAGCCGGTGGACAGCTTAACGCGTTCACGAGCAACGATCAAACGGTGTATCACTTCGTTGTACCGTCGAACCAAGTGCGCCTTGCATTGTGGATCGAAGCACAGCGGATGCGCAAGCTCAACGTCAACAGCATCGGCGTCGAAACACAGCGCGGTGTTGTAAAGGAAGAGCGCAAGAATCGGTACGACAACGCGCCGTACGGTGGTTGGATCGAGAAGTCACAGGCATTGCTCTTCAAGGGCACGCCATATGAGTGGGCTCCAATCGGTTCGGCACAGCATATCGACAGCGCCACGATCAATGAGTTCAAGGCGTTCTACGATGAGTTTTACCAACCAAACAATGCTGTGTTGGTTGTCAGTGGCGACTTTGATCCTACTGTCATTCGTGAGACGATTGATGCATACTTCGGTGGCTATGCGAAAGCACCGGAGCCACGCCGTCCCGTCATTACTGGTCTGAAGGAACTCTCCGGAGAAGTCCGTGAAACGATCAACGACCAAAAGGCACAACTGCCGGCGGTGTTCGTGACGTATCGTGGAATGACACAGCTCGATCCAGATGTCTATGCAGCAGATCTGCTCTCAACGATTTTGTCGAATGGTGAATCATCACGCATGTACAAGGCGCTTGTCGACAGCGCTCAGTCGGCTGTGCAGGCCAGTGTGTCGTTGTTCCCACGTGAGTATGTTGGTGCCGTGCTCTGCATCGGCATCGTTGCACCGGGCAAGACGCCGGAAGAAGTTGAGAAGGGCATGTATGCCGAACTCGACCGTGTGATGCGTGACGGTGTAACAGATGAAGAGCTCACAAAGGCCAAGAACATCACCGAAGCGCAGTCTGTTGGCGGACGCATGGGTGTGTACGATAAGGCACTCGCCTTGTCGAATGCTTATCGCTTTGAAAAGTCAACGGCAGCGATCAACGAAGAGATGGCGAAGTATCTCAAGGTCACGAAGGCCGACATTCAGCGCGTTGCCAAGCGCATCTTCGGGTCTACACAACGTGTTGTGCTCACCTACATTCCTACGAAGGGTTGAGCCATGAATTCTATGAACAATACCTCCCGCCGTATGACGAAGTTGATCGCACTTGTTGCGTGTGGCATGATGCTCCTCTCAGGAGCAGTGCATGCGCAGCAGACACCGACCAAGGCCAAGCCAAAGTCGAAGACTACGAAGGCCAAGACGACGAAGAAGGATGCAGCTGTAACTACAGATGCAACACCTGCCGCGCCGATCGATAAACCGAATCTCGACTCCAAGCCGGGTCCGCTGCAAGCCACAACGTTTGCATTCCCTCCGTACATCGAGTTCACAATGGCGAACGGACTCCACGTGTACGTCATTGAGAATCACGAGCAGCCAACGTTGAACATTGGCATCTCAATTCGTGGTGGTGACGCATACGATCCTGCGGGCAAAGAAGGTACTGCAGCCATCATGGGCGACATGCTGGGTAAGGGCACCAAGAACCGCACTGCGCAAGCCATGGCGGAAGCACTCGACGGTGTCGGTGCAGGCATCTCTGTGACGACGGCCGGCGAATCTATGGGCGTCTCGGCATCAATGCTGAAGAAGCACATGAACGTCGTGTTCCCAATTCTGCGCGACCAGCTTCAGGAGCCAACGTTTGACGAGCAAGAGCTCGCCAAGCTCAAGAAGCAGTACATCGCCAGCATTGCGAGCCGCCGCTCACGTCCGAACGAGATCGCTCAAGCGCTTTCACGCAAGGTGATCTACGGAATGAACAACCCGCTTGCACGCCGTCAGCTGGAAAAGACAGTCAACGCCGTTACACGCGAAGACGTGGTTGCATTCCACAACGCATACATCCGTCCGAATCTTGCATCGATCGCGTTCGTTGGTGACATCACCGAGAAGGAAGCGCGCGATATCGTGAACAAGTATTTCAGCGATTGGAAAAAGGGAACAGCGCCTACTGTTGAGATTCCACCAATGCGCACAGAGCCAGCCGGTGTGTACTTCGTACCGCGTAAGGGTTCCGTGCAGAGCACAGTGATCGTGTCAGCCGCTGGCCCAGCCGTGCGCGAATCAGACTACGATGCTACAGATATCATGACCAGCTACATCGGTGGCGGGTTCGGTAGCGTGTTGTTCAATACGCTGCGCGAAACGTACTCCTACACGTACTCGCCGTTCAGTGTGCTTACACGTGGACGTCGCTACAATCGCATCGCCTTTGGTGCTGAGGTTCGCAACTCTGTAACAGATTCGGCAATCACCGTGATGATGCGCGAACTCGCCAAGCTTGCGAATGAGGGCCCAGATGAGGAAGCACTTGCGCGTCGCGTCGTGACGGAAGTCGGACAGTATCAGCTGGCGTTTGAGCAAGCAGGTACAGTTGGTTCGGTGCTGCAGAACGCATGGCTTAATGATGTGCCGATTGAGGATGTCACAACGTATACCGATCGCCTCTCGCGCATCAACGCAGGGGACGTGCAGCAGGCTGCGGCGAAGTATCTCAACATGTTCAACCTCCGACTCATCGTTGTCGGCAGCCCCGACGTCAAGAGCAAGATTGAGCAATTCGGTCCGATCAAGGAATTCACACTTGATCTCGAGCCAATGCAGGAGTCAGCATACGAGAATGTTGGCATGACGCCACAGCAGCTCATTGAGAAGCATGTTGAAGCTCTTGGTGGCCGTGCGGCAGTTGATGCCGTCAAGACCATGACCATGAAAGCTGACGTATCGATGACGCTTCAGGGCAATGATCTCTCCGGAACATACGAGCGCATCGTCGCGACGCCGAACAAGGAGTTCTCGTCGATCAACCTCGGCGTGATGACGCAGCAACAGTGGGCGAATGGCACAACCGTATGGATGGCACTCAACGGCGGACCTGCCGGAGAGCAAGAAGCTGAGGATACCAAGAAGGCACTCCTCGAGGCTCGGATCTTCCCATTGGTCACAGCGCTTGCCGACGGCTACACGCTGGTCGTCAAGGGGAAGAAGGACAACGCCATCGTTATCGACGCGACAAGTCCGCTTGGTCGTAGCGAGCGTTATGTTCTGGATGCCACGACCATGCTCATCAGTAAGGTTGAGAAGGACGATCAAACGCCGCAGGGCGTGATGACGACCGTCGAAAAGTATGAGGCATACGAGACTATCGGCGGCGTGAAGCTTCCTACGCAGATCACGCAGTCAAACTCCATCTTCTCGATGACCTTCCGTGCGAAGGTGTCGGTGAACGACGTTGTGGCTGACACAGCGTTTGCACCTGCGAAGTAAGGATCAGCGCAGTGCGAGTCTTCACCGTTGCGCGAACGATGTGGAATGCCCTTCGTTCGCCTGAACTCATCAAGGATGCAACAACCGAGGTGGCCACGGCGATGTTCGCCGTGGCCGTCCTTGTTTTGAGCGCAGCCTCGACCATCGCTGCCCTCGTCGAAGAGGGGAATCCAGTCCTTGTGGCACAATCCAATGCACTGACCTATTCCTCTGGTATCGCCACAGACGGACAGCAGGGGGTAGACCTCTCCCTGCCGCAGAGGCAGATTACAGGCGTGTTGGGTGGTGCCCTCCTTGTAACAATTGTGTCGTCGGTAGCACTAGCAGCTGTATTCTGGGTTCTCGTACGGTTCATGACCGATGCGCCCGTGACCTTTGGTATGGCGTTAACCACCGTATCGGCCACAGCGCTCATTGGCGTTGTGGATGTCGCTGTGTCGGTGTTGCTCCATTCGGTAACGTCGACTCTGCGGGTCGGGCTGCATCTGGGTGTTCTTGTCGATCCCGTCGACCACCCGGCGGTGTTTAGCTGGCTTCAGCGACTGAGTCTTATGTCGCTGTGGCAGTATCTGGCCATTGGCATCGGACTCTCCACATGGGGCGGCCTTCACCGGAGATTCGGCATCGTCACCGGGGGCATTGTTTGGGTCGTTGTTGGGGCTGTCATGGGCGGAATTGCCCTCGTGACGTGGGTCGTGAACCTCGCAAGCCGCTAACGTGTTGAACAGATCGAAATTGGTTTGGAATGCGTTGTATATTGCGAATCGCGTTCCAGAGAAATTCTTGTGACGAAGTAGTAACAATGGAGTTGGAATGAACCGTTTCCGTACGCCTTTCCATAGCTGTGCAATCGCTGCAACACTGTTGTTGGGCGCTTCTGTTATGTCGGCACAACAGACATCGTCGCTTCGCGCGGTATCGATCCCACAATCGAACCAGTCTGTCGTCTCTCGTACGCCGCTGCAGCCAGCAAAGCCCCTTCCAGCCATTGGCACGGAAGAAACACGTGCAGCAGTTGAGCACCCACTCACGATGCGCCGCACCCCAAAGGTTGTTGATGCCGTGCAGAACGGACTCCCGGGTGTTGAAGCTGGATTCACGTATTACGACTTCCAGACCAACGGCGCTATGGCGAACCGCGTTGTGTACACAGCCGACGGACCGGACAAGTACGTGCAGATGGTATGGATGGTTTCAAAGGACTCCACCCGCGACCTAACGACACGCATTCCTGGTTTCACGGGCAATTTCCGCGGCACGCACTATACCTTCGCTGACGTTACAAACCCGGATGCTCCGGTACTTGGCATTGAGGACTGGCAAAAGGTTGAAGCGCAGCGTGCGGGATGGCCGTCGCTCGTGCAGTATGAAGACGGACTTGTCGGTACTCCATCACACACACCTGTTCGCTTCTACGGAAACTCAGGCCTTGGCGACCAGCCAATCCTCTACAAGGAAGTCACATCACCTGCCGACTCAGCACTGTGGCCGCGTGCCGCTGTTGACGGCAATGGCACAACACACTTGATCTACAACCGCACAGTAGGCGGTGCGGCAAATCAGGCGAATGTCGTTGGATATCGTCGTTCGACTGACGGTGGCTTCACATGGAGCTCAGAAATTGTCCTGAACGGCTCAAGCTCGCCTGCCGGCGAACTCAATGGCGGTCTCGGCGGTGACACCTATGCAGTAACGGCTCGTGGTAACAAGGTCGTTGTAGCATGGACGGAATACGGATGGCGCACGTTGAGCTACACGTCGACAGACGGTGGCGAAACATGGCCAGCTGAGAATGCACGCGTGATTTATGGTCCGGATCACACAGATCTTGATTCGGGTATGACGGAGTGGGGTACGTTCAAGGTGTATACCGATTCGGTAGCTGCACCAAATGGACACCTCGACGTCATTATCGACAGCGAAGGCACAACGCACTACGTTATCGGTACTGTGTTGTCGACAATCGTGCGTAGCGATACGCTGGGCCAGCGTCAGAACATCATCTCGTTCCTCCAAGATCGTCCGTCACTCCGTGCTTCACGCATGCTGTACACGAATCAGAACGAGCAGAACCTCTACTACATGGCTCCACCGAACGGTGGTGACTACGACGGTCAAGGTGTGCCACTCAACCTCCGGTATCTCGACGGCATGAGCCGTTGGCCGCAGCTGGGTATTGATGCGCAGGACAACATTTACATGACGTATGGTTCGTTCAAGAACGGCGACGTCAAGAGCATCCTTGCCGACACAACAGGCGGTAATCAGCAGTCGGAGCCAGACACGCTTGTGACGGTGAATGCGCTCAACGGCCACATCTACGCTACATACAAGCCAAAGGGCTTCAACATCTGGTCGACACCAACTGATCTCACACCGGAAGGCGTGAACTGTCAGTATGCATCGCTGTGCGATGATGTTGTCAACGGCCGCATGTACATCGGGTACAGTGCGAGCCCAAATCCTGGTGATCGCGTAACGAACGTTGAAACACCAGCAGATCCTGCGAAGGTGATGCTGATGGCGTTCGACATCAACAAGCTGTCTCCGGTAAACAGTGTTGAGGAGTCGGAACCGATCCTCACGCGCGCCACGATCACGCCAAATCCTGCAAATGATGTTGCAACGGTTCGTATCGAGCCTGTAACACAAGGCCGCGTCACCGTGTCCCTCATTTCAGCACTTGGTGAAACAATCATGACATCGCAAAGTCCAGCTGGCAATGGTAGCTGGGATCTCATGATCGCGACACGCGACCTTTCGGCTGGTACATATCATGTTGTGGTTGAGCAGAATGGTGCACGCACCGTCTCGCCACTTGTGGTTGTCCGCTGATCCAACTTCGAATTAATTACACAACGAGTCCCTCAGGAGTATGCTAATGGTACGTCGGTACCTTCTTGTGGCGATCCTACTTGCCGCGGCAACAACCGCGTCGTGGGCCGGGATCACAGGCATTCTGACCGGTAAGGTCACAGATTCGGATGGAAAGCCGGTACCCGGTGCAACGATCCGTGTTCTCGGAACAACGCGTGGTGCCAGCGCGAAGATTGATGGTCGATACAACATCACCAACATCACGGCCGGTAGCTATACCGTGCGTGTAACGTCGGTGGGCTTCGACACGGCACTTGCCAAGGTCACGATTGTTGCTGACCAGACACTGACCCTCAACTTCAAGCTTGAGATTGGTGGCAAAAAGGGCAAGGAAATCCGCGTCACAGCTGATCGTGAAATGGTGCGAAGCACGGACGTCGGTTCGAACACCGTTGTCAAGGGTGAGGACATGACGAAGATCGCGCGTGATAACGTGGCTTCGGCACTCTCGCTCAACGCTGGTATTCGTGCATCGGGCAACAACTTCGTTGTTCGTGGATCGCGTACCACCGAAACACAGGTGTTGGTTGACGGTCTTACTGTGACTGACCAGTTTACTGGTGGTCTTGGTAATTCCGGATCGACAGTTTCGGCCGCAATGCCAAGTCCGTTCGCTACCGAACAGGTAGATGCGAAGACGGGTGGATTCGGTGCTGAGTACGGCAACGCGCTCGGTGGTATCGTCAACACTGTTGTAAAGACAGGTAAGACAGACCGCTATGAAGGTCTTGTTCGCTGGCGCAAGGACGTACCGTTCCTCTTCGGTACTGCTGGCAATGGCGTACAGGCAGGCTTCCCACTCGAAGACGTTGTTGACGTCACGTTGGGTGGTCCGCTTGGCTTTAGCAATTCGACATTCTTCGTTGCTGTTCGCAACACGTATCAGAACAACCGCAACTTCGGTCTGCAGGTGCTCGATCCGCTCGGCAACAACCTCGGTATGCAGCCGAACAACCGCACTTGGTCACGTAACATCACCGGTCGTCTGCGTTTCCAAGTTGATGGAAACACATCGCTCCTCGTTGGTGGTATGTACGGCGTTGTAAATGCTGAACGAAACGGTTGGGGTTGGTTGTATGCAAACGACGAAGGCATCCCAACGTCCATGAACGGCAACCCAATTGCTGGCGCAGTCGGCAATGGCGTGCCAGAGCGCAACGTAAAGCAGATTGTTGTGCAGGAATTCACAACGAACGGCTTTGCGCAGTGGAACCAGAGTGTTGGCGACAACCTCGTCTATGAAGTACGTGGTTCATATAACTCAAAGACAACAGAAACCGGTAAGCGCAAGACGAACAACGGCACGAGCCTTTCGCCAAGCCTCTTCGGCGGTTTCGACATCTACCTTCCAGAAGACAACCTTGCGTTTAACGACTCATCGTATATCAGTGGTTCAAACAAGATCCTCGATGCATACGATTACCTGCGTCAGACAGCATTCACTGAAGATGGATATCTGAAGATTGAGACTACAAAGCGTAATCCGCTCACGGGATACGTTGAAGGTCCACCTGACTTCCAATCGACACGCAACCCATACGGTCTGTTCGGATACTTCGCAGCGCGTGGTAACGAAGGCGGTATTGACTTGCGCAATGCAACGTTCTATCAGCTCGATGGTAACGTTACCTACAAGGCTGATATCGGCAGCACGCAACACGTTATGAAGGCCGGTTTCGAATTCCGTTCGCTGAACCTCACACGCCACTCAAACGGTAATCCATGGGATGGTTCACCGTTCTATGATGTGTACGGCAGCGGCTACGGTGGCAACCTGTACTTCGACGTTAAGGCTGACGATCCTGCATCTGCAGCTGCAAAGGCTGAATCAGAGAAGCCATACACACCGACAACGGCAGCATTCTTCATTCAAGACCAGATCCTCTTCAAGGGGCTTGTGTTCACACCTGGTCTTCGTATGGACTACCTCAATGCTGACGCGTTGTATCGCACGAGCTACGATGCCTTCTATCCGTTCGGCTCAGGCCAAGGATTTGCGCGCGTCGATGCGAAGCTCTATTTGAGCCCACGTATCTCGATCACATATCCGCTGACAGATCGTCAGAACTTCCAGCTCTCGTACGGTATCTACTACCAAGCTCCACCATGGGCTGACTTCTATGACTCGTTCAACGCATTCCAGCTGCGCGGTAGCCAAGTTCTTGGTAATCCAAACATGGAAATGCAGCGTACGAACCAGTATCAAGTTGCCTACAATCAGCAGCTGACAGACGACCTTGCTCTTACCATCACTGGTTACTACAAGGACATCTACAACCAGTCTGGTCTTGCCTACGTTCGCGTTGCGCCGACACCGTTCTTCCAGCGCGTTCTGGCTGACTACGGTAACTCGCGCGGTGTTGAAATCACATTCATGAAGCGCCTGTCGGACAACTGGCAGTTCAACTTGAACTACACGTTGTCATCAGCTCGCGGTACAGCAAACGCAAGCACGACGGCTGTTGGTCTCGATCCATTCACTGGCGAGCCGGCCTTCCCAGTTACAGACTTCCCACTTGACTTCGATCAGCGTAACCGCGTAAACGGTCAGATCGGTTTCAGCTGGGGTAACGACGAAGGTCCATCGATTGCAGGCATCACATTCCTCGAGTACATCACGGTCAACCTCTCGGGCTCGTGGCAGTCAGGTCTGCCATACACGCCGGTTGATGCACGTGGTCAAGCTGCAGGACAGATCAACGCTGCTCGCTTCCCATCAAACTGGAACTCTGAGCTTCGTATCACACGGACTATTCCGTTGAACGACGTTCTCGGCGGTAACTCAGCAATCGATCTCACGCTCGACGTGACAAACCTGTTGAACTTCACGAATGCTGTTTCGTTCTACACAGCAACAGGCAGCCCAGACTTCGACGGTTTTGCATTGAACCGTCAGCAGTCGGACTTCCCAGCTGTTACGTACTATCGTGATGCAAACCCAGGTAACAAGGTTACGATTGCGGCGAATCAATACGACCGCGTTGGTCTTCGCCTGTATCAACAGCGCGTTGACTTCAACCAAGATGGTCGCGTAACACCAGAAGAAACGTACCGTGGTTATAAGGAATACGTCGACGACGTCGTTGCTCGCCGTGGTAATTATCAATTCCCGCGTACAGCGTACTTCGCTGTAGCGTTCCGATTCTAACGCGGGAGCCCCAACTATGAACTTGAAGAAGAACATTGGAGATGTCATGACACAACGATGGATGCTGCGAAGCGCGGTTCTTGCCATCCTTGCGATGGCCTCCGTTGCTGCGTTTGCAGGAACGAACGGTACGCCACAGCGTCGCACGGAAAAAGACAAGGCAAGCGAACAAGTGCAGCGTACTCCTCGCGGCGTGTTCGATCAGCAACGAAATGTTGTATCGAACATCGACTTCCAGACAACCAACTATGGCATCTTCGGATTTGACGTTCGAAATGGTGTCGGTGGTACGTTCTGGCCACGCGGTCGCAACAACCAGTACATTTTTGCTGGTGGTGCATGGTTCGGTGCGCGTAAGCGTCCACCAGGATCTGACTCGCTTCGTAAGCGCGTGCTGATCACGTACAACCCGAATTCGGGCTTGTCGTGGATGGTGCCGGGCACGATCGAGGACGGCGACCAAGTGATCACAACTGCAGATGCAGGGATCAACAAGTACCGTACATTCTTCTCGACCGATTTTAGCACAACAGACGGTACGGACTTCGCGAACCCGTCGTTCCCGCGTTGGCCAATCTGGGATACATCCCCAAGTGACACTGTCCGTTTTAACAACTACTACGGACTGTACGTAAACGACCCAACACAACGATTCAAGACGACGTACCCGAAGGGCCCAGCGTTCATCTCGGAAGAAGATGTGTTCTCGGTATATAAGGACACAGACCTCAACTACTACGAGGGTGGTGTTACCAAGCGTAAGGCCGACGGCTACCCACTGGGCTTCCAAATCGAGCAGATGGTCTACTCGTGGGGCTTCGGTGACTATGCCGACTTCTTGTTCTTGAAGTACATGTTCATTCACCCAGCGAGCTACAAGGACACACTGTACGACTGCTGGATGGCTGCTGTACAAGACGTTGATATTGCGCTTCGCACTAACCCAGTTGGTGGCGCACAGAACGACCGTGCTCGCTTCTACGATGAAGAGCCTGGTCTGAACCTTGCAGTTCAATGGACAAACGTTGATCGTGGTGAAGCTGGTCAAGGCTTCGGCTACCTCGGCTTCAACTTCCTTGAGTCGCCAGCGATCGATGCTGAGAAGTTCATGCGCAAGGACAAGCGCCAGTTCCCAGTTTCTGAGCAGCTCGGTATGCGCACGATGCGCAACTGGCCTATCACGGAAGACCCGATCGAAAACGAAGACCGGTATAACTTCATCTCGAGCCAACGTCTTGATGGCGACCTTGGTCCTGGCGACCGCCGCCTTATGATGGCAACAGGTCCGTTCCACATGCGTCCAGGCGACTCAGCACGTATCGTTGTTGGTATCATCCTTGGAGGTACAGCAAACGGTGGCGATGCAACGGGTACAACAGAAGACATGGCCGAACTGATCCGTAAGGTTCGTTTCGCACAATTCGTCTACGACAATCAGTTCCGTGCTCCAAAGCCACCAGACCTCACGGTCATCAAGGGTGCTCCGCGCGGTTCTGCAGCTGGTAAGAACTCCTTCATGACAATTCCTGAAGAAGGATTCCTCCCGCTCAACAATGCTATTGCTATCCAGTGGGACTCAACAGCAGAAATCTCTGTTGATACACTTGAGCGTGGTCTCGACTTCATGGGCTATCGCATCTATCGCGCACGCCGGATTGATCAAGACACGTTTGCCGTCGACTTCCAAGAGAACGCTCGCAAGGGTCCACTCGCATGGAAGCAAATCGGACAATTCGCGATGGCTTCACCATTCGTGAAGGAAGGTGCTGCGATTGGTAGCACAGGCGTTCGCATGGATCAGTTCCAAGTGATCGACGTGATTAAGCCGAATCAGCGCAAGTTCATGGTCGTTCGCTCGGTGAATCTTCAGCAAGAGCCATGGGGATCATACTTCTCACGTCTGCTCCGCGGTCGTGACTCGCTCTATGGTCTGCGTATCAATCGCTCGGACTCGACGATTATCACAACGGGCTTTGTGTCGGGCACGAACAATCGCGTTCCGAACTTCGACAAGCTCGATTCGATCCGCTTTACGTACTTCACGACGCTCATCGAGACACTTCCACCGGTTCGCCGCCTGGGTGCCAATCTTCAGCTCGACACGATCGCAGCGAAGGTTGCGAAGGATTCACTTGTGAAGCTGATCCTTGCTCGCCGCGTGAAGATGGAGCCGTTCCAGTTCAACGATACGGATACCGTATTCTCGGCAGATGGTTCTGCGAAGCTGGTCGCTGTTAAGCGTCCATGGGAAGAGACAAACGAAGTCCGCAAGGAGATCGTAGCCAAGTACATGCGCGAGACAACAAATGGTCGCGTATTCTTCGACCTTGGTGACGATGATCGTAACGGAACAGTTACGTACTCGGCAAACGCAGAAGCGAGCGAGAAGCTGATCAACAACATCGACTACACATATGCTGTTCGTGCATATGACGAAGGCGATTACCTTCTCCCAACACCGCCAAAGCTGAACAACCGCGCGGTTGGTCTGCCGAATGTTGTTACGGCAACACCACTGGCATCACGCCCAGGTAACGCGGCAGCCTTTACGTTTACAACGGACGATGCAAATCGCAAGAAGCTCGGTGGTATCTACAACGTTCGTCTTCTTGTGAACGACCAGCAGCGCTTCAATCAATTGTTTGCAGGCCGTACGCTTGAGCTGGAGTTCTTCCGTTTCTGGACAGGCTTCAATCCTGTGCCGAACTCAACTGCTCCGGGTGATGGTCTCTACGGTGTTGTCTTCATTCTCCGCGATTCGTCAACACGCGAAGAACTCAACACATGGACAAGCTTCCTTCCACCGGAACTCTGCCCATCGTCGAACGTTCCTGGTCTCCCAGGCTACTTCACTGAAAACTCAGCGGTCTATGTCGATACCAATCAGGTGATGTACGACACAGTGTACAACACTGATGGTTCGATCCGTCGCATCGATTCTACGCTGTTTGGTTTGCCAGATTCACGTGAGAAGGTGATCCGCTCGGGCATGTTCACATCGGATGCTGCCTGCTTTGCGAACAAGTATGCCTTCGGTGCACTTGGTGTAGCGTTCGATTATGCAATCGAGCAGTGGGGTGGTATCTACCGTGCAGACACAGCATTCGTTGCAAGCGGTCCAGCAGGTTATCCTGTGTCGAAAAACAACTCTGTTGCGTCGGTGTACAACAACTCGAATGAGTTGAACCCGGCACCACCGTACATCCAGCTACCGTATCCAGACTTTGTTCCTGCACAGCCGTGGGCGACGAGTTACAACAACGGACCTGGTATCTACGAAGTGACATTCAAAGAAGGTGGAACGGAATCGATTCGCACCAACTTCGAAGTTGCTGCTGGTCGTGACTCGCTCATTACATTCAGCGATGTTCCATACCTCACGTATGACATCAAGAACGTCTACTCCTTCGAACGCCAAGATCCACGTGCCGATGGCACGGTGGGAACAGCAACTGTTGGATACGACTTCAATCTGACGCCTCAGGTTCTCGACTATGCAAAGATCCCTGCAGCACAAGTGCTCCAGTTCCCGAACCCAGAAGCTGTCCTTCTCGGCCACTTCACGGGTGCTACGTTCGGATGGCGCAACTCGCGTGGCTCGGACTTCCGTCCGTCCACACTTGCACGCTTGGCTGCACAGTCAAACGATGGTAAGCCAGTAGGTGAGCAGAACCGTTACTACCTTTCACGTCGTCTTTCGACGGGTGGTGGTGATACGCTCGACTTCACACACGTGATTGCACTTGGTGGTACGCAGTTCGTTCTGGACTTCGCACAACTCGGACGTATTCGTTCGAACCGCACGATCACTGATGCTGCTCCAACACCATCGAGTCCAGTAACACAGTGGGCTACGGAAGATGTCAAGCCAGGCGATAAGATTCGCCTCCTGACATTCGGTGGTGCATTCGGTTTCCCATTCGATTCGGCAAAGGCGTACATCCGTGTCGCTCAGTACGATCCGTACACGGCACAGTCAAACGCACAGTCGTACTCGGATGAACAGCTCGAACAAGTTCAGGTTGTACCGAATCCGTACTACGTAACACACGAAGGTGTTACGACGCCATTCCAAGGCCAGCTCTACTTTACACGTCTGCCACGTGTGTGTAAGATCTCGATCTTCACATCGAACGGTGAACTCGTGAAGGTGATCGATCATAACGAAACAAACGGAGTATCGCCAGACAGGGCCGGGGCCGATGTTTGGAACCTCCTCTCCAAGAACAATCAGCGCGTTGCAAGCCAAATGCTTGTTGCGAAGATCGAAACTCCGGAAGGCGCTAGCGTCATCCGCAAGTTCACGATCATCGTAGGACCTGCACGTGTTGTTGGTGACGGACAGTAAGGGAGGGACACAATGAAGAACATGAACACACTTACACGCATTGCCTTCGCGGCCTTCCTTCTCTGCATCTCCTCGTCGATGGCATCAGCACAGCTGATCGCCGTGACGGCCGGAGAGTTCACAAAGGTCGGTCTCTCAGGGGGTCAGTTCCTGAAGATTGGCGTCGGCGCTCGTGGTACGGGCATGGCCGGTGCATTCTCAGCGGTCTCTGATGACCTTTCATCGATCTTCTGGAATTCAGCAGGCTTGGCCGACGTCAAGCGCTATGCTGCTGATTTCAGCCAGACGTTCTGGTTCGCTGGAATGTCGCACAACTTCGCTGCTGTTGCGATTCCTGTCGGTGAGAAGTTCCGCCTCGGCGCAAGCTTCACGTCGTTCAGCTCTGGCAACATCAACGTGACGACGACAAATCAGCAGGACGGTACGGGCGGTATCTACAATGTGAGCGATATCGCTATCGGTATCACACTCGCTGGATACCTCACGGAGCAGTTCTCGTTCGGTGCAACAGCGAAGTATGTGCAGCACGCCTTCTCGAACATGAGCGCCAGCGGCGTTGTGTTCGACGTTGGTACGCGCTACAATACGGGCTACAAGGGCTTGATGCTTGGTTTCTCGATCAATTCCCTTGGTACGCAACAGTCGTACGACGGACCCGAGATCACACGCACGAATAGCCCAACGCCGGGTCTGAATAACATGTCGCTCGACATGCAGATGCAGACATCGCCGTTCGATATGCCACTGTCATTCCGTGCTGGTCTCGGTGCGGACCTCTGCCAGGGCATGCTCTTCGAACCACAAGTTGATGCCAATGGCGTACTCGAGCACTCGCTGGTAGCAGCGGTGGACTTCGAGACGTTCAGTGACACACCAGAACAATTTGCTGTCGGTACAGAATACACATGGCGTGATTTCGTCAGTGTACGCGCTGGATATCGCTTCGGTTCAGATCAGTTCGGTCTGGCCGGTGGACTCGGCCTCCGCTATAATGGCGGTGGATTCGAGGGTCAAGTCGACTACTCTGTGAACCCAACACAGAACATCGGATTGATCAGCCGACTGAGCGTTGCGATGCGCTTCCAGTAATCGACGGCTGTCGACGTAGAATTCTCTCAATGCCGTTGGTCCACTGGACGAACGGCATTGATTGTTTTTAAGGGCACACTCCCATGAATCGTATCCTCTTCATCACCTTGCTTGCAGCGACGCTTTCTGCGCGCAGCGCAGATCAACGTGCACTCGATGTGGTCGTTGACGTTGTGCAATTCCGCGGCGAGGGGGCTTCCACACGATGGGAGTTTCAATACTCATTCGCCGACACCGCCCTGCGCTATGTGATTGCTCCTTCAGGTTTTCAAGCAGAGATGCTGTGCCGTATCAACGTGGTGTCGGCCATCGGTGATACGCTGCGCGACGAGTGGATTGCCTCTGCCGCAAGTACTGTCCAGAAGCCACTGCATCAGCGGTTCTACGCCGGTGTACGCTCACTCCAACTCGCGCCAGGCAATTACAAGGTCACGTTCAACGCCCGCGACATACACGACGACACGCGGGTACTCACGAGTACGTTCTCATCAACAGTGCAGGCCTTCACCTTTAAGCCATCGATGAGCGATGTGATGTTCGTGATGCCACGCGCGATCGGAAGCGACGCACGGTTTGATCGCAACGGTGAATCAGCACAACCGAATCCTCGACATGAAATCATCGGACGTGATCCGTCGATCTGTTTCTACACCGAGATCTATAATGCTCGCCGGGCAAACCTCGATACGTTCGCTCTTGAGTTCCAGGTGCTTGATCACGTGCGTGAAGAACAGCTGGTGACGTATCTCCGCGAGATCGGTACAAGCGATGGCTTGGTTGTGCGCGAAGAGATTCCTGCTGGCGCGCTGCGCTCGGGTGTCTACACCCTCCGCACGCGCATGCTCTCGAAGGATCTCGTAACCGTGTACGACACGAAAGAAGAGCGTGTGTTTATTCTCAACCCTGAGCTTCCACCAGAGGGCAAGCTCCTGCTCTCGGAAGATGAGCAGTTCCAAGCATCGGAGTGGTCTGTCGTTACCGATGAGCGTCTCGAACACGAACTCGAGCTTTCCGATGTGCTTGCTTCACGCGCAGAAATGAGCATTCGTGCATCATGCACCGATACGCGTTCGAAGCAGCGATACCTCTTCAAGTTCTGGCGCCAACGGGATCCCGATCTCTCGACGTTTGCCAATGAGCGTCTTGATGATTTCCGCGCGATGTATAAGCGCGCACAGTCGTTCTACGGCAATCCAACGTTTCGGAATGGATGGAAGACAGATCGTGGGTTAACGCTATTGCGGTATGGGATTCCGACGCAGGTTGAACAGTTCATTCAGACGATTGATACGAAGCCCTACGAGATATGGTTCTATCAAGGCATTCAAGGTGGCGTGCACTTCTACTTCGTGGACATGAATTTGCAGCAGAATCACCGGTTGGTGCATTCGACAATGATTGGACAGATACGCGAACCGAACTGGTACAATCTTTACTGCAAGGCCTTCGAGCCAAACCCAATCCCACTCGAGTCACTCCGTCCGAGTCAACGATAATGTCGCTCAGTGATCGGTCGACAACATGGGCGCTGCTAGCACTGGGCACAGTCGCTCGCGTATTGCCATGGTCTGCGCGTCGCACTCTTGGACGTTTGATCGGACGACGAATGATGGGGCTCTCATCATCGCGCCGGCGCATCACACAAGAGAATGTTGAGCGTGCATTCCCATCGATAGCTGCGCCAGCGCGCGACGCGATTGTGCATGCATCGTATGAGAATCTTGGCGTGGTGCTCACGGAGCTCCTAGCGACGCCGGCACTCACGCGTGAAGCCGTGCTCGATCGTGTGTCGATCCCTGGGTTCGACGCTGTGCGTGCACGTCACGCAGAAGGGAAGCCAACGATATTCCTTTCCGCGCATTACGGCAACTGGGAATACTTAGCAATGGCGGCAGGACTGATGCTCGATGCGCCAGTTTCAATCGTTGTGCATCCACAACACAATGCGGCTGCCGATCGCATCCTTAACGCGTATCGATCGCAATTCGGGAACATCCTGATCCCGATGGGGGATGCTGCGCGCCCCTTAGTCAGAACGCTCTCGACGGGCGGAACTGTTGCGTTCCTCGTCGACCAGCACGGCGTGCCGGAAAAGGATCCATGGATTGAGTTCTTCGGTGCGGCAACGCCCACGTATGAAGCTCCAGCTGCGCTGGCATTGAGATTCAATGCACCAATCTTCTATGCATTCGCCGAGCGGATGGAAGATGGACGCTACGTTGCGCAGATTCGCGAGCTACCGATGGATGATCTCACGAACGATCGTGATGGTGTGCGCGAGCTTACGCGACGTCACGTTGCTGTGCTCGAAGAACAAATCCGACGCAGACCCGAGTTGTGGTCGTGGCAGCATCGGAGGTGGCGCACATGAAGTGGATCGTCGTACAGACAGCATTCCTTGGCGATGTGGTGCTCACGTTGCCGCTCTGCGTTGCCATTAAACAGTTCGATCCAGAAGCTGACGTCGTGTTCGTCACAACACCCGCAGCATCGGGCGTTGTTGAGCGATGTTCCTCGGTCGACAAGGTTGTGGTGTTTGACAAGCGAGCACGCCACCGTAGGTCGAGCGCACGAAAGGTTCTCGCGCAGAATCTTCATGCAGACGATGCGATTGTGCTCGTGCCGCATAAGAGTTTTCGCACCTTGATGCTCGTGCGCGATATGCGCGCTCGTCGTGTGGTGACATATGCCGATGCGTGGACGCGGTGGATCGCCGATGTGAAGGTGCCGTATCCAGCTCGACTTCATGATGCACAGCGCCATCTCGCGTTGCTAACGCCAATGTCCAACACAGCGCACGAAGTGATGGCGATGCTGCCAATACCACTGACATCGGAGCACGATCGTGCTCAGGCCAAGTATCACGTGCCCCCTGGCTCGAATCCGCTTGTTGTGATCGCACCGGGTTCAGTGTGGCCCACCAAGCAATGGCCGATGGCGTCGTTTCGGGAGCTTGCGATGCGCCTTGCACAACGCGATTGCCGCGTAGTGATTGTTGGTGATGCATCCGTGCGCGGACAGGTTCCAGAGTCTGCCCAGTGCCGAGATGCCAGTGGTCAAACCACGTTACCTGAAGCTGCGGCCATCATCGCACAGGCGAATGTCGTAGTTTCGAACGACAGCGCGCCCGTGCATCTCGCATCAATGTGCCAAGTTCCTACCGTTGCCATCTTCGGACCAACCATTCCGGAGTTCGGTTTCGGTCCACTCGGACCCAACGGACGTGTTGTTCAGCGTACAGACCTAGCATGCCGTCCATGCAGCGCACACGGTGCAACCGCGTGCCCAATTGGAACACATGCCTGTATGACGCACCTCTCCGTTGATGCAGTAGAGGCTGTAATCAACGATCTTCTTCACGCACACGATGAGAATCGCCATGCGCAATCAACGACGTCCATCATCCCGTCCACCCCAACGCCAACAGCGTTCCCAACGCACGGAGCAGGACGCCCCGCCAGCACGCAAGAAGGCCAAGGCTGACAGCGAATACGAAGCGCCCAATGCGCCACAACGACTCAACAAGGCCATCGCCGATGCAGGTGTTGCATCGCGTCGACGTGCCGATGAGTTGATTCGTACCGGCGCTGTAAAAGTCAACGGTCGCATCATTGTTGAGCTTGGAACCAAGATCGAGATCGACGACATGGTCACGGTCAACGGTGAGCCGATCACGCGGTACAAGCACCTTACCTACATCGTGCTCAATAAGCCAAAGGATGTCATCTCGACGTCCAGCGATGAAAAGGGGCGCGCAACCGTCTTCGACGTTGTGCGTCTGAAGACACGTCTCTTCACCGTGGGACGCCTCGACCGGAACACTACAGGTGTGTTGCTTCTCACCAATGATGGTGAGCTCGCAAACCGTCTGATGCACCCTAGCTACGGCATTCTGCGTGTCTACAAGGCCGTGCTCGATAAGCCGCTGCGTCCAGATCAAGCGCGGACTATTGCCGCGGGTGTCGAGCTCGAGGATGGGCCAACGCAGCCGTGCGAAGTAACCATCGACCCGTCGGATAAAACCAACGTGATGATCGGTATCCGCGAAGGTCGTAATCGCGAGGTTCGCCGAATCTTCGAGCACCTTGGCTTCGACGTCAAGCGCCTTGATCGCAGAGAGTATGCAAACATGTCGACGCGTGGACTCAAACGCGGCGAGTATCGTCACCTCACGCGCGAAGAAGTCTTTGAACTTAAACGTCTCGTGCAATTGACCTGATGAACTTCCTTAATCCGTTCGCTCTTCTGGGTCTTGCCGCGGCTGGGATTCCTGTGCTTCTGCACTTGTTGAATCTCCGTAAGCTGCGGACGATCGAGTTTTCGACGGTGCAGTTTCTTCTCGAACTGCAGCAGACACGTGTCCGCAAACTCAAGATCCAACAGATCTTGTTGCTCATCCTTCGCACGCTTGTCGTGCTGTTTGCCGTCTTCGCGTTGGCACGTCCAACGATTCCTGGCTCGCTGCCGTTGCTTTCGTCGACATCACGCTCGAGTGTGATCATCCTGATCGATAATTCGGGAAGCATGGAGGCATCGGATGGAGGGGGCGAGCGACTGCTTCAAGCGAAGAAGGCTGCGCGACAGATTGTGGAGGGCCTACGCGATGGCGACGAAGTTGTTGTCTTGCCGATGACCGGTCTTGATGGCTCAACGTCGATCGACTTTACGCGCACGTTCCCGATTGCTCTCGAGCATATCGAGCGTGTTCGTTGTACTGATGGAACAGCTAATCTTCCATCAGCGCTTCGGACGGTACGTCCGCTGCTCGACAATGCTCTGCATGCACATCGTGAGATCTACGTGGTGAGCGATGCGCAACGGTCGATCATGCATCGCGCTGATGCTTCACGCGATCACGTTCTCACACACGATGCATCGGTCTTCCTTGTGCGTGTTGGTGACGGACAGCGTGGATTAGAACAGAACGTTTCGGTGGATTCGGTTGCACTGCGAACAGCTCTGTTTCAGCCTGAGAAAGCTGTCGAGCTCGAAGCACAGGTGAGGAACGGCAGCGAACGTGATGCGACCGGTGTTGTTGTATCGATGTCGTTTGATGGCGTACGTGTTGCACAGCGTGTTGTGGATCTCCCCGCAGGGGAAACACGAACAGTGTCGCTCGCTGCTCCTCCGCAACGCAGCGGCATGATTGCGGCTGCAATTGAACTTGAAAATGATGCCATCGATCGTGACAATGTGCGATGGGTGGGCTTTACGGTTCCCGAACGGGCAACGGTAGGCGTGATCGGTTCTGAGTCCGACGCGCTCTTTGTGCGCACTGTGCTGTCATTGCCAGGCATGGAGCGCAGCGCTCCGCGTCTGCAACAGTATCGCACGCTCCGCGAGGCAGCGCCGGCACTTTCGTCGCTTGATGCCATCGTGATCGCTGGTGGTGACATAACCACGCAGGATATCTCGCAGGTGCGTCAGTTTGCCGAGAGCGGTGGTGGCCTTGTTGTGTTCGGTTCCGACGCAGCCGGTCTGGCTGAGCTACTGAGCACATGTGGGCTTGTTGTCGGAGATCGTGTGAGCTCTGATGGTGATGCACCGTTTGCCATCACGTCGGCCGACAAGCAGCATCCGCTTTTTGCAGGCGTGTTTATCACGTCCACAGGCACCGACCGTGCCGTTGAGTCTCCGCGTATCACCACGTTGCGTCCTGCTCGTGGCGGTACAGAGATCGTGCAAACCTCGGCTGGTGCAATGATCACGGAGTCTGTACTCGGTCAAGGCCGCGTGATCTATTGCGGTGTTCCTCCCACAATGGAATGGAGTACCTTCCCAACGACTGGGTTGTTCGCGGCCTTCATGGTGCGATCGATCCTCTACACGGTGTCTCCGCGTGATCAAGGCCTGTCGGTAGCCGTCGGCGACGCTGTTCGTGTGCCGGTGCCGCCACGACATGCCGGTGATCAGAGTTTCGTTGCGCGCGATGTCTATGATGTTGAAACGACCTTGTTCCCAGTGCGACTGCCGTCATCGACACTCCTTGAGCTACCTCCACAGTATCGCAGTGGCGTTGTGAAGATCCGCGCGCAGGATTCCTCATCGGTGATGACTGTAACCTTGAACGCGGCAACTACGGAGTCCCGACTCGACTTCATCGAGCGCGGAACGTGGGCGAACGAACTTGCTCCCATGGTAGACCACCCCGACCACGTCGTGGAGGTGTCTACCCAATCGTCGATGCGGGATGTTGCCCAGGCCGCCCGCACCGGATCAGAGCTGTGGTCGGTCTTCGTTGTCCTAGCACTCATCTGTGCCGTTGCCGAAATGGCTGTCTCACGCTTCATGGCCCAAGAAGCATCGGTGGCAGCTACGACGTAAATTCCGCGTATGTCGAACCTGACGCATCATCCGGAGCAGACCCAATTAGCAGACCGTTTTGCGGCTGCACAGCGTGGTATTCGCGAAGCACTCGAAGAGTGGCATCGATTGTCGACCGTCGTTCGACCTCGGTTGAATGCAGCGTACGAGTCGTTCTTCGGAGAGCTCGAGCGCCAACTCCAGGTAACCGCCATCGCCAGCTCCGAGCTTACCCGACGTGTCGAACTCCTTACGATTAAGGTTGCGCGTGGCGAGCGGCTTACGCCAGAGATCATTGCGCTGATCAACCAGGTTGTCGACAAAGAGTATGCGCGCTATCACCGCCGACTGCGCGAGGCCTTCGATATGACCGTTGACGATCGTAACCGCGCGGCTGCATCGCGCATTGATGCTACCGATGATGCCGAGCTCGTTAACATGTATCGCTCGCTCGTTAAGAAGCTACATCCAGATGCAAATGCCGACGCGTCGGAGGATGGCACGTATTGGCATCGCGTTCAGGCTGCATACAAGGACCGGAATGTGAGTCAGCTCCGCGCACTTCTCAGTGTTGTTGGTGCTGCCGATGTCGACGATGCGCAGACGGCATCGTGGGATCTCGATCGCTGGCATCGTGAAGTAGAAGTGCTCGAACGACGTCGCGATGTGGAAGAGCGCAAGCTCCGCCGGCTGCGCACGCAGGAGCCCTTTGTGCATGAAGCTGAACTCGAACATGCATCGTGGCGCGATGCGCACATGCGCGAGCTGCAGTCAGCCATAGCCGAGAAGGAGCGCGAGATCGCTGAGAATCGTGAACACTACCGTGAGCTCACGGGTGGTGAGGTTCCGACCGGTACGGATGTGACGAAGACGAAGGATGAACAGACGTTTGAAGAAGACTTTATGAAGAACACCTACTTTGGACAACGCTGATGTACTCCATTGAACAACGCGATGCCGATCTGCGCGGCACAACGTCGGCCATCACCTACACGCTCAGCTTTGATCGTGCACCACAGCACCTTGTACATGTGCGCATGCGCGTCGATCGGGTTGCAGGGGACGCTGTAACGCTCGTGATGCCGTCCTGGTCGCCGGGTAGCTACAAGATCCGTGACTACGCCGGATATCAAGGGAATGTTGTCGCATATGCCGTGAAGGGCGGAGCGCGCACGCGTGTTGATGCATCATGGCGCGACAAAGCGTCGCTTGTTGTGCCAACGCTCGGTGCCGAGGCAATCGAGGTAGAGTATCTCGTCTATTGTCACGAGCGCACTGTTCGCACCAACCACGTCAATCGCTTCCACGCGTTTCTTGTGCCAACTGCTGTCTGTATGTACGTCGAGGGGCGCACGCAGGAGATCCATCACGTGCGTCTGATGCATAACCAGACACAATGGCCGAGCGTTTCCACGGCGCTTTCGCCGGTGGCTGCGCCAGGTGCCGACGGTGTGCTGCTGGGTGCGTTGAACTACGACATTCTCGCAGACTCACCGATTGAGATTGGTGATCATCAAGTGCGCACGTTTACAGCAGCTGGTGCGATGCACGAAGTGGCGATGCCCACAAACCATGCGCTCGACATCGATTGGCTAACTGCGCAGTGCGAACGCATTGTGAAGGTCGAAGCAGAGATCTTCGGTGGTGTGCCGTACGACCGTTACGTGTTCATCATTCAGATCTATCCTGGAGCAGGTGGCGGCTTGGAGCATGCACGCATGAGCGTGAACGCAGTCGATCCATCGACGCTGCTCGATGCATCGAAGGTAACCGGACTGTTGTCGCTGTTGTGTCACGAGTATTTCCACTTGTGGAATGTCAAGCGCATCCGACCAGCAGAGCTGGGTCCGTTCGACTACACACGCGAAACCTACACGCCCATGCTCTGGCTTGCAGAAGGCCTCACCTCGTACTACGATGATCTTCTCACGTATCGCTGTGGCTTTACGACAGAGAAGGCCTACGTCGAGGCGCTATCGAAGGAGCATATCGCGCGGCTTGCTGCTGTTCCCGGACGATTTGCGATGTCGACACGGGATAGCTCCTATCTCGCATGGCTGAAACTCTACATGCAAAGTCCTGATGGGAACAACCGCTTCCCATCCTACTACCTCAAGGGTGGCGTCGCGATGTTCCTGCTTGATGCATACATCATTGATCATAGCGACGGCACGTACTCGCTCGACGATGCACTGCGCGGAATGTGGAAGCGCTATCAGGCCGATCCATCGCGGGGTATGACCGAGGACGAGTGCATTGCCATTATCGAAGAATCAACCAAGATCCAAGTGCGCGATCGCGTGCTGAGCTGGCTCAGTGGCATTGATGAGCTTCCGTACGAGGAAATTCTCACGCCGCTCGGACTGCGTGTTGAGTCAACAGCGAAGAAGTCTGACCCCGTGACCATCGGTGAGAAGATCCCATTTGCGCGTGTGCCTGCAGCACCGTACTGCGGCTGGGGGCTTGCTGAGTCGAATGGCAAGATCACCGTGCGTTCGGTTGACGATAACGCCCCCGCTGCCCAGGCAGGGATCGGGATCGACGATGAGATCATTGCCGTCAACGGAAAGCGTGTGTCGACAATCGCACAGCTCGATCATTATCTTGGCACTGCCGTTGGAACGACAGCAACGGTTGATGCGCATTGTGACGGGCGACTCTACAGCGTGTCGCTCACGCCAATAGCACCACCATCCGTCCGCCTCGTTGAAATAGAATCTCCAAGCTCGCGTCAAAAGCAAATGCGCGAACGCTGGCTGCGCCGAAATCTGTGACCTCATTCCGTACCATCATCGCTTCCGTTGTTACTCTGGCCATTGCCGTCGGACTGCAGGGGTGTGCCTGGTTTGATAATCAAACCACGTACTTCAATACCTACTACAACATGCGGCGTGTGATGACGGAAGTGAAGGACGACTTCGCGTTTCAGGACGAGAACAAGCGCATTAAGCCGCGGGTGCTCGTCCCGGCTGTCGACAGTCTCAAGCTCCTCTCGGGTCCACCCAAGAATACCACCTACCAGTTCCTACGCGCCTTCGTTATCGAGCGTGCCAAGCTGCAGCCCATGGCAGCAAAGGTCGACTCGATTCTTATCAAGGGGTCGAAGGTCGTAGCGAATCACCCCAAGTCGCATTACGTTGAAGGCTCGCTCTTCTTGATGGCCGAAGCCTACTTCTTCCGATCCGAGTGGGTGCCATCGCAACAGAAGTGCATTGAACTCATTGAGCGGTATACCGACGGCGATTTTTCGCCCGACGCACACTTGCTGCTTTCGAAGGACTATCTCATGCAGCGTAAGATGACGCAGGGCAAGCAATTGCTCTCGCGTACCATCGACGTTGCATGGTATAAGGATCGCTACGACATCCTCTCCGAGGCATATCGTATTCAGGCCGAAATGGCAATTGAGGACGGTGAGATCGATAACGCCGTCAATCCATACAAGCAGGCCATCGAGCAGTGCGATGATGGAGAACAGCGCGCACGCTGGCAAGTTGATTTGGCATCGATCTACTATCGTCTCGGCAAGTACGAGCTCGCTGAGCGTGCGTTTGTAAAGGTACATGACGAAACGCCCGATGCGTTGGCGACGTTTGAGGCCGACCTCTATCGCGGTGCATCGCTTGCACGTCTTGGCAAGTTCGTCGAGGCAACCGAGATCTTCGATGAGCTCGCTGATAACCGCAATTACCAAGAGTGGAAGTCGTACATCGAAGCCGAGCGCCTCGCGTTAGACCGACTCAAGAATCCTGATCCGAAGGATCCCGCACAGATCGCCAACGAGCGCATGGCCGACACATCCTACGTGGGACGTCCGGAGCTGATGGCGCAGTCGTTCCAAAAGGGCATGAGCTTGTTCAAGACAGGCGACTATCATGAAGCGCTCAAGTACTTCGCCAAGGCCAAGGTAGTGCGTACGCCCGTATACGATGTGGCGAACAAGTACTTCACGCTGCTCAAGCAGTGGGATGATCAACAACGCAAGGTTCGAAGCATCAATCAGATGCTTGCCATCGATACCACGCACAAGGATTCGCTCAACCGACAGAAGTCGCTCGAGCTGTTTGCACTCGGTCGTGTCCACGAACAAATGGAAAACACCGACTCCGCGTTGTTCTATTATGGTCGTGCCTTTGATGGAACATCCGATGGCGATCCCCAGAAGGGACGTTATCTGTTCTCACAAGCGCGCGTCATTCAGCAAACAGATCCTGAAGCCGCAGACTCACTCTTCGAGATTATCTCCAGTCGCTGGCCCAACTCCGAGTTTGCCAAGCAGGCCTCGGCCAACTTGGGATTCCTTGATCAGGGTGGAGTCGACGACGCCGTAGAGCTCTATCGGTCGGGAAACAGCTTCCGCATGGTGAAAGACTATACCTACGCAAAGCGACAGTATCTGTCGATCGTTGAGAAATTCCCTGAACACCCCTATGCGCCGAAAGCGCTCTATGCTATCGGGTGGATGTATGAACGCGACCGTGGTATGAACGACTCAGCGATGGTCTACTACGCCAAGCTGCTCGAATCATACCCACGCTCTGAGTACGCCAAAGAAATCTATGCCAGCTATGAATTCGCCATGGCCAAGATCAATGGTGTCGAGGCCGACTCCAATCTCTTGCGCGATCTCGATAAGGAGCTGCTCGATAAAGCGAAGGCCGGCGAGGAAAACGTGCTTCAGCAGCTTCTGAAGAATAACCAGAACGCCATTCAGATGAGCGGACCAAACGCTGCGCTGCCGAACATCCCCGGATTGACACCACCAAGTGGTGGGTCGGTCAATGACATGCTTCAGCAGCAACTCAAGAATGCCACGGGTAAGGTTGTCGGATCGGATTCGACGCAGGTTTCTCGCCCCTTACCGCCCAAATAAGCAGCGGGGAATCAGCATTCCACTTGGGTATGGAGCGCGATCTCCTCCAGGATGCCCGATACGCGCAGGCACTGCGGAAGATCGCCTTCGAAGACCATGGCTTTGCCAGTTGAATGCACTTCAAAGGTCAAATCTTCGGCATGGTCGTAGGAGCAGCCCGTGGCCGCGATGATCTGACCGATCACCTCATCGAAGGTGTGTTCCTCGTCGTTGAAGAGGATAACACGAGCTGCAAGACCGATCCCCGTGAGGACCTCTTGTTCAGGATCGGCCCACTCGAATGGGCCTGCGTGCATTTCCGAGACATATCGCTGCATAACGTCGGTTACAAAACTACGAAAAGACCTATCTTTGTCATTCACGAATAGCAATCCACCATGTCCGAGGACCACCTCATGACCACTGCAGAATTCCTGCAAAAGCTCGACGAGATCGTTGCTGAGCGACACATGCTGCAACACCCGTTCTACCAAATGTGGAACGAAGGTGCACTCACAAAGGAAATGCTTCGCCAGTACGCTGGTGAGTATTATCACCAAGTGCATGCCTTCCCAACGTATGTGAGCGCTACGCACGCAAACACGGAAGACATGGTTGTTCGCCAAATGCTGCTCGAAAACTTGATCGAAGAAGAGCACGGACCGGACAACCACCCGGAACTCTGGCTTCGCTTTGCAGAAGAGCTTGGTCTCACGCGCGAAGAAGTCAAGGAGCGTCGCTTCCTCGAACACACACGCAACTCTGTGCGCATCCTGCGCGAACTGTCGGGTCGTAGCAACCCTTCAGAAGGCCTCGCAGCGCTCTACGCGTATGAGTCACAGATCCCAGAGATCTCGACAACGAAGATCGAAGGTCTGAAGAAGTGGTACGATCTCGACACGAAGAATGCCCTCGAATTCTTTGCAGTGCACGAGCACGCAGACGAAATCCACCGCACAGTAACGCGCGAAGCACTCGAGCGCATGTGTATCACTGACGAGCAAAAGCAAGCTGCACTCGATGCTGCTCGCGAAGCTGCAGATGCATTCAATCTGCTGCTCGATGGTGTATACAACACGTGGTGCACGGAGAAGGCTGCGCTCAACTGAGCACGGTGACAGCTCATGTGTCGCTTTGTAGCCTATATCGGTCCATCCATCCTTGCGGATGATCTTCTGTACAAACCCAAGTTCTCCTTGGTGACTGCGCAGACGATGAACGCAGGCGAGATGTCGGTAACGGTCAATGGCGACGGGTTTGGAATCGGGTTTTACGCACCGGAGTTAGACAACGAACCGTGCGTCTTCCGAAGTATCAAGCCAGCATGGAGCGACCAAAACCTGAAGAGTCTTGCGAGGAAGGTGAATTCCCCCTGCATGTTCGCACACGTTCGTGCAGCATCACCGGGGATGCCGGTGGAAGAGAACAACTCGCACCCGTTCTCGTGTGGACAGTTGATGTTCATGCATAATGGTGTGGTAGGGGGCTTCAAACACATCCGGCGGAAACTTCTCCGCGGACTCAACGATGCGGCGTATGATGCCATTCAAGGAAGCACGGATTCCGAGCACTTGTTTGGCCTGTTCTTAAACAACCTTGCAGATCCTCACGGCAACGTGACCTGCGAAGAGATGGTACATGCCGTGAAAGGCATGTTCGCCGACCTCGACACACTCCTCACAGATGCGTCCGTTCGTCAGCATTCCTACCTCAACTTCGCAGTCACCAACGGTACAAGTTTGATAGCTGTGCGCTACACAACGAATCCAAATGTGCAGCCCGCTTCACTCTACTACATGCATGGACGTGAGTATCACTGTGTTGGCGATCATTGCGTGATGGAGTCGTCGTATGGGAAGCCGAGCGCCATTGTTGTGGCATCGGAACCATTCACGGCACGTCGTGCAGATTGGATGAAGGTTGAACGCAATTCGATGATGGTGGTTGATGAAACGATGGGTATTCAGTTCCATCATCTATCGATGAACGTCGAAAACTTGGACTTTGAGACAATAGCTCCGGAAATCGGATGAACTACGCACACCTGATCCCGCTCTTCCCCCTCATCGGATTTGTCATCGTTGCCTTCTTTGGCAAGCGGATGAACAATGAAAAGCTCGTTGGGGGCATAGCAAGCACGGCAATTCTTGCCAGCTTTATCACCGCAGTCGCAACCTTCCTTGGGTTGACGGCACTCCCAGTCGATCAGCGCTCCTTCACCGTGAAGGTGTACGAGTGGATCGCAACGGGGAACTTCAGCGTGAACATCGGTTATCAGTTCGACCAACTGTCGATTCTGTTCACGATGATCATCACGGGGATCGGCTTCCTGATTCACATCTACTCGATCGGGTACATGCACGGCGATAAGAGCTTCCCGCGCTTCTTCGCCTATCTGAACCTGTTCGTGTTCATGATGTTGAACCTTGTTCTCGCTGACAACTTCCTGCTGACCTTCCTTGGTTGGGAAGGCGTGGGCTTGGCATCGTACCTGCTCATCGGGTTCTGGTACGATCGGAAGTTCGATGGTACGCGTATCACATGGACGGGCGACGCTGCGATGAAGGCCTTTGTGGTAAACCGCATTGGTGACTTCGGCGTGTTGATCGCAATGTTCATGTTGTTCAACCAGTTCGGTACGCTTAACTACGCAGACATCAACGCCCAGGCTCCATCGGTATGGGGCATTGGCGATACAACGATCACGATCATCACGCTGTTGTTGTTCCTTGGAACGACTGGTAAGAGTGCTCAGATCCCACTTGGCGTGTGGCTTCCAGACGCGATGGCGGGTCCGACACCGGTATCGGCGCTCATCCACGCAGCAACCATGGTGACGTCGGGCATCTTCCTGATTGCCCGTACAAACGTGCTCTTCACGCTCTCGCCAACAACGATGGCCGTGATCACCGGCGTCGGTATCACGACGGCTCTCGTTGCCGGTACCATCGGTATCGTTCAGCGCGACATCAAGAAGATTCTCGCGTATTCAACAGTATCGCAGCTCGGCTTCATGTTCATGGCACTTGGTGTCGGAGCCTTCACGGCGGCGGTATTCCACGTGATGACGCACGCGTTCTTCAAAGCCCTCTTGTTCCTCGGTTCGGGATCAGTGATCCACGGTATGCACGAGGAGCAGGACATCTTCAAGATGGGCGGATTGAAGAAGCACATGCCGATTACGTATCGCACGTTCTTCATCGGAACACTCGCAATCTCTGGTATTCCATTCTTCTCGGGATTCTTCTCGAAGGACGAAATCCTGTGGTTCGCATTCCTCAATGGTAGTCCGATCCTGTGGGGTGTTGGCGCACTTGCTGCCTTCACGACAGCGTTCTACATGTGGCGTTGTACAACGCTCACATTTAACGGTGAAGAGCGCTTTGATCACCACCACGTGCATCCACACGAGTCGCCGGCAACGATGACGATCCCGTTGATCGTCCTTGCTATCCTCTCGGTGTTCGGCGGTCTTCTCGGCGTGCCGCACGTGCTTGGACATTACGTCCATATCCCGAATCTCCTCGAGCACTGGCTCGAGCCAATCTTTGCAGCAGGTACAGCAATGCTGCCTGTGCACGATGGCGACCACACATCGCAGGAATTCCTGCTGATGGGTGTGTCCACAGTTCTTGCTGTCCTGGGTATCCTGTTCGCACGCAATGTGTACAAGAACGGACTCGAAACGGCCACTGGTATGGCAGCGAAAATGTCGGGTCTGCACAAGCTGCTGTGGAACAAGTACTATGTTGATGAAGTCTACCACATGTTGATCGCACAGCCAATCCTTGCGTTCTCACGCGATGCGCTGTGGAAGATCATCGACGTTGTGGTGATTGATGGTGTCGTCAATGGCTCTGCGCGCTTGGTTGGTGCTACAGGATCGGTGATCCGTAAGGCACAAAGCGGCGTTGCGCAGAACTATGCACTTGTGATGATGGTCGGCATCGTTGTGCTGATTGCCATCGTGCTTCTTCCGCTGCTGTAAGTACGTGTGTTACACGGTTTCCATCTTTGCGCAAACGCATGCGATCGAGACCGACACTGGGGCACTCTTTGAACATCCGGAAGACTATGAGCCGTACTATCACGTCTCTGGGTTTGCGCATCCGCGTCTCCCATTGATCACGAATGCGGATTCAGACACACTTCAGTTGTGTTCGTGGGGTCTCATCCCTCGATGGACGAAGGACGACGAGGGGGCGAAGAAGATCCAAGCAATGACGTTAAATGCCCGTCGCGAGACGGTGTTTGAAAAGCCATCATTCCGCGATGCTATTGTCAAGCGCAGAGCTCTTCTGCCTGTCAATGGTTTTGTAGAATGGCATCATGAAGGAACGATCAAGCAGCCACACTATGTGCGGATGAGATCGGCAACGCTCTTTACACTGGGATGTGTGTGGGAAGACTGGACACATCCAGAGAGTGGGGAATTCCACCGAACGTTTTCAATTGTGACAACCGACGCCAACCTGTTGATGTCACACGTGCACAATGCAAAGCAACGTATGCCAGTGGTGATTCTTCCGAACGATCGCGAGCAGTGGTTGCATGCTGACGATCGGGAGTTTCTTGAACCGTTGATGCGACCGTTGGAGGATGGATTGCTCGAAGCATATCCAATCACGCGTGAAGTATCGCGAATCAAGGTGAATACGCGGGAGATCGAACTCTTGGAACCAGTAGGCGACGTACAGACGTGATAGTCGGTCTTGTTCTCGCGGCACTTCTGTCGACGTCTGTTCCGGATGTCACACTTGCCGACCTTGAACGCCGCTTTGCGGCAGGTTCCGATACGGTGTTTGTTGTGAATTTCTGGGCCACGTGGTGTACGCCGTGTGTGGCAGAACTTCCAGCATTTGATCACCTCGCTCGTACGTCTGGGTCGTACGGCCGTCCGATCAAGGTTCTGTTGGTGAGTCTCGATGCACAGCGCGATCGCAGCACAAAGCTCGAACCGTTTGTTCGGAAACGTGCATATGCATGCGAGGTGGTTCGCCTCAATGAGACGTCGCCGCATCTATGGATTGATCGTGTCGATCCAGCGTGGCAGGGATCAATTCCGGCAACATGGATTGTGGCGCGTGATCGCAGGGTTTTGCACGAGCGCGAGTTTACACGGCGCGAACTTATTGATACAGTGAAGAGTTTTCTGTCACGTTCACCACGGTGAGATCATGACAACAACAATTGGACGAATCGGAATTGTGCTGGCACTTGTCCTATGTGCATGCAGCATGATGATGGCACAGAATCCTATCGCACCAGAAGGTGTTAAGATTGGTGATAATGCGCCAGAGTTTGTGCTGAAGAATGTTGATGGGGCAGTGATCGGACCTCGCACGTATTCGGCAGCGAAGGGATTGATCATCGTCTTTACCTGCAATCACTGTCCGTACAGTGTGAAGTACGAAGATCGTATCATCGCGCTGCAGCGTGAGTTCGCGGCGAAGGGATTCCCCCTGATCGCTGTGAATCCGAACGACACGGTTGTTTCGCCAGAAGATTCCTATGCGAAGATGCAGAAGCGAGCAGCCGATAAGGCGTTTCCGTTCCCGTATCTCTTCGATGAAACACAAGTCGTAGCGCAACGCTATGGCGCTCGCCGAACACCACACGCATACGTGCTTCTTCGCACGCGCACGGGGTGGACGGTGGAGTACATCGGTGCAATTGATGATAATGCTGACAATGCCGCGGAAGCAACACAACACTTTGTTGCCGACGCGGTAAACGCCCTGCTAAAGGGAACGAAACCCGCACAGCCCATGACAAAGGCCATCGGGTGTACAATCAAATGGAAGAAGGGATAATTCAACCCGTATGAGTAATCGACGTCCAAGTGGCGATGACCGCCAACCCCTCACAAATGAATCTCGGTTTGATCGTAACGCACGCGGTGGCGGCGGAGCACGTGGCGGTAAGCCACGTCCGCAAGGCCCACGTCGTGACGGACCGCCTCGCGGCCCACGCCGTGACGACCGACCGGATGATCGTGGCCCACGCCGTGATGATCGTGGTCCACGCCGTGAGTTTAATGATGAACGCCAACCGCTGACCAACGAAAGTTCGTTCGTTCGCCCTCGTCGTGATGATCGTCGTGATGGTCCACGTTCTGGTCCACGTCCTGGTGGATCTGGAGCACCACGCGGACCTCGCGGTGCTGGCGGACCTCCACGTGGTCCACGCCGTGATGATCGTCGCGATGGCCCACGCTCTGGTGGCCCTGGTGGTCCTCGCGGTGCCGGTGGCCCATCACGTGGCCCACGTCGTGACGACCGCCGTGACGGTCCGTACGCGGGTGGCCCATCCCGTGGTCCACGCCGTGACGACCGTCGTGATGGTTTCAGTGGTGGAGGTCCATCACGCGGACCACGCCGCGACGACCGTCGTGATGATCGCGGCCCACGCCGTGATGATCGCGGCCCACGCCGTGATGATCGTCAACCAATGACCAATGAATCTCCTGCATCACGTCCACGTTCGGGCGGACCTCGCGGTGCTGGTGGACCTCCACGTGGTCCACGCCGTGACGGTGGCCCATCCCGTGGTCCACGCCGCGGTGCTCCGAAGGGTGGGGGTATCTACTCGGGTGGAAGTACTGGACCACGTCGATTCGATACCGAGCCGAAGCGCAGCAAGGCGTACACGTCGGAGACGTTTATGTACAAGGAAAACCTCGACGAAAAGAAACCTGCTGAACGGAAGATGCGTAGTAGGCGCAAGCGTCCGTCATCGGGCGAATAAGCAAGCACTGAGTTCGTTACCACCACAACATTCCAGGATATCTGCATGCGACACATCTTCGTTGCACTTGTGTTTTGTTTCGCCGTCGTTGTAAGCGTTGCGCAAAAGAGTGAGCGTTCTGCATCAAAGAACGACTCGTTGTTCACGGATATGACGTTCGATATGGGTGAGCGTTCGCCGTCGGTACAACTGTGGTACGGTGGTGCGACGAACACACGTGATGGCGCTGGTTCAATTGCACCAAATGCGATGTACGGTTTGTCGCTTGGTATGGAACGCGAGAAGGCATGGCGCGGCACAGAGAACATCATCGTGCACAATGGCACGGCGTTGTACGTTGCCTACGGACCCCATGCTACGGGCTCAACAACGGCATCGAGCACGATTGATCTGTTGCGCTTTGGCTTCATGGATGAAACTGGCTATGGCTATCGCCTTGGCGATGCAAGCAACATTTCGTTCCTGGTCGGACAAAGCTCATTGTCGTGGACGAGCATTGCATCAGAGACACTTCCGATCAACGAGCCAGGTCAGGCACAAGCTATCCGTGACTTCGAAGGCAGTCTCCGCTTTGGCGAAACAATGCGTCCAACACTTGCATGGCGCATTGCTTCACCAGTGAGCTTGCGCGTTGGCTACGAATGGACGCAGGTCTATCCACGACACATGTTCTGGTACTGGGCGTTGAGCAGCGGTATCGAAGGCATCGCCGATGCAGCAGCTTCGTGGTTCGCACGTGAGATTGGTAAGTCATCTCCGGAAGCAATGCCGATTATGTACTTCATCCTTCGCACAGGTGTTGCTGCAGGTTTCAAAGCACTGCGCATGAATCAGATGAACTGGCCGTTTGAAACAGCGGCACCAATGAACGTCCAGATCTGGAACGTCGGAGCATCGATTCATTTCTGATCGACGTAGCCCCCTAACAACTTCTTCACCACAACACGAGACCCGACAGTGAGTCTGCATACTCCTGCCACGATATGTGGCGTAGCGATTGACGATATTCTTGCGCTTGATGGCGCGCCAGTCTATGTATACGACTCGGCGATCATGAAACGTCAGATAGATCGCCTTCGCTCGGCGTTTGCTGGCTTTGAGCATCGCATCATGTATGCGTGCAAGGCACTGTCGAACATCGCGGTGTTGCGACTGATGAAACAATTCGGCGCTGGACTCGACACGGTGTCGATTCAGGAAGTCGAGCTTGGTCTGCATGCTGGCTTCACAGCCGACGAAATTCTCTACACGCCCAACATGGTGTCGTTTGATGAAGTGCGCAAGGCCGTTGCCTATGGCGTGCACATCAACATCGACAGCATCTCGGTACTTGAACAGTTCGGCCATGAGTACGGCGGACGTGTACCGGTGTGTCTGCGCGTTAACCCACACATCATGGCGGGCGGTAACGAGCGCATCAGTACCGGCCATATCGATTCGAAGTTCGGTATCTCGATCCATCAAATGCGTCACGTGCTGCGTGTTGTTGCAACGCACGGCATTCATGTGAACGGACTCCACATGCACACGGGGAGCGACATTCTCGATCCCGATGTGTTCCTGCAAGGGGCTGATCTCCTCTTCGATATCGCAGAGTCATTCCCTGATGTCACATTCGTTGACTTTGGTAGCGGCTTCAAGGTGCCGTACAAGCCCGACGATGTTACGACAAACGTTGAAGAGCTTGGCGCAAAGCTTGCGACACGTGTGCACGAGTTCAATGCCAACCGTGCGCATCCTGTTTGTGTGTGGTTCGAACCCGGCAAGTATCTCGTGAGTGAGTCGGGCACGTTTCTCACGCGCGTGAATGTGATCAAGCAAACAACAGCAACGGTCTTTGCTGGTATCGATTCCGGGTTGAATCATCTGATTCGTCCGATGCTCTACAACTCCTATCACCACATCACGAACGTCTCCAACCCAACAGGTACGCCGCGCATCTACACGGTTGTTGGCTATATCTGCGAGACTGACACGTTTGGATGGGATCGCACGCTGAACGAAGTGCGTGTGGGCGACGTGCTAGCATTCGCCAACGCTGGTGCGTACGGCTTCATGATGTCGAGCAACTACAACAGTCGCTACCGTCCTGCCGAAGTACTCGTTCATAACGGACGTGCGCATCTGATCCGACGTCGTGAGACGCTCGATGATCAACTGCGAACACAGATCGACGTTGAGTTGGACGCTTAACGAGCAACGACGATAGACGTCACTGCACTGCCGGCACCGGACGTCATGTGCACGAGGTATGATCCTTGCGACAGCGATGATACATCGATCTCGGCAGACCCCAACTCACACGGTACATCAGCCACGCGGATCGGCACGCCTTGGACTGTGGTGATGGTTACGCGGAGTGTTCCCGTGAACGTATCGGCGACGCTGATGCGCAGTATCGACGAGCACGGATTTGGCCACAGGAGCGGCTGCGCAAGGGAATACGAACCTCTGTCTGCTGGACGCGGCCGCATGCGAAACAGAGGTAGTGTTGGAAACGGTCGTGCCAGTGCGGAAGGAATATAGAACGATGGTTCTGATTCGAACCACTGCTCGAGGATCGACGCATAGATCGAACGGAAGTCGACATGCCAGTGCATGTTCCCATCGACATCAAGATCTGTTGTTGTTGGCTGCACGCCGTGCATACCATCGTTGACATTGCGACCGATCAGGAAGACGGGTCCGGCTGTGCCGTGATCGGTACCTGAGTTGTTGGTGTTTGGTCGCCGCCCGAACTCCGAGATAACCATGATCGTAACACGATCGTCCACGCCTGCATGTTCGAGTTCGCGTTGGAATGCGAGAAGATTCGTGCACAGTTCATCAAGCTGCTGGTTGTGCACCAACGGCTGAAAGTAGTGCGTATCGAACTGGCCTGTATGCACGATGTACATAGGAGTCGCTAGGCCACCACGAATACACCGTGAGACGGTCATGAGGTCAGGTGCGAGATTGCCGCCATTGACGTAGTATGAAGCGGGATTAGCCTTCGTTGTCGCAAGGGTGCGCGAGAGTGAGCGCAAGTGATTCGAACCTTGCTCTTCAAATGATGTGATGATGTTCTCAATGTCGTGTGCTACCGATGTCTCATCGGTCGGACCCAGCGCATCGGGCACGTTGCTATGTTCCGTGAATGCGAATCCCATCGGAACGCGTTTGCCGGCGAATGCACGACCGAGTTGCGGACCACACTCGATGGCGAACGGATGTTTCATTTCGAGATCGTTCGCTTCCATACGGCGTTCGAGGTATCGTCCCATCCAACCGTCCGTCGCAAACACATTGCTATCGGAAGCAGACAACCAGATGTTCGTCCCTCGAAAGTGCGAGAGGTCCATGTTGGGGTATCCAACACCTTGGACAACCGCTACCTTTCCTTCGTTGTAGAGCGTTGCGAGCCCCTTCATCGCAGGGTGCATGCGCACGTGACTCACGCCGTTGAGTTCGAGCGTTTGATCAGCAGCAATAGAGAGATCGTTGAGTGAGATATCGCGACGCAGGCGATAGTACTCGTCATCATGCACAGGGACGAGCGTGTTGAGTCCGTCGTTCCCACCAAACAAACGAACCACAACAAGGATGCGTCCATTCTTGTTGTCAGGTGTTGCAATCCAGCCAAGTCCATCGTCTGGAAGTGGTAGTGCCGATAGCAACGACGATGAACCTGCAACTCCTGTGAGTGCGCCCACCTGTGCGACAGTACGCATGAAGCGACGACGATGCATAGTACCCCTTAGAACAATTGATAACGAGGTGCACTCAGAGCTTGTGTGAAGAGACGTCGAACGCCGCGCGCAATGAGATCAGCTGACACGTCGCCGTTCCATGCGCTTCGTTGCTCTCCTCCAAGCGCATGCATCGTCAAGTCAGCGGTCACATGTCGCGCGGAAGTCCCAAGCAGCACGATACTCACGCGCTCGGCAAACTGCTCGAGGTTGGAGACGTCGCCATACTCCTGTGCAATTGCGATCGCATCATACTGCAACACGGGTTGATCGCCCGGATTATCCATGTATGTCAACGTGCCCTTACCGAAGCGTCGGCACGTATCAACACGTGCGACGGTATCAGTAGCTGTGAACCAATCGAGATCGCGACGCCATCCAGCGACGTTAGGTGGATTGTAGAGGAGCTGTCCGAGGCGAGTCAGTCGTACGATGAGATCACAACCAACACGAGGTTGTGCTGTTGTGAAGTCATTGATCTTTGTGGCACGAAACGCACGTAGTAACCCAAGCAGCATGCTTGCCGGAGGACGTACAAGTCGCATCCGATGTGTAGGATCGTAGAACATCTCGCTCGCAAGCAGCACGCGCAGTGTTGCTTCGAGATCCCACTCGTGTTCGAGAATCAGCGTAGCGACTGCATCTACGTCGTCGGGGTTGAGTTCGTGCGTCATTGCACAGAACTCACCGCATAAGCGACGTGCAAACCACCATGCAGCATCATCAGCTCTCGTGCGAAAGATCAATGATGCCACGTCATCGGTTGTGAATGCACCGACAGCGCCGAATAGCTCTTGCTCATGTGGATACCACCGATCGCGCCGCCATGTGCAGTCGCGCTGTCGCCACAGACTCCGCGTACCGTCATCTGAGTTGTCCTTCCACGATTCGTCGATGTGGTTACCAGACATCATGCGAGCGAGCTTGACGATCTCTTCCTGCGTGTAGGGTTGCTCATTGGTACGTCCGCGATGACCAAGCACATGCAGTTCGAGAAGTTCACGTGCGTGATTCTCATTCACAGAGTTCTGGTACTCTGTCCACCAGCTGCCGATACCATCGAGATAGGCCTGCATGGCAAACCCACGTGTCACGTGATGTGTGAGCTCGCGCAGATCGCCGAATGCATGCTGACGCATCATGTTGTTCTGATCGTATGCGTGTTCGGCGTAGTGTGCACCATTGCATGACGTTGCGAAGTGCATGTGCCACAGCAGCACCATCCGTTCTTGGATGGAGAGCGGGGCTTCGATCATCGTACGACTCCACCACTGACGGAAGTCCGTGTAGCGTCCGTCTTTCTCTTCGAAGTAGTTGATTCCGCGTGGACTGTCGTTGGGCGCAACTTCCGAGTTGATTAATCCGCCGATCAGATGCGTGATCGTCGATGTGTCGGGCGTGTGGCGCTGAAACAGTCGATCGAGCGTCGCGGGAAGACCATCGGTATGTGCCTGGATGACCTCGCATGGTCGCGCGCCGACAACGGATCGACGAAGTAGATGCGCTGCCTCATGCAGACCGAAGCGCTCTGGATCGATAGGTACAAGACGTGCAGATATCATACACCACCGCAAGGAAAAACAGTCTGAGTACAGCGATGTAATAAAGTTACACGCTTCTGACTGTTATCGGAGGCGATATCGTTCGATCTCTGCAGCCAGGCGCTTAATCACCATTCCGATGATCAGAGTATCGTCGGCAAGGCCTACGATCGGCAAGATGTCTGGTACGAGATCGCTGGGGAGGAGGAAGTATACGAGTGCGCCGAGAATCAGAGCGCGAGACTTCCATTCCATGTGGAAGGAGCGGTCGCGCAGCAAGCGCAAGAGGATGCCAAGGTTGTGCAGTAAGAACCACGTTGCTCTGCGTGGCTTGACGTTACGCAGACGCTGTTCGGTGCGTTCTACGATTGACGATTCATCTTCGGGACGAACGGTTGATGCGACATCACGCAGAACATCGTCGTGGCGTGATGTATCCATCGCGATTACTCGGCCTTCCGTCCGCGCCACATGATGGCAAGCGGGATGGCAACGCAGTAACCCAGGACGAGGACCACGGGAGCAACATCAACGGCAAGGGGATTATCCCACGAGTCCATACCCGTGCTCAGCAGGACGAAGCCGAGTACGATGACGCCGACGCTGGCGGCGATCAGCTTGTACTGCATCGCACCGAGCGGATTCGTCCACGTTGTCTTAGCGGAACCTGAAGCAGCGCGACCAATCGGACGGTCAGAGATGTTCTTTGCCATGGAGTTGCCTTCTGTAGTAAACCTTCACGCGGACCAGCCGCGAGACAGGCGAAACTACAAAAACGTGGGGTTAGACGCGAGCCGTAAGGAAGGTCGTAAGGTTTTCGCTCGGGATGAGCCCAAACTTTTTCCGCATCCGTTCCCGGTGCTTTTCGACCGATCGCACGGAGCAGGAGAAGAGTCGTGCAACTTCGCGTGATGGCATGGGGAGTCGCAGGAAGGCGGCAAGACGCAGTTCCGTTGGCGTGAGCGCCGGATAGTCCTTGGCGAGGTGCTGGAGGAATGCCCCCTGCATGGTCTCGATCACAAACTCGAAGCGATGCTGCTCGTGTTCATCCAAGGCGCTCGAAACATCGTCGAGCAATCCCTGTACGGTTGCGTGCGTGGCTACCGGTGCCGACGGCTGCAGTGTCTTCATCAGTTCACTGGTGCGCCGGAGAATCGACGTGTAGCGGACCTCGCGAATTGTCATCGCACGGAGGAGTTTACGTGCCTCATCAAGTGAAAGCGACTCGATGTCGACATGTGCAGGAGTGGTTATACGATCCATCGTATTGTATCTCGGTCTAGTTCGACAAGTCCGTTCGATCGAAGCTCGCTAAGCGTGAGGTCGATGATACGGTGTGGTGTGCCAGTCATACGCTCGAGAAGTGATGACGGCAAGGGGATCATCGACGTGCCCGCATCGTCGACGCCAAACACATTCGCAACGGTGTGCAAGACGCCGAGAATGTGCTGGCCTGAGTCCCCTGTTGAACATACTGCGGACAATTGACGGACGAGTTCGAGTCTTCGTGCGAGTTGTACCATATATGCTCGCGCAAGCTCTGGATCGCCCAGAGTGGTATGCAGAAAGACGCTCCTATTCATCGAGCGAACGACAGTCTCGATGAGGGTTGTCGCACGCACAGACGTTCTGCTGATGAGCGTTGCTCCCAGCCGTGAACCAAAGAGCGTACCTGGACCACTCAAACCTACTGCATGGGATGTGCCGACGTGATCGGTACGGATCTCGACGACAGCTCCATGCTCTACGAAATACACAACATCATCAGTTGATTCGCCTAGAGTGAAGATTTCGCATTCACGCGGAAGCGCACTGCGAGACTCTTCAGGGAAGACAGATAACCAAATAGGATTGGATGAATATCGATTGCTGTTTTGCACATACGCAACATGCCATCATGCCGCGGCGCAAACTATGACGTTCGTCAGGTTAGTCGAAAAGATTCGCTGTTTTAATGAGCCCCTTGACATTTTTCACACGAATTGAGCGACCAACAATCTCGATGAGCTTGTCGGACTTGAATTCCGAGAGCGTGCGGATGACGCTCTCTTGTGCAGAGCCAACGATGCCTGCAATCTCTTCTCGTGTAAGGGGGCTGTTCAACGTCTCACCATCTTCAGCCACACCAAAGGTCTCCTTGATCACCAGCAGTGCTTCAGCAACACGCTCGCGAATACTCTTCTGCGCGATTTCCACGACACGTCGTTCTGCATCCTCAAGTTCATGCGAGAGATCCTGCATCACACGCAGTGCTAGGTGTGTGTTCTCGCGCACGATTGAGAGGATGAGGTCTGAAGGCACAAAGCAAATGCTTGTCTCTTCAACGGCAACACAATTGACGGTGTAGGGTTCACCAGATATCATGCTAGCATAACCAACGAGGTCGCCAGCACCTGCCAGACGGAGAATGTGCTCACGACCGTCAGGCGTTGGACGTGTAAGCTTGACGTGTCCGCTGTGAATGCAATACACGCCGCGTGGGTACTGACCGTATCCGAAGATGACCGAGCCACGGCCATACGGTGAACATGCTTTCGTCTCTGTAACCTGGTCTGCCTCATTCATCGTGAGGCTAGCAAAGGTGGATGTCACGCGTGATCCACAATTCGCGCAAGAAGGACTTTGAGGATGCATGGTGATAGCGTCCCAGATATTGAACAACACAAACGACGATGACAACTACGACATAGGCGACAACGGGGGTGAAATCGTACAACGTACGATTTGCTCATAACGCACTGCTAACAACGCACTGCTAACTACGTAAATTTTTCGATAGTGTTGCTGTGCTGCGGAAACTTAGTGACTAAGTCACCAACATCGGCAAGTTCAAAGTCGGCGAATACAAATCCTGGGGCGACCATCGCGCTCACGAGAACGCCCTCACCTTGGGGCTCTGCGGCAAACCATGTACCGGCAGGGAGTACACACACGTATGTGGAAGCAGGAGGCTGCGATCCAATTGTATGAACAGTGTACGTGCCATCGGGAGCGATACAGTGAAGTACGGCATTACCCCCTTGGTGCCAGTACCAGATCTCATCGGACGTGAGGCGGTGGAAATGCGAGATCTGTCCGAGTGGTAGGTAGAACCAAATCGACGTGGCGGCTGCACGATCACCAAACGGTGTCGATACGGTGAGCGAGGCACGGAAGTACTCGCGATAGTATCCACCCTCGGGGTGCGCTTCGAGCTGAAACTGGGTAATGATGGGATCGATCATCGGAGCCACACTACGCTCGCACTTGATCCAAGTGTGTCGATGTTGGGAAGTGGCGTAACTACGCCCGATGATGATACGCGGAAGAGACGTTCTGATGAGGCCGTGCCATCAAGGCGATCGCCGTACACGAAGCCGTCGTTTGCGGGTGACCACATGTAGTCGTGTACGATGGCTTCGGTTGTTGCGACTGTCTGTATCGCCCCCGTTGCAAGCGTGACGATCACCAGCGGGTTGGCACACACGATGTGTGATCGTGATGGCGACACAGAGAGCTGTGGGCTATTGACGCGAGGAAGTGTAGCGATGATTGTTGGACGTGCAGAGCTGTCGAGATCAAAGCGCTTGAGTTCTGCGCCGCTTGATGTCGCATGAAGGTAGACGAGCTGGGAATCTGAGATCCACTGCACTGCATTCACGTTGTCGATCGACGGGTGGCGTGTGATGACGCCCGATGTGACATCAACGACCAGTGTTACGCCTCCACGCTGTCCTGTGGCAGTAGTATCATTCCCCACAACCGCAAGGTATCGTCCACTCGGCGACCATGCTGGTGGTGCTTGCACGGTAAGCGACGAAGCATAGCGCGTGTTGTCGATAATCACGGTGCGCCGCGTACCATCGGGTTGTGCGACCACTAGTTGATACTGGAAGTTCTGCATCTCGAACCATGCAACGCGCGACCCATCAGGCGAGAGTGTTGGGAACGCCCCTGTCCCGGTGCTGATTTGTCGCGTCGTCGATGTGGCTACGTCAAAACAATAGAGCGGAAGCTCGGAACCACTTTTGCTGCTGAACAACACCCACTGTCCGTTCCCCGTAATCGCGATGCGATTCGACGTCGGCGTTGGCAACGAGGCCTTCCGCGTGAGGTCCGACCCATCAATACGCATTGTGTACAGCGCAGTGATGCGTGTGGTAGGATTGCGTGCAAGGAACGTAATCACGTCCTTCGTCGGCACAGCATCGACGCCATTGCTGCAACCACTCAACGAGAGCAGGGTGCTCATAGCGAGTGTGATGGCAAGGGCTGTTGTCGTGAGATTGTTCATGGCACAGGGATTCTAGCAACTGCTGTGCCATGTACGTACTATGAGCGCATGAGACGCTTGACCTTGGCTTTACAGATGTCTTTAAGGCGCTGCGGACTCGCTATTGTAAGCACATCGGACCAGCCGACGATCCATGAGATGAGTTCGGGGGAAAGGGGCGCATGGAGCTTGAGTGTGGCGCTGCCATCACGATGATGGGTAAAGCTCTGACTTGGGTGCCATAAGCGTGAGGAGAAGAACGCAACAGCATCTGCATCAATGCGCAGCGTGATCGTTGTGAGATCACCATCGTACACACCAAAGCGTGCCGCGCGATAAACCCCCTCGTCAAACTCGTGTAATGGATCTGTCACATCATTAGCACGCTCAACATGATCGATGCGATCGGCTGCGAGCGTGATGTACTGATTGTACTTCGGATGCCACGCGGCAACGTAGAGTCTGCCCGCGTGATTGATCAAGCGACAGAAACTCACGACAAACGTTTTGGCAACGGCAGCATCAATGGACCGATATGTTACGCGATCCCAGTGCGGATCGACAATTGCATAGACGATGCGCTCGAGCGCCTGATCACTTATGGCCGATGTGAAATGTCCGGGCGAGACATGCGCCACAAGATCGTCCTTCATGAAGACCGTGCCGGGAACAACCTTCTCGAGCTTCTTCGCAAGACGGTCGACATCGGCCTCGATGCGCGTACCACGAAACGCTGCGAGAGATCCCTTAAGGATGTGGAGCGATAGAATTTCGTTCGCATCGATAGCAAAGGGCTTCAGGATACGCGCATGCGATGGGATCGACCAGCGAATGCTGCGGCCTTCTACTTCTTCATGCAACGGCACGCCCGACTCCGAGATGAGTCGTAGATCGCGTTGCAATTGACGTTGCGACACGGGTTTCTCTTCGTGGTTGTGCAGTCGTTCTGCGATCTCACTTGTGGTGAGCGTCTGCCCTGAACTCAGCAGGGAAACAATGCGTAATACGCGGCGAATCTGATGTGACATGCTCTAAATATGGTGATATTCGCAGACACGATACGTCGCGATAGATGGAGGGGTTAATGATACGACATTGCAGTGCGCTGATTGTCGCACTCGTACTGTATGTTACGTGCACAAGCGCTATGCCTACCGATACCTGCGGTACATGCCGTGTTCCGTGCGCGCAGCAGGGTGATGGTACGTTTACTGTACGACTCACGGGTGGACGTGTCGATCCGCCTCATGTGTTCTCACATGTGATACGCGATACGGTGCGCGCAGGACGTACTCTCCGCCAAGCCTACAAGTTCTCGTGGTTATCAGATGCTGGGTGTCGCGATACGGTGATCTTGTCTGAGCATGCAGAGACGTTGGTCATGGGGCTTACTCTTGGTAAGACACCGCCGCTGTACGTTCCGATCCGTCCGATTGCTGAGTACGACGTGATCAGCGAGCCACGCGCTGCGCTGAACTTCGTGGAACTTGGCGGCATGCTTGCCTATGGCGGACGTGATACGTCGACACGTCAGGTGGGGTTTGCATCGTTGTACTATGGCATAGAAGCACTCGTTGCACCGTTCGGCGATCTGCTCGGCGATCGACTCGCCCTTGCGCTCGGTGGTGGGATGTTCTTCGAGCGAGGTCGTATGCGCATCCCTGTGATGGGGCATCTGCGCTATGCATTCACAAGCACAACGATCACCGAACAGGCGCGCTTTGTTCCGTCGGCATGTGCATTCTCGTGTGAACCAACCACTGACACCATCGCTGCACCAGATGGTGCGGTGCGTAGGGCAGGTCCTGATAGTGTGGACCGTGCGGCGATTCTCGTGCACGAGCGCGTAGCAACGCGTGATGCATTCGCACCCTACATATTCGCAGAGGGCGGTCCGATCTTCAACGGTCCATTCGAGGGGGCTGGCCCACGTCCATCATTGAATCCTGAAGACTACGGACAGTGGTTTGCTGGAGCTGGTGCAGGTATTGGCATTACGCCATGGTTACACGCACAGCTCGCATATCGCTTCACACGTCTCAACGTACGCACGCCGTGTGAGTTCTGTACCGACGTGTATCAAGTGAACACCAACGAAGCGCATGCCGTGTTGCTTCGCATCGCATTGCACTGGGGGTGGGAATGAGTATCAACTATCGCATTCACACACTCCTCGCAACGATCGCACTCGTTACACTCGTGAGTTGTCAGACCCCTACACAACCGGTTGATCTTACGGCTTCACGCACGATGACGGTGGAACTCAAGACCACGACGAATGTGCCGGTGCCGAACGCAACGATTGACTGGACGAAGTACACGGGCATCAATGCGCCGATGAGTTCGCGCGCAACATCAGGCACTGATGGCTTCGCACGGTTTACGATTCCAGACGTCTCGGCCAATCGCGACTCCGTGCGGTTGCTGATCAACGTGCCATCGGGTTCGCCGGGTGGGCCTGCAGGCCCCTTTGACATCCGTACCAGTGTCTGCAACGACACACTCATCTCGCTTGCGATATCACCGGACATTCCATGTGGTACACTTGATCGCATCGATACGATTGAACTCGAGGTGTGTCCGTCGGCACAGCCAACAGGTGCAACTGCATGCCGCTACTACCCAACGACATGTCAAGGCGGTGTGATCTTTACGGTCGCTGATACGTCGCGTGGATCGATCGGTGTCAGTGTTACGTCATCAGGTGGAACATCCTCGACAGCGGAAGTATGCGCAACGTTTGCTCCAGCGACGGATGCGGTGACGGGTGCAACGGAGACGTTGACGACGGTTGTTGAAGGGCGGCTGCCTGGACAAACCACGGTGCTCGTGCGCATCGGCATCGTTGTGATCGGACGTGTCGCGTGTGAGCAATGTCCGTGTCCGACGTTGAACAAGACCGCATTCACGGCAGAAGAGATCTGTCTCGGCAATTCCGCATCTGTTGCACTACCGCTGAGCACGCTCTACCAGCCCCTTACAGGATCGACGGAGTGCGTCACTGAGTTTACGCTTGTCGGCCCTAGCGATCCAACATTTGTGGTGTCGCGAGGAGCACAGTTTACCGTGCGCAACGGACAAGCCTTCCCAACGCTCGACATAGATGTGAATCCAACGGCTGTTGGAACCATTCAAAAGACGCTCACCTACAATGTGCGCACACGCAATCGTACCACAGGCGTCGTAACGGAGTGTCCGGCCAAGCTGGTTGTTGATGTCACGATCCCTGTGATCTCAACGCAGTGCGTGATTCGTCCGCAGCGGCTTGATACACTCGAGAAGTGCGTGTTCAATGATTCGTCGACGGTTGACACATTCTTCATCGAGAACACGGGTACGTGTCCAGTCACGGTGACGATCACCTCTGCGAGCTCACTCTTCCAGACATCTCCGCGTGGCGTTGTTGTTGTGCCTGCGCGAGGCATCGTGCCTGTTGCGGTAACCTTCCTTGCAACAAAGGCTGATTGGGACAACAATCCGCAGACGCCGGTTGGCGCGCGGGGCGATAAGTTCTTTACGAGCAAGATCACGGTAACGGGATGCGAGCAACAACCGCGTGTGTACGATGTTGTTGGTGCTGCGTCGGTGCTCTGCAGCTCATTCAAGTACCAATGTCTGCGTCAGTTCCGTCCGCCCGGCTTCCCGAATGTGTATGCCGAGAGCATCCAACTTGTTGAAGACAAAACGAACATTGTCTACCAAAACGACAATCAGCGATTCACGCAATACGACATCTACGTGAAGTCGCTTACGCCGAACGGTGCAGCATGGGATGTGGAGCTGGGCTCGGGCGAGAAAAATGGTCTGCCGTATGGCTTGTTCAAGCTCGTTGCAAGCAACTTCACGGTGAACCCCGGCGAAAGCATATGCGATCGCTACCCTGCGAATGCGTCAGCTGAATGCTCATTGGTAAAGAACGACTTGAATCAAGGCGCATCAACGATCAGCGGACTGCGTCCGGGCGATGTTGTGTTGTATGTCAAGAACGGATCGCGCAGTCTCGAATGCGCACTCATTTGGATTCAATCAACCAGTCTCGACCGACCAGGCACACAGGCATTGCCGCAAGTGTGCATCGAGATCTGCTATCCGATGTTCACACTATGATGAAGCACCTCGCACATTCGCTCGCGATCAGCGTGTTGGTCGCTGCATCATGCATTGCGCTGCATGCACAAGACGATCCAACAGCGCTCCAACGTGATCCCGTGATCAACGTTGGCGCAGAAACCTATGCGATCACGTTCCGCGATGTGGGCGGACGTGTTGAAGCGTGGCTCACGGTTGCATCGAGCACGAGTGATCGTGGCGTGCGTAAGCTCGCGCGATCGTTTTCGTCGATGGGTGCATTTACACAGCCAGAGATCATCGATGATCCCGTGTTGAATCATCCCGACGCCACGTATAACGGTGTACCGCACTTCAACCCGTGCGACAGTAACGAGCTCGTCTTCGTCTCCGACCGTCCAACGCAGGCAACAGGCCGACGCAGCAACGACATCTACTATGCGCGTCGCACGAATGGCGTGTGGAATGTTGAGCGCATGAGCATCAACAGCGGCACATGGGACGATACGCCCGTGTTTGGTCCGCGCGGACAGTACATCATCTTCGCATCCGATCGTCGTGCGCCGGGGAGTGGACGTGCCGATCTCTTCATCAGCATGCGCACGCCGAATGGTTGGGCAGAGCCTTCGCCCCTTGGCGTGTTATCGGACCTCGCAACACACGAAACATCGCCCATGATTCATGGTGATCGACTCTACTTCTCATCGAACAAGCGTGGCGATCAGGACATCTGGTGGATTGCGTTCAATGCGCAGTCCGGTGAGGTCAGTGGCGAGCCCGTGCTCTTCGATCAAGCAGGTGTAAACGTTGTCGGCTCGAACGAGTATCACCCCGTGATCTCCACCGGTGGCGGATGGTTTTATGTCTCGAGTGATCGTGAGCAGGGGAGTGATCGCACGTACAAGATCTACCGTGTTGCGCGAGCACGTGCGCAGCGCGAGGTGAAGATCAACGTCACAGCTCGTACGCGCATACGCGACATGCAGAAGCGTCAGTTCTTCGGCGACCTGGATTCGATCTATGGTGTTGGCACATCGGTGATTGTGCGTGACATGCGCAGTGGACAAGAGATCGCGACACAGTCGCGCGCTGATGGTTCGCTCGTGTTGGAGCTCACCAAGGGCGTGCTCGATCCTGGTGTTGCTGATCCATCAACGCGCATTCTTACGCTTGCTGCGCAGCCCCATGATAAAGGCTTTGTTGGCGCAACCGATACCCTCGTGATCAGTTTAGACGGACGTTGTTCCGCGCAGCTTGAGCATACGTTATATCTCGACGACACCACCACGCGTAAGCAGCGATGTGAGTTCACGTTTCGGACGTTCAACGTGCCGTTCTTCGTGACCACCTATTGGTGTCCGACCACGCGCAAGTACCGCAACCTCACGCCATGCCAGAGTCTGTTCACCGATGATGTTGACTGCCAGAATCTCCAGCAGCCCGTGCCGTGTGAAACAAATGAAGCGTACACGTACCGATCCACACCAGCCAAGCTCGAGCGCATCCAGCGACGAAGTGAAAACTGTGTGAACTACAAAGAGTTCACCGACAGCGGAGCCGTCTGGGCTGAGTCGGTTGATCGTAACATCGAGCACATGCGCGACGAAGTGCGCAGTGCGCTCACAGATCCATGTCTGCAAGCAGCAGTAGCGCGAGGGCTCGCTGTTGAGATCACCTACATCGGCACCACCGACGACCGCACCATCCACGATAAGTGTCAGTATACCGGTGCTGCCTATGCCAAGGTGCGCAGTGCCGCGCCGCACATCGCTATCGATTCTGCCATTGTGCCATTTATAGCCACCGGACGGTACTTTAACCGCGGAGGGTATGGAGGTAAGGCAGGGGGCAACCAGCTTTTGAGTGATTTGCGCTCGTTATACTTCGCCATCCTCTTCGACAACCTGTGCGGTCAGACCATCCCACAGTACCGCGAATTGCAGCAGCGTGGCATGCTCCGCGTGCGCTCACGCGGACAAGCCATCGACCAGCGCGACCTCCCATTTGCGCTCAAACGCGCCGCAGGCGTCGAGATTCGTGTGCCCGGCTACGAGGAAACCTTCAGCGGACGCCCCCACAGTGGCGGACGTCATGTAGTAATGTGCGAGCCAAATTGTAATTAATGCGACGTTATACGTCGCTTAGGACTCGTACTTTGTCGGATACACGTTCATGTATAATCTGGTGAACGGTGTAGGTATGACAGCGCCCCCATGTGCATTTGATGCATTTGGGGGCGTCTTTTTTACCCTTCGCTGCGCTCGGGTAATGACGCGGCGTTCGCTGCGCTAGGGTAATGACGCGGCGTTCGCTGCGCTCGGGTGCCTGCCCTGAGTGCAACGAAGGAGCCTGCCCTGAGTGCAACGAAGGAGCCTGCCCTGAGTGCAACGAAGGGATGACGCACAGGGCCAGGCCTGTCTCGCCCGATACAATGAGACGGAGAGACGGAGAAGAGCTCTACACCACATCGAGCTCATGGGAACTTTGCTGATTCTCCCAGCGATTTGTTTTCGCTTTGAATGCGACGTTCTGACTTCTTGATGTCCTCTTCAGGTGGCAGATCTTCTGGCTGAATACCGCGCTCGGCGAGTGTAGATCTGACGCTCATGTTGTTCTGCACGTGTTCGGAGAGAATGTCGTTCTCGCCATGAAGATCGAGTTGTTCCACGTTGACTGTTGTCATCTCGTTAGCGAGATTCTTGGCGGCAATCACCAGAGCAGGCAGGAAGTCAGCAAGCGGACGCGACTTTGTGATGTCATATCGCTGCTTCATTTGTTGTGTAGACAGCCCACCGAACAATGCCGCATCTCCACTGGATCGTATTCGGGCAAACCCATGCTCGTCGACACCTCGATCGAATAGTCGCTTTGATAACTGACGTTCTGATTCTCTCAGTCGTTCGCGCGCATCGAGCCTCGCATGCAGTCGAATGCGTGCTTCAATAAGCTCCAGCTTCCGCGTCTGAACTGCGAAGTATCCCTGGGCAAAGGCTACCTCCTCCTTGCGTGGATCTCCGTTCTGAGCGATCAGATAGCATGCATATCGCGTCAGCATGAAATCTTCGATAGATCGTTGAGCTCCTTTTGCCAAGGGTATCATTTTCGTGACGCCACGAAAATGATCGTCAGGATTGTATCCCGTTGATTCACAGGATGTTATCGCACGGTGAAGAGCCACTTGAAAGTTCTCCCAGCGGCTGTACCCAAGCACCAGCATCAGCTCCCGGGCAAACCAAAACTCTACGTCGAACTCATCGATCCGACGCATCAGTGCGTCGAGTTGGTCCTTCAGTCCTTGAAATGATTCCCGCTCCATGCGGCCTTCTCCTGCAGCTGTGAAATGAAAGGGGGCTTTCATATTCCTCGTGCAGGTTCTCGATCAATCGTGACGTTGACTCGTATCGCGACACAATACGTCGCTGTGGATGTGAGGTTTGTGAATCACATTTACATGTTATGAGGGACCGGTATGAAGAAATGGATGAAGTACCTACTCATTGGAACAGGCGTCTCGATTGCGGCAGTCGCCGTTATGGTTGTCATTGCACTGGCATACGAAGCATCGCTCACTCCCGAGGAGCGTGAGCAGGCTCGTATTGCTAATGCGAAGCGTGACAGTGTAGCAAAGGTCGAGAAGGTGCGCCAGGACAGCATAGAAGCTGAAAAGCGAATGGCGTCATTCGACACAGAGGCTTACATCGCTGCCAAGGATTATGTTCTTAGCCGAATCAAGTTTCCGAAGGAAGCCGACTTTCCGCTTACGCCTGAATCGTCAACGCACGTTGGTAACGGAGTTTACATCGTACGTGGCACAGTAGAAGCGAAGAATGCATTTGGTGTAGTGTCGGACCATCCTTGGGTTGTTTCACTCAAGTATACAGGCGGTAGCGAATACAGTGCTTCAAGCTGGACGCTTGTGACGATTGCGATTGAATAACCTAGGAACAGCGGGAGAATAGGACATCCTTCGACGTGGAGAACATGTTTTGCAACACTATGGAGATCGATAATGGGATTGCTTTCAGGAATGCTTGGTAATGCAAGTGAGATATCGACAGCGGAGGTGCAAGCTGAGCTTGGACCGTTGCTTGTTGAAGGCGAGCGCATCGAACATGCGTACAAACTGATCCGAGATCAGATCATCTTTACATCAAAGCGCGTAATCACCATCGATAAGCAGGGCTTAACGGGATCGAAGCAGAACATTCGTACGATTCCGTACAAGAACATCCGCATGATCTCGAAGGAATCAGCCGGGATGCTCGATCTTGATGCCGAGCTCGTGATTTGGGTGACTGGTGAGTCGCATCCGCTGAAATTCGAATTCAAGAAAGGTGTTGACATCAACGTCGTCTATGCGTTGATCTGCCGTCATATCCTGACCTAACACATAAGTCGTGCCTCATCCCCATATTGCACCATCATTCATTCGGTGGTGGTGCAATACCATGCACGCTGCGCAGAACATATCGCGTGGACGGTTCTACGGTGTGCTGCTCGCTGTAGCTGCGCTCAGCGCGCTGCCGCTGTGGATTGTTGTTGACCTTGCAAGGGGGCGAGCATCGCTCATGCATGCGTACCATGTGCTCAACGGCGCATTGCGATTCGCGTTGTGGTGATTGGTGCGGTGATCGCCGTGGTATGTCTTTGGATCTGGAATATTGTCAACCAAGGGATAGCGCACCCATGAAGAACACCCTTGCCCTTATCGGATGGATCTTGTTGTGTTTTGCGGCGGCAGCGGCTGGTGCGGGATTCACAACAGGTGATTGGTACATCCTCTTGAACAAGCCCTCGTGGAGTCCGCCCGGCTGGGTGTTTGGTCCGGTATGGACGCTGTTGTACACCATGATGGCTATCGCCGCATGGCGTGTATGGAAGCTCGGCGGATTTACGCAGCAGCGACGTCCACTCACTATGTTCCTCGTGCAGCTTGCGCTCAACGCTATCTGGACGCCCCTCTTCTTCGGACTCCGTCAGCTCGGCCTCGCCTTTGTTGACATCATCGTGTTGTGGTTTGCCATCCTTGCCACCATCATCATGTTCCGTCGTGTAAGCCCCGTAGCCGCATGGCTCCTTGTGCCATACCTCCTATGGGTTGCCTTCGCCAGCGTGTTGAATGGTGTGTTGTGGTGGATGAATTGAGGTAACAATGCCTACTCCAGCAGTCGTGTTTTTTGAGATCCCCGTTCTCGATATGGACCGGGCTATGAACTTCTACCGTAAGGTCTTTGCTTGCGAGTTCGACTCGATGGTCGTGGATGGAAACGACATGGCCTTCTTCCCCATGTCGACTCAGGGCATCGGCATATCTGGCGCACTTGCCAAGGGCGACGCCTACCGTCCCACTACCGACGGCGTTATCATCTACGTTGCAACCGACAGCATCGATGCTACACTGCAGGATGTGCTCATGTATGGCGGACATCTCCACTATCCTAAGACCCACAACGAATTCGGCTTCGTAGCCGAGTTCATCGATACCGAGGGCAACCGCATAGCATTGTTTGAGAAACGGCGGTCAGAGGAGGAGTAGGAGGAGAACGGTAGGGGGCAGGCCTGTCTCGCCCGCGTACATAACGATTGCGGTTACGCGCCATGATACGTCGCATGGGGTGCTACTCTTGTGGGGCGTTTGTCGTAGTGTTACGATGCGCGCGGGTAGGTATCTACCACGAAACTCACCCTTTAGCGCCCGTGGAAAAGTCTGCACGCTCTCACGTTGTACGGAAGTTCTACGGGTGCGATGTTGTGGTGCACACAACGTAGTCGTGTATCCCATCATCACTTACATACCGTAATGCAAACCAACGTCAGAACGCCTCAGTCGATATTCATGATGCCACAAAGGTTGCTGGTACCGTTGTTCCAGCGCCCGTATGTGTGGAATGAAGAGCTTCAGTGGGAGCCATTGTGGCGTGATATAGAGCGAGTATCAAACAGGCTATTGACATCGCCGAATGAAGCGACGCCGCACTTTATCGGTGCTATCGTCATTCAGATGCAGACGACGAAGGTTGGTGATATCCCTGAGTATGCTGTCATTGATGGTCAGCAGCGTCTTACAACGCTCCAAATCCTACTCGATGCGTTGCATGCGCAATGTGTGCAGGTGCAGGCACTTGCGCCTGCAGCTCGACTTGAAGAACTCGTCGAGAACAAATCAGCCTATTGCAAGCATCCCGAAGACCGATACAAGGTATGGCCGACTAATCGAGACCGTCCCGCGTTTAACGAGGTCATGTCGGCAGCATCACCAGTGGACTACGATGGACTCGAGTATAACCAAGCTCGACTTGTGCATGCGCACAAGTTCTTCTTTGAGCAAGCGGCCGAGTACATGCAGGCAGAGGGTGCCGATCGATTGCAGGATCGAGCAAATGTACTTGAGCGTGCTGTGCGCGAGCTCTTACAGATGGTCGTCATTGAGCTAAACGCCGATGAGAATGCCCAGGAGATCTTTGAGACGCTGAATGCACGAGGCTCTCTCCTCACAGCAGCGGATCTCATCAAGAACTTCATCTTCCAGCGCTTGCTCGAAGATGGCGCCGACGTAGAATCAGCCTACAACAACTATTGGAAAGAGTTCGAAACACCATTCTGGGAAGAAGAGGTCTCGATGGGACGTCTCATCTATTCCCGCGCCTCGGTGTTTCTTGGTCATTGGTTAATGGCTAAAACTGGCGAAGAGATTGTTGCCAGAGAAGTCTTTTCCCGGTTCAAATCGTATGCCTTGCATGACACCCGTTTAGCGATGATGGATCTGCTGAAGCAGATTCACACGGCATCACACCTATACAGAGAGTTTATTGAGGCTGGCACAACGAAGCTGCCGTCGATGACACGGCGTGACTTGTTCTGTTACCGGACTACGGTACTGGAATCAGACATGATTCGTGTGCTACTGCTATGGTTGTACGATCCGGAACTTCAAAAGATCGACCCGATACCTGATGAGCGTCTCGATAGGTGTCTTCAGGTGCTCGAGACATGGTTTATGCGTCGCATGTTTGTGCGTGCAACATCAAAGTCGATCACAAAAACACTGGTCGGTTTGGTAGCGAATCTCAATGTGGCAGGCCGTTCGAGTGCGGACGATGTGATCGAACAGTACTTGATATCACAACAAAGCAACGGCAGCTTCTTGCCCGACGATGATCACCTCGTTTCTGAGCTGCGCAATACAGCCACCTACCGCCGCATGCATAAAGGACGTCTGCGCATGGTGATGGAAGCCATTGAGGATCACTTGAATGGATACAAAACAGGTGGGAAGCCACTCGCAGCTAATCGTGTCACGAAGTACACGCTTACAATTGAGCATCTAATGCCACAGAAGTGGGAGGCATCGTGGCCTGCATCTCCAGATGGTGATTCAGATGCGCGTCTCACGCGTATCCATCAGCTTGGCAATCTTGCACTCACTACTCAGTCGCTGAACTCCAGCGTCTCGAACGGTCCGTGGTCTGGTGCAACTGGCAAGCGAAAGGCCCTCCAGAAACATGGCTTCTTGGCATCTACAGCAGATCTATTGCGTGATGAGCAACATGATTGGACCGATGCTGACATCGATGCACGCACAAGTAAGATGATCGACGCCATACTTGAGATCTGGCCTACTCCACCAGGGTATCGCGCTCAGGTAGAAGGCGAAGCTGAAGATCGTGCGCGTCGCGTAGATGTACGCGATCTGATGAATATTGGATTGCTACATCCAGGGCAGCGCCTCTATGCACTGCGTACAAAGTACCACGATGTAGTAGCATACATCACCACCGATGGCCGAATCGCAATCGGTGATGATCTCTACGATTCACCTTCAGCGGCGGGCTATGGGGTTCGCAAGAAAAGCACAAACGGTTGGGTGTTTTGGACCACAGATGAACAGCGGAAGAAATCGTTGAGATTGTATCGTAGAGTGTATCTGCAGAAAAGCTCAAATGAGATTACTGCTGATTTCAACATTGATGAAGCAATTGATGACATACGCGATTCCCCTGATGGTGGATTTGGATCTCAAGTCGACCTATGGCTGCAGTATTGGAGAGAGCTCAAGTCGTACTTCGATGATTGTGACTTTCCCGTCAGTTTGCCAACACCACTTCGACAGAACTGGCTGAATGTAGCCATTGGCAGATCAAACTGTTGGTTGGCGATGTCGGTTTGGTCGCGGAATACAATGCTCGACGATTCGGGTCCTGGCATCGGCGCTACGCTCATTATTAATCGTCCGAATTGGTTTGAAGAACTCCTCAAGCACCGTGCTGAAATCGAGCAAGCATTTGGTGCACAGTTAGACTGGGACGAAAAGGAAGGACGAAAACAACGATTCATCAGTACTCGCACGAAACTCGACCCTACGAACAAAGTGAACTGGTCAGATTGCTTCGAGTGGCACCTCGAGAACATATCGAAGCTCCGTGCAGTCCTTCAGCCGTATGTGAGGGAGCTGGAGTGATGAGGTTACGCATCATCCGAATGAAGGATGTGATGGGGAAGAGGCCATAACATGCGTTTCCATTGGGTTAGCCAAAACAAGACAGGCAACGAAGAGGTTGCTGGTGGTTACATGTGGTGTCCTAAGTCAAACAAGAACGGCACGAGGAATCCGAACTATGAAATGATGCGAAATGCTCAAGCCGGCGATCTGGTTTTTTCATTTCGGAATATGCGGATCACGCATATCGGAGTAGTAGTATCGGAGTGCTTCGAGGCACGCAAGCCGGTTGACTTTGGTGAGCGGGGAAATGCATGGGCTGATATAGGTTGGAAGGTGCTGGTCGAGTATGAGACGGTTCCTAGTGGCGTTGTTCCAGCAATGCATATGGATGTTCTTAGACCACTCCTTCCATCGAAGTACTCGCCATTACAGAATGATGGACGCGGAAATCAGATGTACTTCACGACGTTGCCAGAAGAACTCGGTCTCATGCTGTTGAGTCTTGCGAGCTTTACTCCTGACATGGTGCGTGTGCTCGTAATGATGGTTCAGGGGGCTATCGATCGTTCAAGCTTCGCGATCGCTGCAGAAGCGGAAGAGATCCGCAAGCTTGATGCGAAGATGATCGTCACTAAGGAAATACCTGAGACGCAGAAACAAGCGCTCATCAACGCACGCATTGGACAAGGTACGTTCCGCGATGCGGTGTTTGTGCTGGAACCGCGATGCCGAGTTACGAAGGTCGACGATCCGAAGTTCCTGCGCGCAAGTCATATCAAACCATGGCGAGTAAGCAATGATCAGGAACGGTTGGATGGGCATAACGGACTGATGCTCGCACCTAACGTCGATCTCCTTTTTGATCAGGGGTACATCACGTTCGAATCATCAGGTGAGCTCATTACCTCACCACGTGTTGCCTCGCAAACATGGCAGCAGCTCGGAATTCCACACAACCAAAAGTTCAACGCAGGCGGGTTCAGTCGTGAACAACAACAGTACTTGGAGTATCACAGATCTGTGTTGTTTCGTGCTGTGTGAGTAGCTGACAAGTTCATCCCTAAAAATCTTGTAGGTTGCTCCATCATTCTACCTGACACCTATTAGCTATGGCAAAGAAGACAACGCAGAGTGCATCAAGCGGTGGGGCACCAATCCTTTCCTATCGGCACGACGATCAAAAGCGCAAGAATATTCCCGAGGTGGGGCTGGTGTCGGTAGCGGCCGACCCCGAGTCGTTGCCTACTACATGGGTATACGATCCGCATATCGATCCTGCGCTGCAGTTCGATAGCGCCCGCGCCCAGATCGAGAAGCTGATCGATACGGCCCTGGCCAGTAACGATGCCGAGACGATGCGAGCCGCTCTGCAGGAGCTGAAGCGTATGCAACAGCCATACCTCAACTGGACGGGGAAGGCCGAGCGGACGTCGTTCGAAGTGGATACGGTGTCCCTACACGTGCACGAACGCATTGATCCCGCCAGTATCCTTTCGGCCCTCCAGACCCAGGTGAAGGGGGCTACGAATATGTCGCAGCTGATGCAGATGGGCTTGTTCTCGGCGCCGTTCGAAGACCTGCCGCTGCGCGATGCTATCAGCTTTTACAAGCATGACAAAGGCTGGAGCAACCGTCTGATCGCCGGGGACTCCCTGCTAGTGATGAACTCGCTGATTCAGAAGGAAAGCATGGCCGGTCAGGTGCAGATGATCTACATCGATCCTCCCTACGGCATCAAGTATGGCAGCAACTTCCAGCCGTTTGTGAATAAGCGGGATGTGAAGGATGGCAAAGACGAAGACCTGACGCAAGAACCGGAGATGATCAAGGCCTTCCGCGATACGTGGGAGCTGGGAATCCACTCATACCTGACGTACCTGCGCGACCGCCTACTGCTTGCCCGAGAGCTACTGAGCGAGACGGGAAGCGTGTTTGTGCAGATCTCGGATGAGAATGTGCACCACGTGCGGGAGCTTATGGATGAGGTGTTTGGGGTGGAGAATTTCGTGAGTGAAATTGCTGTGCGTAAGACAACATCTAGTACCTCTTCAAGATTATCAACTGTATATGACTTGATTGTCTGGTACGCAAAATCCGAGAAACTCAAGTATCGTCAGCTGTTTCGTAGTAAAGATGATAACGTGGGCTCCTCGGCATATCGTGACTCTGAAATTGGCCGATACACAACAAGTGGCCTCACCTCTCAAAACCCGGGGTCACGCTACACAATTCGTCTATTGGGTAAGGACTACATAGCAAACCCAGGGTGGTGGAAGACATCAGAAGTCAGCATGACGAGAGTGGCGCGGAGCGGTCGTCTCGTTTCCACGCAAGGTAGTGTTAGATACATCAGATTGCTCTCTGACTTTGTCGTCTTTGCGCTCGATAATCTATGGAACGAAACGGCCGGCGATACTGAAAAGACCTATGTAGTTCAGACTTCAACATCAGTCATTCAACGCTGCCTCCTCATGACCACCGACCCCGGCGACCTTGTGCTGGACATCACGTGTGGTTCGGGTACCACGGCCGTTGTGGCCGAAAAATGGGGACGCCGTTGGATGACGTGCGACACTTCACGTGTTGCCATCACGCTTGCCAAGCAGCGACTGATGACGGCCTCGTTCCCGTATTACGAACTGCGCTATCCGAACGAAGGTCTGCGTGGAGGCTTTATCTACGACACCGTACCGCACGTAACGCTCAAGAGCATTGCCAACAATGCCGAGATCGACGTGATCTACGAGCAGATGCATCCGGCAATCGAGCAGGCGCTGGCAAACCTGAATGCTACTTTGCAGCGCGACGCTACGGGCATACCGTACGCTGTTACCGAAGGCGTCCGCAAAAAGAAAACTATCACCCTAGGCGGTACCGAAGCGTTGTTCGAATGGGAAGTGCCCTTCGACCTGCCCGAGGCCTGGCCTGCGAGCTGCAATGCCCCCTTCATGGCTTTTCGTGCAGCGCGGATTGCCATGCAAAAGGCCATGGATGCGAGTATTGCGGCCCATGCCGACCAGGAAGTGCTGTACGACAAGCCGAAAGAAAACAAGAAGAAGCTGCGCATTACCGGCCCCTTTACCGTAGAGGCCGTGCCGTTTCCGTCGGTGATGAGCATCGACGATGTGCCGCCGCCCATCGAGCCCGATGCGTCCATTGCGCGGCAGGGCGAAACCTCGCGTCAGACCATGTGGCGCGACGAACTGCTGAAGACCGGCGTGCGGGGTAAGGGCGGACAGCGCATTGAGTTTTCATCGATGGAAACCCTGCCCGACCTCCGCTACATTCATGGCGTTGCCATCACCAAAGACACCGGCGAACGTGTACTGGTGAGTTTTGGTCCAGACCACGGCGCCCTCGAACAACGTCAGGTAGAGCAGGCCATCACCGACGCCCGACGGTATGGACCGGGCTTTACGCTACTCCTGTTCTGCGCCTTTACCTTCGATCCTGAGGCCGCCAAGGACATCGACGAGATGGACTATCCCGGTGTGAAGATGCTGAAGGTGCAGATGAACACCGACCTGCTTACCGAGGACCTGAAGAAGGGCGGCAAGAGCAACCAAAGCTTCTGGCTTATGGGTCAGCCCGACGTAGAGCTACGCAAGCGTAAGGACGGTCTGTACGAAGTAGAGGTACGCGGCTTTGACTACTTCGACACCGCCACCGGCGAGCTCAAGAGTGGCGGCACGCGCAACATTGCCATGTGGATGCTGGACACCGACTACGACAACCGCTCGCTGTTCCCACGTCAGGTGTTCTTCCCGATGGCTGGAGACAAAGACGGCTGGAACCGCTTAAAGAAAACCATTCGCGCCGAACTCGACGAATCCCGTATCGACGCCTTCCACGGCACCGTCTCGCTGCCCTTCGAGCCCGGCACTCACCGCACCGTAGCCGTCAAGATCGTTGACGATCGTGGCATCGAGAGTTTGAAGATTGTGAAGGTGGGGTAAGACGATGACATCCAAATCCCTCATCATCAATTCACCCTACGAGCGACCTACACGCTGGTGGGAGGACTATCAAGGTCAGCTGCGTCCGGCCGAAGGCAGGCGTCCTGCGGCGTATGAGATCTTTGACCCGAGAGCAAACACCAAGCGTACTGCGGAGCTCGAACTGGTAAACCGCATCCGTGAACGCGTTGATGCATGGCGCGAGGCGGAGTACCCGGGCGTCACGAACATCACGCGTGAGCTGTTGCGACACTGGCACGACCGCACAGCTCGGCAGCATCCGTTTTTCTTCTGTCAGCTCGAGGCGATTGAAACACTCATCTGGTGGGTTGAAGCGCCAGCTAACGCAAAGCAAGGCATTCACGTGCCGGGTGATGGCGGTCCCTTCGAACGTATTTGCAACAAGATGGCTACGGGGTCGGGCAAGACCACTGTGATGTCTATGATCATCACGTGGCAAGTGCTCAATGCAGTCACGTTTCCGAAGGAAACGAAGAGATTCTCAAAGGCCGTCTTCATTGTTGCACCGGGCATTACAGTCAAAGACCGTTTGCGTGTTTTGTTACCGGGCGAGCCCGACAACGCCTATGATCAGTTCGGACTGTGTCCGACGTCGGCCATGCGGCAGCGCTTGAACCAGGCCGTGATCCTGATTGAGAACTGGCACACGTTGATGCCGCTGAAGGAGCAGTCGCGGTCGGTGATAAAGAAGGGTAAGGAAAGCGACAAAGCATACGTGCGTCGCGTACTCGGGACGTTGAGTCAGCACAAGGACATCATCGTTATCAACGATGAGGCCCATCACGCATATCGCGTGCCGGCGGATGTTAAGATCAGCAAGAAAGAGGCCGAGGAGGCAGGCACCGATCTCGAAGAGGCAACGCGGTGGGTCGAGGGTTTGGACCGCATACATGGTCAGCTGCGCGTTAACCGCTGCTTCGACCTTTCAGCTACTCCCTTTGCGCCGACGGGCAAGAAAAGCACCGAGCAAGGTCTGTTCACGTGGATTGTATCCGACTTCGGATTGAACGATGCCATTGAATCCGGTCTTGTTAAGACACCTCGTGTCGTGGTCCGCGACGGAATGATCCCGAACACCTCCGATCTGAAGCCAAAGCTCTATCACCTGTATCGTGAAGATTCGGTTTCCGAAGATCTAAATCAGAAAAAGGCAGAGCCCCACACACCATTGCCAATGCTTGTGCAGCAGGCGTATCGTCTGCTTGCGGCCGACTGGAAGGTTGCTGCCGAGGATTGGAAGCGGGCTGGGCATCTCACACCTCCTGTGATGCTGACTGTCTGCAATCGCACTGAGACAGCTGCTCGTGTTGAGCACTTTCTCAACAGTGAGAGCACACTTATTCCTGAGCTTCGCGCACCGGACCGCACACTGCGTGTTGATTCAACAGTGCTGAGCAAGGCGGAGTTGGGCGAAACATCCGGCACCGACAAAGACTACGAGGCAAAGCTTCGGTCAATCGTCGAAGCAAGCGAGCTCCCACGGGATACGAAGGAACGTCTCCTGGAATTGAAGAAGGAGGAGCTCCTCCGCGAAATGGTTGACAGTGTCGGAAAGCCAGGCAAAGCTGGACAGGAGTTACAGAGTGTGATTTCTGTTGCCATGCTCAGCGAAGGATGGGATGCGAAGAACGTCACGCACATCATGGGACTCCGTGCGTTTACGAGTCAGCTCTTGTGCGAACAAGTTATTGGTCGTGGACTTCGTCGCGTGAGTTATGATGTAGATGAAGAAACCGGTCTGTACAAACCCGAATACGTCAACGTGTTTGGTGTGCCCCTTTCCATCTTCGTTGATGATGAAGGGGGCGAGGCACCGCCACCGGCAAAGGCATCGCATCAGATCAATGTCGACGCCGACAAGGCCGAGCATGAGATCACGTGGCCCAACGTTGTGCGTGTTGAATACACAGTAAAACCCAAGCTATCCTTGGACTGGGATAGCGTTGAGCCATACACTATTGATCCTGTGACCGTGCCCATACGTGCCGAGATAGCACCTGCATTGGGAGGTGCCGAGGACTTTTCGCGAGTAACAGATATCGACCTTGCGATGCTGCCAGAGGAGTTCCGTCTGCAGCGGCTTGTGTTCCTCGCTGCACGCGAGGCAGTTACTGCGTTGGAGGCAGGTTTCCCCGGCAGGCGTGATTATTTGATGCTGCAGCTCGTGACGATCATCGAGCAGTTTGCTACGTCCGATAAGCTCATCATCAAAGGCGTAACAGGTGAAGACGATGTTCGTCGTCGATTGATTATCGGGCAGTGTCTGACGGCGATCGTGCAGCACATCCTTGCGCAGATCCACATACAGAATCTGGAGTCAACCGACCTAGTCTTCGACGATAACCCGATCGGCACAACGCGTGATATGCGTACATGGTATACGTCACGAACGACACGTCCAGCGATGCGTTCGCACATAAACCTCGTGGTAACTGATGGGGCGTGGGAGTCGTTTGTTGCTAACGCACTTGATGACGAGAAGCAAACAGCAGTGCACTCATGGGCCAAGAATGATCATCTCGGATTTTACATTTCCTATCTGTGGAAGGGGTCACGCAGACGCTATTTGCCCGACTTCCTCATCCGACTATCGTCGGGCGAGATGCTCGTGCTAGAGGTAAAGGGTGAGCCAACCGAGGAGAGTCGTGCCAAGAAGCGAGCTCTTGAGTCGTGGATTGACGCTGTGAATACCTATGGAAGCTTCGGACGCTGGCGTTCAGCCGAGATCACCGAGCTTTCCGAGCTGAACGCACTACTAAACACATAAGCCCCTTTACATGTCGAGTCGTATCTCATATCCACTACAGGCATCGACAAGAGCCATTGACCCGCAGTGGGCACAGGATCATTATGGCTGGGCCTATGATGTTCTCACAGCCAACGGTATTGATGACGAAGACGCGCGGTGGAAGTTTGCAGCTACCGAGCACGGCCTTCACCCACTCACGTATCATGGGTGGTGGATGTTTGTGGTTTACTATGATAACAGGCTCGGCGTAGTTGTGGAACCCGAACGCATTCACACGTTGCGCTCAGCCTATCCTGAAGGTAGCGTAGAAGTATGTGGCCAATCGATTAATGATTTGATGTGGGTGTTGTTTGATACGAAGATCATTGCGCTTGAGGAGATTCAGCAGGAACTTCGACACTCGATCAAGGTTCTACAGTCGAGTAAAACGGTCAGTCCGCGCGGTAATCGTGACTCACTCATTCTGCTCTGGAATCCCGATAACTGGTCCTGGCCGACATTCAAAGAGCACATCGAAATGTCGCGGAACGGTCAGCCTGTGCGCCTCGGATGGAAGGTGAAGAACCCGCATCTCGTGCACATTGGCATGCCTGCGTACATGTATCGCACTGGCACAAAGGGCCGGGGCTTCATGGCATCTGGCCACGTGGTTTCACCGCCATACGTAACGTCTCATTTCAGCGAGGATAATGAGCAGCAGACCAGTGTTGACGTGCTCTTTGATACCATCTTCGACCCGGCGAATGACCCGCTTCTCAATCTCGATGAGATTAATGCGCAGCTATCGGATACAGACCCGATACCCAACTTCCTCCACTCGGGTGTGGTTCTCCGAGATGCGTCTGCAGAACGTGTGCATAAGGTCTGGCTGAATCATGTACGCGTGATTAATGGCAATGGCACCGAGTACGATTCGATACCTGCTTCAGATGCAGAGTACTTCTACGCAGAGGGTGCTCTGCGTCAGCTCAGCGTTAATGCACACGAGCGGTCGGGTCTAGCACGTGAACGAGCGATCGCCATCCACGGGACAGACTGTTGCGTCTGCGGTATCAACTTCGAGCGCACGTATGGTGATTGTGGTAAGGACTTCATTCACGTTCACCATATCGATCCCATTGCAAATGCAGTGGAAAATCGTCCAGTAGATCCCCGTCATGACTTAGTGCCAGTCTGTCCGAACTGCCATGCGATGTTGCATCGAAGAAATCCACCGTATACGACGCAGGAGCTTGTGCAGATGATGGCCAAGTAGTCACAGCACTAACTCACTGATCGTTGATTGAAAGTATCCAACCTATGCTGTTAACCATTGCTACCTTTCGTGATCGCGTTTCGACTGACATGCAAGGTCTTGTCAGGGATCTGCAATCCGTAACAAAGAGGAAGACGCCACAAGAAGAGCGGGCCTGGAAGGAGTCGCTGCCGAGTGTATCAGATGCATTCTCACACCCATCATTCTCGGATCTACATCTTTACTTTGGAACTCAAGGCGTTCTTTCTCTCGAGTATAAGTTGCCAGCATCTGCATGCTGGGCGGACATGGTTCTACTGGGGCAGCACAATAAACGGCCAGCCGCAGTGATAGTGGAGTTGAAGAATTGGATGACAGCCGGTGATAAACCCGGAACATATCAAGGGTTAATGTTTAGACAGGGGGCAAGTGCTCAGCACCCTTCAGACCAAGTATCTGGATATACTGAATACATCAAACAGTTTCACTCAGCTGTACACGAAGCGAATGCAGATGTGCATGGTTGCGTACTGTTTACCCGCGATAAGAACTATCACACATATCAACTAATACCCAATGCAGATTTGACACAACAGTATCCATGTTTCTCAACAAAACGAGATCAGGATACAGATCGGCTGTTAGAGTATTTCAAAGAAAGGCTTACCGCGCCCAATCGTGAGTTTGCCGAAAAGTTTGAAGAAGGAACATACGTTCAGAATAGAGGATTCGTAGCGCAGATCGGACGACAGGTGCTGGATGCTAACGACAGCCCGTTCGTCTTGCTGGACAATCAACGTTTTGCCTTTGCTGAGGTAAATGCAGCCGTTGAGAGATCTGTCTTGGATAGAAAGAGACCGAAAAAGACTGTGATCATTGTGAAGGGGCCACCGGGGTCTGGCAAGTCGGTTGTTGCAGCTAAGGTTTGGGCCTCTCTTGTTACAAACGAAAAACTGAAAGATGGCAACGTAGTAGTCACTACAACCTCGACGGCACAAAGGTCAAACTGGGAGCATTTGTTTAAACTGGCCGGTGGGCATGGATCATCTGGTGTCACTATATCTGCGAACACCTACACTCCGGCAACCACTGGAGTGTTTGGATCTCTGCGCAAGCAGTATCCTGATGCGTTCAAGAAGGAGCCAGAATGGCGCTACAACGTTGAAATGTTGAATTCGCTTCTTGGTGAGTTCCGGTCCGGATCTCGAGACAACGAGTATCTCGTATCAATCGTTGATGAAGCACACGCACTTATCAACCCCGAGCATGTTGATGGTCGTGGGCAGTTTGGCTTCGCTACAGCATTCGGACCTCAAGCATATCACATAATGAGAGCATCAACGATCACCGTGTTCTTGCTTGATGAACAGCAGGGATTTCGAGATCGTGAGAATACAACTATCGACGATATTCGATTGTGGGCGCAAGAGTTGGGTGTCAAAAGCATCGAAGAGATAGACTTGTCGGGTTCTCAGTTCCGTTGTGCGGGCTCAATCGAATACATCCGGTGGGTTGATCGCACGCTTTCATTGAATGTTCATGATGGGCTCGATAACAGGAATGAGGGCGTACTCCTCAAGGCAGCTGAGCCAACCGTTGTGTATGGCTCGAATGATAGGCTCTTAACGAATCGGTTCGATCCGTTCAAGTTTGCGGTTTATGATAGTATTCACGAGATGGAGCGCCAGCTGAGAAGTCATCATGATGCAGGTGAAAGTGTCAGGCTGTTAGCTAGCTATTCACGACCATGGGCAACACAGAATCGAGCGATGCCTCATCACGTAGATGCTGATGAGATGGACTTCTATTTTCCACCAGATAAAAACGGAAAGAGCTGGAGTAGAGTTTGGAATCACACTCCAAAGGGAGACTACAGTCTCTTCGTCCAGGCGCGAGCGGGCTACCCGATGTTCGATGACCCGCTGTGTGAGGTGGGGTGTCCATACACTGTCCGTGGATTTGACTTCGATTATGTTGGTCTGCTTTGGCTGAGTGACCTTGTGAACAGAGATGGAGTTTGGATTGTCAATCCTGAACACGTTCATGAAACAGGATTGACGCCGTCGTTGGGAAGGCTAAAAAAGGCAGTTACTCAGGATGGTCCCGCGTACACATCGCTTCTGAAAAGTGTTCAGCAATACTATCGCATTCTGATGACCCGATCGGTCAAGGGACTGTACGTGTGGTGTGAGGACCAAGAGACCAGGGAGTGGCTTCGCAGAACTGAGTTAGTGTAACAATGTAAATAAACGATTCAACTGACCACATGAAACACATCGTCCACGCACTCCTCCTCTTCGTCGCTTCAACAAGTCTCTTCTCCCAAACCCTCGAAGAGACGATTGTGCGTGACATGAAGCAGTACGGCTACTTCGTGGAATGGAAAGACTCGCTTGATAAGCGCATGTACAGCGTGCGTGACAGACAGCCATGGGGCGATCCGGAAACCTTCGCAGCTACGTTCTTTGTAGCGCGGCCTCCGAAGCAGACTGTGCCTCCACAGAAGAGTGACGTTCGGATTATCATCATGTCAGAAATGGTAGAAGTGCCTGACGATACCGATACGCATACCGTTGCTATGAAGTATGCGCTGAAGTCAGATGTCATCCTCCATTGCGCCGGCTACATGTCACTTGTGCAAGAGGAGGGCAAGACGATGCTCTATCTCGTTCATCGAATCGATGAGAAGTCGTACGACAAGCAGGCGTTCAAGCGAACACTCGACTGCATGAAAGAGGAGTGGAAGATGTGGGAGGATTGGAGGTAGGGGGAGCGGCTCGCAAGCTCACTGCTTCCACGAAGCATTCTTACAATTCGCGAAGGGATGATTGCTGAAGTCGTATCCCTTGCCCGGGATGTACGGATGTACCGTGACGACTCGCGTGCTGTCTCGGTCGTTGTCGTTGTGAACCCAAATGATTGCGAGATCGGATACTGTTGGGCTACGATCATCCATCGGGACTACGCACGATGAGAGATAATGCCAGTCTTTTGCGCTCGCGCCATTTGATTGATCTGCTGCGAGGTACTCGCCCAGCTTCTGAATCTTGCCGTCGAGAAATGCATAGACCGTGATGTACGACGCATCGAAACCGTGTGCGCCACGTGTATCGTTGAGCATCCATGCCCATACATCCTTGCCGAGTCGGGTAAAACCGGATCCTGGCAGCATCTGTGCGTCATACATGTTGATCGTTGAAGCCTGCATGTAATCGTCAAAGGATCGAGGTTCGCCAAACTCTCCGTTCGGGATCTTCTTCACCTTGTCAAGGACGCGGAACTTACCCTTGCGCAGCGATGCTGCAACGAGATCGATGTATCCATTGTCGCTATGCGCACGCTCTTGGACGTCGTTGTTCCAATTCATCGTTGCAAGAATCAGCGTATCCCGTCCGCGCGGCACGATGTGGATGTTGCCAGGCCCGATCTCATCGGCAGCATACGCCTTAGGGTATGCGTGTTCAAGTAATGCGAAATGGATCTCTTGCCATTGCCCCCTGCGAAGCATCGCCGAGTCTACCTCCTCCTCTTCGGCTTCAGCTTCAGTAGTATCAGGCGCGCTAGCCACAGCCGTCTGCACGGTCTGTTGCGTCGCTGGGATCTCTACAGGTTTCTCGGCCTCCTTCGCACACGCGACAAGGATGACCGCAAGGGCAAACACTACTATCTGGCGGAGCATAACGGTGGGGTATAAGGGTACGCTGAACGCACAACTACGATAGCGTGCGACAGAAAACAGTGAAGCAAAATTGAAGCCAAGGTTGGGGGGGAGGAGTTTAGTGCTGCAGGTGTCGTTTGAAGAAATCGGCATATGAAGAACGAGCGTCGTAGACCACGTGCAGTTCGTTTTTAGCACGAGACAAGGCAGTGTAGAGCAATTGATGCGCATTCGGTTGTTTGTCCCAGTAATCGTCGACAATTACAATCGTAGCTGAACGTTCGATTCCCTTTGAGGTATGAGGTGTAGATAGAGCAAGATCGTCCTTTGATTGGAAGATCTCAGACTTGTGCGCTGTGCGAATTTTGGAGAGTTCAAATGAGAAAGAATGCGCTATGTCAGTACTCCAGTCCTTTGTTTCCGTGTCTGTAGCCGATGTTCCATCCTCAAATGAGCACATGGCGGCGTAGAGGCTCTTGGCGAAATGGTGAACGTACATCGGACTATGCTGTGAGGCAGATTTGATCTCATATTGGAATTTGGCAACAACCTGCCTAAACCAATCTGATACAGGTTGAAGATGTAATTGCCGCCAGTAGCTACTGCAAATCAGATCCAGAAATTCATCGCTAACATCCGTACCATTGAGATGCACGGTAGCACCAGTCTTAGTCGCAAACTTCGTGACAACTTTGAAAAACGTCTCAATCCGTTCAAGTTCTGTTTCTGCGGTACAGCGAATCTTGCCGGTACCTCTGTTATTTAATGCGAGGCCTTCTTCGAGCCCTCGAAGAAGCCTGTTGGTTCGGGCAATGATAAGTGGTGCCTCGGCCGATGGACCCTGCTCTAAAAATGCAGACAGACACTTTATGCCACCCATTATCGGAACGCTCATCTCGCGATGGACGGAAGAGAGCTCATATCCATTCGTCACGGAGAGTCCAAGCGATGGTGGCATCTCTGTCTGCTCGCTATCATTGAAAAACTCATTCCTGAACTGATCGCAAATCGCGGAGATTTCTGGGCTGGCCCTATTGTGCTCACCAAGTCGGAACCATGCGCCTGAGATAGGAGTGCGGACTCTCTGTTCTTCGAGAGCATTTCCATAAATGTTTTGACCTTCATCTGCCAAGATGATCAGGCGGCCACCAGGTCGCAGATAGTGCTTTTCCAGCAACTGCATCCACTCTAACCTGTAATCCTGTGCCTCATCAATAATGATTGTGTCGTACAGCATATGCTGAGGATGGCTGTGTTGTTCAGCAAGCCGCTTGGTAATCATGTCCTGACTTGTTTCGAAAAAGTCCTTAGCTCGTGCGTGTCGTTCCTCGACATTTTGACTAAATGGCTTTGTCAGTTTGAATATGCTAAGCACAGTAACGAACGAACGATTAAACTCAAGGTCAAGATGCCTGACCACTTCTTGAAAACCCCACTTCGCGGCTTCGTTGTATACTAATACAAGAACATCTTCCTTCCGCTGCGCACTTTGTGCCGCAATGATCGCTCCCACGTATGTTTTGCCCGATCCTGCGGATCCTCTGATCTTCCTGCGGCCACTTAACGGAATTGCAAGAGCATCCCGCTGTCGCTGAGTAGGTCGAACAGGTATTGATGGCGTGTCGGGAACTCGTTTTGGAACAATGACATCACGTATTCTTTGATAGACGTCATCAGAAAACAAATCTCGCTTAAAATCCAGGCCCAAAGTTTGTAGCAGCTCGCCTGGAGGTGTAGGCCAACCACCACGCCCGTAGCATTTGATATAGGCTTCACTATATGATTCGGCTTCTATATGTGGGGTGTTTGCGAAGTAGAGTAGGGTGCGAATAACACCATATGCCTTAGGGTCTGCATCAATTTGTTCAGACAGTCTTGCTTCCTCGATAAGATCTTCTTTGTAGGAGTGCACCTGCCGGTGCGGTGAATACACCTCAAATGCACCTTGTTTAGAATGCCATTTCGACGTCCCGCTGCCCTTTCCCTTTGTGACATTGTAAGAGTTGACAATCCAGTCCTTGACTTCGATGATCGCACAGCCATAACCCTTCCTAAGGAGTATGACGTCTGCCCTTCCACGGCCAATTTTTGGCTGATAGATAATCTCGAGGTCGCTGACATCAGATAAGATTTCTTTTAGATTACGGATGAGGTGTAGCTCGCCCAAAGTCGGAAATGGTGAAACGGACTTATTGATCTCTTCGTAACTCGGCGTCAGTTTCATAGCACATGTGAAATTGGTGTAACTGAAGTAGTAGCAGCTTGAGCTGAGCTGAAGTGCCGCAGGCACGCTTGCGTTGTATAATCGACAGAATGAGGACAGATCGACAGCAACCTATCTCGTCGCCGAGTCTATCTGCTAACAAAGGCCGCGAAGCAAATTTGAAGCCAAATCTAGGCTGCATGTTCGTTACTCAGAATAGTGTGTACTGTCGATTCGAAGTATGTATCCGCATTTCATGTGTATGCAGTAGACGATACATGTCGTCGGCATCAGTTTCGAGTTCAATGCCGTTGCGAAGGAGTCCGACTGCGATAGCGGCTGACCTGGCTTGCGTCGCGAGCATGGTTTGCGGGTTGAAGGCAGTGTCGACAAAGTAGTCGTAGCACATAAGCTCGTCGAGGTAGCGTGAGTTTTGTGCCAGCGCCGCTATGTAGATGGCATCGAAGGCAGCAGAGTGTGCCTCCAAGCTGACGCGTGTGTTGACAAGGTTGAAGCCCATGAGTCGGCCGGACTCTGTGAGTCGTGCGTCGTGTTTTGCTGACAGGCTGTCGCCCGACAGGAGGTCGCGAAACGGTCCGCCCTTGGCAAACACCTTCGTCGCATGGTACGCACACTCGACCGTCGTGTCGTCGTATCCGTAAAATGACATCCGAAGATTTAGCGCGCTTAGCTCGCGGCCCAACGTACTGCCTGAGTAGGTGGAGACCTCGAGGATGTGATTCGATGCGAGTTTGACTTCCGCTGCATCCATGAGGACCTCGGCGCACAGCCTCCGCTGCTGGAAGGATTGCCCCTTAACCCACTGAAAGTCAATCAAATGCTCGCGATACCACGGCTGCATTGCGCCGGCTTCAAAGACTGGTCGTGTGCTCATGCTGCAATCCTTTGGTTTGTGTCAAGGGGTAATGGTCCGAATACAAGAAGCTCAGCTTGTAGATCGTATGATTGCATCCGATGAATGGTGCTCATTGACGCCATTTGAAGTACGCCTTGAGGGAGGATGTGAGGATGTTCACCGACAACTGCGTTGTAAGAGCATGCATTGCCCTTTGAGAATAGAATCTGCTGGCAAGACTCAAGCACTTCTACTGGGATAGCGAGCACTTCGAGATCCGCTACGCGCTGTTCGTTGGCAACGCTCCAGTACATCTTTGGTCGTGGCTCGAATGCCAATCTGACGTAGCGCTCAAGGCGAAACCTGCGATCGAGCTCTCGTGACATTGAATTGGAACTCGAGATGTATTGTACGCCTTGTTGCTCGAGGTCGAACCAGCTCATCAGGCAGCCAAGCGACCGGATCGACGGAACGTTGCGCCGGCTCGTAAAGTGGTAGAGGTGATCGATTCGATGCGACCGTAAGAACTGTACCGTTTCGTATCCTGTCATGACATCCTCCAAGAACAAGTGTGTGTTGTTTCTTGGATGCAACTTCCCCGTTAGATAAGGGCGTACGAGGTCGGCATCGATGTGGCTATACGTTGGAAACGAAGTGGAAATTATTCCCACACCGTCATCGGCACGCCGATCTTGGTGGCACGCTGGATAGCGTCCTGTGTGCCGCTCGGACGTCCATCCCGGCCGGGTGCGACGTGTGCTACGACAATGTCGGTGGCAAGTGATGCGATGATGCCGTTGCGCGCCATTGCAAGACCTGGTGCAAAGGTGGTCATTGGTGGGTAGGGCGATATGTGGAGCTCGCGTGGCTGCGGCTTGAGATCGCTCAGAAGCGAGGCAGATGGAACACACACAGTCCATCCACCTGCTTGATGAGCGGCACGTAGCGCAGTGGTGTCGACACCGGCAGCACCACCACTGACGATCACGCCTCCTGACTGGACGTGGTCGCGTGCACGCTCTGCAGCACGGTCAAGGCTTTGCTGACTTGCACTGCGCGAACCGATGATCGCTTGCCAATGCGCATCCGTGGGCGGAGCTTCACCACAGCCGATGAAGATCTTCGGCAGTCGGTTGAGATGCGCACGCTCCCAGTAATGGTCGGGCAATACCGCATCGTACGGACAGATGATGCGCTGACCCGACAAGAGGAGGTTGTGAAACGTCCGCAACGCGCCGTTGTCGATTGCATCAGCCACCGATCGCAGATGCAGCGGTGAAAGTCCGATGCGCGTTGGAATGATGCCTTGGATGAACAATTCGCCAAGCTCGTCCTCGCTGAGGTCGGTTGTGTGCACGTTGCGAATGATGCGCTCTACTGCAACGGGACCGATGCCGTTTGAAAGGAGAAGCACGAGGTACAAAAACTGACGTCCTGTTGATGATGTTGTGATCATTGTTGTGTGAGAGTGTACTGATGAAGTGTTCAACATTTGCGTGGTGACATCTTCTCCGACAGCGCCCGCGCAAGGGTCATGGAGGAGGCGGACCAAAACGATTTGGAATGTCATTGCCTTTGACGAACATCAGACCGAATACAAAGAATGGAATCGCTTGAAACCAACCGGATACGCCAAGATCATGGCAGCGTTTTGCGCCCTGTGCCAGTACAATCCAGGCGACAGCTACATTGATGTGAAGCTCGTAATCAACATCTACGTCTCTGAGGTAGTTGCTCAATGTCATGAGTGGTATAAAGGTTGCGGCATATGGTAAACGCTTTATTCGCCCCTTAAACGATAAGATGTGTGGTAACATGGATGGCCCCCGTGTTATGGATGAATGATGAGTGGATACTGCTGCACGCGCTTGCCATCGATGCGGATGCGGAGCGTGTAGTGTCCGGATGCGATGGTGGTTGGTACGTCGAGTACGAGTGCGCCGTGCGCGTCGAGCGTTGTTGCGTAGATGCTGCTGCCGCGGAGATCCACGAGGTCGACGTTGCATGTACCCGTGATGCCAGTGATGGTGACCGGACCCATGCTTGGGTTCCATGGTTGTGGTTGTACGATGCCGATTGCGTCGTGCGTGGTGTCGCTGTTAGCGCCGCTTGTGAGTGAGCAGAAGCTGGCCGGACCTGGATCGGCGTATTGGAGGGAGAAGCCGCCTTCCATGGCGACGATTTCGAATTCGTACATGGCGTGCTCACGTGCAAGACGTGGTGATGTGCCCCAGCCGGCTTTGCCTGCTTTGACGATGGTTGTGTCGTCTGTTACTTCGACATCGTTGCGGAAGACGCGTGGTTTGCGCGAGCGATCTTGGAAGACCCAGATGCCCCAGTGCTCAGCGCCGCTGCCTGTAAAGAGATCGAAGAGGTTGTAGCACGATGCATTGTCTGGCATGGCATCGGCGAGCACCCAGTCGTTGAGCACTTGAAGGCGACCACCGCAATACTGTGCGTAGAGATCAGAGTAGACGCCGTTGATTGGACGGTGACCGATCCATTCTTCAGGTGTAAGGATGCCGTCAACAACGCCACGTCCGTTGCAGATGTTGGTCACTCGTGGTCCATCACCAGAGCGATACACGATTGTGTCGCCGCGTACATCACCCGATGCAATGCGTGGCTCGGTCTCGAGTCCGACCACACCACCAGTAGGGATGTAGCGTTCGTCTTGACGCACCGATACACCATCACTGCCAAACGTTGCGCTGCGAATCCATGGCTCTTGTACGTTGCCGTAGCCTTCAACGATGCTCTGATCACAGTCGAGTCCAACGCCAGTTGCTGGACGGTACTCAACGGGATCACTGCCGTTAGGCAACATGAAGAGTCCAGCCGTAACACGCACGCCAAACTCATAGATCGTATGCGGCGTAGTGTCGCTCGGTGACATACCAATGCCGAAGCGTCCACCAATCACGCGTGTTGAATCGTCCGTGACATCAACACCGTTGAGCACAACGATGACAGGTCGTACCGTATCGTGCGTGACCTTGATCCGCCAGTGCTCCTTGCCATTGCCCGTTGTGAAGTCGAACAGATTATAGCAGTTGTCGCGATAGATGCCTGTGCCGATGAGCCAGTCATTCGCGAGGTACATCGCGCTGTCGGTATGACAGTAGTCGAGGTACATGTGTGAGAAGCGTCCGATCATTGGTGGGATGCCCGACCATTCGCGTGTACCATCGGAGAGCGTTGAGAATGTGCCGTCGATGATGTGTCGCTCCGTACATGGAAGTGTACCGCCATGCCCGCCCCCTGGATATGTGCGCACATCATCGCGTATCGGACGTCGATTGACGTCGGATAAATCTTGGCGTGGACCCGTGTTCGTGCGCGGATCGGGATCGGTACGGTCGATCGCTGTGTCGAGCTCGCGCTGCGCGGCACGCACCGTGATTGTACCAACGGCCGTCGGACCATCGTCGATGCAGAACCACACGGTGTGTTCGCCAGCTGCATCATTCGGAATGCGAATGCTCACTGCACCCCGCGTAGCGTTGATGATAGGTGTAGGTTCGCCATCAATGAACGCTTGAATGCGAAGCGGCGCAACCTGCGGAATGCCATCGCCGAGCAATTGAATGACCGTACCTGCTCGCACCGATGATGGTGCAACGGTTACAGGTATACGTCGAATCGTTGTATCGCACTGACCAAACAATGTGGTTGCTGATGCGCCCACAAGGAGCGCTTTTAGCAGTGCGAGTCGAAGATGAAATCGTTTCATACTGAGTTACTTTCGATTGAAGTGTTATCGTTGAATGATGATTGGTGAGATGCGCACAGCATCGCCTACGCGAATGCGCGCCATGTAATGTCCTTGCGTGAGCGTATGCACGTTGAGTGCAACAGATGTGTGTCCCACACCTACGATACCTGCGTCGATCGTGTGGGCGAGATCGCCCTGCATCGTAAAGAGTTGGATCGTTACAGGCATAGGTTCGTCGAGATCGAACCAGATGCGTGCAACATCGTCTGCGGGCATTGGCTCGACGAGCTGCTCTGCTTCGCGAGGGGATGTGCCTGTTGGTGTCTCGACAACTCCCGTTGTGCGCAAGTCGCACGCGACGTCGACGTACGTTGTGATCATGTTGCCACCATCGAGGTACACGATACGCAGTGTGCGCTTCGACTGACCCCGATCGCATGGTGGGATGCGGAAGTACAGACGGCAGCAGTCTTCCGTGCCTGCGTTGTCGACGATCTGCTCGTAGACCGTTGCGAGCTCGTCGCCACTTGAGATGTTGTAGAACTTGCCCGTTGGTGCAGCGCGCACAAAGCGTTGCATTGCGGCGAGACCCTCAAGTTCGAGTGGTGAAGTACCCAGGCCGAGCGCGATCAAGTAGAGTGGAATGTTTGCTGACGCGAGTGCTTGCTCGACTACGATCGGATCATCAGGTGGCATCGTGTTAATACCATCGGTCATCACGATGAGCATCTTGAGCACAGCAGGATGCGGAGTGATTTTCGCAAGGCCCGTGAGAATGCCACCGTGAAGAGACGTGTTTGTCATAGCCTGCAGCTTGTTGACCGTCGCAGCAATCGCTGCCTTGTCTGCTGTCCAGTCGAGTGCAAGCGTAACACGCTCATTGAATGTGATGATGAACAGGCTATCACCAGGACGCAGCTTGTTGGTCAGACTCAACACCGATTGCTGCAATGCTTCGAGTCGAGTAACAGCACGGCCAGCAAACACTGTTGTTTCGTTCATGCTGCCGCTGATGTCGACCACCAGTCCGATATGCAGCGGATCCTTGCGCTCTGGATCGCAAGCAAGTGAATCCGGGCAGACGAACTTGCCATCGACCACGATGCCGATCTGTTGCGCAGTAGTAAGGATGTTGCGCTTCCCGTCAACAGCTGTTGTGTCGACAACGAAGATTCCCGCATCCATGCGAATGCCCACGACTTCGCCATTTGCTGAGATCGGCGTGATATCGCAGATGTTCAGATCTGTTTGTGGGATCTCTTCCACGACTACTGTAAGCTGACCGCAGTTGTCTTCGTAGCGGGGTACGACCTCGTTTGTGCGAAGCACAAGTGTAGAGTCGTTGATCCAGAAACTAAACGGCTTGCCCGACCCCGACTTCGTCAGCTGGTAGCGATGCAGTGTTGCATCGAGAGGATATGCTGGCAGGGGTTCGTTATCAACCCGAAATCCCAGGTTGTCGCGGAAGCTCAGCTGAAACAACGGCGGCAACCCCGATTGAATCGGTGGGAAGCCATACTTCGTCGTATCACCCACCCAGTGCGGGATCGACACGAACGGACGCCCGAGGATCTCCTTTGGTGGCCAGCGGAACGCATCGATTTCTTGTTGGGGCACATCATACACCCACACCGCATCAACACCATGGCAATCCGTGAACTGCGGCCATTGCGAGTACGTGCCTGATACGGTAATCCGGTACGTAAAACCTGCCCTGGTAGGGGGCGATGCAACAACACCAGGGTTGCGTGCGTCGAGCGTGAGCGTAACGGGGAACTGCGCCAGTGCCGTTGCACAGGCAAGAATAAGCGTTGCTAGGAGCAACAGCGGGGAATAAACGCGAGTCATACGACCTCCATACTGAATGTGAATTGCTGCATCGAATTGTGTGCAACTTCACATTCGTACGAGAGCGTACGACTTCGGAAACGATGTGGAAATCCTAGCTTACTTGATGCTGATCTTTGATGGCTCTATCCGAATCGCATAATGCCGCGCACTCTTCGGTCCATCAGCATTCACATGATAGAATGACGCCAGGGTTTTGTTGCCCAAGACATCGGAAAGTCGCTTGTTGAGTTTCGATATCGTCGACCTGAAATCCTGTGCTGGAATATCCGCACGTGTCTTTGCGAGACGAACCAGGTCGCTATTCTCATAATCTGGGAAGGCTTCCGCCTGATACTCATTGATCAGCTTGGTGTTTGTCTCACCAAGTGTGAACATGCTCATCCGGAATCCGGCATTCTCAGACGACTTCGCCTTACGTGCAAGTTCGAGGAAGAATCGGAAGTACGCGAACATCAGCGGTGAGAAGTTCACCTGGACATCGCCGATCATCACGTAGCCCTTTTTCCGAAACAACGTCACCGGCTCGATCGCAATATCACGCAGATCGCGATTCTCCTGTTCGAGTCGCGTAATGCGAGGCAGACCAGTATCAAGGCGCACATCGCGCACTACGGTCGATGTCAGTTCCGGTTCTACGGTGCGCACCAGACGGATGTTTGCATCACCTGACTCAGCGAGTAGGATCCAGCATACCTGCATTGAAGGGGTGCCCGACGAGATCGCCGCGACCACTTCCTCATTGCGTGTCATAACGCTTGCCAGAGCCTCTTTCAGCTTTGGATACAGCTCATTGTGATCTGTCGGATCATCGATCTCAAATGTGAGGGTCTGCACCTTTGTGGAGGGGGCCACCGACTTGATTGCCACCTTTACCGCAGCTGCACCACGGGCGAAGTCGTGCTGGAGATCACCCTCCGTTGCGAACATCACCACACGGTCGGGCCGCAGCTCCCGAACTGCTGTTAAGATCGGGCCGCGCTCTTCTTGTGCAAGCCGAATATCCGTTACACCAACGAACGATACGAGTGTCATGCTAGCTCCATCAAACTCTGCATATTTGCTACTACTGATACCAAGATAGTAAGAGAGGGGCATGATATGGAAGTGCGGGTTACGCTAGAGAACCTACGTGCGGGGGAGAAACCCCTTGCGATGTTCTTACACGATGCGCTGCGACACATCGACGAACAGTATTTCGAGAACATCGTTGCATCGTTTGCACGGTACTCAAACGACCAAAGTTTGTCGTCAACTGATCAACGCGACAAGATGCTTGATGAGCGTGGACGCCGGAAGACATCACTCGAGCAGTTTGATCTCACGTTTTTGACAAACCTCTGCGAAAATCTGACACGAGACCATAACCCCAGGTATTCCGATAACGGTATTCCGCAGCACATTCGTGTGACCTTCCGCAAGAATATCCATCTGCGCAGTGATGCGTCGAGCAAGTTCCACACGCTCCGCAAATACCGCAATGACGTCGTCCATCATCACCTCGATCGAGGCGACATTGCCGCCACCATCGGCGAGCTCGGCAAGATTCTGGATGTGTTCCGCGGCGAACTGCTCACGTGTTGCAAGTCGCAGCCAGATGTGTTCACTCAAGACACAGTCAGCTCTATTCAGGGGTATGTCGACGCGATTGTGAAGTTGCTGCTTGATGCGCAAGAAGCTACGCGAGTATCCGAACCGATTGTCCTTGAAGAAGTTGACGTTGAGGAAGTTGAAGATGTCGAGGCAGAGTTTGTAGAGGAATCGCCTTCGACCTCGACTGACGTAGCGCAACGTCCAGTATCCGGAGTTGCGCTCAACAGTGCTCCAAAGGACCGTCGTAAGATGGTGATGGGTATCGTGGGTGCTGTGCTCGCAGCTGTCGTCGTTGCTGTTGCAGTATATGTTCAGCAGTCAACAGGTAATGCAGATGCCGTGCCAACACCAACGCGTGCAGCCGTCTTTATCATGAACGAACCTCTCACGGAAGCGGCCTCTCTGAAATTTCGTAGAGAGATCTCGAATATTCTGTTGACTAGTGAGGAGTACTGGCGCATAACGGTGATACGTTATGGCATGTCAGATACCAGCATCATAACACAGCTTGATTCTGGTTCGATTGATCAACGGCTGCTCGACGTTATGCGCGCATCGCCGACGCTACCGAGAGTTATTGAAGTAAAGGGCCTTTTTGCGCGATTGACCAGGGTGCTCAAGAACAAGGCGTTCGTCCAGCTACAACCGCATGCATTTATGTTCGGAAGCCTACCGAACCCAACGGCTGAACTATATGCGGAACTTGCACAGCGCACAAAGCAGGATAACAACATCCTGCACGTGCAAGGATTGAAGAATGCATTCGCTACAATGAAGCAGAATGAGCTCTTGCTCTTCCGCTATGGTGCGCCACGCTATGTAGACTCAGCTGTTGCACGAACGATCAATCCGGATTCAACAGGTTTCAAACTTATTCTCACAGACCTATGACACATCGTATGCCACTTCGGGTTCTAGCTATCGCATTGTTCTGCATAGCGGTCGTTCTACAATCATGTTCAACGTGCGATCCTGGTTCGTCACTCTACGTTCGCGGCTCTATTTCAGTTCGTGTCACGAGCTCAGGTACGCTTGAGCAGGTAGAGGGCGGAACAACACAGTTCACGTTGGACAGTCCAGGTGAGCAGTTCATTGTTGAGCAGGATAGACCCTTTGTTCTGGACATTCCTGATGCGATAGACTTGAGTAGCTATGCACTCGTAGTGAATGAGGTTGATACGACTATTCCGGGCGGTAGGTACTACCGAGTATCCTTGCGTGAATCATGCCAACCATACATCGTCATGGACAAGCGATGTAAGATTGTGAACTGGTACAATCCATATCGACTGCCAGAGATCCGGATACAGAATGCCTACACAGATCAACTCGTGACGACACCATTGTTAGGCAAGTCGAACGAGATCATCGGCTACGAAGTGCGTCTGGGTGATGCGGGAGATGGTTCGTCGAAGACACAGAATGCTTCTGCATGCCCATCACCGGCACTTAAGCGCTTGCAGAAGTATCAGCAAGCTGACAAAGCTGGCTACACGAGTCTCAAGCCAGTGAAGCCACGTTCAAAGAAGGAGCCGATGAAGCTCGAGGATCTTATCAGCGCCGTTCCGAAGAGCTAGCCTCCCACTACCAACATCGGTAGCTCGCCAACCTCCACCCACACCACTGCGTGTTGCTCGTAGCGTGCGCGGAAGTCTTCGGCAGCTGCACGGTCGGTACCAGCGACCATGATGTGTCGTTCTTGCCAACCATCGCCAACGCCCATAGCTGGGAGCCATGGAATTGTTCGTTGCGTGCACTCATCAATCAGCAGTGCATGACGTCGATCATTTTCTTCCGGTGAGGTCGGCTGGGAGTAGGGATACTCTGCACCAAGAACTGCACCACATGTTGTGTTGTGCGAGTGAAGCCACGTAACGAGTGCCTCGGGCAGTGGCTCACGCATGCGCATCACATGCGTCTCATCGACAACGAATTGCGTCGCCTCGTACGCTGCTAGAAGCTCAGGAGATGGTGTGGTCATGATCTAATGTGAAGGTGAGTCGGCAAACATAGCGCGCGTTGCGCAGTCTTAGGAGTGATGCATCTATCGTCAGGATCACTAATGCGTGCCATAGAAATCTTTGACAGGGCAGTGACAAAACGTGACAGTGAGGAGTGGGGGTGGGGTGGTAGGTTGGGCGGTGGTAGACTTCTTCATCTTCAATCAACACTATCACCAAGAGGATTTGTCTGATATCAAGACATAGTTCCTCATGTAATCCACAGAAGAAATAGCATCAACTGCACCTGGGAGTATTAAGTATGTCTAGAAATGTAAAGCATGATTATGCAGATATGCTTGAACGAATCAATCGCTACGAAGCGATGAAGGCTAGGTCAGAAGAGTTGCAGCGTGACCGATTGTCAGAGCTCGTATCAAAATTTAACGAAGTACTCAAACACTGCAATTGTCCACAGATTACTTCGAATCACATTCGCTTCTTTCCGCAACACATTGGCAACACAGGATATTGTGTTGAGATGGATAAACTCTTGAGTCGCATCATCTATGATCACTACTACGAGCCTGCTGAATCAGGCAGATACTATCATTATACCAGTATCGAAGCCTTCAAGAGTATTGTTGACGCGCGGGTGATACGTCTGTCATCTCCACTAAAGCGTATTAAGGATGCCGAGTATTCGCACGCTTATGACATTTACAGGAACCTCGGTCTCAAGACGTTAGAGGATGATCCAGTTGGGTTCAGGAATGTCATGTCTGAGCTCTTTTATATTTCCCTTGTAAAAGCAGAGGACTTGACGAGCCATTCTGCAGAATTATTGTGGGAGCGATTTGGTGGCAACCATACTGGCGTTAGACTCACGCTTGACATTCAGAGTGATCATCTGGATTTCAGGAGGGTGCTCTATAGTCAGTTAGATAGTAATTCTGGTGATGATCTTGTGTCGAGGTTATCAAAAGTGTGTGAAATGTATGAGCTCCCACTGGTCTTCGCATCAATTTCCAAGTTCGGTGCTTTCTATATTCGCAGCTCCTTTTCCGAAGAGAATGAAACACGATTTTTACTCAAGAAAGGATCGGATGATTACCCCCTGAACGTTGAGATTATCGATGACGGCGAGATCCCGCATATCGAACTCGAGCTCGACCGATTGTATGACTGGGGTATGTTCAGATTAGTAGAAGTTCAGCCAGGACAACAGTGCTGTGTATCTCAGGTAGAAGATATTGCTAAATCGATACCCGAACTCAGTGTGCTGAGTAAATGCATGTGAAATGATTGCAACTTGCTCTTTTAACATGCCTTCTAGATAGCTCATCCGCCATAATACGTCGCATACGACACGATCTTCGTCGGAATCAACTCCCAGATAATCCCGTAGGAATCGAACGTGGAACTAGCCGTACTCATACTGTTCACAGCCTGCATTATTCTGTTTGTACGTTGGCGCAAGATCAAGAAGCGCTATGCAGGCTATGAGGTCCTGTTGCCTCTTGCGGAAGAGATGGCCAAGCGCAAGGCAGAAATGGCTGCGCTCGAGTCCAAGATTGAGGAGGTGCGGGTAGAGCATGCAAAGCTTGACGCTGTGCGCGCGGAACGCGAGCAGCTTGAAGCACATGTCCGTGAGTTGGAAGCGATCGAGATTCTGCACGACGCGGGATTCTATGAGCCCCGTTATGCATTTGACACATCCGAGCGGTATCAAGCACGTCTCGAAGAAGTGCGACAAAAGCAGAAGCAGATGTTGGAGTCTGGAGCTGCACTCATTTCGAGCCAGTCGTGGACCATTGGCGGAAGTGAGAAGAAGGGCGAACAGCTCACAAAGCGTATCTCTAAGCTGATGTTGCGAGCATTTCAGGGAGAGAGCGATACAGTTATCTCAAAGGTTAAGTACGGTAACGTCCAGACGTACGCAGAGAAGATTCGTCGCGCCAAGGATGCGATCAATAAGCTTGGTGATACGTGGGGACTGTCAATTACCGATGGGTTCGTTGATTTGATTCTCGAAGAATTGTATCTCGTGTATGAGTACCAGGAAAAGCTTGCGGAAGAACGCGAAGAGCAACGTCGTATCCGGGAGGAGATGAAAGAAGAGGAACGTGTGCGACGAGAAGCTGAGCGTGCTCAACAAGAAGCAGAGAAAGAAGAGCGCAGAGCTCAGGAGGCACTCGATCGAGCGCGGAAGGAAATGGAGGGCAAGCAAGGCGCTGAGCTTGAGGCGATGCAGCAACAGATTGCAGAGCTCCAACGCCAAGTAGAAGAAGCCAACACCCGAAAAGAGCGCGCACTATCTCAAGCGCAGCAAACCCGACGTGGTCACGTATATGTGATCAGCAACATCGGTTCATTTGGTGAGGACGTGTTCAAGATCGGAATGACACGTCGACTTGAGCCTCTTGACCGTATCAAAGAGCTTGGTGACGCATCGGTACCATTTATGTTCGATGTCCATGCAATCATTTACTCTGATGATGCGCCGAACATGGAGATGACCCTCCACCGTAAGTTCCATCAGCGTCGTGTAAATCGTGTCAATGAAAAGCGTGAATTCTTCCGCGTCTCACTTGATGAGATCGTAGATGAAGTTCGTCGTATCGATGGGATGGCCGACGTCGAATTCACTCTTCTTGCTGAAGCACGTGAATACCGTGAGACGCTTGCGATATCAAACTCATAGTCCGCTCGATTCCCCCTCCCCCCTCCCTCCTCATCTCCAGCATTCTCTTTCTCGCAGGCATGGAATACCTCTATGCAAGCATGAGTCCACTGCCGTATGTAGTGGTGGCGATCGGTGCGCTTGCTGTGGTGTAGCCGGAGGTGCAGCGAATGATGCATCGGATGCATCGTAGGCGACTGCTGCTGATGCTAGCTGGTGTAGTGGTGGGTGCGATCATTGGTGCCATAGTGCTCTCGATGTATGGCGCGCCAGTGTATGCCCGTGAGATCGCATTCGCAATCATGATACTGGCAGGTATGCACTTTTTTGAGAAGGTGCAGCCCCTTACCTCACCACTGCGCACAGACGTGTGATGGTGCCAAAGCCGTTGCCCATGGCGGCAGTGCTTACCAATCCACCGGCGGCGCTATGGGTGCGGATCCCGGCACTGATGCGAACGGTGCCTGCTGTTGAAGGGATGCTGAGTACAGTTGAAATCGACTGCGATGCTTGTGCGATATAGTCGGCCCACCAGAAGATTGGTGCGACAATGGCGCCGAGTGGACGTGTGATGCGGAATGGGGCGTTGCCGTTGAGCTCGATGTCGAGGATGAGATCCGCGCCTGTACCTGCGCCAGAGATGCCAATCGAGATAGCAAGGAGGTAGAGAGAGTAGTCGATGTCAGCTGTGATTGTGAGCGATGAATATCCAGATGGCCATGAACTATCACGACCAATTGTCGCCTCGGCGTATGAACCTCCTCCGCCAAGCAGTATCATCTGTGTGAGTGCCGATGCAGACACTTGGCCTAAACGTCGAAATTCAGCCGCAAAGGAAGAAAACAACGCTACACCAGTGTTCGCCGTGAGCTTTGATCCGCGTGCAAATGGCGCTGAACGACAATCGTTGATCGGTGTAGGCGCAGGTGTAGGTGGTGCGTCAGGTGGTGTGTCGTCACCAGGAAGGGGATCACGTCGGTTGTCGATGTTGTCGCGACGGGGCTTGAAATACGTCGGACCCATCGCGCTACCCTCGGAAGTCCAACCCGATGCGTGCTCGCGTTGTTCTGCAGTAAACAGATGGGCAATCGCATCGTTCTCAAATCCACGCGAGCGTGGTGGTAACTGTGCTTCGAATTTCAACCGTGCGTCGACGAGACTCCGACGCTGCAATGGCGCTAGGGCCTTTGCGATGCGACGCTCCGCGTTGTCGCGCGAAAGAGTGCCCTCGCTCATAAGACGCTGTATGTCTGCGCATTCCGCTGATGCACGCTCAAGAGAATTCTGCACGGCGCGCATCCCAGCACTCTTGTCAGCTAGCTCCTCAATGCGCGCTCTCCACTCTTCACTCGACACTGCAACTGCATAGACGCCCGCACGAAAGTCGTCGAGTCGTGCAATCGCACGTGATCGTGGTGATGGATGACGTGGCATGTCCTATCTCCAATGCACAAGTGGGATGATGCTTCGCATGTAGGCAATGCTGTCGCTGGCGAAGGCAGTGCGATCAGGATCTATGAATGTGACGTCTAACCCGATCGGATCGTCGATGTAGAATTCGCCCTCCGTGCCACGTGCAGGTACTTGTTCGCCATCATCAAATACATCTTGTATCAGTTCAGCCTGCGCTTCGCGATTGAAATCGCGCCAGTGCGTCTTCCCTCGATTTAGCTCAGCCATCCAATTGTACGCGTCGCTTCCATAGATAGCCTGTGCAGCAAGAGCATCGGCAATGTAGCGTTGACCATTGTGTTGGTTCTGCCAGACATGTACGCACTCGTGCACAAGCACCGACCGATACAACGATTCTTCGGTATCCTTCATGTAGATAGTGTTACCAAGAGTAAACGGATTGGGGTTGGGCGAGAAATCGGGCTTAATCATGAAGACACCCGCAAAGCCGTCTACGACACGAACATTGTACAGAAGCACAGAATTGCGGAAGACCATAGATAGCACTGATGCCTCTTCCTCCGTCAGGGCGCGTTCTCCCATCTGCATGAAGATCACCGACTGTACAAACGCTGTTGCTTTACCTACAACTGCAATCGCGGGTCCAATGATGCTGGCTGCGACATCGGATAGCCCCTTGAGAAAGAGTGACGCATCCTGCATCATCACTCCACCGATCGCTCCTCCGACAACTCGGATCACACCCGCAGTCACGCCTGCGGCAATCTCAATGCTGGCCTTGACGACTGACGCAGTGAAACTGTAGAATGCAGACACCATAGTCGATACCCAGTGAAAGGCGTCGCGGAGGAAAGGACCAATCCCGGGGATCCTGCCCAATAGCCCACCAACCCAATCAATCGCATTTGCAATTGTAGTGCCGATGGTTTCCACAATGGTCTTTGCAATCTCACCAATGGTGTTTCTAACTGTTTCCACCACAGTTGCAACTGTCTCGGTAACCGTGTTGACAGCACTACCAAGATCTCGGAAGAAGCCTGCAACGGGGCCATCAGTATGATCGTCACGGAGCCAGATGAATCGCATCCGCTGGCCGGCATGTGCGGTCAAACCCTGGAGTTCATACATTGGTGTGTGGATGCCAAAGGCCTTTGCCTTTGCTAGTATGAGTTTCGCATTGACAAGATCTGTCGTGCGAATGCTGAACTCCGTCGGTCCGTTGTCGTCGTCCTGTAATTCTGCGCGACCACAAAGTCGTCCACTCGATGAATAGACTTCAATTGCTTTCCACCACGTGATGCTAGATGCTTTTTCAAGTACAAAGGTCACCATGTTGGCGGTGCCTGGGCTTGTCTCGAGACTAACTGAGTCTTCAGGCGATAGATCTGGGAAAATCGAAGTACGTATCGATGCAGCCATGCGTCACTCCCACGCAACCATTGCACAAGTGTTGATTGATCGCCTCCGCCGCAACACTACTCGCGCATGCGCAGAAAGCCATGTCATTTTGTATCATGTGGATGTCATCACCCTACACACACTGCGAGCCCCTTATGCATAAAGCCATTGCGCTCTTCGTTGCCATGCTCATTCTGGGATCACCGACGCTATCTGCACAGGGATGCAGCGATGCGGGCGTATGTACGATGGGCACGATGCGATCGGCTACGCATGAGCGAGATACGAGTGCATATGCATCCGTTACGCTCACACCGAGCTTTGGGGCGGGCGAGCAGGGCGTTGCGATTGTGCAGGTGTTGCCAGAGGTTGAATGGCGGGTTGGACGTTTCATGACGCTCCGTGCATCGCTGCCGCTGATGTATACGAGCGGCTCGCTGGGCACCAATAGTGGCATCGGGGATGCAGTCGTGAGCGTGTCGCGCACACTTATACTGAGTGACGAGGTTGATATGGGGCTCACACTCGGAACTCGTCTGCCGACGGGAACATCGAATGCTGGATCAACGTCGACTGCGTCACTTCCAATGCCATATCAAACCGGACTTGGTACGACTGATCTTGTGGTGGGTGTATCGAGCACACATGATGCGTGGAGTGTTGCCCTTGGATATCAGCGTGTGCTGGTGAACAACAACCGCAACACGTATGTCGATGATGGTGCTGGCTACTTCACCTCGAAGGACTACGAGCGCGGCGATGATGCAATCCTGCGCGTTGGTCGATCAATTGCAATCGATAACATCAACATCGTACCATCGCTCCTTGCCATCTATCGCGTCCAACAAGATCGTGTGATGGGCGAGCGCGTTCAAGGCTCAGACGGACTCACCCTGAACCTTGCTGTTGCGGCTAGCACATCAATCGCTGATCGCCTCAACCTACGTGTCGATGCAGCCGCACCCGTACTCGTCCGCAAGGTCCGCGCCGACGGACTCACCCGCGCACTCGTGATCGCAATCGGCTTGAGCTACGAGCTATAGTCGAGCGGCGATCGAGCACAACGGGCAAGACAGGCCTGCCCTGAGCGGAGCGAAGGGATCTCGCCTGTGTTATGAGATCACACGTGATGTGCGAGATGTTTGTGTTTGGTGTAGGGGCGAGACCCTGTCTCGCCCGCACGTGATGTGTGTCAAATGTCCGGATGCGCGTGTCATGTAAAACGGGCGAGACCCTGTCTCGCCCCTACACATTGGATGAAATCATGTGGGTGTGCGGGATTGCGTAACGGGCGAGACAGGCCTGCCCTGAGCAAAGCGAAGGGGTCTCGCCCCTACACGTTGGATGAAATCATGTGGGTGTGCGGGATTGCGTAACGGGCGAGACAGGCCTGCCCTGAGCGGAGCGAAGGGGTCTCGCCCCTACACATTGGATGAAATCATGTGGGTGTGCGGGATTGCGTAACGGGCGAGACCCTGTCTCGCCCGTTGTACACATCACGTGCGGGCGAGACAGGGTCTCGCCCCTACAGATGGAACGGATTTATGTGGACGTGCGGGTATGCTCGACGGCCCACGCACACTGCTTTATCGCGAACTCGCTGAATACGCCGGTGGTGGTGCGGTGAGACCCCGATACGGAAACTCCTCCATCAGTTCGCCGGAGTAGTAGAACTCGTAGGCGATTGATCCAAAGGAGTAGGGGACGTCGCTGATGGTGAATGCGGCACCGCCAACTTCGGGGTTGCGCTTGGGAAGCGACTTGGCAAAGCCGAGGTTGTAGATCGTTGCGAGGATCTCTGGTCGCTCTGCAATGGAATAACCACTGCGTTCCCATTGCGCGATGATCTGCTTGACAAACAACGCGGCGTAGAGGTACGAGTAGTAATGGTTATTGGGCTGCGTCAAACGCTGTACGCGGACGCTGAGTGTGTCGTTGTAGGAGTTCGCGTAGTTCATCGTTGTGTCGTAGTCGAGCACATGCTCGTACTGCTTGCCGAGATAGTACAGCGATGCGCTGTCACGCAGGTGCTCTTCGATCAAGCGTGCGGTGTTTTCCTTGATGCCTGTTACACCATACGAGAAGGCTGTCGAAAATGAGAGCGATTTAAGGGGCGCAACAAGCCCCTTATACATCTCACGTCGTGTGTTGATCTTGCGCACCTGCTCGCCAACTAAACACGTGACGATGAGTCGCGCTTCGACGCCCGATACGCGCGACGCAGAGTCGATCCAGCGTTTGTGCTTGACAATGCCCTCTTTGAGATAGGCCCATTCGTCAACGTTCATCCACGCGAATGCACTTTGCATGCTGGTGTCTGATGTGATGATTGTGCGATCCTCTGTCAGCTGTTGGAGTCGCGCGGCATACGATGGATCGCTCATAAGGTAGCGATCGACAGCATCGAGCATGCGCAAGGCAAGTCGTGCGTCACCCGATTGCATGTATGCGCGCAGAATGTGGTCGGCATTGACAGGACGTAGCGTGTAGAGCAAGCGGATGCGATCGAGTACTTCGTAGCGATAGCGACGCTGCGCTGCGCTGTCAGTGCGGAAGTTTGCACCATACTTCGTGTGGAGCTCCTCGTACGTGCTGCTGTTGGCATCGATCACGCCCGACTCCGTCGTCCATCCATTGGTGAGCATGATGTGCGCGCTGGCAAGAAATGCCCCATACAATGCAAACCCAACGACAATGGTCGTTACGATTGCGCGAACAGCGCGACGAAGCAGACTTGGCGTGTGGTCAGACGGCACAGAGGGTGACAGATGCATTGTGAAGGGCCGCAATATAAGGGGGAGCGGTTGCTATCTTCGCCCCATGATCAACCTAATATCAATCCTTCGTGCTGCATGTGCAGCGTGTGTCGCGATCCTTATCGCAAGCTGTTCTTCATCTGTTACGCCAGAGCCGACGGCGCGCTATGCGTGGGCGGTTGGTGCAGTCGATAGCTCGGGCTACGGAACAATTGTGATGACGAGCGATGGTGGAGCTACATGGACGCGACAAGGCGTTGGTGCTGCAGCGTTGCAAGGCATCAAGCTTGTTGATGTGAAGGCGATTGACAGCCGGAATGTGTGGGCTGTTGGTACAGAGGGGCGTATCGTGCGCACGACGGATGGTGGCGCAACATGGAATGCTGTGTCGACGCCGCTGACAACACCGGTGGGGTTGGAATCGATCGATATTGTGAACGGCACGCATATCTACGTGACTGGTGACGAGGGTACGGTGCTGCGCTCAACAAATGCTGGCAGTACGTGGTCGTTGTGCGACACTACAGGGTTCCGTGGCGCAATGGTGCAAGGTGTGCATGCAATCACACCGGATCGTGTGATGATCTGCGGCGGCCGAACAGTGGAGGGCGATTATGCGTACGGGTTTAGTCGCATCACAACAAATGGTGGTGTAACGTGGGATTCGATTGCGTTCCCGAACAACTATAACCGTCATGCGTTGATTGGCGCATATCACTACGGCTCGACGCTGATCTTCTACGGCACAACAAATCGCTACATCGTGAGTACCGACAACGGCGCTACGTGGCGTCCAGACTCAACGAACTTCTCAGGGAACACATCCGGTGGGGCAGACATTAACCACTTGATTATGCTCGGTCAGAACACATGGTGGGCGTCGCTTGATATGGGGCACCTCATTCGCACAGAAAATGCTGGTGCAACGTGGATTAACCCAGCTGCCGGACTCGGCAGCGCGTTTATGTTGGGGATCGATGCCTTCGACAACAACACGGCAATCGCCGTCGGCGAAACAACGAACTTCCCACGGGTGGGTCCATTAGCACGCACTACAGACGGCGGCCGCTCGTGGACCAAGGTCTACACGAGCGGCAACGCGCTGTTTCATGTGTCGTGTGTGCGGTAGGCCTTACCGCACCACCTGCATCATCATTGTCTGCATACCTGTTGCTGTTGCAACATGCACGGTGTAGGTGCCGACTGGCAGCTGCGATACATCGAGTGTGCGCGATGATGCAACCGTCACCGTGCGACCCTGCATGTCGATGATCGTAGCGCGCGTGATCTCTGCATCACCAGCAAGTGAGATTGATGTTGAAGCTGGGTTCGGCGCGATAACGAGTGATGATGTCGTGTTCGACTCGTCATCGACGCTCGTTGTTGTCGACATGAGCACAACCGATGCCGCGATCGGCATGCCTGTTGGCGTGTGATCCATGCACATCACGCTAACCATTGCTCCTGCTGATACGTCGCTGAGCTCAATGGCTGCTTGTGTCGACGTCATCATACGTGTGTCGTCGGTGAGCATGTACGTCGTAACGCCTGCACGGGTCTCGATATCGATCGTTGATGCCGTCGCACCCACAACCTTGCCAATCGCCTTTGATACACGAGGTCCGTTCGGAAGGCCATCGCATGCTTGGTCGACGAAGACACGCAGCGCAATGCGAGCTTGCTCGTCAACCGTCATGCAGAGTGTCTGACCAAGCTCGATAGCTGACCACTCGAGTGGCTGCAGAAGTGTGTCGTAGACAGAGACGTACACCGAGCGACCAAACATTTCGGCCCCAGTGGCAGTTTGCACTGTGACAGATGAATCATCCACAGCAACGACCGTTCCCTCAACGTTGCCGTAGGCTGGGCAACCAACATTGATTGTGGCCGACATCAGGTACTGTGGGTCTGACGCTGTGTTATAGATACCGAAGAGTGTCTTGCCAACGTGCGATGCGTCGATGGTGATCGCTTCACCCGCACAGTTTGCAAACGCCGTCTTCGCATCATACGTCAGCGTGACCGTCGCTTGAGGTCCGTCGACGAACAATGCAATCGTTGTCGGAGTAACCGCCTGAATCGTGCCGCCCGTATAGGCAATCGTGCATGGATCGAGCACTGCCACCATGTCTGCCATCGTGATTCCCTGGCGTACGCTATAGTACACGCCTACCGTGTTGCCCGGCTGGACAGAGCTGATTGCTTGTGGCTCATTCAGGCAGTTGACGACCAACACACCTGGGAGGAGACCGAATTCAATCGACTGTGTCGATCCGTCAGCAGTATACCCAGACACAACCACGAAGGAATCCGTTACCATCGAAACCGTGCCCTGCATGTAGAAGGCAAACGCACAATCATCCGCAATACTGATCGATGTGTACCTACGCTCTGTCTTCGAATCGATGATGACGGCATTCACTGTTTGTCCAACCGCAAGGTCGTCGCGCGTTGTTTCACGCTTTGTGCATGATGTTACGACTGTCTCGTTGGTGACAGTTGCAGTGCATGTCTGGCCATCATTGCCGGCGATCGTCACGTCATTGCCGTTGATCGCAGAGATCGTACCTGTTGCATGGATTGGACAATCGCGACGAAGCTGGGCGTACTGGAGGAATGCGCCACGGCGTGGATTATCGGTGTAGTAGATCGAGAGTGGGTCGCCTGCTACAAGCTCATCGATCGAGAGTTGTTGTCCGTCGCAGGAATACACCACATACGACGAGTCTCCCGGGATGCCACGTCCACCACCATCAATGCGAAGTGCAAGCGTATCAGTTGTGCCTGTGAGCGCAACGATGAAGAGCGGATCACGATACGCAATGAACGTTGCATCTGCACCGTACGACTGCGAGCAATCGTTGAGTGTCTGAATCGACGTCGCGCTGAAGTTCGCAGCGGTACCAGTTCCGTTAAGTGCAATCTCCGTGTTTGGTGTCAGCTCAGACAACTGGAGTGCATAGCCATCACACGTGAAGATTACTGTTGCCGCTGAAGTTGCAACGCTGATCGCCAATCCACTCGCACCAAGTTCGCTCTGCTGTGTTGACTGAACTTCGAGAACGGTACCATTGAGACCCGTCACACGGGCCATTACACCGATCATCGGAGCACAACCCTCGAATGTGATCAGATCTGCAAGGGGCGAGCTCGACTGCGGGTTGAGCAGCGCAAGGGTGTATGTGCCCGGAGCGACGCTGTCGAGGGTGCAGCCGACGATCGGCGTTGTTGCATTGACCCCGATCGCGAGCTGTCCCGTTGTTCCGTCCGGACGTGCCGCGTCGATCACAATCTCGCTGGAGGTTGAGCTAATGAGCTTGCCCCGTACCAGGAGGTCCGTACGGGTTGTGTCGAATTGAGCTGATACGCCGAGTGTGGTGACGATCAGGGCCAGCATGGTAAGTGCAAGGCGGGACAGTAGTTGCATAGATGTGTACGTGAGTGCTGAATACCTAATGGCTGCTTAACGCTCATTCGGCTGAAAAAGTTACCGGATGAGCCCCCTACCTTACCACAACCATCGCATTGATCAGCGTAATCGACCATGCGCTGTCGGTTGGATTGCGTTTGATCGAGAGGTCGGTACACAACACCGAAACGGTGCGGGTACCGCTGGTGAAGGTAAGCGGACGTAGCTCGTCGGAGTCGGGGAGTAAGCACTTCGCGGCATCGAATGTTACCGTGTCGCGCAGAACGGGGTTCCAGATGCGGACGCGAGTGGAGCCCTTTGAAAGTCGGATGACAGTGCCGGTTGAATCACGTACTTCTACCGAAACAGAGTCGTCGTAGTTACCGATGCGGAATGCCCCCTGCCATACAGAGTCTGTTGTGATCGACTGCACAAGACGTCTGCCAGTTGAACTGCGATACGCTGAACTTCCAACCGGTGCCCAGTCTTTGAGTTGGTCTTGCTTGCCCCTTGCCGTTAGCGAGCGCTGAGCTACGGATGTAACGCTAATCGGACCAATCGTTGTGCTGCCGATGATGATGAGTGTGAGCACAGGCACAATGCGAATATCGAAGCGACGCATCACGATGGTCACGATCGAGGTGATGCACGCAATGGAGAGAAGCGCAGCTGTTGTGAATCCATCGTACGAGATGCCATCCTGCTGCAAATGCACGCCCCATGCCCACACTGCAATGCCGAGCAGGGGAAGTTGCGATATCAATCCCCACCGATGAAGGTGTCGCCAAGGGAATGCCGATGCATCACGTAATGGCCACGACAACAACATCGCTGCAATCGTGCAGCCGTTGAGCCACAGCACGTAGTAGGCAACTTCCGGAACCAGTTCACTTCCCAGCAACTTGATTGCGTATGCCCAAAGAATTGCTGTGAACACGGCAATCAATGGCACAAGCACCCAGCGCACGAAGATCTCCATCGCCTTGTTGACGCGTGGTTCCGCGTCGAGATCGGAGATATCGCGCATGCCACTGAAGAACAGCAAAGACGTAACAAACAACAGCGCGGAGATGTTGATGTGTGCTTCGAGATTCGGTAGTGCTTCCATCGAAAACAGCACGCGCAGTGCGATCACCGCAAGGGAGAGTCCGAGTTCCAATGCATTAGTGAACAGCAGCGCGATGATTACGCGCACGAGCATGCGCATGTTGGCGTTCCAGAAGCGCTCGACACTGCCGAATGCAATCCAGCTCGTGATGACGAGTGCGTGCACAGCTACCACCATGTATGCATAGGTCGCAATGCCCGGTGCGATCGTGAAATCAATCCACGACACAACCCACCCAATGCCTGCCGTGCCAAGAGTCCAGATGCCAATATCAACCACACGCGAGATACGTCCGGCGGTGCGAATGATGTGCAGTGCAAACGACAGATTCATTGCAATCACGCTCGTGAGTGCGATACGCTGATAGATCGTCGGAGTATCCGACGCAATCTCTATGTGGATCGCCGTCGCAATCGTTGTGATTGCCGCAAGCGTGATCTCACGCGGGAACACCCGCACTGTCTGCGTCAGCGTCTGTAGCAGCGACTGCCAGAACGCGCGCGTAAGAATAGTAGCCATGACTCGACTCCTATGTAGATGTAAGTACCAGAGCGAACATACATAACGTTACGGCGTCGGGATACCAAGCTCCTTACAAATCCGATATGCTAGAGCCTCAGCGATTTCTCGATGCCGCGGCACGGCAGACTTCTTTGATGTAGTCGCATTGCACCAGATGCTATGACGAGAGCCTTCTCGAAGCAGATAGCAGTCATGTACATGGAGGTGCGCGACGAGGTCGCGCCGCTTCACAGTGCGATCGAGAATTCTTCGTAGTCCTTGCCAGCCGCGGCACGTGCTTCTTCGCGGTTGAGCTCAAGGATTTCACGTAGTGTTATGCGCAGCGTCTCGAGGAGTTCTTCTCGCGAATACTCCTGACAGTTCACGCCTGGGATCTCTTCGATCCAGCCGATCCACATCGCGTCAACGCGCTTAACGACTGCTGTATAGGTTTGACCCATGCTGAAATATACGGCCATCGACATCTCCTAGAAAGAGTGCAACTCGTGAGGTGGTTGCATTAACGAGGAAACAGATGTGCTATCCGTGACAGGGAAGGGATTACGTAGGGGGCGCCCCTTCAAAACCTAAACCGTGGTGCTCGGGGCATGCCGGCGAAGTGGATCCAGCGGGCAACGCCGGGTGATCCGGCCACGGCGTTCGCGATAAGTGTGCTGCGCTGTGAGCGCGTGAGCTTGGGCATGGTCTTGAGCAGTTTGGGGAAGTCGCTCGAGGGTTTGGAGCAATGCTTGTAGAGCTCTGTTGCATAGCGCATGGCGCGCTCGACGTTGTCGGATGCAATGGCGCTAATGAGTGCGCAGTACATCATCACTGGACGCAGCCCTGGGTCTGTTGGGTCTGCTTGGAGCGTGTCGACGGTGCGGAACAAGACGTCGCGTAGCTCAGCATCGTAGCCGGTGACGCCCTTGCGCACGAGATACAGCCACGCTGGGGTCGAGAGAACATCACGCTCAACAACATCGAGAGCGACCGGCAACGCACCAGCATTCTGCGTGCTGTGATTGTGCGCCATCATGAGCGCTTCCATTACTGCAACACTATCGCGTCGTACCACTGCGAATCGGAGATCATGCGCTATCGTGTCGATGAGCGTCGCTGGCACCTTTCCTGGTTCACGCGCACTGATGCTGTGCGCTATCATACGTGATGCGAGGTAGAACGAGTCTTGTGGCACGATATACGATGCAAATGCAGCGCAACCATCGTAGTTGCCGATGCGGTAGTTGCTGGAGATGTTGATGTAGTAGTAGATGTGCGACGAATCAGGCTTGTCGTACAACGCATACTGCGTGAGGCGCACGCAACGGTCGTCGTCGCCCGCGCTGTATGCCTGCGTGATGGTGCGGTAGACGTCGTGATCTTGCGCTATGGCGCTGCTACTGCAGAGTGCCACTGCAGTGATGAATGCGATGAGATGTGCCAACATTGCTCCGAACCCCCTAGAAACGGAACTGCAAGTTACGGGTGATTGTTGGTTGCGTCATGCATAAGAAGCCACATCTGCCGTCAAAGACCTGTGTATCGTGCGGACGTCCGTTCGTGTGGCGCAAGAAATGGGAACGCGTGTGGGACGAGGTGAAGTATTGCTCCGACCGTTGCCGAAAGGAGCGGAAAGCATGACATCATCCTCGCACCCTGCACTGCTCCATCTCGGACGCTACCTACGTCTGGATGATAACCCGCTGCTTGCACATGCAGCGGCAACACACGAAACACTCCTGCCAGTGTTTGCGCTGGACCCATCGGTGTCGCGGGGTCCACAGCAAGAGGCGTTTCTGCTTGCATCACTTGCTGACCTGCAAGCACAGCTGCGCGAGCGTGGTTCGGATCTTCTCGTACTGCATGAAGCGCCACCCGATGCGGTGATTGACCGCTACCGCGAACCACAACGCATGATCGATGCAGACGCGCTGCCGTTCGATGTCACTGCAATGCCTCGCACCTATACGCCGTTTCGACAGCGCGTCGAGGCTGCAGGCATTCGTACGTCGCAACCAATCGCAGCACCCACAACACTGCCACCACTTCCCGACGGCGTGGTGTGTCCGACGATTGAGGTGCCCGCTCTGGAGATGATTGCACAAGGGGGTGAGCGAGCCGCACAAACACATTGGCTGCAATACCGCACGCGACGTCTGCCGGATTCGTACAAGCAAACACGCAATGGCTTGCTGGGTTGGGACTACTCAAGCAAACTTTCACCGTGGCTCGCCTGGGGCTGCATCTCACCACGTCGCATCGCAACAGACCTCGCAGAGTACGAAGCAACGTATGGTGCGAATGATGGCACGTACTGGCTGTGGTTCGAACTGCTCTGGCGCGACTTCTTCGCTGCACGGGGCGAGCATCGCACGCAGCAACACGCCGCATACAACAACGAACCGTCATGGCAAATGATGCTGACGGCATCAACGGGCAATCGCTTCGTCGATGCAGGATTACGCGAGCTCAATGCAACAGGATTTCTCGGCAATCGCATGCGACAAATCGTAGCGAGCTACTGCATGTATGAGCGCAATGTGCCGTGGCAGGTAGGCGAAGCATACTTCGCGATGATGCTCATCGATTTCGATCCCGCATCAAACGTCGGAAACTGGAAGTATATCGCCGGTACGGGTGCTGATCCACGGGGTGGACGTCGCTTCTCGGCCGAGAAGCAACGCGAGATGTATGATCCGGATGGAGCATACACGCGCACATGGAGCGCTCAATGAGTGCAACGCATCGTGGTGTTCGACTGATCCTGGGCGATCAGGTGAATCCGTCGCATTCATGGTTCGCCACCGTTGATCCATCGATCACCTACGTGATGATGGAGGTGCGCAGTGAAACAGACTACGTGCTGCACCATGCACAGAAGGTGCTCGCAATCTTTGCTGCGATGCGACGCTTCGCTGAGCGCTTGCGTGCACAGGGGCATGCCGTACGCTACATCCGCATTGGTGATGCCGACAACAAGCACACGTTGCGTGAGAACATCGCGATGGTGATGCAAGAATGTGGCGCAGCATCGTGGGAGCATATGCAGCCTGACGAGTGGCGTGTTGATCAACACCTTGGTCCAACACCGTATACCACGGAGCACTTCCTCTCCGAGCGCGATGACGTAGCATTGCTGTTCAAGGGCAAGAAGCGCTGGTTAATGGAAACATTCTACCGTCAGATGCGCGTGCGATATAACGTGCTGATGGATGCCGATCAGCAACCGGTAGGGGGCTCGTGGAACTTCGACGAAGAAAACCGACGTCCGTGGAAGGGCACACCGCCAGAGCCCGTTGATCCACGTCCGCACCATGATTGCTCTGCGCTGTGGGAAGAGATCTGTGCTGCTGGTGTTGCCACGATGGGCAACGCACATGCCGATAATCTACGGTGGCCCCTAGACGCAGAAGAAGCACAGTCGGTGCTGACGGCGTTTCTCGACAATGCACTGCCACACTTCGGTACGTATCAGGATGCGATCTCGCGCAAGGCGCGACGTCTGTTTCATGCGCTGATATCGTTCTCACTCAACGTGAAGATGCTCAACCCACTCGATGTGGTGCGTCAGGCAGAGCAACGGTATCACGACGGAACAGCGCCAATTGCAGCAGTGGAAGGCTTTATCCGACAGATCCTCGGATGGCGCGAGTATGTGCGCGGCATCTACTGGTCGCAGATGCCTGACTATGTTGAGCGCAATGCGCTCGACAATCACCGCGATCTGCCGCAATGGTTTTGGTCGGGCAACACGAAGATGCAGTGTGTGAAGGATGCTGTTGATGCGTCACTCGACACTGCATACGCACACCACATCCAGCGTCTGATGATTACCGGCAACATTGCACTACTCCTTGGCTGCTCGCCACAACGTGTGCACGAATGGTACCTGGGCGTGTACATCGATGCGTTTGAATGGGTCGAAGTGCCCAACACCATCGGGATGAGTCAGCATGCCGACAACGGTCTGATGGCAACCAAGCCGTACGTTTCAAGCGCAGCGTATGTGCATCGCATGAGCGACGCGTGTGGTACGTGCGCGTACAAGCACAAGGAACGACTCGGTGATGATGCCTGTCCGTTCAATGCACTGTACTGGAACTTCTACCTACGTCACGAAGACACGCTCCGCAAGAACCCACGCGTAGGGATGGCGTACCGTCACATCGATGGCATGTCTGCTGATGAACGCCTTGCCATCACTGAACGTGCTGCGTGGCTCATCGATCACGCCGACGAGCTTTAAGACGTCGGTTGCTCGCGCATGCGATAGGCAACCCATCCCACGAGACAGATCCCCGCAACAAGGGCGATGCCGTAATACGCGGCTTGTGTGTCGAATGCGAAGATGTTAATCGACGTAAACACACACGATCCGATGAAGATGGCAGCGGCGATGTGCGTGACGATGGAGAGACGTTGCTTGCTGAGCCAGTACACCGTAGCGGCGCCGAATCCGAGTCCGATGGCATCGATGAAGATCGTGTAGTTCAGAATCGTCTCAAACGACTTCCCAACGTACACGCTCAGAATGCTCAACAGTGTAAACGACAGCAGCGCGCCGTGCTGCATGCGCGGCGATGACGAAAGCGCACGTGGCAGCACACCATCATCACTCATCGCCTTGATCACACGAGGGTTCGAG
>CAJAIA010000004.1 GCA_903939735.1 uncultured Ignavibacteria bacterium
AAGCCGGATACCATACCCATTGCCCGCAGCGTGGTGCCGGTGTTGAGCACCTTTCAAAATTGGGCAGAGGTCTTTGACAGTCCACTTTGTGATGGCGGTCTGTCCCTCTGGTCGCCCGACCTGCGGCGACGCTTCGTCTCACCGCGACAGGGCCGAGGAAGTCCCTTCACCGTCATGGCGCTGGATTACGACTTCACAACCAGCACCGGGTCCGACGCGACAACCGCCGGCAGCACCGATGCAGGTGCCGGGCCGGTGTATCCCAATCCCACCACGGGCACGGTTACACTGCCGACGTCCTACGACGGACCCATGGCGTGGTCACTATGGAGCACCACAGCAAGCCGCATCGATGGCGGACAAGGCCTGGCCGCCGGCGGCCGCCTTGTGATAACCCTGCCGCAATCCCTACCTGCCGGACGCTACATGCTCAGCGTCCATCCCGAGAATCGTCCGTCGGCGATACGTAGCTATACCATTGTGATGAATTAAAGGACCACTACCATGAAAACCAACAAATGGCTACTGCGTTTCGCAGTGGTAGCAATACTCGTATGCCTTTCATCATCTGCGCACGCACAATTTCGCGAGCCCGCGGTGCTTCCCAATCTTGCCTGGCGCGATGCCACCAACACCGTTGAATCGACGATGATGTGGCAGGGTCAGTTGATGCAGGACTTTGAGTTCGGATGGAACTGGGCAGGCATTTTTGGCCGCATCGGCAATCACCTTGGCATGCGGCGTATTCACTGCTCTGATTACCGAGAAAACACAATCAACAATAACAATCTCATCAGTGCTGGGCTGGCAGAGATGCAGTACATGCTCACGCGCGACAGAGTCGATAACATGCAGCTCATTCCCAGCGTGCGCGGTGTGGGTCAGGCAGAGATCAAATACTCGCGCTCATAACTGCAATCTAATGCAGTGTGGACACGGACACGCCCCGTAATGAGACTCAACTGCTCGACTTGGCATCGTTATCAATATCAACAGGAGCGTCGATGATTTCGCGGGCCTGATCGGCATCCTGAGCAAGCACCATGAGTCGCACACCGCCGATTGCGATTGATGCAAGTGGATTCCACGCGACGTGATGTTCGTCGGCAATTACACACGTAACACCATTGTCCTCGAGGAGCCCCTTATAGAAGTGGGCAAGGAATGGCTCGTCGTAGCGAGCAATGGTGACGAGGTCTTCGTGTGAGTAGGTATGGCTCACGGAAACTACCGTATGTTCGTACTGCATGAACTTCCCACAGTGTGTGGGTGTTCACAACATACCTCAATCATTTGTTTCCATTTGGAGTTTACATGGCACTCGCCGTCGGCACACCTGCACCCGATGTCACATTCCTCGGCACAGATCTCAAGCCGGTTTCCCTCGCGTCCTTCAAGGGACAAAACGTTGTTCTTGCATTCTTCCCTGCTGCCTTTACGGGCGTGTGCAAGGCAGAGCTGTGCACGTTGCAAGGGGCTCTCAGCCGCCTGAATGCGGTGAATGCAACAGTGCTTGGCGTTTGCGCAGACCTGCCGTTCGCCAATGCTGCGTTCGCAGCTGAGAACGGTCTCACCTTCCCGGTTCTGTCTGACTGGACGCTCAACGGTATCCGCGCATTCGACGTGGAACTGTCGAATTTCGCTGGCGTAGAGGGTCTCTCACGCTCGGATCGTGCAACGTTTGTGCTTGATGCCGAAGGCGTCGTTCGCTTCGTTGATGTCACGGAGAACCCAGGTGTCGAGCCAAACTACGATGCAGTATACGCCGCTGTTGAAGCGCTGTAATCCCCGCCCCATAGCAACAAAAAAAACGGTCGCCCTAGGGCGACCGTTTTCGTTTCGCAACTTCCCACAAAAGATGCGAGGTTCCTCTTTATGCTGCATGCCGTGTTTCCCCCATGGCATGTGTGGTGGGCTATGTTAGGCTCATTCGGCCGTGCTTCCCTTGCGGGGCCGACCATACTTGCGCTCCGACTTCTTCTTCATGCCGAGACGTGTGATCTCGTCTGAATCATCACCGTATTGCGCAAGTACCTGGCGTTTTGTGCCAAGAACGAGTTCGTGGAAGTGTAGTTCGATCTGGATGGCGGCTTCGCGGGCCTTTGCAGCTGCGTCCATCGCCTGCTGTTCGGCGATCATGGCTTGGTCCAATTCCTTAAGCGCTTCCCGCAACCGCTGCGCAGTAAACTCTTTGTTCGCCGGGTTATAGTCCTTCAGTCCAAGCACCGCTTGCGCGATTTGCTTGTCCTGGGTCAATACCCTATGCGTTACCCGAGTTGTTGTGCGTTTTGCCATGGGTGCGGATTCCCCGAAGCGACCTAAAGAGACTTATGCTGCATGCCTTCTCAATTCCATCCATTCGAATGTGCTTCGTGTACAAACATAACTCTTAATCAAGAGGATGCAAGCACATTTTTGTCTGGTCGAATATATCTTTTGCACATGCTGTTTAGACTTATGCTTCATAGTGATGCTCTACATAGTCGTATGTAAGCTCATCGGTAGGTATGAGAAGTCTCTTTGTACCACCCATATGTCTTTACCACACCCATATGTTGGCAGAACACTATGTCATAACTAAGTCTAATTGTGTCATGACTTTATATTGTTTCAGGGGGCCGACCTTGAGCAAAAAAATGTCAGTATATTTGGCCCCTAACGTGATTTCCACATACACCCCTAGTATCTATGCGAACCCTCATTATTGCCCTCTGCCTCTTCGTCGTTGGATCCGGTGCAGTTCTGGCCCAAGGTCAGGGTGGACAGTTGACACCTGCGGCGCAAGCGCCTGTTATCATCAAGCCAAAGCTCAAACTGGGAGATGTCAAGGCGCTTATCCAGTTGATCGCGGAAGTCGATATCCGCGGTGCTGAAGTTGATGCCTACTTGGACACCAAGAAGGTTCTCGCTGCTTCCGTGGATGCAGCTGCGAAGTCTGCTGCCAAGGACGACGATGCCATCACGCTCGAAATGCGTACAGAACAGGTTCAGAACCTCTTTATGCTCATGCAGCGCAGCCAGCTCAAGGGTGCTGCAGCAGAGAAGTTCAAGGAAATCGTGGTTATCCTCGATGAGGCCGCAAAGGAAGCCCTGAAGAGCGCGAAGTAACGCGGCTGATCACTCCGTAATGAAAAACGGCTCTGAGAACTAAGGTTCTCAGAGCCGTTACTGTTTCGAGACGCGTGGTGGGCTTATGCGCCGATGAGCTGCTTGTAGGCGTCGACGCTGAGAAGACCGTCGAGTTCTGACGGATCAGACAGCTTGATCTTCACAAGCCAGCCGGCTCCGTATGGATCCTTGTTGACGGTGTCAGGAGCCGCGTTGACGTCGTTGACTTCCAGCAGCGTGCCGCTGACAGGAGCGTAGAGATCAGCAACGGTCTTGACTGCTTCGATCGAACCGAATACGCCACCCTTTGCAACTGTTGCCGCTGCATCTGGGATGTCGATGTAGACGACGTCGCCGAGTTCACCTTGTGCATGATCGGTTACACCAATCGTGCCGACATCACCTTCAACGCGAATCCACTCGTGATCGCTTGTGTACTTGAGGTCTGCTGGGAAATTCATGGTTATGCCTTCCAATCGTGTGTGTCGAGATACTTTGTATCGAACGTACCCGCAATGAAATCGGGATTGTCCATCATCTTGCGATGGAACGGAATTGTCGTGTGAATACCTTCAATGATAAACTCATCAAGCGCGCGGCGCATCTTGGCAATAGCTTCATTGCGTGATGGTGCGAAGGTGATAAGCTTGGCGACCATTGAATCGTAGTACGGCGGGATGGAATATCCCTGATAGATGTGCGAATCAACACGCACACCGGGACCACCCGGGAAATTCAGCGACTCGATCTTACCAGGCGAAGGTCGGAAATCATGGAATGGGTCTTCCGCGTTAATGCGGCACTCGATCGAGTGCAGCACAGGATCACGCTGTGTGAGCGAGAGCTTCTCACCAGATGCAACGAGCAGCTGCTCCTTGATCAGGTCAACATTGGCTGACTGTTCTGTCACCGGGTGTTCAACCTGAATCCGCGTATTCATTTCCATGAAATAGAAATTGCGGTGCTTGTCTACCAGGTACTCGATCGTGCCAGCACCAACATAGCCCACACTTGCTGCCCCCTTGATCGACGCTGCACCCATTGCGGCACGCAGCTCAGGAGTCATGATTGGTGAAGGGGCTTCTTCAATCAGCTTCTGGTGACGGCGCTGAATCGAGCACTCGCGCTCGTTGAGATGCACAACATTCCCGAAGGTATCGGCGAACACTTGAATCTCAATGTGACGAGGCTCTTCGATAAACTTTTCGATGTAGATATCGCCATTGCCAAACGACGCTTCAGCTTCTCCGCGTGCGTTTGCGTATGCACGATCAAGTTCGCTTGCCGATTCGACGTAGCGCATACCCTTGCCACCACCACCGGCGACGGCCTTAATCATCAGCGGATATCCCACTTCTTCAGCAACACGACGCGCATCTTCTACTGTTGTCACGATACCGTCTGAACCAGGAACAACAGGCACACCGGCGGCGCGCATCGTATCCTTGGCAATCGACTTGTTACCCATGCGCACAATGGCGTCTGGAGTAGGTCCAACGAACGTGAGGTTGCAGTCGTGACAGATCTCTGCAAACGTTGCATTCTCAGCCAGGAATCCATAGCCCGGATGAATAGCGTCGGCATTCGTTACATCCGCGGCTGCGATGAGCGACGGGATGTTCAGGTACGACAGCTTCCCTTGGGCAGGTCCAACGCAAACTGCTTCATCGGCAAAGCGCACGTGCAGCGATGCACGATCTGCTTCCGAGTATACTGCGACAGTTTTGATGCCGAGTTCCTTCGCAGCACGAATGATACGCAACGCGATCTCGCCACGGTTGGCGATCAACAGCTTCTTGATCATGTCTGGAGGCCCTTGGTGGTGTGTTAGTCGGGCTTGATGATAAACATCGGCTGATTGTACTCAACCGGCTGCCCGTTTTCAACGAGGATCTTGACGACCGTTCCGGCCATGTCAGATTCGATCTCGTTCATGAGCTTCATCGCCTCGACGATGCAGAGTGTGTCACCAACGTTCACATGCTGACCAACTTGCACGAATGAATCAGCATCCGGTGATGGTGCGCGGTAGAACGTACCCACAATCGGCGACAGCATCTTGTGTCCGTCATCGGCTGCAGGAGCAGCCGGTGCAGCTGCAGGAGCTGCCGCTGGTGCAGCCGCCGGAGCTGGTGCAGCCATCATCGGCTGCGGAGCGTTCATCATGTATGTCGGCGCGACCATGCCGGCAGGATTGCCCGTGGTCTTCGACATCGCGATCGTTACGCCTTCTTCTTCAATGCTGAGTTCCGTTGCGGTGCTCTCATCGAAAATTCTGAGAAGACGACGAAGGTAGTTGAGGTCCATGACGTGCTCCGGAATTATTCTTTGACGCGGTCCATGTAGTCGCCCGATGCCGTTTCGATGCGGATGAGGTCGCCCTCATTCACGAACAACGGAACCATCACCTGAGCGCCGGTTTCCACTGTTGCTGGCTTCAGCGCGTTTGTTGCTGTGTCGCCCTTCAGACCAGGCTCCGTCATCGTGATGCGGAGTGCAACGTGCAGCGGCAATGTCACCGAAACAACATTGTCCGTCTCGTCACGAGCGATCTGTACTTCCAAACCTTCTTTCATGAACTTGGCGACATCGCCAATCACGGAGACAGCCACTGGAATCTGATCGTATGTCTCAGAGTCCATGAATGTGAAGAAGTCACCGTCACGGAAGAGGTACTGGTAGTTGCGTGTTTCGACGCGGACGAACTCAATCGTTTCGCCTGAACGGAACCGTTCCTCGCGAAGCTTGCCCGTCTTGATCACGCGCATCTTGACTTGGTAGAAGGCGCGAAGATTTCCGGGAGTACGGTGGATCGATTCAAGAACGACGCAGAGTTCGCCGTTATGCTTGATCACCGCACCAATGCGGAGGTCGGCTGTTGTTGCCATGCGTTACACGCTACCGTTGTAATGAAAGGTGAGGTCCCGACCGGATTTGAACCGATGTACGAGCTTTTGCAGAGCTCTGTATAGCCACTCTACCACGGGACCGCGAATAGGCCACAAATATAGCAAAAGGGGGCTAAGAAGCCCCCTTTTTATAGAAAAACTGCTCGTTTTTGCGGTTTTCTAGCGGTTTGGGCGGGAAGTCGAACCGAAGATACTATCGCAAATGTGCTTACTAAACAAGCGAACTGAGTGGGAGTGCGCGTACGTTTCCGCGTTCCTTCCCAAGGCGGCACCAACGGCCGTAACAGACTCATCGTGCTATGTGCATCATCGCCCTTGCGTTCGTCATACCAGCAGACACAGTGTAGACGCCAGACGGAAGCTCAGAAACATTGATGTCGGCAATGGTATGTGTCGTCGGGCTCATGGCAATGGGTATGCGCAGAACTTCTCGTCCCGTCAGATCAGCGATCACAAGATCTGTCACCGATGGTTTCGGTTGAGCGGCCCTGATGCC
>CAJAIA010000005.1 GCA_903939735.1 uncultured Ignavibacteria bacterium
ACCTTGTGGTGGTACTGCGGTGCAACCTTGAAGTACCGCAGGATCAGAATGATCACAAAGATGTTGTCGACCGAGAGCGATTGCTCCAATAAGTACCCGGCAAAGAACTCGGTAGCGGCAACAGGACCACGTTCGTAGTAGACGAACACATTAAATGCGAGGGCCAACGTAATCCAGAACGCTGTCCACCCAAACGCTTCGCTAACCTTCACAACGTGAGGTGTGCGGTTGAACACGCCGAGATCGAGCGCGAGGAGCAACAGTACGAGGACGATGAAGCCGACGTACAGGATGGGATCGGGAATGAGAGGAAGCATGCACAAAAGTACGGTGTAAGGGCGACACCGTGTCTCGCCCTTACGGTCTCGCCCGTACATTTGCCCATATGCACCCACTCATCCTTATCGACGGCATGTCGCTGGTGTTTCGCGCCTACCATGCGCTTCAACGTACCGGCATGCAATCGCCAACGGGCGAGCCAACCTTTGCGGTGTTCGCGTTTGCGAACATTCTCACGTCATTGCTCGATCGGCACGATCCTGATGCGATCGCAGTTGTCTTCGACACGCCCGAACCGACCTTCCGGCACGTCTTGTACGATCAGTACAAGGCTCACCGTGATGCGTTTCCGGAGGATCTCGTTCCGCAGCTGGAACGGATCAAGCAGCTGATTGGGCTCATGGGGCTCGAAACAGTAGAGATGCCTGGATTTGAGGCCGACGATATCGTGGGCACGATCTGCCGGCGTGAAAGCAACGACGGACATGAAATCCTCTGCGTGACGTCTGACAAGGACTACTTCCAGCTGGTCTCGGATAAGGTCAAGATCCTGCGTCCAGGCAAGGACGTCGGACAATACGACGTGATGGATGCTGTTGCTGTGCGTGAGAAGTTTGGTGTTGCACCGGAACACGTGATTGATGTTCTCGCCCTGATAGGCGACGCATCTGATAATGTTCCTGGCGTGAAGGGGATCGGCGAGAAGACGGCGATTCCGCTGATCGAGCAGTTTGGTTCACTCGAAGGACTCTACGAGCACCTTGATCGCGTGGAGCGTGCAAGCGTTCGCACAAAGCTTGAGACCGACCGCGAAAAAGCGTTTCTGTCGAAGACCCTCGTGACAATTCATACCGATGTGCCGATTGATGCAAAGCGCATGGCCCTCGTGCGACGTCCGATGGACATCGCTGCGATTGATGCGTTCTGCGAAGAACTTGGCTTTGGTACGCTACGCCGCAAGTTTCAGAAGTATGCCCAGGGCGGTGCATCGACGGAGGCAGAGCCTGCGCCGTTCGAGCATGCGACGCCACTATCGACGCACGCATCGGTACCGCACGAGTACATCTTGGTTGATACCGAGGGTGGTCTCGACACAATGATGAAAGCGTTGGCAGACACCACGATGCTGTCGGTGGATCTCGAGACAACTGGACTTGATGCAATGCAATGTCGGATCGTAGGCGTCGCACTCTGCGCCCACGAAGGCACAGCCTACTACATCGACGTAGATGATCCCGATGCGCTGGAACCAGGTTCGCTGTTCGACAATCATGAATCACGACATGGACTCCCTGTTCACGATGTGATTGCGCGCATTGCGCCGATGCTCACGGATGCACGTGTTGGCAAGTGCGGACAGAATCTGAAGTTCGACATGCTGATTCTCAAGCGCTATGGCATCGACGTGGCACCGGTTGCGTTCGACACGATGCTTGCTGACTACGTGCTTGATCCTGACAAGCTGCACAACCTTGACGCGCTCTCTGAGCGGTGGCTGCAGTATCAGCCGATCTCGATCACATCGTTGATTGGCGAGAAGAAGAGTCAGCAAGTATCCATGCGGGACGTTGATGCAGCACGTGTTGCAGAGTATGCTGGTGAAGATGCCGACCTTGCACTGAAGCTGACGAACATGATGCATCAGCGACTGAGCGACGAAGGTCTGCTCGACTTTGCGCGTCGTGTGGAGTTTGCGACGATACCAACGTTGGTTGCGATGGAGTACAACGGAATCTGCATCGATACCCATGCGCTTGCCGGACTCGGAGAGTATATGCGCAGCGAAGCAACACGGCTCGAGGCGCTGATCTGGAAAGAGGCGGGCAAGCAGTTCACGATTTCCTCGCCCAAGCAGCTCGCAGAAGTGCTGTTCGAGGATCTCATGCTTCCGGCGTCGAAGAAGACCAAGACCGGTTACTCGACAGACTCGAGTGTGTTGTCGGAACTTGCCGAGATGTATCCCATCGCACAGATGGTGCTTGATTACCGACAAGTCGAAAAACTTCGCAGCACGTATGTGGAGTCGCTCCCACGGTTGATCAACCCGAACACAGGCCGCGTGCACACAACGTTCAATCAAACCGTAGCAGCAACCGGACGTCTTTCGTCGACCGAACCAAATCTCCAGAACATTCCTATTCGAACAGAGCTCGGTCAGCAGATCCGCAAGGCATTTGTGCCCCAGCGCGACGGACACGTCATTGTGTCGGCCGACTACTCGCAAATCGAACTGCGCATCATGGCGTCCTTCTCGAATGATGCTACACTGATCGATGCCTTTGCTGCCGGCGCCGACATCCATGCTGCAACGGCAGCCGTGCTGTTTGATGTTGATCGATCTGCCGTATCATCCGAGCAGCGCCGTATCGCCAAGACCGTGAACTTCGGCATCATGTACGGTCAGGGCGCATTTGGTCTGGCCGGACAGCTCGGCATCTCACGCGGCGAAGCGCAGGACATCATCAACAGCTACTTCGAAAAGTACGGTGGCATCAAACGCTATATCGACGACACCATTGCTTCGACCCGCGAGCGTGGGTATGCCACCACGGTACTTGGACGTCGTCGGTATTTCCCAACCATCATGAGCAATAACCGCGGACTGCGCACCGCAGCCGAGCGTGCTGCGATCAACATGCCAATCCAGGGTACAGCTGCCGACATGATGAAGCTTGCCATGGTGCGCGTTCACGATCGTATGCGAGCAGAAGGTTGTGCCTCACTCCTCATGCTCCAAGTGCACGATGAACTCGTATTTGAGTGTCCTCTCGACGAGGTAGATCGTATCACGGCGATCGCGCGGGAAGAGATGCAGCAGGCCCTTCCACTCGACGGCGTACCCATCGTTGTCGAGACAGGTGTAGGGGGCTCGTGGTACGAAGCCCACTGATGTCATAGCTTTGCCCTTATGTCCCTTCTCACAGCACTCTTGCTGGGTCTGATTCAAGGCCTTACCGAGTTCATCCCGATCTCTAGCACAGCCCACCTTACGGCGGCTGCGCATGCGCTCGGTGTTCTTGATACGCCCGACAGTTCCGCACGGTGGACGGCCTTTATGGCTACCATTCAGCTCGGGACGTTAGTTGCGGTACTGGCATACTTCCGAACAGACATCATGGAATCAACGCGAGCATGGTTCTCGGAAAACCTTGGGAGTCGGCGCACGCCGATATCCCTGCAAAGCATCGAAGCACGGCTTGGCTGGTTTGTCATCCTTGGATCGATTCCGATTGTGATCGTTGGACTTCTGCTTAAGCCGATCATCGAAGGTTCGCTCACGAAGAGTCTCACCGTGATCGGCTTCAGTTTGATTGGTGGTGCCGTGCTCCTTTGGCTCGCAGAGCGACGTGGCAAGTTCACACGATCAACATCAGATCTTACGTTCGTCGATGCCATGATTATCGGGGCGGCTCAGTGCCTTGCGCTCTTCCCAGGTAACTCACGCAGCGGCTCGACCATGATGGCGGCCATGTTCCGTGATATGACGCGTGAACATGCAGCGCGCTTCTCCTTCCTGCTGTCGATACCCGCCATCCTCGGTGCAGGTGTGTTGCAGTTTGTTGGCTCGATCGACGAGATTCAGGCTTCCGGTGAGATTCCTGCGCTCGTTGTTGCAACCGTTGCTGGAGGCATCAGTGGCTATTGGTCGATCGCCTTCCTCCTGCGATTCCTCCGCACCCATAGCATGCGACCATTCATTCTGTATCGCATTGCTATCGGCGCTGTATTGCTGTTCACTGCATGCACTCCACAACAGTCCGAGCAGGGTGCTATTGCCCTCAAGGAAATGACACCTCCGTCGACAACCACACGAACATTGGCCGACACCACGGATAGCGTCGCGGTCGTGATCACGGAGACCGTACGCGTCGTCACAAGTAAAGGGGCCTTCACGATTGGACTGTATGGGGAAGATGCTCCCAAGGCCGTCGCGAACTTCCTCGCCCTTGTTGATGCCAAAACCTATAACGGCGTGCTCGTCCATCGCGTGGTGCAGGACTACCTCATACAGATGGGCGACCCCACGACGAAGGATCCGCAGCTGCGTGCTGATTGGGGAAAGGGTGGGCAAACCGCCGATGGAAAGGCCTTGTCAGATGAGCTCGATCCGTTGCTCCCATCGGCGCAACGTGGCTACAGTAAAGGAGTTGTGGCGATGGCCCGTAAGCAGAGTCCGAACTCTGCTACCAGTCAATTTTTCATTTGTCTCGAGAAAGCTGCAACTCTTCCGTATCAATACACGATTTTTGGAACCGTCCTGGACGGAATGAAGGTTATCGAAGCGATAGGACGGATGGAAGTTGAACCAGGACCACTTGGTGAGACTGACGGAATTCCACGCTCGACAATCACGATTAAGTCAATTCAACGCCGGTAACCACCATTTGGAGTACGCCATGCGCATGTTCGCCATGATCCTCACACTCGTCGTTGCTATGAGTGTTGGTTTCACATCAGCTTCAGCACAATCATCTTCTTCATCAGGAAAGCAGGACAAGAAGGCTATGACCTACATCATGACCGTCAAGCAAGGCAATAAGGAACTCGGCAAGATCACGATCAAGCTGTGGCCAGAAATCGCACCAAAGCACTGCGCATTCTGGGATGCACGCGTCGCTGAGGGTTGGTACGATGGCTCGGCATTCCACCGCGTTATTCCTGGATTCATGATCCAAGGTGGTGATCCGAACTCGAAGGATCAGCCGCGTGAATCATGGGGCACGGGCGGATACAAGGAAATGGTACCTGCTGAATTCAATGCAAAGAAGCACGTTCGTGGAGTCCTCTCTGCAGCGCGCACAAGCGATCCGAACAGCTTCAGTGGTCAGTTCTTCCTTTGCGTTGCCGACTCACCATGGCTCGACAATCAGTACACAGGCTTTGGTGAAGTTGTAAGCGGTATGGAAGTCGCAGACCTTGTTGTGAACACGCCACGCGACCCACGCGACAACCCACTTGAGAAGATCACGTTCTCAGTTGCAAAGGCGAAGTAACGTGAACAAGGTTGTTCGTAGAGTCGTCATTCTTCTTGTGTGTGCATTGTGCTTCAGTAGCGCAATGCATGCACAGATCGTTGACTCTGCGATGACGCCCATGAATTTGGGTCCGAACATCAACGGAGCATTCGACGACATTCTTCCGGTGATTGCACCAGATGGTAATACGCTCTTCTTTTGCCGCGGCTATTCACCCGAGAACATCGGTGGTGGCAAGCAGGACATCTGGTATAGCGAAAAACAGTCTGACGGAACGTGGGGAATGGCCAAGAACATTGGCATCCCGCTGAACAACCGTGAGAACAACTACCTCTGTGCGATCACGCCCGATGGCAACACGGCTCTGATCAGCGATGCGTATAGTTCGCCATCAAACGGACAGCGCAGTATTGCGATCTCGCGCCGCACGGCCGATGGATGGTCGGTTCCACGTCCGGTGGTGATTCGGAACTACTACAACGACAGCCGCTACACAGAGTACACGCTGGCCAACGATGCAAAGACGCTGATCCTGGCTGCTGAGCGCAAAGACACACGTGGTGGGAAAGACCTGTATGTGTGCTTCCTTCAACCGGACAGTACGTTTTCTGAGCCGCTAAATCTTGGCGACTCGGTCAACTCCATGCTACAGGAGGCTACACCGTTCATTGCATCGGATGGTACATCGCTGTACTTCGCATCCGACGGCCATGGTGGCTACGGTGCGTTCGACGTGTTTGTATCGCGACGTCTAGATTCAACGTGGACGAAGTGGTCGAAGCCTGAGAACCTCGGTTCAACCATTAACACGCCAGGTTGGGATTTGTACTACACGGTTCCAGCATCTGGTGATTACGCATACTTCGTGTCGTTTACGAACACGATGGGTTCCGGAGACATTTTCCGCATCAAACTTCCGGAAAAAGTACGTCCTCGTCCCGTTGTGCTCGTCAATGGTCGCGTGCTAAACAAGAAGTCGAACGAGCCTGTTGAAGCCAACATCATCTACGAGATCCTCCCTGCAGGTATCGAGGAGGGGCGTGCACGTTCGACACCAACGACCGGACAGTACACGATCGTGCTGCCGGCCGGTGCGAAGTATGGGTTCCGTGCATCAGCCGATGGCTACGTCTCGGTGAACGACAACCTGGATCTCTCCGAGCAGCAGGAATACACAACGATCACGCGTGATCTGTTCCTCGTGCCGATTGAAGTTGGGAGTGTTGTGGAACTCAAGAACATTGCGTTCGAGTACAACAAGGCGACCCTTACAACAGATTCCTATCCGGAGCTGAAACGTGTTGCCGACATGCTCACGTCGTCGACCACGATGACGATGGAGATTGCCGGTCATACCGACAGCAAGGGTGGGGACGAGTACAACATGCGACTCTCTGAAGCACGTGCTCAATCAGTTGTCGACTACCTGCTTGCAACAAGTAAGATTGCGAAGTCGCGTCTGGTCGCGAAGGGATATGGCGAGACAAAGCCACGCGACACCAACGACACCGCAGAAGGGCGCGCGAACAACCGTCGCGTCGAGATTGAAATTCTTACCAAGTAACACCGCCGTATGAACGATCAATCGCAAAGTGCCATGCTCATGGAGCGTGAGCACGAAGTGGTCTTCCAAACCTATCGTCGCATTCCGGTTGCCATTGATCGTGCTGAAGGTGCGCGCATCTTCGACCTCGATGGGAAGTCGTACCTCGATATGCTTGGTGGTATCGCCGTGAATGCACTCGGACATTCACATCCGAAGATCATTGCAGCAATCGAAACGCAGATCCGCAAGTACATGCACGTGTCGAACGTGTTCTACCAAGAACCGCAGGTTCGTTTAGCTGAACAATTGGTCGCTGCCTCTGGCTATCCTCGCGTGTTCTTCTCGAACTCTGGTGCGGAAGCAACTGAAGGTGCGATCAAGATGGCTCGCCGATTTGGAAGCGCTCATGGTCGGTACGACATCGTTGGGTTCACGGGCGGCTTCCATGGTCGCACCTATGGTGCACTCTCGATCATGGATAAGCCACTGTATAAAGAGGGCATGGGACCATTCCTTCCGAATACGATTGTTCTGCCGTACAACGACATCGATGCGCTCGAAGCTCGTGTTGACGAAAACACCTGCGCCGTGATGATCGAAGTGCTGCAAGGTGAGGGTGGTATCAGTTCTGCAACAGACGAGTTTGTGGCAGCGTTGTGGTCGCTCAAGGAACGCTATGGCTTCCTCGTAATCGCTGACGAAGTTCAAAGCGGTATCGGACGTACGGGTGATTTCTTTGCGTTCGAGCGTTACGGTGTTCGCCCCGACATTGTCACCGTTGCAAAGGCAATGGGTGGTGGCCTTCCGCTGGGTGCGATCTTGGCGACAAATGAAGCGGCATCGTTGCTCGATCGTGGAATGCACGGAACAACCTACGGTGGTAATCCGGTGGCGTGCGTCGCTGGAAGTGTTGTTGTTGATGAAGTCATGCATGGACTCATGGCGCATGTGCGCGAGATCGGTGCGTATTTCATCGAGCGCATGGAAGTGCTCCGAGCAGAGATGCCTACACGTATTCGTGAAGTGCGCGGTAGAGGCTGCATGGTGGGCTTAGTGCTCAATGAGGATGCTGCTCCCGTCATTCCGATGCTTCTTGCCAATGGCGTGATCGCTAATGCAACCGCTGGCAACGTGATTCGCTTTGTTCCGCCGTTTGTGATCCAACGTGCTGATGTCGATGAACTCGAGCATGCACTCCGACGTGTGCTGACGGCATAATGGAGTGTCGCGCGCAGTGCGGTGCATGTTGCATCGCCCCCTCGATCACCTCGCCCATTCCGGGCATGCCGCAGGGCAAGCCAGCAGGTGTTCGGTGTGTGCAGCTAACAGATGATTTGCAATGTCGAATTTTTACGTCTCCTGAACGCCCGAAGGTGTGCTCCTCGCTCCGTCCACATCGTGAGATGTGCGGTGAGCATGCAGACGAGGCGATGATGATTCTCACGCAGTTAGAACGCGACACGCGACCATTATCGTAACTTCCTTGATGTATCCAATCCTTGTCACGTGTCCACGTGAACTACCCGCGATCTGCGCGCGCGAGATAACTGAACTCGGTTTGCCCGTTGTGGCCGAAATGCCGGCCGGTGTGGAAACACGCGGTACGCTTGAAGATTGTCTTCGATTGAATCTCTGGTTGCGCACGGCGCACCGTGTGTTGTTGCGCCTCGGCTCGTTCACGGCCACAACCTCGGATGCCATGTATGAAGCCGTCACATCGGTGGAGTGGGAAGACTGGATTCCAGCAAATGGCTACCTGAGCGTCATCAGTTCGGTTGACACGAAGTGTATCGACAACGTGATGTATGCCAACATGCGGTGTAAGGATGCGGTTGTCGATCGTATCCGCAGCAAGAAGGGGATTCGGCCAGATTCAGGACCGGGCAATACCGGTTCGGTGGTGTTCCTCTACTGGCACGACGAAACACTGATGGTGTATGTCGATACATCAGGAGCGCCCCTTTCCGACCGCGGTTATCGTGTGCATCCAGCAAAGGCACCGATGCGCGAGACGCTTGCAGCGGCCGTTATTATGTCTACCCGCTGGTCGCCAGACTACCCGTTCATCAACCCAATGTGCGGCAGTGGAACACTCGGCATCGAGGCAGCACTGATCGGACACCGCATCGCGCCGGGATCGATGCGGACGAACTTCGGCTTCCATCATCTTCTGCCGTTCAAACCACGGATGTGGCACGACCTTCGTGATGCTGCTCTCGCGCAAGCCGACTTGTCGCGCAAACTCGAGATCCATTGCTCCGATATCGATCAACGCGTCATCCGACAAGCGCGTGATAACGCCAAGCGTGCAGGTGTATCGGCCTCCTTCCGTGTGGCCGATATCGTGGATGTTCGACCGCCGAACGTGCCCCTTCCGAGTGATCACGAATCGGGTACACCTATTGTGATCGTCAACCCTGAGTTCGGTATTCGCCTCGGAGATGAGAATAAGCTTCGCGACGTGTATCGGATGATTGGTGATGTGTTCAAGCAGCAGTTTCAGGGGTACACGGGCTACGTGTTCACGGGTAACTTCCGTCTCGCGAAAGAGGTTGGCCTGCGGTCGAGCCGCCGGATGACCTTCTGGAGTGCCGACCTCGAGTGCCGTTTGCTGGAGTTTGAGCTGTACTCCGGCACGAAGAAGCAGTATGCGCGTCCCGACGGAGAGCAAGAGGGCTGACGGTGGAGGGCTTCGGCTTCCGTAACTTTGCCCCATGATCAACATTACACTCCCCAATGGCGACGTCCGCCAGTACCCTGCTGGTACACCGGGCATGGATGTAGCCAAGAGCATTTCCGACGGACTCGCGCGCGTGGCCGTTGGCATCTATGTTAACGATGTCCCGTACGACCTCTCCCGTCCGATCACGTCCGACGCACATGTTCGCATTGTCACGTTCGATAACGACGAAGGCAAGGAGATCTTCTGGCATTCGACAGCCCACTTGATGGCGGAGGCCCTTGAGGCATTGTACCCGGGTGTGAAGTTTGGTATCGGACCTCCCATTGAGCAGGGCTTTTACTACGATGTTGATCTGCCGGGCGATCTTCGCATCTCTGTCGAGGACCTTCCGCGTATCGAAGCGAAGATGTCGGAACTCGCCAAGCGCGATGTTCCGTATGAGCGCATCGAGATGAACTGGGATGACGCCGTTGCATACTTCCGTCAGAAGGGCGATGAGTACAAGCTTGAACTTCTCGATGGACTGAAGGACTCGGAAATCACGTTCTACCGTCAGGGTGAGTTCACCGATCTGTGCCGTGGCACACACGTGCCATCGACCGGACACATCAAGTATCCGAAGCTGATCTCGGTTGCTGGCGCTTACTGGCGCGGCGATGAGAAGCGGAAGCAGCTTACACGCATCTATGGCGTAGCGTTTCCGAAGAAGCAACAGCTCGAAGAGTTCATCAAGCAGCGCGAAGAAGCAGAACGTCGTGATCACCGAAAGCTTGGTAAGGAACTCGAGATCTACATGATCACACCGATGGTCGGTGGCGGTCTACCAGTGTGGCTTCCAAACGGTACCATCTTGCGTCGCCGTCTCGAAGCATTCCTTCGCGACGAGCAGGCGAAGCGTGGTTATCAGGAAGTGATCACACCGCACATCGGCAACTTGAATCTGTACAAGACATCAGGTCACTACCCGTATTACGCTGATTCACAGTTCGACCCGATTACGGTGGAAGATGAGCAATACATGCTCAAGCCAATGAACTGTCCGCACCACCACCAGATCTATTCGTCAAAGCCACGTTCGTACCGTGATCTGCCCGTACGACTTGCAGAGTTTGGTACAGTGTATCGCTACGAGCAATCAGGCGAGCTCAATGGCTTGTCGCGCGTGCGTGGCTTTACGCAGGACGATGCACACATCTACTGCACCCATGATCAGCTCAAGGACGAAATCAAGAACGTCGTCGAGCTCACGCAGAAAGTCTTCACGACCTTCGGCATGGATGTCACAACGCGTTTGTCCTTCCGTGATGACAATGATGCCAAGTACGGTGGAGACATCGAGTACTGGGATCGCGCACAGGCAGAGATCAAGCAGGTTGCCGACGAGATGGGACTCGAGTACTTCATCGGACTCGGCGAAGCTGCGTTCTATGGTCCAAAGATCGACTTCATCGTGCGTGATGCAATCGGACGTAAGTGGCAGCTCGGTACGGTGCAGGTGGACTACGTCATGCCTGAGCGGTTTAATCTCGAATACGTCGGTGGCGACAACCAGAAGCACCGTCCGGTGATTATTCACCGTGCGCCGTTTGGCTCGATGGAGCGCTTCATCTCGATTCTCATCGAGCACTATGCCGGCAACTTCCCGTTCTGGATTGCACCAACGCAGGTGAGCATTCTTCCGATCGCCGATGCGCATCATACCTTCGCGCAAGATCTCACAGCTGAGTTCGAGCGCATGGGGCTGCGTGTGCATTGTGATCTGCGCAACGAGAAAATCAATCGCAAGGTCGCTGAGAGCGAGCAGAAGAAGGTTCCATTCGCACTCGTCATTGGCAACAAGGAAATCGAAAACGACGCTGCATCGGTGCGTGTGCACGGAGAAGGCGATAAGGGGCAAATGAAGATCTCGGAGATCAAGGAACTGTTCACACGTCTCAATCAACCGGGTGAACAAGCATGATGGGTCTAACAACAACACAGTGGCTGATCTTCTTCGGCATGCTCGCAGGAGCAATGATCGCCGTCGAGGGTATCTCGCGTGGGTTCATCTCGATGACCGCTTCAGTGTTTAAGAAGTGGAAGCTTAAGCCGAACCAACACGTCCTGCTCGTCACGACGCGCAGTCTCGCACTTGGCATCGTTGCCGAGCTCGTGGGAACATGGTTCTGGTACATCGGCTTCAGTCCGAGCACAACTGTTCGTGTCGCAATGTGGATGGACATCCTCTCGGCGAGCGCATTCGTGATCGGTGCATACCACATGATCGATCTGCTCTGCACACACGTCATTGAGCAGATCCTCCGGAGCCGCCCGAACCGTGGAGACATTGCTCGTACACTTGCCCCGCTGGTGTCATCAACCGTGAAGGTCGTTATCATCTTCATCGGTCTAACGGTTGTCCTCGGCATGCTGGGCGTGAACGTCCTTGCCATCATCACTGGTCTGTCGATTGGTGGTGCTGCGCTTGCACTTGCCTCACAGGATACCATCAAGAACTTCTTCGGCTCGATGATGTTGCTTGCAGATCATCCCTTCGATGTCGGAGATCTTATCAGCGTCGACGGTGTCGATGGTACCGTTGAAGAAATCGGATTCCGTAGTACCCGCCTGCGCACAGCTGCCGACAGCGTTGTGAGTATTCCGAACGGTACACTTGCCAACATGACGATCGACAATCTTGGTGTGCGTTCATATCGATTGTACAAGACGGACTTCGTCATTGATCACTACACGCCAACGCAAAAGGTGCAGCAGTTTATCGATGAGATCCGCTCATTGATTTCGACACATCCGCTCACGTTGAAGGATCCTGCGAAGATGATCGTTGCCGTCACTGGCGTAACGAGCGTAGGATACACTGTAACGGTATCGATGTTTGTCGATGCAAAGAAGATCAGTGAAGATCTCGTGTTCCGTCATGAGATGAACATGGATATCATGCGTGCCGCCGAGAACTTGCGCATTCGTTTTTCGCGCACTGCCGAACAACCATCGATGAATCCGGCCTAAAACGATGAGCTCACTCGTAATTGGTTTGCTCCTCCTCATGACTGGCGCTGGTGGCTTCGTTGCGACGCAGTCTCTGTTGGTGCTTCCAGTGCTTCTTCCAGGTATAATCCTCGCATTGGCTGGACGTCAGTTGCTCAAGCGTGAGGTGACTACCCCTTGGTTGGCTGTGCTTCTCGCGTCGAGTATGGTTCCGATGTTCTTTTTTGCGACCGCTCTGCCACGCACGTTATCGGTGTTGACGGGTGGTGGCGACAATGTTCCCGGACCTATTTTTGTGGTCGGACTGGCAGCAATACTCTGCTTAGTTCATGCTACACTCACGATACGTCAACTCGTGCGTCGCACCCAACGCGAAGCATAGTTTTGCCCATAACGTCACCACGAGGAATCCTCATGCGCAGTCTTCTTGTTACGCTCGTCATGCTTGCTTCTTCCTATGCAGCACACGCATGTGTGCATTGTGCATATGCAGCGGCTGTGCGTGGCGGACATGCCATTGCAGGCACATGGTTGCCGGCTGGTGCGTCTGATAGCAGTTTCGTGAAGTCGAAGCTTGCCACGGCCACGTTAGCGATGAAGAATGCAACCTTCATGTACGACACGAATGAGTGGTCGATCTTGCAGGATTCGCTCCCAAATGAATCGTTCGATGGACAATTCCAGCACGTTGATGGCAACATCCGCGGCATGGTGATGTCGGTGAAGGAGTTCCAACCGGCGACAGAGTTCCTCGATAGCTTCGTTGGTGGTATGGCTGAGTCGTATCCTGGTACGAAGCTTGTGTCGAAGCGTGACGTTACGGTGAACAATGAGAAGATGCTCGAGATCCAAATCGACATGCCGATCGATCAAACACCCGTGCGCTATTACGGCTACTTGCATGCCGGTTCACGTGGCATCGCTATGGCGCTGGCCGTATGTCACTCTGAGCTCTACAAGGAAGTTTCTTCTACGCTCACGACGTTTACGTCTGGTCTCGTGATTGCGCGTCCGAAGAATCAGATCAAGTACAAGCGGAAATGAAACCTGACGTAAAGCTCCGCGAAAAGGCAGCAGCGCTCGGCATTGGTACGCACGAGCGTCATGTGATGATCTGTGCTGATCAGTCGAAGCCAAAGTGCTGCAGCATGGAAAAGGGGCTCGAAGCCTGGGACTATCTCAAGACGCGCCTCAAGGAGCTTGAACTCGATCAGCCGGGTAAGGTCTTCCGCACCAAGGCGAACTGTCTCCGTCTCTGTGTGATGGGTCCGATCGTTGTCGTTCAACCAGACAACGTGTGGTATCACTCGTGTACGCCCAAGGTACTTGAACGCATCATCCAAGAGCACCTCATTGGTGGTGTGCCAGTTGAAGAGTACCGCGTTGTGAATGATCACGCGTGATCAAACGAGGGCTGACAGCCCGACATGTCCCCGCCTAGGGTAACGCCCTAGGTGTTCGAGCTCATCAGGTTGTTAGGTAGTCGTCCGAAGAACAACTGCACCAGCGATCGCGCTTAACGCCGAACCAACAATGATGCTCAGCTTCGCAACATCAAGATGTGCTGGGTCGATGAATGCCAGGTTAGCAACGAAGAGTGCCATCGTGAAGCCGATGCCACACAAGAGTGCAACACCGTACATGTGTATGGGCCGCACACCACGAGGCATCGATGCGAAACCAAGTTTCACCGACAACGCGACGGCGATAGATATTCCTACCTGCTTGCCGATAAAGAGACCCAGAATTACGCCGAGTCCGACCGATGATGAGAGGGAAGACACAAGAGATGTATCGATGACGATGCCGGCGTTCACCAACGCAAACACAGGCATGATTGCAAACGACACGAGCTTTCCAAGTCCGTGCTCAATGCGATGTAGGGGCGACTGCGCATGTTCGCACATCTGTTCAAGCGAATGAATGGCATCGAGCTGCTCTCCCTCATCCTCATTCGTTTCGGCACGCTGGGTAATGCGCGTAATGAGCTCGCGACTGCGCTGGAAGAACGACACGCGATCAATCCGACTCGTTGCAGGGATGCACATCGCGAGGACAACACCAGCAATCGTTGCGTGAATGCCACTGAACAACACTGCCACCCACAGCGCGACACCAAGGAGTCCGTAGAACCATAGCGAGATCACGCGCATCCGGTTGCCAATAAACAGAAGTGCTGTGATCGCTGCGGCAAGCAACAACATCCCAACGTTGAGCGATGCGGTATAGAAGAGTGCAATCACAAGCACCGCCAGCAGATCGTCGACAATGGCAAGGGCGGCCAAGAATACACGCAACCCGAGTGGGATACGATTGCCCAACAGGGCGAGGACGCCCAACGCAAAGGCGATATCGGTTGCGACGGGGACCCCCCAGCCGCGTGCGGCATCGGTGCCAGCGTTAAATGCGAGATAGACAATCGCAGGTCCGATCATGCCGAAGACGGCCGCAATAAAGGGCAACATTGCGGTCTGACGTGATGACAGCTCACCAACAAGGAGCTCGCGTTTGATTTCTAGTCCGACCACAAGGAAGAAGAGCACCATCAATCCATCGTTGACGAAGTGCTCGAACGAGAACTCTAAGTGTAGGGTCGAGAGAACAATCTCGATGGGCTGATGCCTGAGCGCTTCGTAGCTCGCGTGAAACGGTGAGTTCGTCCAGAGTAGCGCAAGCGCTGAAGCTACCAGGATGACGATCCCCGTCGATGTCGATCGTTGGAAGAACGCAGCGAAGGACGATTGGATTGTTGACGTAAGGGACGAGAGTCTTGCGTTCATCACATCACAACGAGAGATTCACAATACGAGCGGTAGTCGGAGTGCGGTAGCTTGCGCACACACTCACGGAATGCGTCCTGTGAGAGAAAGCCCTGATGAAGAGCAACCTCTTCGAGGCATCCGATCTTCAATCCCTGTCGCTTCTCGATTGCATGGATAAACGTGCTGGCATCGAGGAGGCTTTCGGGTGTTCCTGTGTCGAGCCAGGCTATGCCACGACCAAGTGGCTGCACGTGGAGGTTGTTGCGCTGCATGTATTCACGATGAACGTCGGTAATCTCGAGTTCACCACGACGTCCAGGCGTAAGAGAAGCGGCAATCTCGACCACATCATTCGAGTACACGTACAGTCCGGGGATGGCAAGATTTGACCGCGGCTCTGCAGGCTTCTCCTCAATCGACACAATCCTACCGGCGGCGTCGAGCTCCACTACGCCATAGCGTTGAGGATCGGTTACCGGATAGCCAAAGATCGTTGCACCCGAATTGGACGTAAGTGCGTTACGCAGGAAATCCAGCTTTCCATAGAACACATTATCGCCCAGAATCAAACAGACCGGGGACGCACCAATGAAGGCTTGTCCAACGCGGAACGCATCAGCAATACCTCGTGGTTGATCCTGAACAGCGTAGGAAAGCGAGATGCCGAAGCGCGATCCATCCCCGAGCAATCGCTCGAAGATTGGTGTGTCCTGCGGTGTAGAAATGATCAGCACCTCTCGTATCCCCGCCATCATAAGCGTCGAGAGAGGGTAGTAGATCATCGGCTTATCGTACACCGGCTGCAGCTGCTTCGAAAATGCAGCTGTCAGGGGGTGCAGTCGCGTGCCGCTTCCGCCAGCGAGGATGATACCCTTGGTGGTCATGGCACAAAGGTACGGAGTTCGTTACTCGGTAGCGTCTTCGTTCACGGCACGGTGGCGAACCAATTTCGCGTGCGTCAGGAAGATCACATTCTCGGCAATGTTCGTCGAGTGGTCTGCCATGCGTTCTAGATCGTGCAGTGCCAACAGCAGTTGAGCGCCATCTGGCACCAAGCTGCTATCGTCCGTCATGATCTCGATGAGATCGCTCCGCAAGCTGTTATAGAGCTGGTCGACCGTTTGATCTGACGGAAGAATGTGCATCGCCAGATCTGGATCGTTGTTGATGAACGAGTCGAGACTCGACTTCACCATTGTGTAGGCGGCCTGAGCAATGCGGTGCAGGTCGATCTGATTTGCAAGCTGCACAGCCGTTGGAGAATCAATAACGATCTGAGCAAGGTTCGTTGCTTGGTCGCCGATGCGCTCAAGCTCGTTGTTGATCTTGACTGCAGCAAGCAATAGTCGCAGGTCGGAGGCAACCGGCTGATTGAGTGCGAAGATGCGCTGACACTGTTTATCAATCTTCAGGTCGAGCTTGTCGACCTTGTCATCACGATCGATAACGATGCGAGCTAGCTCCTGATTGCCCTCACGAAGTGAGCGGAGTGCAAACTCCACCTGCTCTTCGACAAGCGAGCCCATTCGGATGAGTCGCGTACGGAGTTTATCGAGATCTTCTTCAAAGGAACGGTGCATACGTCTTATCCAAATCGGCCAGTGATGTAATCTTCTGTCTCCTTCTTCGACGGACTCGTGAAGATCGTTCGTGTACGATCGAATTCAATGAGTGAGCCCATGAGGAAGAAACCTGTGTAATCCGAGACGCGTCCGGCTTGCTGCATGTTGTGCGTTACAAGCACGATCGTGTAGGTGTCTTTCAATTCTTCGATCAGTTCCTCAACCTTCGCAGTTGAGATTGGATCCAACGCCGAGCACGGCTCGTCCATCAACAGAATCTCAGGATTGATCGCAATCGCCCGTGCAATGCACAACCGCTGCTGCTGTCCGCCCGACATACCGAGCGCTGAGTGGTTTAGGCGATCCTTTACTTCATCCCAGAGTGCAGAACGACGCAGACTGGACTCGACAATTTCATCGAGCTCGGCCTTGGTACGTGATTCGTTCAACGTCAAACCGTAGGTGATGTTCTCGTAGATCGACTTCGGGAACGGAATCGATTTCTGGAAGACCATCCCGATGCGACGTCGAAGCGTCACGACGTCAACTTCTTTGTCGTAGACGTTCACGCCATCAACGATCATGTTCCCATCGATACGGGTACCCTCGATCAGATCGTTCATGCGATTGATTGAACGAAGGAAGGTCGACTTGCCACAACCAGATGGGCCGATGAAGGCCGTGACCTTGCGCTCAGGAATGCTGAGGTTGATATCGAAGAGCGCTTGTTTCTGTCCGTAGAAGAAGTTGAAATCGTGCGCTGCAATCTTTGTTTGAAGATCCTTGGCCATGTGCAAACTTTCTACCGCTTCCGCAGACGTGAGCGAATGAGAATTGCCGTGAGATTGAGGAGGAACGTCAACCCGAGGAGTACCAACGTTGTCGCAAATTGAAGAGGCAATGTCTTCTCGACATCTGGCGACTGCGTCGACAGCACGAAGAGGTGATACCCAAGGTGCATGAACTTCTCGGTGACAGCCGACGGCAAAACTTCCGACGAATATGTTACCCCAACGAACAGGATCGCCGCAACTTCCCCCGCACCCCGTCCAACAGCAAGGATGGAACCCGTGAGGATACCGGTTACTGAGTTTGGAAGCACGACCTTGATGATCGTTTGCATTCGCGTAGCGCCGAGGGCCAGAGATGCTTCGCGCAAGTCGCGCGGGACAGCACGGAGTGCCTCTTCAACGGAAACGATCACCACAGGAAGCGTCAACACAGCGAGCGTTGCGGACGACCACAGCAGCGATCCATCGCCGAATGACGATGTACCGAAGGCAGCATCGATATTCCCACCCATGAACTGAATGAAGAAGCCAACACCGAAGAGACCGAAGACGATCGATGGAACGCCGGCAAGTGTATTGACGGCGAAGCGCACGCTTCGAGCGAACCAGGAATCCTGTTTGGCAAACTCTGTGAGATAGATCGCTGTCGCTGTACCAACGGGCACACCGAGAAGCGTCATCAGCATCACAAGCAGTGTCGTCCCAGCCAAGGCTGGCCAGATACCGCCCTCGGTATTACTGTTGCGCGGAAACTCCGTGAGGAACTCCCATGTGACATGCGTACCACCGTTGGCAAGGAAGTTGCCGACCATCCCAAGGATGATGCCAACCACGGCTACAGCTGCCGTCAGCGCGATAAGCACAGCAAAGAAGCCGAGCAGACGTTTTGGAAGGGGCAAGGTCGATGCGGAGAACTGCATGTTACTTCCCCTGGAAGCGCTTGATGAAGCGCGTTTTCACGTACAGTTCGGTGATCGCATTCAATCCGAACGAAAACACAAAGAGTAACACGCCCAGAAGGAAGAGAACACCATAGTGTTCCGAACCCCAGACGACTTCGCCCATTTCGCTACCGATTGTGGCGGCTACTGTTCGAGCGGGCTCGAAGGGTGAGAAGGTGGACAGTGGAGCGTTGCCAGTTGCCATGATTGCAATCATCGTCTCACCGAATGCACGGCCGATGCCAAGAAGCACGGCGGCAAACACGCCCGGTGCAGCCGCAGGCAACATCACGCGATAGGCAGTCTGCCACTCGGTGGAGCCCAATGCAAGGGATGCCTCGCGTAGTGTTTTCGGCACGGCGCTCAAAGCATCTTCGGCAATCGAGAACACAATCGGTATCACGGCGAGTGAAAGACCTATGCCGCCCACGATTGCGTTGAGTCGGTACGGAACACCAGTTATGTCTTGCACCCATGATGCCACAGAGACCAAGCAGAAGAAGCCGATCACAACCGACGGGAAGCCGGCGAGCAGCTCAATACCGGGCTTGACGATTTCACGAATCCATGGCTTTGCAAAGAAGGCGACGAAGAGTGCTGCGAGAATTCCCAGCGGCGCGCCAATCAGGATTGCAATAAGTGTCGTCTTCGCGGTGCCGATCAACAGCGGTACGATGCCGAACTTCGGCACCTCACCAACAGGCTGCCACGTTGAACTGAAGAAGTTCTCGGTGAACGACAGCGTATCACCGAGAACCACGTCTTCTTCTGTAGAGGCCGCATCAATGTCCGGCGGGATCAAGCCAGTCGATGGGTTATAGATGTGCGGATACGCAGGGTTGGCGGCGATGTAGATGAACTCACCAGGCGCACCCTCTTCACCAGAGCTTGGAGCTTCAGCTTCAGGATTGTACACCTCGGGCTCTTCTGCTTCCGGATTGTATACATCGGGTTCCGACGACGATGTCGTCTGCGACGTACTATCCGTCTGCGCAACCTGTGTAGACTGCGGAGTAGCCTCGTCCGAATCGCCAAGGAACAGCGTTGATGCTTCCCGGAAGACGAAGACAAAAATGAGGAAGATCACGATGATCGACAGCGAGGCCACGGCCCGGATGGACCATTCCGCGATCAATTCACCGATGTTTCTTCGAGTTGTCCGAAACGGATTGTTCACTGCGCCCTCAATAACCCAGGCGCAAATTTACTTGCGCTTGATCGGATAGTAACCAACTTCTGTCACAACCTTCTGACCGGCAGGCGAAATTACCCAGTCAATGAACTTCTTGACGCTTCCAGCAGGCTTCTGATTGAGATAGAAGTACAGGAATCGTGAGATTGGGTACGAACCGTCGTGGATCGTCGCTGCATTTGGAGTGACAGCCTTTGATGAAGGATCCTTCGCAATAGGAAGGGCCTTAACGTTCTTCGCATAGGCAGCACCACCGAAGCCAATGGCATTCATGTCCTTTGAAACCGCATTGATCAGCGCAGCTGTGCCGGCCATGTGCTGGGCAGATGCTGCAAAGTCCTGCTTGTTCAGAACGTGTTCCTTGAAGAACTCATATGTGCCGGAGTTGTTTTCGCGCGAGTACAGAAGGATTGGCTTATCGTTACCGCCAACTTGCTTCCAGTTCGTGACCTTACCTGTGAAGATGTCCTTCACTTGCGCCATCGAAAGTTGCTTGACCGGATTTGACTTGTGAACATAGATGGCAAGACCATCCATAGCGACACGAATTTCAAGCCCCTTATAGCCAAACTTCTTTTCGAGCTGTGCTACTTCGTCCTTCTTGATCGGACGTGATGAGGCACAGATGTCTGTTGTGCCGTTGATCAATGCTGCGATCCCCGTACCCGAGCCGCCACCCGTTACCTGGAACTCCGTGGTCTTCTTATCAGTGTATGCTTCCGTCCAGCGTTGGACGAGGATCACCATGGTGTCTGAACCCTTGATGGTGACGCGCTCCTTCGGAAGAGCAACAGCCACAACCGTGAGGACGATCAGAGCGATGTAGGGAACAAGGGAGCGAAGTGTAGTCATGATGTGTGTGAAGTTGTGTGAACAAAACGGACGGCAAATTAGGGGGCAGGCGAGGCGTGACGTTCTGGTGTTACCACATTGTAACACGTTAGATGCCGAGCTCCATGTTGAAACGTGCATACAATGAGTGCTGTACTTCACTTCCTGAGTTGAGCAGCGTGATGCGATTCGTGCCAAGTTCGAGGTTTGCCTTGATGCGATGCTTGTTGATATAGTAGCCAACAACACCACTCATGTTTACTTGCTTCTGATACTCGGCAAGGCCTGCAAGCTGATTACCGGCGTCGACAACTGCATAACGTGCACCAACGTTCCACATTGATGGGAAGATGTACGAGGCTTGGGCCATGTAGCCGCTTCCGACGAAGACGGCGGCATAGTCCTTACGCGTCGTGTCCTTGTACGTGATTGGGTTGTCGGATGTTCGTTGGGCGTACTCTGTGTAGAGCGAGAAGCCCTGATACTTCAGGAGAGCATCGGCGTAGACGACATTCGATGTACGGCGACCATACAGTGAGCGCCCGAGTGGACCGCGTGTTTTGGTCTGGTTGTCGTTATGATGATAGGAGACACCGACGGAAAGCTTCGGCTTTTCCTCACGGGCGAGATCGCCTTCGAAGTAGTCTCCACCGTTCTTAAATGCGCCAAATGGAAGGACTTCTGCACGTGCCGTGTATGCTAGACCGCCACCAGAGATTGATGGCTGGTTACGTCCGTCGCCTGTGCTGACCGCACCACGAAGGTTTACGATAACACTTCCAGTGATTGGACGCCAGAAGCCTTGGAAGCCAAAGTCACGGTCGAGGTTGAATGCAGTGTTGACGATCGAGCGGTCAGGTTGTTCGAGGTCGGCAGACGAAATCACGCGCTGGCGGTTGCCTGGGAGCTTGGTCTGACCAAATCCTACCTGAAGTGTTGGAGAGAAATTCCAGAAGATCATCGCGTCGCGGATGATGTTCGGAAACTGCGTGTCGGTCCAATCCTGGTCTGACCGTGAGAACGAGAGCTGGAGGTTAAACGTGAGCCGTGGATCGTAGAGCGAGCCACCAAAGCGGAGGCGAAGTCGGCGCACAGCGAAGTCCATCGAGCCTGCTGAGAGGTCGAGGTCCTGATCGACGTCCTCGGTCTTTGTCGTATACGTGGCCCAATTCTGCATGCGGAACCGCATCATGACACGCGTATTGCTATCGGCAGACTGGAAGACTACACCGTCAGAATTGAAATCAAAGCTTCCGTGTGACATCGTCGACGCCTGGCCAAACGCGCTCGTTGATGTTACACCAATAGCTGCGACAATGGTACAGATGCCCAGAAGTAGTCGTGTTACGTTCCCCATGGAGTTTGCCCCGCATGTAATGAAATTGTTAGCTCAGTGTTACCAAGGCGAAACTAAAATGCCGTCCAGTAACAGTTAGGTTACCTTTCCATAACATTGGTAACAATGAATAATCTGTCATGGAAAGGCCCATCGGGTCGTATTTTCGTGCACTATGAAACGCATTGCAGTGTTTACAAGCGGTGGCGACGCCCCTGGGATGAACGCTCACATCCGGGCGGTTGAGCGCGCGGCCGACAAACGTGGTCTCGAAGTGATCGGCATCATCGGCGGGTACTCCGGGATGATCGCGGGCCACTTCGAAATTCTTGATCGCGCACGGACGGCCAATACGATCGATCGTGGCGGTACGATCCTGAAGACATCGCGCTGCCCCGACTTCTTTGAGCCCGACGGACGCATCATGGCGGCCGAACAACTCCGGGCACATGGCATCGATGGCGTTGTAGCTTGCGGTGGCGATGGCACGTTTCATGGTGCGCACGCACTGTGGACCGAGCATGGGGTTCGCATCGTTGGGACGCCGGGTACGATCGATAACGATCTTGCAGGTACCGACTTTACAATCGGCTACGACACGGCCATCAACACCGCCGCACAGGCAATCGATAAGATTCGTGATACGGCTGAGTCTCATGGACGCTTGTTCTTTATCGAGGTAATGGGGCGGCATGCCGGCTTCATTGCTCTTGATGTTGGCATCGCCTGTGGTGCAGAATACGTTGCCGTGCCTGAGACGCTCACGGATATTGATGAATTGTACCAGCGCATAGTCTCGCAAGGACTCGACAAACGCACCGTTGTAATTGTTGGTGAAGGCGATGAACTCGGCGGAGCGTTGGGAATCAGCCAGAAACTTGAAGAACGTTATGGCGTTCCATCAAAGGTTTCGATTCTCGGACACGTGCAGCGTGGAGGTTCTCCAACGGTTCGCGATCGCGTCCTGGCGTCGCGCCTCGGAGCTGCCGCAGTTGATGCTCTTTTGCAAGGTCACACCGACGTAATGATTGGGCAGATGGGGAATGATGTTTCCTACGTGCCCCTTGAACAAACGTGGACGGAACGAAAGCCGATTCCGGCCTATCTCTCAGAACTTTCAACACTCCTCGTATGAACGACGTACTCACCTTCATTACCATCGTACAGATCTATCAAGTTGAGGGCATGGTCGCGCTTGGTAAGATGAAGCACCCTGTGACGAATGAATTCATGAAGAATCAGGATCATGCGCGATATGTCATCGAGATGCTGACGATTCTCCAAGACAAGACGAAGGGCAATCTGAATATCGACGAAGCTCGGATCCTCGAGCAAACGATCAGTACGTTGAAGTTGAACTTCGTTGATGAGTTCGGCAACACCGATGCTCTCACGTCGCCAACGAATCTTGCCTGATGCACTGTATTGCAATTCTCGCCTATGCTGCTCGCCCGGAAGCCGTGCGTTGGGCATCGCATGCGGCAATACGCTTGCGTGAAGAGGGTGTTGAGGTAATTCTCGATACTGTTCTTGCCAGTGTGTTATCCGAGGAGATCGTCTCGCGCTGCGATGTGCGCCCAGTAACGGAATTCGATACGCGTGCCGATATGGTGATGACCTTCGGTGGTGATGGTACCCTCCTTGCGACAACGCGCGTGTTGATGGGTTCTGATGTTCCCATCATGGGCATCAACGTGGGTAAGCTTGGATTTCTTGCAGAGTTCCCAACCTCGGAGCTCGATGCTGCGATCATTGACGTGCTGAAGGGTAACTACCGAGTTGTCGATCGTACAACGCTTGAAGTGCACATGAATGGCGCAACGTACTATGCGCTGAACGATGTGCTGATTGAGCGCTCCGCTGAAGCAAAGATGACTGGCGTACGCGCATTTGTCAACGACCATCATGTGGCCGACTATCGTGCCGATGGTGTGATTGTCTGTACACCAACGGGTTCGACGGCGTATTCGCTTGCAGCTGGTGGACCGATCATTGCGCCATCGTCGCAGGTGATATGTGTGACGCCGATTGCCCCGCATACACTCACCCTGCGTCCGCTCATCGTCAATGATGCTAGCGAGATTCGCTGTACACTCATGGAGGGACAGCGTGAAGCGCATGTTGTGGCGGACGGACAGATTCTGGGTACACTATCGAGTCGTGATTCGGTGATTATTCGCAAGAGTGAGCACCTCGTGAAGCTCGTAAAGCGCGCCGACAGCACGTATTACGATTTGCTGCGTGAGAAGCTCCTGTGGTCTGCCGACCCAACAGCACGGTAAACGCCGATGTTGCGCCGCGAGCTTTCATTCTTCCAAGCCACTGCGATCAATATGATCGACATGGTAGGTATTGGACCGTTCGTGACAACGGCTCTTGTCGCATCAACGATGGGCTCGTCCGAAGGTGCACTCCTGGCATGGGCGTGCGGGATGCTTATTGCGTTGATCGATGCAAGCGTGTGGAGTGAACTTGGTGCAGCGATGCCCAAGGCCGGCGGCTCCTACGCATTTCTCCGTGAAGCATATGGTCCGTCGACACTCGGTCGGCTTATGGCCTTCCTCTTCGTGTGGCAAACCACCTTTCAAGCACCGTTGGTAGTTACCTCAGGTGCGCTCGGGTTTGCTACCTACGCAACCTTCGTCACTGGTCCGCTCACACCCATCGCCACACGTGGGATTGCTGTGGGCGTCATCCTTCTCTTGGTGCTGCTTCTGTATCGCCGCGTCGCTGCGATCGGCACGATCTCCGTGGTGCTATGGACATGTGTGATCGCGACGATGGGCTGGATCGTTGTATCGGGGATCGTTGCACCAGCCGTGACTCCTCTTCAGCATGCAACAGGTGTAGCCGACGGTATTGCATGGAACATGCTGGGTGCAGCGTTGTTGCCTACGATCTATTCGTACCTCGGCTATTACAACGTATGCCACCTTGGTGCCGAGGTACGCAATCCTGAGCGTGTCATTCCCCGCAGTATGTATCTGTCGATTGTCGGGATAGGTGCACTGTACCTGTCGATGCAGTGGGCGATCACACGCGTCCTTGATGCCGAGACGATCGCGAGTTCATCGTTCGTCGTCAGTACGATGCTCAATGCCGTATGGGGAAGCACTGCGGCCTACATCGGAACGATCCTGATTCTTGTGGTAGCGATAGCGTCGCTCTTCAGTGTGATGCTGGGGTACACACGCATTCCGTATGCAGCAGCTCAGGATGGACTGTTCTTCCGCGTATTTGGAAAAGAGCATCCAACGGCGAACTTCCCGCACGTGAGCTTGCTCATTCTTGGCGCTGTATCAGTTGTCTTTGCAGCAACGCTTTCATTGGGTGATTCGATCAAGGCCATTATTACGATGCGAGTCTTCACGCAGTTCATAGCACAGGCCGCCGGTCTGATGGTGCTGCGACGTCGTGTTGGTGCCGGACAAATGCCGTGGCGGATGTGGCTATATCCGCTGCCAGTGATTGCCACGATAGCAATTTGGCTGTGGCTCTTTTGGTCGGCCGACACCACACGTCAGATTGTTGGGATCGTTGCGCCGGTGGTCGGTACGTTTGTGTACATGGTCATCGCACGCCGTGACCGTCAGTGGCCATTTCGTCCGTTGGAGAATCTCACATGACGCGCATTGAAGGACACATCGTTGATGTCCATACACGACGTATCTATCCAGGCGTGATAACCCTCGAGGGCGAGCGTATCACGTCGATTGTCGAAGATGCGTCGGTAACATCATCACAGCACATCCTCCCTGGATTCGTCGACGCCCACGTCCACGTGGAATCGTCGATGCTGATTCCGTCGGAGTTCGCCCGACTTGCTGTTGTGCATGGAACGGTGGGTACCGTAAGCGATCCACATGAGATTGCTAACGTCTGTGGTATCGAGGGCGTACGGTATATGCTTGCCAATGGCGAACGTGTGCCGTTTCAGTTTGCCTTCGGTGCTCCATCGTGCGTTCCAGCGACGACGTTCGAAACAGCTGGTGCCGACATTACTGTTGACGATATCCGCGAGCTGTTTCGCGACGAACGCGTGCGGTACCTCAGTGAAATGATGAATTGGCCAGGCGTCCTCTTCAACGATCCGGTTGTGATGCAGAAGCTCGAGGTTGCTCGTGCATGCGGTCGCGTGATAGACGGTCATGCACCTGGCTTGCGCGGCGAGCAAGCGGCGTTGTATGCATCGCATGGAATATCAACCGATCACGAGTGCTTCACACTCGACGAGGCCTTGGATAAGCTGAAGGTCGGGATGAAGATCCTGATTCGCGAGGGTTCTGCGGCACGGAATTACGACGCACTCCATTCGATTATCGGCACACATGCTGATCGGGTTATGTTCTGCTCTGATGATATGCACCCCGATTCTCTGGTGCTAGGACATATCAACCTGATTGTTCAGCGATCGATCAACCTCGGGTATGATGTGTTTGATGTGTTGCGAGCCGCAAGCGTTAATCCTGTTGAGCATTATGGTTTGCCCATTGGTCTGCTTCGCACTGGTGATCGTGCAGATTTCATCGTTGTTGACGATCTGACGAAAATGCAGGTGCGCGAGACGTGGGTTGGCGGGGAATGCGTAGCACGTGACGGTCAGTCATTGATCGCTTCTGTTCAGGAAGGCCTCATCAACGCCTTTGCATGTAGACCAATAACTGCGGATGCTCTCGCATCAACGGATGACGGAGAAACAGTACGCGTTATCGTTGCTCACGACGGACAACTCGTCACGACGGAAGAGCATCATGCACTTCCATCGCCAGATGTACTCAAAATCGTTGTTGTTAACCGCTATCGGGACGCACCACCAGCTATTGCCTATATCAAAGGCATCGGATTGCAGAAGGGTGCAATAGCAAGCAGCGTGGCGCATGATTCTCACAACATTGTCGCCGTAGGGTGTACCGACGAAGATCTAGCGGCAGCAGTAAATGCCATCATTGATGTACGAGGCGGTGTTTGCGTTGCGCAGAACAATCGCGTCGACGTTCTACCGCTGCCAGTAGCCGGTCTGATGTCGACCGAAGACGGTTACACCGTAGCTCGGAAGTATGCCGAACTCGATGCCATCGCGAAGTCACTCGGATCGCCCCTTCGTGCTCCGTTCATGACAATCTCCTTTATGGCGCTTCTTGTGATTCCACAATTGAAACTCAGCGATAAGGGGCTCTTTGACGGATCGACATTCCAGTTCGTTCCAGTTCGTACCTTCGCTTGATATTTCACCCCGACCAACTGCTATGCTTCCTGTTGACTCCTCCCTCATACGCCTGATTCAATTCGCCATCCATGAGGATCTCGGCACCGGTGATATCACCAGTGATCTGTGCATCTCACGTGATGCCACCGCAGCAGCCCGCTTCTTGATGAAGCAGGATGGTGTTATCTGTGGTATACCCTTGCTGCCCCTCGTATTCCGTCAGTTCTCTTCCGATGTGCATATCGAGACGCGAGTGAATGACGGCGACATTGTTGCCGCCGGTACTGTGCTGGCAAACATTGAGGGACCAGCGCATGCGCTGCTTGCCGGTGAGCGTACGGCACTGAACTTTATTCAACGAATGAGCGGTGTGGCAACACTCACGCGTGCGTATGTGCAACAGATCGAGGGTACGCAAGCACGGGTGCTGGACACACGCAAGACGATTCCAGGATGGCGGTTACTCGACAAGTATGCAACGCGTATCGGCGGAGCGATCAATCATCGAATCGGACTCTACGACATGGTGATGATCAAGGATAACCACATCACTGCATGTGGAGGTATCCGCGAAGCCGTCGATACCGTCACGGCAGAACTTCATGACCGTCCAACAATGAAGATCGAAGTTGAAGCTCGCTCGCTTGATGACGTCGTGGAGATTCTTCAATGTCATGGCGTCCATCGCGTGATGTTCGACAATTTCACACCGGCACAAGTTGCCGAGGGTGTGCGGATGGTAGAGCGCCGACTCGAAACAGAAGCCTCAGGTGGAATTACCTATCAGAACATTCGGCAGTACGCCGAAGCAGGAGTCGACTTCATCAGTGTGGGTGCGATCACGCATAGCGCAACAGCACTCGACATTTCCATGAAGCTCTTCGTGCCACGCCAGGGGTAATGCTGCTATCGCTCGCCGTCGGGCTCTGAGGGCTCGATGAGGATAGGCGGAATCTCTCCAGTTAGCACATAGGACTTCTTCCGGTAATCATACGTCAGCGGAACATGCAGACTATGCATGAGGTAGTCGAAGTCGCGTGCGGCAGTTCGTAGGCTCACGTTTAACACAGCCGCCATCATACCAGCCGTAACGCGTTCGCCACGTTGCAGATGTGCTAGGATAATCCGAAGTCGGATGATGATGGGACGTTTCGCCGTATGCATGACATGCACAATTGGTTCGCAAAGGAACTGCAATGCTACGTCATTCACTATGCCATCCACGGTCCTTGCTCACTCGCTGGAGTGCATTTTTTACAACAACGTGACATCCACAGGCGCGGATTAGAGCTCGCGGCGTAGGCGCGCGACAGGTATGCGGAGTTGCTCGCGATACTTCGCTACTGTGCGTCGGGCAACATTGTACCCAAGTTTCTTGAGGTCCTTCCCGAGCTTGTCGTCGCTCAGGGGTTTGCTCTTCGATTCGGCATCAATCAGCTCTTTGATCTTCTGCTTAATGATGCGCGTCGA
>CAJAIA010000006.1 GCA_903939735.1 uncultured Ignavibacteria bacterium
ATGAACATCAGCGTTGTCAGCACATCTGGTGCTACAGTTGCTGCCTTCACACACGAAGGTGTCGAAGCTGGTGGATCGATCCGTTGGAACGGTCGTGATGCTGCTGGATCACTCGTTGCTTCTGGCACCTACACGATGATCATTCGCTACGGCGAGAACATCGTGACGATTCCGCTCACAATTGTGAAGTAAACCGAGTAGACATAGATCGATAAAAGGGTGTCGTGCTTCTGCACGACACCCTTTTTCTTTGTAGGTGGTGGAGTGAGCTATATCTTCGAGCATGACTTCTTCAAAGCCCGGTAGGGCGATCATTATACCAGCGGCTGGCTCTGGAACTCGTTTTCAGAGTGCTCTGCCTAAGCAGTTTCACACGCTGGGTAGTGATCCTATCCTGGTGCACACTCTACGAACAGCTTGCGCTGTGTCGGATGTTGGAACGATATCGATCGGTGTTCAGGGTGACATCGATCAGATGTACCTTCAACTTCGGGGTTGGGGCATCACCGACGCACGCATACAGGTGTACGAGGGTGCAGAAGAGCGACAACTCACGGTGCTGAAGGGTCTGCAGCATTGGTCTATGAACAACGTTGATGCCGACGGCGTTGTGCTCGTGCATGATGCCGTGCGTCCGTTAGCAACCGTCGACCTTTGGGAGCGCGTTGCGATAGCAGCTGAGCAACACGGAGCTGCTGTTCCGTTTCTACCTATGGCAGATACGGTAAAGATGGTATCTGATGGTGTCGTGGAACGTACGCTTGATCGATCACGTCTTGTTCGTGTGCAGACACCGCAGGGCTTTCGGATATCGGTTCTCCGGTCGTCGTATGAGCATGCCGTTCGCGAAGGATTGTCGCTCACCGATTGTTCATCCGCGGTGGAACTATCAGGTCACACGGTACATTTGGTACCAGGTGAGGAAGTGAATTTTAAGATCACCACGCCGTATGATCTTGCTATAGCAGAGATCATTGTTGCGAACTTCTCGCGTTGAGTTATATTCGCGCCGCAACTGTTAACCAACAAATCGTAAGGATCCTCCCATGTTTTGGACGCCCGAATTAGCCTCGTATCTCGAGGATGCCCCTTGGCCGGCCACCAAGGAGGAGCTCATTGATTATTGTAATCGTACTGGAGCACCACTACAGGTGATCGACAACCTGTTGGAGCTTGAAGAGTCAGACGAGATCACGTATGAAGGTATCGAAGATTTGTGGCCTGAATATGAAGCCGCATCGGATGATATGTTCTTCAGCGAAGATGACGATCAGTACGACTCCTAATCTGAGTAACCCATCAGAACGCAGTTTTAACGCCCTTTTGAAGCCCCTTCAGAAGGGCGTTGTGCATACGGGAGGGCCTTCGTGCGGTATCTTGCGCCAAGTGTTCGGCTTTCACGTATATGGCTCTGTAGTCCTGCGCTCCGTGTTGATTGGGGTGCTAGGGCTTTTTGCATTCTCGGTCGCTAGTGCCCAAGTCTCGTATCGCGACAGCGTTGTGCGTGCAGGTGAGCGATCGAAGGTGTTTAATCTCGACGAACTTCAACAAGTAGAGTTTGTTGGTTGCGTGGTAACTACACCTCTTGAGTTGACGGGTGTTATATCGTCTATACCAAGTGAACTAACAATCACACGTCAGCTTACTCTTTACTTCGAAGAGAACTTGCGTCGAAATCCGGCTACGCCTAAAGTGATCATTGATCGCTTGGATGGGATTCGACAGGATCTGGTGAATGAACTTCGATACTTCAATGCAGAAACTGCATCTGGTGATAGTTTATCGCTTCTCACCTACCTGGATCAAAATGGGTTTCACAATGCACGTGTTACGTACACATTTGCCCAAGACTCGTCAACATCAAAGAACACGCTGACATTTCACATCGACGAGGGTAAACGGGCCACGGTAGACACGATAGCAATCGCGGGACTTGAAAACTTAGACGCAGATATGGCGGCGAAGGCTCGCGCGGCATTCCGTTTTCGACAAAATTCTCCGTTTAGTGAAGCTGAGATCGAATCTAGTGTTCGATCTGTTGTGGAGGTCCTTCATAACAACGGGTACTTTAAAGCCACCTACAGACCACCAATTGTTGGTTTGTCGGAAGATGGTGAACACGACACGGTAGTTGTTGTTATATCGCCTGGTAAACGCGTACGTGTTGACACGATCTTCTTCGCAGAGAACACGATGGGGTATCCTGAGGTGAATCTCTCAACAAGGGGGCGACAACTTGATGTTGAGATTGGAGATTGGTACAGTCGACGAAAAGTTGAGCAGTCGAAGGCGAACTTGCTCTCGTTGAATACATTCGAGATCGTATTGATTGATACTGTGTCGGCTGACACCGTCCATAAGTATCAGTCGACTGATTCGACGATTGGTATTCGTGTGTTTACACGTAACAGTAAGCCACACGATGTGGGTATGAATACAATCTTCTATCAGACAGCGGTCGACAACTTCCTCAATTTGGGAGTTGGTGCTACAGCGCAGTATCGGAATGTCTTTGGTGGCGCACAGATAGCCTCAGTTACGTTGCAGTACGTCATCCAGGATGTTGCACGCTTGTCGCAAGGGCAACAACTTGAGACGGAAGCACTCGCCTCGTTGGTGTTAGCGTGGCCAAACATCGGACGCTTGTTTGATCAGCGATTTGGTATTCAAACGTCGACCTATTACTCGCAGCGACAACTTGTGAATCCGTTTCGCCTCGAGTCGGCTGGGTTCAACGTTCTTGCTCCGATTAAGCTCTATGCGTATACGTTTCTCACCAACATCGATATCAATCTGAGCATCGAACGTCAGGTTCCGCGAAACTTCCAGGGGACGCTGAATCAGGCATTGGGTGATGCCACAACACCGGAAGACACAGCATACGTGCTGAGTACATTCAACCAGTTTCTGGTGTTGGATTCGTACTTACAACGCAACAATACATTCTTCACGGGATTGAATGCGGGTGTCACACTTAGTGGTGATCACCGCGACAATCCTATCAATCCACGACGCGGTACCTTTTCGAGTTTTTCGGTTGAGTGGGGTTGGGGTGCTGGTAAGTACGTGCGCGGACAAGCCTTCTTGTCGTCTGCGTTTCCTTTAGGTTCTCGTCTCACAGGTGCAACAAAGATCAAGTTGGGTCATATCCAACTGCTTGATTTTGCCCGAAATGACTCGCTCCGCAACAACACGTATGTTCCTCTCGAACGTCAGTTCTTCGCTGGCGGACCAGCAAGTATCCGTTCGTATCCGTCGCGTCTCCTACATGATCCGCGCTCTGGTACAATCACCAACCAAGCTGGTGAACAAGACTACGTTCTCGCGAATGTGATTGGAAGCGGATCGTTGGTCGAACTGGGATTTGAACTTCGCTATACATTCGAACGTCCACGTGGTATCAACGACCTCGTTGCATCGATGATTGAGCGAAGCGGAGTCACATTCTTTACAGATATCGGCAACGCCTTCAACCGCTTCACAACAGATCTCTACGGCTCTGCGCAGCTAGAAGACTTCTATAAAGGTAGCGTAGTGGCTATGGGCCTAGGGTATAGGTTTGAAACGCCTGTTGGTCCGTTCCGGGTAGACTATGCGACGAGCGTATACGACCCTCTTCGCCCTACGGATAAGTGGATTGTAGGACGGCGTGGTGTGATGAACACCGGTAACTGGCAGTTAAGTATTGGTCTGGGCCACGCGTTCTAAAGCACGTGCCTTATAAGCAACCTACGACGACGTTACCCGATCCGTCGATTGACGCGCGATACATCCCAGATGTCGAGAACGGCATCGCTACTGTTCCACGGTGATCGACCGCTATCATGCCCCCTGACCCACCAAGGTTGACTATTTCGGTGAGTATGGTGCCAGCAGCAGTTGATATGTGTTCGCCGAGAAGTTCAACGCGTGCCAGCACACGTGAAGCAGCACTCGTGCGAAGAAAGTACTCGCCTATTCCTGTGCATGATACACCACCGAGTCGGGCACGTGCATATGTGCCTGCGCCAATGATAGGAGCATCCCCTACTCGACCAGCTCGCTTTCGGAGTGTTCCACCTGTTGATGTGGCGGCGACAATCTCGCCGTGTTGATCCAACACAACAGCGCCAACAGTTCCCGTCGATGGAAGTGCTGCTCCTACTTCATCGCATGGAACAAAGTACGAGAAGTCCACAACGGGTATTCCAGCATCACGGATTAACACGTCTGCTTCTGCACCAACCATCAACACTTGCGATGTGTGCTCCATCACATAACGGGCTACATCAATGGGATTCTTCGGACTACGAACTGCAGCTACCGAACCTGCAGCATGATCACTTGCGCGCATAATTGATGCGTCAAGCTCGACGTATCCTTTGTCGTTAGGTGAAGATCCCTTGCCAGCATGGAAGTATCCGACATCTTCGAGGGCACGAACACACACGCTTGCAACATCCAATGCAGAGCAACCATCACGTAGCATGGTGTGCCAGGATCGTATGCCCTCGTCAAGAAATTTGTGTGCTTCCTCGAGTCGTCCCGTTCCGCTGTATCGTGCGAGATTACCCGCACCCCCATGCACTGCGATCGCTACAGGACGTTGCATTACGAGAGGATCTTTCCAATGATGGCGTCTTGGAGATCAACATTCTTCGCCGCTGCCAACAACACGAGAATACCGTCGGTAACCATGTGTTGATGGTACACAACGTTGAAGCCGCGCTCCGTGAGAGCATCGACGACTTGTTGCGATTCACCACCACTGATGACAATAGGAGCTGTCTTAACGTTGATGGTGTTCTTGAGTATCGACTCTATGGTTTGTTGTACACCTCCAACAACCGATGCGGTAATACCAGCCATCAGACATTGTTGTGTGTTGATGCCGATGTGGCTAACAGGAGGTGTGTACTTCATCTCTGGAATGGCAGCTGTTTGTTTCGCTAGTCCAAAGAGCTGCGTGGAAATCCCCGCGAAGACGACGCCTCCGAGGAAGTGATTGTCTTTATCGACAGCATTGACTGTTACAGCTGTTCCACAGTCGACAGTAACAAGTGGTGGGTCTGCCTTTGTCATAGCGCCAATTGTTCCGAGCATGCGATCAATGCCAGCGTTCTCAACCTTCCCAAGTGACAGAATTGAATCGTTCCGCATCAACAACTGGTGAGCATTCAGGACCAAGTGACCTGGAATGCGTTGAAGGACTTTTACGATTGCAGTTGTTTGCTTTGGGTTGACACTCGACAATCCGATGAGATAGCGCTTTGAGACATGGTCACGGAAGTGATGCTGTACATTCTTCTTCCATTCCTTGTCATACGGAAACGACAAGAACACATCGTCGTGGTGAATCTTCACGCGGCTATTGCCAACATCAATCGCGGCAATACCATACTCAACACCGTTGAGTTCAATCTTCGTATCGTAGAGTGTCGCCATCGCTGATGATCCGCTCGGTTCGTGTCAAAATGTGTTCTGCGTGAAGTCGTCCATCGTCCCCGAGATTACGTATTCGCCACAATCCATCTTCGCCATTGATTCTAAATCGTGTAGTGGAGGGGGCGAGTTCTTTTACCCACTGAGAAGATAGCTCTGATGAGCTCAAGTCAAGAGTCGCTGCAATCATGTTCTGTAGGACATGAAGCACGTGTTCAACCACAACACCATTTCCGATACGGCATAGAGACGTACATGGTTGATCGATAGTCTCTGGAAAGACAGTTTGTTCAACATTGATTCCGACACCGATGATCGTTGTCGTACAGGTGATGCCGAGAAACTCGTGCTCAACGAGTACTCCTGAAATCTTTGACCAACGATTTCCTTCGAGAGCGTGCACGTCGTTAGGGTACTTTAGACGAAGTTGTGCTGATGGAACTAGTGCCCTGATCGTTTCTAACACAGCTAGTGCGCCACGCGCCATGTAGAGAGGTAGTTCGTGGTGTGCTGGAGGGATTGGGTGGCGGATGCCAAATGAACAGTAAACGTTCTTGTGTTCGTCGCCGTGCCATACTTTGCCATTTCGACCTCGACCAGATGTCTGATGCTCAGCCGACACAACAACATATGGGTGTTGCGTCAACAACTCTTTGGCATAGTCATTGGTTGAACTAACAGTCTGGAGATGGATCGTGTACGGTTGCATGAATGTAAAAATGTTTACAACGTCTCTCGACAACATTTGCGTCTGCAATATTGCCTTATGATGGGTGCTTCGATGGTTGATACCGACACAATCTGCGCACTGGCAACACCTCGTGGTGTAGCTGGATTAGCGGTTGTTCGTGTGAGTGGTCCCCGAGCGATAGAAGCATGCGAAATATTTTTCCAGGGTTCATTCAACCTGCAAGAAACACCCGGCTACACGATCAGGTACGGTTGGTGGCTGAATGACGATTCTCGAGTCGACTCTGTTACGGTTTCAGTCTTTCGTTGCCCCCATTCGTATACAGGCGAGGATGTCGTTGAGATTGGATGTCACGGCGGATCCTTCACAAGCCAAGTGATCATTGATAGCCTGCTTTCGAATAATGTACGGCTTGCCAATCCAGGCGAGTTTACACGTCGAGCGTTCGTAAATCAGAAGCTAGACCTTACCCAAGCAGAGGCGGTGGCGGATATCATCCACGCAGAGTCTCTTGTTGGTGCCCAGACAGCCGCTCGGCAGCTTGCCGGTGGGTTCACAAGGCGAATCAAGCAGCTCAGGGAGGGCTTACTAGATGTTATCGGTCTACTTGAGTTAGAGCTTGATTTTTCAGAAGAGGATGTCGAGTTCGTAGATCGTACTCGGCTTCGAACTCTTCTGTGTGACCTGGTAGCGGAGGTTGAGTTGTTGGGTGCATCAGCTCAGGGTGCTGAGATATTGCGGTCGGGGTTTCACATTGCGGTAGTAGGTTATCCAAATGCAGGTAAGAGCTCGCTCTTCAACGCATTGCTGCAACGTAGCCGTGCAATCGTAAGTGAAATTCCAGGTACAACTCGGGACTACATCCAGGAAACGATTCTGATTGACGGGTATTCGGTTCATCTCTCAGATACCGCCGGAATTCGTCAGACCGACGACATAATCGAACTTGAGGGCATTACCCTCACCCGATCCATCATCGAGCAGTCAGATGCAGTTGTGGTTGTTAACGATGCATCGAATGGCTTTGAGCATTCAGATGGTTTGGTCGATGAAGTTCGCTCTGCGTTTCATGGTGTTCCAGTTGTAGTGCTGCAGAACAAGGTTGATTTGACACCTCGGCTGTTCGATACCAAACGACCTGAGAGTGAAATTCCATGTTCCGCCCACACAGGTGTTGGGCTTCAGAGCCTCCGCGAACGTATTGTGGGTATGATCACGTCGAAGACGGGTGGAGCCTCGGACGTACTTGTAAATGGACGTCAGGCGACGCTATTGGGTCTGATTTCTGCGAGTTTGAGCTCTGCTCGTGCAGCATTAGACCTTGGTCAGCCGGCAGACCTATTGGCGGTTGACATTCGGTCGGCTATTCGTCTCCTGGGAGACATCTCTGGTGAATCCTGGAACCCAGATGTACTTGATTCGGTCTTTTCTCGATTCTGTATCGGAAAGTGAAGCCATGATTGTTAGACCCCTTGAAATAGATGACTTCCCTGCCTTCCTTGATATCCAACGTGAGGCACTCGTGCAAGCACCCGAGGTGTTTGGCTCCGACTACGATTGGTTTGAGGGTCTGTCGATTCTATCGAAGGAACAGCGCTACGAGCGGTATCTCAACTACCCATATCAGTACATGTTAGGGGCGGTTGATGAGGATGGCCAGATTGTAGCGATGATCGGGTATTCTGGCAATGAGACGTCGAAACTCCGTCACAAGGGCCGAATTTGGGGCCTATACGTGCGCACAGGGGCTCGGGGCAAGGGTTTGGCTACCACACTCGTCAAGTCTGTCCTTGAGGGCGCTAGAGAGGTTCTAGGGGTGGAACAAGTCCAGTTGGCCGTTAGCACCCAGAACGTTGCTACATACGGCCTTTACCTTCGATTGGGCTTTACCGTCTACGGTACTGAGGTTGGAGCCATGAAGATTGGATCGTCGTACGTAGATGAATACTTGATGTCGAAGCATCTGGTGTAGTGTTCCACGTGAAACGTTCCGGCTCTGGTTTTATCTGGTGATTCTCACCTTTTTGAAAATGTGTTCCACGTGAAACAATGAACGCTGAGAAATACGACATTCTGGTAGTTGGTGGTGGCCATGCTGGCATAGAGGCCGCTATGGCGGGGGCTAGGATGGGTCTGAGGGTGGGTTTGATCTCCATGGACACCCATACCATAGGTCGGCTCTCATGTAACCCCTCTATCGGGGGTAGTGCGAAGGGACACCTAGCGAAGGAGATAGACGCGTTGGGAGGTGTAATGGGCCGGATCGCGGATGCGAGCGGAATCCAGTTCAAAATGCTCAATACGTCTAAGGGGCCGGCAGTATGGTCGCCCCGTAGCCAAAACGACAAGGATCTCTACCCTATCGTCGCCCAAAACCTTCTAATGTCGACACCCAACCTGGAGATCGTCTCGGAAACAGTGGTTGAGGTTCTCGTAAGGGGTAGTAAGGTATATGGGGTAAAGACTGCGTCGAATGAAGAGATCCAGGGAAAGGCAGTTATCCTGTGTTCTGGTACGTTCCTGAACGCGGTAATGTGGACAGGAACAGATTGTACTCGAGGAGGACGTGTAGGCGAGCCACCGGCTGAACGCATCTCGGATTTGCTATCAAGTCTGGGTCTAGAAAAAGGTAGGCTGAAAACGGGCACTCCCCCACGCATTGATCGTCGTTCGATTGACGTTCGGCGCTTTGAACCACACAACGGTGATGAGAACCCGACACCGTTCTCGATACATACGCACTCTGTACGTAATCAACTGTCGTGCTTCGCTACGAACACGACGAGCGCAACACACGAGATACTACAATCGGGTTTCAGTCGGTCGCCAATGTTCACGGGGTTGATTACTGGTGCGGGACCACGGTACTGTCCATCGATCGAGGACAAGATCTTCCGATTTGCTGATAAGGACTCTCATACGATTGTTCTCGAACCAGAAGGACTCTCATCCAACACGCTGTACGTGAACGGGTTCTCGACGAGCCTACCGAAGGATGTTCAGGATGCGGGCATCAGGACGATACCGGGTCTAGAGGAATCAACAATTCTTCGTTATGGGTACGCGGTTGAATACGACTTCTTCTATCCGTTTCAACTAACGTTTGGACTTCAATCCAAAGCGCTCGATGGGTTGTTCTTCGCTGGTCAAGTAAATGGAACATCTGGATATGAGGAAGCTGGTGCTCAGGGGTTAATCGCAGGAATCAACGCGGCGCTCTATGTACGCAACGAAGGGACATTTACGCTTCAACGTTCCGAAGCCTACATCGGTGTGATGATTGATGACTTGGTAAACAAGAACACAGAGGAACCGTATCGGATCTTCACGTCTCTTGCAGAGTATCGGTTGTTGCTTAGAATCGATACAGTGTACGACCGGTTGTTGCCATATGGAACACGCCTGGGGTTAGTGCCGAATCATATACGCGAGCGATATGAACTGATGTCCGAGCGAACACAAGCTCTACTAACCGCAACACGTTCATCAAAGGTTGTTCCTGGCGACGTTAACCCGGTACTTTCAAGTAAGGGTGAGTCCGCTATCTCAGAGCCTACAACAGCAATCAATGTTCTGCGACGACCAAAGCTGAGTGTAGCGGATGTTCTTGCGTTTGTTGATGGGGTGCCGGTTGATGCGTATCGCGAACACAGTGATGTACTTCATCGTGTGGACACAACGATCAAGTACGAGGGGTACATCGAAAAACAACAGCGGGACGTGGAACGATTTGCGGAACAGGAGCAGCTTCTCATTCCAACATCGTTTACATACGACAACGTGCGTAGTCTGTCAACCGAAGGACGTGAAAAGTTGAAACGGATACGCCCAGGTTCGCTTGGCCAAGCCTCACGAATCCCGGGCGTTTCAGCGTCCGATGTATCAATTCTGTCGCTTTACCTTCGTTAGAGTTTTACCTCTCGATCACGAAGGACTTTGTAACTGGCCCTGAAGAAGTCAACACCATCATCATGTACAGACCACTAGGAAGGTCTGAAACTTGGATGCGTGTACCGACGCCGTCGACACGTTCGACCAGGATACGCTCGCCAGAGGCGGCAAAGATGTGTACTTCAGAGACGTCTCGATCGGAAGACACAAAAACGCTCGAAGATGCTGGATTCGGCATAATCTCAACGTTCGACCGAACTATCTCCTCAGCAACCGATACCAGAAGCTTCAGGATAGTAATGCGCTTGTCTTGCGTTTGATCTGCGGCAACAATCTCATTACCATCTCGTGATCGAATTCGGAGATCATAGCCAACACCAGCCTCCACAGTTACGGGCACCTTCCAGAGAAACCCACCAGCGGAAGCCCGAACACTATCGACGATGGTGTGTACCACTTGATTATCGCGCACCAGCTCAATCGTTAGAGCACCTGGAACATTTGTCTCCCATGTGATCGCATACGCGCTATCCTGCATCCACGACACATTTGTAGACGGCGAACCGATCGCGATGAAAGGGGCTGTCATGTAGAACGAATCACGCACCACAGGGCTTTCCTCGGCTGCAGGACGCGTACCGTTCCAGATGGCCTGTGTGGTCCAGTAGTACAACCCTTCATCATTGAGTTGCAATGGATTTGACTGGACAAGAACCTTGTCAAACCCTGTTACACCGGAGTGTTGAAGAATGTCTCCGGTAGGTGAAGCCTTATAGACCTCAACCTTGTAGGACTGGGTATAGCCCACACCAGAGGACTGGAAAAGAACGGGTTGTTGTGCAAGAAGACGCTGTCCACTCGTCGGACGAATCTGTCGCGGTGAACGAAGTCTTGCAATCGATGTCACGCGTGGAACACCAAAGCAGAACTCACCGACCTGTGCGGTATCAACAACGAGCTCTTGCGTGACTGAATTGTAGCGCGTACGAAGGGGAATGAAGTATCCGGTGTCAATCGTATCACGACGATACACTATCAGAGAACTCGGGTTCTGCAGTCCGAGTGTTGGTGCGTGAAAACGGAACTCTCCACCATGATCGACCATACCTTCTTGTGTGATTGTAACTCGAGCCTTCGCAACAAACGAAGGTGCGATCGACGCAACAACATCAGACCCAACACGCTCGCCCCATTTCGGTTGACGAGGAGATGTGGAGTAGCGGGTTGCGGTTGTTGTGTTGTAGAAGAAGGATATGAGGGTGTGGTACGTAACCTTGAGTCCAACAGTATCTAGACCACGTGTATAGGTGTAGGTGTTTGTTGGGAGAATCTCATCGATCAGCACCGAGGCTTTTCGTCGACCAACGTTAGAGTCGATCTTCTCGGCCTTGTAGGGGAACATCATTGATGGAAGTTCAGCTTGGAACACCACGTCACCAGTAGGTGACACTTCGTTAATCACAGAGCGATTGTTTGCAATCGCAGAACCCCAAGCGAGAAGCTTGTTGCCATTATCAAGCGTCTGCATCGCACCCTGTACACCTGCATAGAGGTCTGGGGTATGGCGATACTGCCAAACCAATTTGCATGTCTTCGCAACTTCATCAAGTTGATATTCTACACCACGCGACCATTGAGGAGTTCGCTGTGTACCATTATCAAACAATGAGATGTTTCCGTTAGGCAAGCGACGTATATCGTGTTGATAGGAGAACTCTGGAGGATCGGTGATCGAGGGATCAGCAGAGAAGGTGAACTGATTGAGTTTGCCACCTAAGATCCAAATCACTTCACCGGTTGTCCGATGAATCTTCGCTACTAATGAGGAGTGACGGGCACTGATTAGAAAATGTCCATCAGTATCGACGTCGACAGCGTTGAGGTGGAAGTAGCGAATTGAGGGGGCTGTGAGATTGTCGTACGACGCAGTGACGGGAATATGATCAAGTGATCGCCATTGAAAGATGATCTTACCATGAGGATCTAACTCCTGCAACAACATCTGTTGAACCGTTGCCGCTGGATGTCCACCAGGTACGATCTTCGACATGTCAACAGTAACGTCCTCTTGTGCAATGAGAAGGGTATTACCGTTCGGTAGTACCATAAAGGAGTGCATTGCCAGATTGTAGGAGTTTTGTGCGGAAGTGATCGAATCAAGCGTGTTCAACGTCGAATCAACGAAGTAGATCGACGACGAAGCACGAGGTCCAGAACCCGCAGATTGAAACACAGAATACCCCATACGTCCATCAGGAAGTGGACGGAAATCAAAGGCATACTCTGGGATGAAGCGTGATCGGCTTACAACACCATTATTGCCCAGAATCATAAGGGAAGGGGCGAATGGTGGATTTGCTACCCGAGAATTCGGAGCAATGAGAATACTGCCTGGGGCTGGTGTCGTGTTCTTCGTAACTACAACAGTTGGGAGAGTCTGTGCTGACAGGGACAGCGCAGATACAAGCAGACAGCAAACAAGTCGAATCAACATGAGGCGGTTTCTCTCCTAAGTGACGTTGGGAAAAGGAGTCGATTTCAGAGGTTTCGTTACAGGTGCCAAGACGCACAAGACGTAAGTTTGTGACATACAAGCCCCCTTTTCAATAGTCCTGCTGCCACAATGATCGACATTAAACTCATTCGCGAACAACCAGATCGTGTTCAACAGAACTGCATCAAGAAAAATGATGGTTCGGATATTCAACGTGTTGTCACTCTTGATGTGCGACGTCGCGAAATCATCCAACTGGTTGAGGATTTGAAAAGCAAGCGAAACACAGTATCTCAAGAAGTAGCAGCACTGAAGAAGAGCGGAGGCGACGCCTCTGCATTAATCATCGCTATGCGTGAAGTTGGTGATGAGATAAAGACTCTCGATGAAGAGCTTCGATTGGTCGAGGAACAGATTGAAGCGATCATGTTACGTATTCCTAACATGGCACACGAATCAGTTCCTGTGGGTGCTGATGCGAGCGCAAACGTTGAGATTCGACGTCACGGTTCGTGCGGAGAGAAAGAACACCGCGTTGATCACATCGAGATTTCTAAGCGACTCGGAATTCTAGACTTTGAACGGGGTGCAAAGGTAACGGGTGCAGGGTTTGGATTCTATGTAGGAAAAGGGGCTCGTTTGGAACGAGCACTTATCAACTACTTCGTCGACGTAAACACCGACATCCATGGCTATACCGAGATGTTGCCTCCGTTTGTTGTTAACGCGGATTCATGTCGGGGTACAGGACAGTTGCCAAAAGCGCAGGAAGATATGTTCCACGCAGAGCGCGACGATCTCTATCTGATTCCAACAGCAGAGGTTCCGCTGACGAACTTCTACCGCGATGAAATCCTGCAAGGAAGTGACCTCCCTATTCGGTTTGCAGGATACTCAGCATGCTTCCGTCGAGAAGCTGGAAGTCACGGAAAAGACACACGTGGATTCCTGCGGGTTCATCAATTCAACAAGGTTGAACTCGTGAAATTCGTTCAACCTGAAACCTCGTACGACGAATTAGAGTCACTGGTTGGGAATGTTGAGTTCATTCTCCAACAACTTGGTCTTACATATCGCGTGCTGCTTCTTTGCACCGGTGATATGTCGTTTGGGAGCGCTAAGACCTACGATCTTGAAGTATGGTCTCCTGCTGAGCAGCGTTGGCTTGAAGTTAGTTCTTGCAGCAACTTCGAATCATTCCAGGCTCGACGTGCTGCTATCCGTTACAGAGATGGAGGCGGAGCTAAACCTGAGTTTGTGCACACGTTGAATGGAAGTGGTCTCGCTACATCTCGAATCCTTGTTGCACTGCTCGAACAGTATCAGACAGCAGATGGACGAATCAAGATTCCAGAGTGTCTGCAATCGTACTGTGGATTCGATACGATTTGAGAACGGACAAATATCCGTCATCTCATCAAACTCGATTTCCCCCACCACACTATACAACTCTTTCTTTCTTTTCTTGAGATGAAGAGAAGAAAGCTCTGTATATGATGATGATGTAGTGTGGATTCTGGGGATAACAACCGAAACAACAACCTAAACCACTGAGAAATAACACCCCTACTCCTACATACCCCTATCCCCTTTTTTGTCAACTATTCGTCCATACCTCTTCCCTTCAACACAAAAATTCTAGCAACTTTTTCTAGCAATCCACACACCTGTGGACGAAGACAGAACTTTTACCCCTTTTCTGCGCTCCTTTACCTCAGATTTCGGGGAAAACACACACATACTCCAATACCCCACACAAACTATCACCACCCAATACACCTATACGTTGTAACCAGTTGATATGTATACACTTAACAAACCAACACCGTTCCACCACACAGATCAAATGTGGATAACCACCCACCCCAACCGTAACCTTCGAATAGAGAACTGGTTGTTTTCGTGGTATGGGCCGTTACATCATCCTACTCTTCTTGACCAGTGTGGTTGCGTTGTCGTTCGACAACGAACCACGACCTGTTGTTGTCCAGAACTCTAGGCTTGCCGTAGCTATCCAAGGAATGCCCTCCCCGGGTTACTTCCTGATTGGATCAGTTGATGGAGACTCCGTAGGACTCATTGATAATGCTGGTGTGTTGGTGCACACATCACAAACAGGTCCAACAGTCAACATTACCCAAACCCCTTATGGCGGCATCACCTTCTACCATGGCCGCTTAGGAAAGTATGTTCTCTATGACGACAAACTTCGCGCAATAGACACGTTTGGTGTGGAACCTCCCTACACCACAGATTTTCACGAAGGCTATCAAACACGCGGTCGCAGATACATCGTACTTGGAACAGAAGAGCGTGCTGTCGATATGTCAACGTTGGTAGCTGGTGGACTCTACGATGCATTTGTCATAGGTGCTGTTGTTCAAGAATTCGACCGTTATGGTCGCAAGACGTTCGAGTGGAAATCTCTTGATCATATTTCACCACTCGAAGCAACACCAGACGTAGACCTCACCAACAAGCGAATAGACTACATCCATGTCAATTCAGTTGTTGAGGATAACGATCGAAACTTCATCATCTCGTGCCGCAACCTTGATCAAGTACTCAAGATCAGTAGGGCGAGTGGCGACATTATATGGCGATTGGGTGGTAGCTCCGCAGCTAAGTCCGACTTTGCAATCCTCAACGATGATAACTCAGGGTTTCACGGATTCTCGCACCAACACACCGCTATTCGATCCCGGAATGGCGAGATCGTGTTGTTCGATAACGGCAATCTTCGTCCAGTGCCCTTTTCACGTGCTGTGGCGTATAGATTAGATGAAGAGCAGAAGACAGCCACGAAGACATGGGAATACATCTCACGTGAGATGCAGATATCAACCACAATGGGGAGTGTGCAAGAGCTGCCTAATGGTAACGTGTTGATAGGATGGGGTAACACTCCTACAGGCCTAGTTGCTTCAGAGGTTGATCGGAGTGGTGTACTTCACGCAGAGATCACAACACTCACAACTATTCCCGTCCCGTATCGCGTTCGAAAAAGTCCTGTTGCCATGACAGCGGTCTCACGCACTCTCGATACGTTGGGACGTTTTACGTTTGCGAACTTCGACAGCACGACGAGAATCTCTGTTGATGTTACCTCACTCACTGCGCCAACAACAACCACTGTCGAAAAACACTCGTACTACCCACACAATCAAGAGTTTACAACCCAGATTCCTTGCAACATCTTTCCGTTGCGTTGGGTTGTACAAGTCTCAGATACTGGAGCTGTTAGCGGCAATCTCGCGTTTGACCTTTCACGGTTAACAGGATCTGTCGACCCTTCTGATGTTGTCATGTACTACCGCCCTAACGAGAACTCCGGATCCTTCGACACTCTCACAAACACCCTCATCTCCGGAACACCTATTCGTCTTGTGCCCCACATCAGGTCTGGCGAGTACATGATAGCTACACACTATTGCGCTCAACCCACACTTCGTGTTCCCAACAACAACAGTGTTGTTGGCGGCAGTGTTACCATGGAGTGGACAGAGGCGCTTGGTGCAGACGGTTATGAGATCGAAGTTTCTGAAGACCCCGCATTCGCTAACGACTCTTGGTTGTTTCGCACACAGTACAACGACACCACACTCTCAGGCTTCACACCAGGAACCACATATCACTGGCGCGTCCGTGTGATACGACAACCCGAGGTCGGACCGTGGACACTACCTTGGTCGTTTACAATCCCTCAAACCTCATCCGTAGAACTAGACCAACACCAAGAGGTTGTTACTCTCCGAGGAACACTCCTCGACGTCGTGCAGTCTATATCGCCTAAACAGATTGATCTGTACGATCTCACGGGTCGACGAGCACTCAGTATGACGAATCCACAATTGGTTGATATAGCTCATCTTCCAATTGGACCCTACATCGTAGTGTGCACTTCTGCATCAGGCGCTCAATACCGAAAGCTTATTGCTCGATAGTGTGGTGTTCGTCAATAAACACTTCACACAAGTCAACAGTAGCCGTGATACCCGCAATGTGGGTTCTCTCCATACCATGAGAAGCATGCACTCCCGGTCCGATAAGTGCAACACGCACATCCCCACCAGCACGCCATAACGCAGTTCCATCGGACGAGTAGAATGGGTACACATCGATAGCATGTGGAATGGACTTTCTCTCAGCGATTTCCACAAGGGATGTGCGGAACCGATAGTCGTACGGACCACCTGAATCCTTTGCGCAGATCGAGCAGAGTTGCTCAGACCCAGACAACCGATCCCCAACTACACCCATATCGATTACAAGCACATCACGAACAGATGTTGGGTAGGCAGGTGCACCACCGTGTCCAACCTCTTCGTACGTGCTGAAGTACAGTTCAACAGGAGGCTTCTGCTTGCGTTCCGCGTATCGCCGTGCAACCTCAAACAACACAAAGCAACCCGCCTTGTTATCGAGAAAATGACTCTTAATGTACCCGTTCGGTAGTGCCTGATACTTTGGCTCAAACGCTATGATGTCACCAACACGAATACCAAGCGCCTTTACATCAGCTACCGATCCAACAGGTTCGTCGAGACGGATATACATGTTCTCCAAGTTCCGCTCGGTTGTCCCCGCTTTGTTGTTCGCATGCGTTGATGGGTTCGACAGAAGAAGAGTTCCCATGTACACATTTCCACCCATCGTGTGGATACGTACATACGAAGACTCAAAACTCGGCAACAACGGCCCCCCCAATACCGAGAAGCGCAAACCACCCGTGCTATCAATCGACGACACAATAACACCCAACGTGTCGGTATGTGCCGCAAGAGCAACTGTAGGCTGAGAGCCAAGTGCGCATCGGACAGCCCCTTTCGCAGTCAACTCGGGTGTAAACCCATACCCCTGCAACACCTCAATGATATACGCAGTAGCGTTATGTGTAAACCCCGACGGCGAGTCAATATTGATGAGGGATTCAAGTTGATGGAGAGTTTCCATGTTGCGTGGGTCGACTATTGTAGGTTTGTAAGAATCTCGACGAACCTACAACACACACCGATACTAACAAGCTGTTCATGGCATCGATCACACCACACGTCACAACATTGCCCAACGGACTCCGACTTGTTGTGTGTCCAGACCCGTCGACCCCCGTTGTGAACGTCACCGTTCTCTATCGCGTTGGTTCGCATGATGAACATCAAGGAAAAACAGGTCTTGCACACCTGTTTGAACACCTCATGTTCGACAATGCAGCTCCCGAACAAGACAAAATGTACGATGTCTACTGCACGAAGGCAGGGGGCTCGAATAATGCCTATACCACGTTCGACTACACGTGTTATCACATCGACATTCCAGCCCACCAGGCGGAACTCGGGATGTGGCTTGAAGCCGAACGAATGCGCTCCTTCCGTATCACCAAACACGCGCTGCAAACGCAACGAAGTGTGGTGATTGAAGAAATCAACCAGAACGTCATGAACCAACCCTACGGTATCTGGCGGAAAGCTCAACAGGAACTCTGCTACGAGCCTTCGTCTTCTTACTCCTGGGATGTCTATGGTTCAGCTGATGATGTTGCTGGAGTCACAATGGAGGATGCGCACGACTTCTTCTCAACATACTACCATCCTTCCAACGCCGTGTTGTGCGTAGCGGGATCTATTTCAGTTGAAGAAGCAGAACGACTAGCGCACTTACACTTCGGTGCAATTCCTGATACGACGAAGACAATTACCAGAAACTCCTTCACCCCAAGTCAGCGTCGGCTAGGCGTGCAGCAGGCCATTCCTGATAACGTACCAATGGCCGCGACGTACATCAGTGTGCACCTTCCAGGGTTTCTTGAACACGAACTCCTTGACGCCGAAATCGCAGCGACCATTATTGGAACGGGACGAAGCTCGATCTTATACAAGGCCCTTGTAGCTAATCAACAGCTTGCATCAAGCGTTGGAGCATTCGTCGACCGGAGAGCACACACAAGCCTGCTCACTATGTATGCGTTTGCCGCGAATGAAGAAGTAACATCTGATCAACTAGCCTCAGCACTCCAGGCTGCTATTGCAGAGTTTGCACTACAACCATCAAACGTTGAAGCTGCCTGCAATCGACTACGCACAAGTCATGCCGCAGAGTTACAGAAGGCACACGGCATTGCCGATACGGTTGCATGGACAACGTTGTTCTGGGATAACCCCACGTACGTCAACACTGTGTTGTCGGCATACACGCAGGTTCCATTGGAAGACGTTGTAGGTATTCTTCGTGCGTGCTCCACACCAGAGACTACAGCACGACTCGACATAACTCCACGCGACTGATTACACCATTCTCAATCGTTGTGTCGCTTCTCTGAGCGTGCTCTCAGATTTGGCAAAACAGCAGCGGAGAGCACGATCACCCCACACCCCACCGCTCGCAAACGGTGATAGTGGTATCAACGCTACGCCGATCTCACGCGTTAATCGCGTTGCCAGCGCAACATCGTGTTCGTCTGAGAAACCCTCGTATCCTAACAGTTGGAAGTACGATCCGGTGCACGGACGTAATGACCACGCGGAACCCTCGAGCTCGCTGCGAAGGTAGTCCCGCTTCTCTTGAAACAATGCACTGAGGCCCGTATACCGCGTGGGCTCACTCATGTATCTACTCAATGCAACCTGTGCAGGAGTATTCACACTGAAATTGAAAAACTGATGCACCTTACGGAACTCAACCATGAGTTCGTGAGAGCTAACACATGCTCCAACTTTCCATCCAGTAGCGTGGAATGTCTTTCCAAACGACGTGATCACAAACGATCGATCTCGTAACTCCGGATGCGACGTTACGGTGTGATGCTGTACTCCGTCGAAGGTTATCAGCTCGTACACCTCATCGCTTACAACCACAATGCGAGTTCCGCGTACGATGTCGGCAAGTTCGTCGAGATCTTCGCGGGAGAGAACAGAGCCCGATGGATTGTGCGGTGAGTTGATAATGATCAGTGCTGTCCGATCAGAAATCAGCGATCGTACATGATCCCATTGTGGACGATAGTCTGGCACAGAAAGAGGAGATGCACGCACCACCCCACCAAACAACCGAACAGCCGGTCCGTAGGAGTCGTAGTTCGGTTCAAACACAATCACTTCATCACCAGGGCGAACAACAGCGCCAATTGCACACGAAAGCGCCGCAGTTCCTCCCGAAGTAATTGTCACTTCCCGGTCTGGATCAACTTCGGTTTCAAACACCACGCGGTACTTTTCCGACACACGTTGTCGGAGATCAAGCAGACCAGGCATAGGTGCATACTGGTGTGTGTGTTCAAGCACAACCTCGCGCAGTGTCTCACCCAACACAGGATCTATCGGGTAATCGGGAAACCCCTGAGAACAGTTAACGGCGCCCACCTCATTGGCGAGCGCCGTCATGACACTGAAAATTGTCGTTCCGATATCGGGAAGCTTCGAGGTAATCACAACGATTACTCTTCCTCTTCCTCAGGGAGTTCGTCGAGGAGCAACTTCACATTCTTTGCTACCTCTTCGCCCTCACGGTTGAATCCAATGTTGAAATCAACAGGATCACCTTCTTGCAGTTCAGGGAAATCTGCATTCAGGAGGTCTGAAGCATGGAAGAACAAATTGTTCGGTGGATACTTGATGAATCCGTATCCGTTCTTCAACGTCAAGATGAAGCTCTCAAAGCGCTCTTCTGAAACCTCACGAGCTGCAGGGGGCTCGAGTGGTGGCATGTCGATTTCTGAATTGTACACGCCTTGACGATTGCCAGTTGAAGACTCGTCACGTTTGACGAAGAGATCTTGAATGAGCTTGTCTTTGCTTGACGACTTCTTCTCGATGATGTCGTGCATCGCCAGCGGGTAGGACACTTCGTCGATGAGTTCTTGTGAGGTACGTGTCACCACGTGCTTACCCTCGTTATCATCAAACTCAAAGTCCCACGACAGAACCATCACGCGCGTTCCGAGGGCGTTGAGTTTGCGAACGAGAGGAGCATAATCACCATCAGAGGTGATCAAGACAACAACATCGAACTCCTTAAGCATGGACAGCTCGTAGACCTCAAGAGCCATCTTCACATTGATGGACTTGTCTTCACGACGCATCGCTGAACCACGCTGCGGGAGGTAGTGAATAGTTACCCCTTCCCACGTCAGGATGTCCTCGAACACGCGATCGTAGTACAGCAGGTTGCCACGCTGTTGCGCATCAATTGCTGAGATGCGATTTCGGAAGAAATGCATATCGACGATCTGACAGATCTCAGCTTCAGTGTCTTCAAGTTTTGCCACTTGATGACGAATGAAGTCGTGAAGTCCGCGAAGACTCAGTCGACTGTTTCTTGGATGATTAAATGCATAGTAGTTGCTTACATGAAGGAAGTAGTTCCCATCGTAAAACAACCCAATGCGGGTGAGTTTTGTGGTATTCTGAGATGCCATTAGGCGAGCCTATATAACGGTACTATAGTGGTATGACGTAGCGAATCTATCCTAAAAATGTCAGTATTTAGCACCCTCCTTCTCTAAAACAGCTACTACGGCCTTTCTTCTATAGTCTCTAGCATAGGCCAGAGCTGTCTTCATAGCATGGTCAACAAGCGTGTAATCAGCCTTATTTTTCAACAAGATACGTACCATTTCGTCTTCCCCACGCACCGCGAGCAGCATGAGCGGTGTCCGACCCTGAAGATCGCGACAATTTGGGTTAGCCCCCCGCTCGAGCAACTCGTCCATAGCCCCTAAGTGACTTCCGCCACACGCCAACATGAGAGGCGTACTTCCACGGATGTCCCGGACTTCAAGATTAGCTCCGGCTGTCGCCAGGTAGGTAATCGGGTTCGTGTGCCCCATTTGTGCTGCAACCATGATAGGTGTGCGGCCCTTACTATCGATCAAGTTGGGATTCGCATTGAATGACAACAACACCTGCACCAGACCATCCCTGCTGTTGAATGCCGCTGCATGCAGAGCTGTCATGCCTGACTTCGACTGAACGTTTGGGTTTGCGCCTGATTGGAGGAGCAACACAGCCATCACACTGTCGTTGGCAATAGTTGCCACCATCAGCGATGTAAGACCCTCGAAGTCAACCTCATCGACGTTCGTTGTCTTCTTCTTGAGTAGCGTCTTCACCCGCTTGATGTCTCCCGTCTTCACGGTTTCCACCAACGGTTGCGCATGCGCCACCATACCTGCGATGAGGCCGCACATGAACAGAAGAACGACACGAGAGAGTTGAGCGCGCATGGGAGGAGTTAGAATCCCTGTTTCTGGATAAAGATACCTTTATCCACCTTTGAGAAGAAGTCTTGGTAAAACTTAGGATCCTGGATCACATATACCTCGACCGGGTTTCCAACGTTGTCTAGTACGCGTGCCTGAAAGTTCGCCCGCACCTTCGAACGGCGACCCATCTCGGTGACGTTTACACTCACCTCTATCTGTTTGAACTTGTTGTACCGTTGCTCTTGTCGGTCGCGTGAATTGGACCGAGAATTCGACGAACGAAACACAGATTCAAACACATCGGTCCAATACTGATCGTTGCGTGTACCCGATGCACCGGTGAGTTGCACCTCTTTCGTTGCTGTGAGCAAACCAAGATCAGGTACCGCATTCTTCACGACAAATCCATCGTCCTGGAGAACATTGAGCATCGCCTTCATTACCAACTTCACATCGTTAGTGTCAAACTCCCGAGATTGAAACTCGCGAGTCTGCAGCTGCGTCTGAGGAATCGCTCCTGGCCGTGGTCCGCTCACGATTGTACACGCCGTTGTGCCCACGACGATCAATGCAGCGATCAATACATGCTGTGTGCGCATTAGAACTTGCTCTGATGATACGTGAAGGACTCAACCTTGTCGTTCTTGTCAAACTTGATCACGACGGTTAACGTGCGTTGTGTTGTGCTTGCTGCACCCGACTGGTTTGAGAAACCACCAAGAATGAGGAACATCCCACTCTGGCTCTGCGAATAGGAAGCCTCGGTTGCAATCTTATCATAGACCCATGTTTCGCGTTCGTCACTATCCTTCGTAACAATGTTTGGTGAGCCGAGAGCTTCAGCGACGGCGGCACCAGACATACCCTTTGTGATTTCGCGCTTAACCAAACCGGCTGTGAGTTCGCGTCCTCGAGTGTCAGCTGTATCGCGTCGATTGTCTTCTACGGTTCTGCATGCACCCAATGAAAGAGCGCCTACGATCACGATTGATGCAATGGACTTCTTCATGTGTTTTCCTCAGACAATGTTGTGGTGTACAAGATTACATCTGCACGGTAAATCCGACTTGAAAGACGATTTGCGTTGGTGCGCTCACCGGTATGCTCCGCACGTCGTAGCTTCTATTTTCGTTTGGTTCGATGTGGGGAACATTGACAGACGAACCCCAGAGATAGCGCAAACGAACATCCAGCAAAAATCGTTGAAGCGAATTCGGTAGCTCAATCATGTCGGCAATCTTCACTGCCACGCCAGCACCTACACCATACGTCCAGTTCGCTCCGCCTTCACTTTCCGTGTTACTTCCCGTTGTGTCGTCGTTTCCGACCAATTGCCGAGCTGTGAGAACAGACGAATAGATCATTGTTCCGCCCAAGGCTTCCACATACGGATAAACCCAGGTTCCGATGTTCGGCTGGAATCGCACGTATGCCAGAATCGGCAGCATATAGTTCTGCGTCTTCAATTCGAGGCGTGTTCGAAGCGGGTCGCCGGCATACGGACCAAACACACGCTCTCGAGCGCCAGAGAAGTGTACACCTAGCTCGCCCCCTATAACTACTGGTGCGGGATCCATGTAGTACGCGAACTGAACCGCAAAACCGTACCCAACAACTGGCATCGAAAGACTATCGTACGCATTGCGGAGTTCGCCTTGCGACACGGCCTGCGAGTACGTTAGACCATACTGCCAGTTCAATGCTTGTTGCTTGATCTGTTCAATGGTTGCAGAATCCACATCCGTGGATACCTGAGCATCAGCAGGTGTAGCGACAAGAAGACAACCAGCGGCAACAAGGGAGATGATGACAGTACGCATGGGTTGGTGGGGCTTGTGAAGGACGGAGCAAAGTTACGATGTGTTTATAACCAACTGTTGACTTGAGGCGGGAGTCGTAGGCGAATAAGTTCGCAGCGCAACACTCCGGGGGGAGCTATGACATCACGCCGCACACTTCTTCGAACAATGGTTCTCGCAACAGGCGCCATTGTGACCTCTTCCATAATACCACTTGAGACCGTGGCCGCAACCAGCCTCGCCCAGCGTCCACCAGTGGTGCTACCAAGTGATGACGAGTCGACCGCCGTCTGGGCATGTTGGATTGGTCATTCAACCGTCTTGCTCCGAATCGGTGGGATGTGGATCCTCACCGATCCTGTCTTGTTCGGTTCATATGGCGTTTCGATACTTGGTGTAACACTTGGTCCGATGCGTATCACCGAGCCCGCTCTGAGGTTTGACGAAGTGCCGCGTCCAGACCTTATTCTACTCTCCCATGCCCACATGGATCACATGGATCGGACAACACTCCGACGCATTAGTGAGCGCTGGCCAGCACAGATTGACGTGATCACAGCAACGAACACACGCGACATCATTGAAGACCTCCCCTGGAAGAGTCTCAATGAACTTGACTGGTGTGAGTCGACACAGATTGGCGCGATCCATCTAACAGCTCTTCAAGTTCGCCATAACGGCTGGCGATTGCCGGGTGAGCCTTGCAGAGCGGAAGGCTTCATGAAGATCGGTCGGAGTTACAACGGATATCTCATCGAATACAACGGCATTCGCATCGTGTTTGGCGGAGACACAGCCTACACAACTGCCTTCCGATCGATCGTCCACAAGCCGGATCTGGCCATCATGCCTATTGGAGCGTACGACCCGTTTCCTGAAGCACACTGCACACCGGAGGAATCCCTTGCGATGGTCGAAATGATGGGGGCTCGTAGCATTATGCCGATCCATCATTCAACGTTTCGACAGAGCCAGGAGCCCGTTGCAGATCCTCTGCGACGTCTACGAAATGCCCTCCGCAGGTCATCAACGCAACTTGCGGTGCATGGTATAGGGGGCAGTTGTGAGTTTGCACAGAGATCAACCTGACCCGTGGTAGTTTGCGGTGTGTTAACACTGTAAGGCCCATGGATTCCCTCTTCAACGACGATCCAACGTCGAATCAACCATCACCTCCTGCTGCTCACGCCCCTCTGGCAGAGCGCATGCGGCCTACCACACTCGATGATCTTGCGGGACAGCAGCATTTGGTTGGTCAAGGTGCGCCACTCCGCGCCTATGTGGATCGAGGTGACCTACCCTCAATGCTCCTCTGGGGTCCACCCGGAACCGGCAAAACCACACTTGCGAACATTCTAGCGCAGTCACTAAACCGACCCCTCGATCGGCTGTCAGCTGTGGAATCCGGCGTAAAAGAGCTCCGAGAGGTTATTCAACGAGCGGAACGTCGTGCATCAATGGGCAAACGTCCAATCCTCTTTATCGACGAGATACACAGATTCAATAAGTCGCAGCAAGATGCGCTTCTTCATGCAGTGGAGCGTGGAATTGTAACGTTAATCGGTGCGACCACAGAGAACCCGTCGTTTGAGATCAACAACGCGCTCCTCTCCCGTTGCCAAGTCTATCAACTCTCATCATTGTCTGTTGACGCACTACGAGTGATTATCGAACGAGCACTTCGTGACGATGCGGAGTTGGCGCAACGATCAATCATGATTGAGGATTGGGATGTGTTGCTGGGCCTGTCAACCGGAGATGCCCGCTCTGCCCTCAACATCCTCGAGGCAGCGGTGATGCTTCTTCCGCCGGACACCCAGCAATGCACGATCACGCGAGAGCATATCGCCAGCGCCGTTCAGCGTCGAGTTGTCGCGTACGACCGTGCAGGTGATTATCACTACGACACGATTTCCGCATTCATCAAGTCGATGCGTGGAAGCGATCCGGATGCAGCTCTGCTCTATCTCGCGTTGATGATTGAGGCAGGCGAACATCCTACCTTCATTGCACGGCGACTTGTCGTTTTCGCGAGCGAGGATATTGGCAATGCGGATCCGCAAGCTCTCCAGCTTGCTGTCAGTGTGTATCAAGCAGTTGAGCGCATCGGCATGCCCGAAGGCCGCATACCATTGGCACAAGCTGTTACCTATCTCGCCTCTGCGCCGAAATCAAACGCATCGTATCTAGCAATCGATCAGGCGAGGGGGCATGTGCAGCAGGGTGGAGCGATATCGATTCCGCTACATCTTCGGAATGCACCAACTGCATTCATGAAAGAGCTTGGTCATGGCACTGCGTATCAGTACCCGCATGATGCACCACATCACTTCGTGAACGAGAACTATTTCCCCGAATCAATGTCGCCAACAGCCTTCTATCGTCCGTCTGGTGAGGGTGTTGAGAAGACCATAGCAGAGAGACTCCGGTCACTGTGGCCAGATCGTTACTCGTCTGATCGCGAGTAGTTAGTTCTCTGTCTTCTTCTTGATCTTGATTGCGCGCATCTTTCGTTGTTGACGGAGCTTGTTGAAGTTGATGCTCTCCTTCAACGATACACCCTCGCGTATCACGCCTCGTGACCGCAACACACTGTCTGCGGTAATGTATCGCTTTCGATTGCTCAAGCCACCACGCACTTCGCGCGGGATTTGCGAGATCGGGATGAGAGCTTCTTCAACAGCGTACACATCGTTCGGGAGTTTGATACCCACAGGCTTATTCGATGCGAGCTCCAGCCATGGTCCGCCCCGTTTACGTCGGAAGTCAAACACATCAAGAATCACAACCGGTGTACCAGACCACGGAATGTAGCGACGCTTCGTTGAATCAATACGTCCGGTTCGCACCCACTTATACAACCATTCCGCGTCGGATAGGAACTGTCGCACACATGAGTGTGAAACGGGGCGTCCAGGCATGTCGAATTGATGAAACGCACTACCTGCCTGAAGATGGAAGTTCACGGTAAACGGAAGGATCCACGTACTGTCGAGCGAAGAGATCCGGCGAGGGTGCCGCCAATTCACAGCGTACCTACCAGGAAACGTTGGCTTACGCTCTTCACCAGAGTTGCATGCAGCGAAGCGGACAAGTTCCCCACGTTCGTAGCATGCATACGATTGCCACGTGTTGCTGATAAACACAGCCTTCGGAATCGTATCGCCTTCCGGCCAGTACTGCGGAAACACCGAGTAGGCTCGGAGGTCCTCCATCACCGTATCGGGCAATACCAGTGTATCCCCTATGCGGACATACTGAATGTCCTTGCGGTTCAACAGTGTCAACACACGGTAGTTGCTCCACGTCTCTGGGGTCTTCGCAAACGTTCGGCGCACACTATCGAGTACATCTGAGGATGTGATCGGCAAACGGTGGTACGCAACCGACGGAAAGCGCTTTGCGAGGGAGTCAGCCCGAGCTGCACGTGCCGCTTGTTGCACGCGCTCGACGGAATCGCGTCGGATAATCTCCTGTTCTTCCGGCGTTGGTTCTGGGTTCGAACACGAAACCATCACGATAGAACAGGCAATTGCTGCCAGCACATGTGAGGATGGATGTAGGCCGAACGGACGTGACGTCATACGTGAAGGCGAAAATACCAGTAGATTCGTTCTCGCTTCACGACAGATCGCCATGAAACACTACATAACGCTAATCATTCTGTGTGCCATTCTTTTTTCCTGCGATTCATCGCGGGAGACTCCACGAAGTGACACATCAGAAACCGTCGAGCAGACTCCTACAGAAGAATCTATCAGGACCTACTCATTCCGCATTGTTGCCAAGATTCCGCATGACACCACGGCCTTTACGCAAGGGTTAGAGGTCTACAACGGTGAATTCCTCGAATCGACTGGTCTCAATGGAAAGTCCACGATCCGTCGCGTAAACATCCGCACTGGTGCGGTCATTAAGCGCGAACCACTCGAAGCCACGTATTTCGGTGAAGGTATAACGGTACTTCGCGACACAGCCTACATGTTGACGTGGCTGAACCAGCGCGGATTGGTGTACGACCCTGTATCGCTGCGACGGATCAGAGAGTTTCGCTACGCTGGTGAAGGTTGGGGTATTACGGACGACGGAACACACCTCATCCTGAGTAACGGTTCGAACATTCTCACGGTGATCAATCCCGCAACCTCCTCTATTGTGCGCAGTATTCCTGTTACGATGCAGGGTTCTCTTGTCGGACAACTCAACGAGCTAGAATGGGTAAACGGTGAAATTTGGGCGAATGTCTGGCAAACGATGAAGATTCTCCGGATTAACCCCACAACAGGTTCGGTCGTCGGTATCATCGACTGCACTGGCATCATCGCTGAATCAGAGCTTACATCCAGTATGGACGTCTTCAACGGTATAGGGTACGATTCAGTAACGAAGGCCATCTACGTCACTGGTAAGAACTGGCCAAAGGTGTACCAGATCGAGCTTCAATAACCCGTCACATTTCCCTCGGTTGCGACCACGAGATGAACACACGTTCCGCATAGCGGAATCTTCGTTCATCGTTTCTAGGAGGTCGCCATGGTTAGGGCGCCGAGCATTCGGCGGGTGCATCGTTTCACAACCATGCTTGTCATGGTCATTGTTGGAGTGCTTCTCGCACAAGCACAACCCCAACCTCTTCTTCAACCAGTCTTTCCCATTCCGGGACAGGATGCGGTTGATGTAACGTCGTCTGTTGTGGTGCAGGCTCCTGCTGCGATCGACCCAACAACCGTCACGACGTACTTTCCGAACGCTGCGCCGAATGGATGGCGACCGCCAGTACCAACGGTACTCGTGCTCCGCGAAGATCTTGCGCTAGCGCATCCACGGGACGTATGGCAGCGCTACGCTATCGTTGGTGTCACATCCATCGAAAACCAACGAACTGTCAGATGGAAGCCCGCGCGCTTGCTTCCACGCACGACATACCGATGTGTTATCTCTGGCATCGCACTTGATCCTCGTCAAGGGGGCGCGCTATGTCCAACACTCGAACTCAGCTTCACCACTGCTCGCCCAGTTCCGACGGTACGTGCAACGTCGCTGGATACACACCACGTGGTGACGTGCAGACAACCGATTGCAATCGTGTGGAACGATCCGATTCCTAATCCGGCGATTGCGCAATCGATCATCGACATGGAAGCATACGGCACCGACGGTCGGTGGAATAAGCTTCCAATTGCACTCACTGTCGCACCCGACCTCACGTCGGCCGTGGTATACCCACGGGATGCATGGCCAATTGGACAACCCATCCGTCTACGCTGTGCGTTGGAACAACTAACCGGCGATTTGCGAACGAACTACGTTCGTCAAACTGTTGTGCGCGGCGCAACCACAGTTAGCACAACGGTCGCCTCACTCCCCAACCACCCGATTCCATCGGATGTGGTCGAGGCGTTCGATACAACGACCGTTGTTGTTCGTGCAGGAACAGATCGCGAGTTCGTAGCTCCTCACACGTTACCCTACCCGTGGAGATTTGTTCGTTGGCATGCACCAGATGTACCATCACTCGACGGACAAACCGAACATCGTGTACGCATGCTTGTGGACTGCGCGAATGCGAAGGCCAAGCTCGCAGTCACAGCTCTCATTGAACGCATTGATAGTACCGATCTAGACATCGACGTTGATAGTGGTGGACGTGTTGATGTTTACACTACAACTGGCGACCTCCTCGCATCGGTGACGCAGCCAGCTACGCTGCGCATTGCAGTAGCACAAGCTCCCATCACACTTGCAGCAGTTGCCGCAGCAAACATGTCATTCAGTGCGTGGCAACAAGCGCCGCAGGGCTCTGTTGGATCCCCTGCAGCTGCATTGGTGATACCACCGGCAACGCTTGTTGGGATGAATGGCAGTGGACAACATCATGGCAATACTGCGGTTGGACCTGGCGTTAATCCAAAGTTTGTTCCCCTGTCTCCCTACCGCACTGAGCGCTATCGACTTGTTGCACGCATCGCCGATGACGATCCGGATCCGCTCTTTCGCATCGATGATGCCGTGAGCTTTACCACTGCTCGTGAGTTCGAGGATATCGTACCAGGAACACGCACAGTGTGTGTCACTGCGCAACGATGCTGGGAGATCACCGGATATCACGATCCATCAGTTGGTCCACCAGTACGATTTGCCACCCCAGTGCAACAATACTGTCTGACTGCTGTGATGCTTGATCCGGAAAACGCGATCACATTGTTTGCACGCAGAAAACGTATCGACATGCGTGTGGAACGTGTTGTGCTTGGATCGGAAGATCCGTCGCACGTGTTGCCTGATCAGCAAGCCCACCCGGAAACGCGCGTTGATGTAGACAAGCGCGTAGTAGTCCAGGGCGTTGAACGATGGATGCCGCTCGGCAAGATCTCGTGCGTTACACCACGTGACGTGTTTGAACGCTATGAACTGCGATGTGGCGATCAGATCAGACTTCGCGTAACAGCTGCATCGCACCGAGGTGATGAATGGCGCTGGTGGAGTGTTCGTAATCGCTATGCGATGCCTGTGACCAAACAACAGTCGATGAAAGGTGGAGAGTTTACCCTCGTGCTTGACCAGGATATCGCAGGATATGATGGACAAGCCTGTGATGAACGTCCGACGGGAAATCCTGAAGTGCGTGTGCAGGCAGCATTTCGACGTGTGTTCGCTGTTGCTTCAATGAGTATGCGCATTCGCACGCTCCAAGGTTCAGATCGATCACGGTATCGTTTTGAAGAGCGGTGGTTCGATCCACTCACCTATTACGAGCGACAGGCCGACGAGCCACGAGGTGGACGTCACGTGGAATATGTTCCGCGAAAAGGAACCATCGTGAAAGTGAAGTACACACTTCCGTTCGATGGTCCATCGATTCTCGCAGGAGGGATGTCTGCTTCATCATGGGACAACTACCTGATCACGAACCCACACGCAACAGATCTTGACTTCTCTGTTGCGACCGGTGATCGTGGTAACACCAACTTTCTGCCAACAACTGGACAGTCACCGGACATCGTGGAGTTCTTCATCTGCGACCCACTCACACGTCCTGTGAAACAAGCTCTCCACTTCGGTATTGTCGATATCACATGCGGTGCGGGAGTTCGATCCATCTACCAAGAACCGCTAGTTGCTCCCTATACCTTCACTGTGCAGCAGATGGAACTTCCAGGTTTCGGGCTCCGCCTGCAACGAGCCGACATCGCCTATGATGGAGATTGGGACTTTTGGCCGTTTGTCCTCAAAGGTGAGATTTACAATTCCATCTACGGTGGCAACCTTGCTATCGATGGCGCGCACCATACCTCCACAGCGTTCACACGTCTCCCTGTTTGCGCAGAGCAACAAGGTAAGAGCGGTGAGTGTACCATCGCGTACTCAGACGACGACAAGACGCTCGGATATGGTGATCGTGCAATGTGGTTGCAGACAATGTGGATGGATGGGTTGGATAAGGCGTGGTGGATGATGACCACGTGGGATGAAGACTGCAAAGACGATGATGATTGTCTCGTCAACAAGATGGATGACGTGATAGACATTGTGAAACGGGGCGTCGATGCGTATGCGGGAACAGGCGGCTCGGGTGATCTTGATTGGGATAGTTCACTACCTGAACTCATCAAGGCAGGGGCTGATCTTATCGCACTACTTCTGCCGCCGGACGAGCAAGATGAGTTTCTTGGTGAGGGAACATTCCTTGAAGACGTCGGTACATACTGGGGGATGCGCACTGCCATAGCCCCGCGGATACCTGTTCATCATGAAAACATCACCTACCATCTGCGCGGACAGTGGTACGTGTCAAAAGCGGTGCTGCGTTAACACACAGTCATTTCATCACGTCTCATTGGAGAAACCTCATGAAGATCACACTTCTTGCATTCACTCTCGTCGCGCTCAGCCATCTATCACATGCTCACGTACAACCAGCAGGAGGCGCACGCGAGGCAACGCTCACCGCCGGCAGCAGGATCACTATCACATGGGATAGTTCCCTTGTGCAGTCGCCCGTCGCCATTGCGCTTTGGGATGGCGAGCGCCGCGTAACAACGCCGATTCATCGGGCGTACAACGGTGTGCACGCAGCCTACGAATGGACCATTCCCGACACGATGTTATCTGGTCAACTGTATCGATTTGTAATCGCGTCGGCATCTACTCCACAAACTGCTCACTTCAGTCAGAGCTTTGTGACAATCCAACACGCCATTCCGCGCGTGAGCAGCATCGATCGCGATCGCAGCGAGCCACAACTCAGCATTACCCCACTTCCCGCGCGTGACGTTCTTCACGTCCGTTGGGATGCTGCGGAAGCAACGCGTGTTGATCTCACCACTTTGATCGGACAGCCACTGCGAACATGGTCGTGTGTGGGAGGTTCAACGCGCATGGACATCGACGTAGCTGGGATACCATCCGGCATGTACATGCTTGTTGTGCATCGAGCGGATGGCACACCGATATCACGTGCAGTGCTCGTGCAGCACTAGTCGGACGACAATTGATACGGAACGCCTAGACGTGGAATGCAGATCCGCATGCCTGGCATCCGTTCACGGAGATCGAGTGCAAGGGAGTCGCAGGCCTCTGGTTCGCCATGCATCAGAACCAACGTTGAAGGACGAACATCTGTTGCAAACTCGATCAGCGATTCACGCGATGCGTGTGCGCTAAATCGGAATCGTTCGACCTCGCAGCTCCGCGAAACACGGCGTCCTGCGAGGTCGAATGGTTGTTTACGCTCCGACATCGACAGTGCGTAGCCTGGCGTTGTTGGGTGTTGGTAGCCGATAAAGGCGATGCCAAAGTTTGGTCGTGCCATCCACAGCTGCGCAAGGTTGTATGAGAGTGTTCCTGCGTTCAGCATACCAGACGACGCCAGCACGAGCGACGGAGTCTTGAGGTATGGTCCACGATGAATCTCGTCACGAATGATAGGTTCTTGCGCTGTGTCGGAGATCTCCAAGCCCGGACTCATCATTGGGTCGCTGTAGCAGAACGCATCGTACACCTTACTAATCCGCGTTCCCATACCCCCTGTGTGGAGCGGCATGTAGGGGATCTCACCACCCCGCATCATTGACGAGAGCATCACGACCATCTCCTGCATCTTGCCCAGGGCGAAGCACGGGAACAACACCGAGCCATTTCGCTCGGTGATCATGTTGATGTATCGCGCCAACCGTTTGCGCTCTTCACGTCGAGACGGAGTGTGTTCGGTTGCGCCGTTTGTTGCCTCCATTACCAGAACATCAACATGATGGCGTGGTAGCTGAGCACGAGGAATAACGGTCTGGTGATCGAACATCGTATCACCTGTGTGGAGGATTGAGAACCCTCCGCTCTCCAGCAGTACGCCAGCAGATCCAAGGATATGTCCGGCCCAATGAAACGATGCACGAACAGAGGAACGACCTGAGTAACCGCGAAACTCAAGAGGTTCGCGATATGGCAGAGCCTCGAACGCATGGCGAAGCTGATCGATCGCCGTACGATCGTAAAACTCCAGATGCTCACGCGGAATGTCAGACGTGATCTCGTTACGCAGCAGGCGCGCTCCGTTGGGAAGCATGATGTGCGAGATGTCGCGCGTTGCATGCGTCATGATCGCGCGCAGGTGTGGGAACCTCCGCATCACGTACGGAAGTGCACCTATATGATCTGTGTGTGCGTGTGTAATGAACGCGACATCCGTTGGGCGGTGCTCTAAGAGATCGACAGCCGGAAACGCAGCTACCGAGCGATCGCGTGGATGAAGACCAGCATCAATGAAGATGCCCGTTCCTTCAATCGAGATGTACGTGCAGTTGGCGCCGATTTCCTCGGCGCCCCCTAGCATCATGAGTTCTACATTCACACAAGAAGCGTTACGACGCCACCTTACAGGTTGAGATACCGAGGATTGTGTAGAGTCCGCAGAAGCGGAACACAGCCGTCACCGTGGCGGCCACCGCTCCAACACCGCATATCCATGCAAGTGTTCCCTCGACAGAATTGGTAACAACCAATCCCACGAGAACGGCTGCGATAGCCAAGCGAATAATGCGATCGACTGTTCCAACGTTCGTTGTCATGACGCTTTTCCTACTGATTGTGGTGAAATCTCGCGGTCACTGGCACCAAGATCGGTCTTTTTGCGTTCCATTGGTGCGTAGTTTTGCCGGTTATCCACATCGACCTCAGCTGGAACATGGAATCACCAAAACCGTACTCACCCACCAACAAGGTTCGCATTGTCACGGCGGCCTCGTTGTTCGACGGACACGACGCTGCGATCAATGTGATGCGTCGCATCATCCAGGCCACTGGCTGCGAGGTGATCCACCTTGGTCACAACCGCTCCGTGATGGAAGTGGTTGATTGCGCCATTCAGGAAGACGCCCAAGCCATTGCCATGACATCCTACCAGGGTGGCCATGTTGAGTACCTGACCTATATGCGGCAGTTACTCGATGAGCGCGGCGCACCACACATCAAGATTTTCGCCGGTGGGGGTGGAACGATCCTCCCGACGGAAATCGAGCAACTCCACGCCAACGGCGTCACCCGGGTGTATTCCCCGGATGACGGTCGAGCTATGGGGTTACAGGGCATGATCAACGACGTCGTCGAGCGTTCGGATTACGTACCACCTGTCAGTGAAGCCCTTGCAGACCGTGTGGCCGCTCGTGATCCCATTGCCATTGCACAGGCGATTTCGTGCGCCGAGCGTGGTGAACACGCCAAGATTGCCTTCGTTGAGGGTGCAAAGCGCGCACCTGTGCTCGGCATTACAGGAACAGGTGGTGCCGGTAAGTCGTCGCTGACAGACGAACTCGTTCGTCGCTTCCTCCTTGATCATCCAGACAAGACTATTGCGGTTGTGAGCGTCGACCCGTCGAAGCGCAAAACAGGTGGAGCGTTGCTGGGTGACCGCATTCGCATGAATTCCGTGAGCGACGCGCGTGTCTATATGCGCTCATTTGCTACTCGTGAAGCAAACGTGGCCATCAACCCGCATGTCCGCGATGCCATTGCTATTCTCTCGTATGCCGGATACGATCTCGTTATCGTTGAAACAGCCGGTATCGGACAGAGCGACTCACAAATCACGGAAGTGTCTGACGTCTCGATGTACGTGATGACGCCTGAATACGGCGCAGCTACGCAGCTTGAGAAGATCGACATGATTGACTATGCCGACATCATTGCGCTGAACAAGTTTGATAAGCGCGGTGCTCTCGATGCACTTCGTGATGTTCGAAAGCAGTATCAGCGCAGTCGTCAGTTGTTCTCGCAGAGCATCGACGTAATGCCTGTGTACGGCACGATCGCATCCCAATTCAATGATCCTGGTGCGAACACACTCTACCGCGCATTGAACGACTTGTTGATTCAGCGTTGCAACCTTGATTGGACATCATCCTACGAGATTACCGACGAGATGAGCGAGAAGATCTACATCATTCCGCCAGACCGCACGCGGTATCTCGCCGAGATCGTTGAAAACAACAAGCGGTACGACGCCTTTGTCGAACAACAAGCAGAACTCGCTCGCTCGATCTGGCGCATTCAGGGCGCTATTGATCAACTCGCATCTGTGGACGAACATTAAATCAGCACCGTATGAGCACCTCAACAACGACATCTACGACCTCGAAGCATGCTGCAGAAGCAGCGTCACCAGCGTCGGCGATTGCAACACTCGAACAGCGTAAGGCTGATCTTGAAATACAGCTTCATCACGACGTGCGCGCAATGCTCGCATCATGGGAGGCAAAAAAGCAGTCGTATCAAGGCGAGTTTTACAGCTACACCGTGCGCGGCAAAGAGATTCGTGTTGCTAACCACACAGAGTCGCTAGCACATACTCGTGTACCGAAGATTTCACTACCTGCGTTTAAGGACTGGGGAGAGATCGTTCGTTGGTGCATGCAGGAGAACGTACCAGGTGAGTTTCCGTTCACTGCCGGTGTGTATCCGTTTAAGCGCACCAATGAAGATCCAACACGGATGTTTGCTGGTGAGGGTGGACCGGAGCGGACGAACAAGCGCTTCCATTACCTCTCCAAGGGTATGGCGGCCGCGCGTCTGTCAACCGCGTTCGACAGTGTAACGCTTTACGGTGAGGATCCCGACTATCGTCCCGACATCTACGGCAAGATTGGTAACTCGGGCGTGAGCGTTGCTTCGCTTGATGACGCGAAGAAGCTGTATTCAGGCTTTGACTTGTGTGCTCCAACAACATCGGTATCAATGACCATCAATGGTCCAGCGCCAATGCTGTTGGCGTTCTTCATGAACGCAGCGATCGATCAGGAGTGTGAGAAGGAGATTGTTCGTCGTGGGATGGAAGATGAGATTCGTGCGAAGATCGACGCGATCTATCGTGAGCGCGGCATTGCGCGTCCTGTCTACCGTCATGGTGATGGATCGACAGAACTCCCCGACGGAAATGCCGGACTCGGTCTTATGCTGCTTGGTGTGACGGGCGATCAGGTGCTCCCTCCGGACGTGTATGATGAGTGTAAGCAACGTGCCTTGCAGAACGTGCGCGGTACCGTGCAGGCAGACATTCTCAAAGAGGACCAGGCGCAGAACACCTGCATTTTCTCGACAGAGTTTGCGCTGCGCATGATGGGCGATGTGCAGGAGTACTTCATCAACAAAGCAGTTCGCAACTTCTATTCTGTCTCGATCTCCGGGTATCACATTGCCGAGGCTGGAGCAAACCCTATTACGCAGTTGGCGTTCACGCTTTCCAACGGCTTTACCTTCGTTGAGTATTATCTCTCGCGAGGTATGAACATCAATGATTTTGCGCCCAATCTCTCGTTCTTCTTCTCCAATGGTGTTGATCCTGAATACAGTGTGATTGGTCGTGTCGCCCGAAAGATCTGGTCGAAGGCCATCAAGAACATGTATGGTGGTAACGAGCGCTCGCAGATGTTGAAGTATCACATTCAAACATCCGGTCGGTCCCTCCACGCACAAGAGATCGACTTCAACGACATTCGCACGACGCTTCAGGCATTGTATGCCATCTACGACAACTGCAACTCGTTGCATACCAATGCCTATGACGAAGCGATCACCACGCCGACAGAGGAGAGCGTTCGTCGTGCGGTTGCAATTCAGTTGATCATCAACCGCGAGTTAGGTCTCGCCAAGAACGAGAATCCACTCCAGGGCTCGTTCATCATCGAAGAGCTTACAGACCTTGTCGAAGAAGCTGTCTACACCGAATTCAAGCGCATCTCCGAGCGTGGCGGTGTTCTGGGTGCGATGGAGAACATGTATCAGCGAAACAAGATTCAAGAAGAGTCGCTGTACTACGAAACACTCAAGCATACTGGTGAGTATCCAATCATCGGCGTCAACACCTTCCTCTCGTCGAAGGGATCACCAACAGTCATTCCGGAAGAAGTCATTCGTTCGACGACGGACGAGAAAGAGCAACAGATCGGAAACGTTCGCTCGGTGCAGCAGCGCAGTGGAGATGCTACTGCAGAGGCACTTGATGCGCTGCGTTCCACGGCGATTCGCAATGGCAACATCTTCGACGCATTAATGGAAGCTGCGAAAGTCTGCTCGTTAGGGCAGATGACGCATGCACTCTATGAGGTTGGCGGACAGTATCGTCGGACCATGTAAGTCGCATAATGGTCACCATTGAAGACATCCGTGCAGCAGCTGAACGTATTCGTCCGTACGTGCATCGCACACCCGTGATCACATCCCGGGCTATCGATCAGATGTTTGGTGCGCAGATCTTCTTCAAATGCGAAAACCTCCAGAAGGTTGGTGCGTTCAAGGCACGAGGTGCTTGCAACGCGGTGTTTCAGCTTGACCACGCCACCGCAGCGCGAGGAGTCGTCACGCATTCGTCCGGGAATCATGCCCAGGCACTCGCCTATGCTGCCGGTCTCCGTGGAATTCCATGCACGATCGTTATGCCCACCACTGCGCCCGCGGTTAAGCGCAGAGCCGTCGAAGAGTACGGCGCCTCTATTGTGTCCTGCGAACCCACCGTGGAGGCACGGCTTTCCACCATGAACGCTCTCATTGAGCAGACAGGTGCGCACGCAATTCCTCCGTACGACGATGAGCGCGTGATTGCTGGACAAGGGACAGCTGCGCTGGAGTTCCTCGAGGACTACCCAACGCTTGAGGTCATGATGGCTCCTGTTGGAGGGGGCGGCCTCATGAGTGGAACAGCGGTCGCAACCCGTGCTCTTGCGCCATACGCAACGCTCTACGGCGCTGAACCCTCGATCGATGCCGATGCCCAACGGTCGCTCCAGACAGGCATAATCCAGCCTCCACCCCAGCGTGTATCGATGGCTGATGGCCTTCGTACATCGCTCGGGGAGCTAACATTCGCCGAACTACGGCATCACCACGTACAAATCATAACTGCCAGCGAGGAATCCATCCTTGAATCCATGATAATCATCATGGAACGGCTTAAAGTGGTTGTCGAACCCAGTGCTGCGGTGACACTTGGATGTCTTCGGGAACACCCCGAACTCGTAGCCGGTCGGAGGGTAGGAATCATCCTTTGTGGCGGAAACCTCGATCTTCGGTCGTGGTTGAAGCCTTCATAAACCCGTACCACGCCCATTTTCCGTACTTTTGAGGTCATTTTAGACCATACGGAAGACGGATGGAATCGGGCTACGAAGCCGTAATCGGACTTGAAGTTCACGCGCAGCTTACAACTGCGTCGAAGGCGTTTTGCTCCTGTCCAACGGACTTCGGAGCACAACCCAACGTGAACGTATGTCCAATCTGCCTTGGGCACCCTGGAACGCTTCCGGTGCTCAACAAGAATCTCGTGGCCTATGCCGTTCGAATGGGGCTTGCTACCAACAGTTCCATCCGTGAACGATCAACATTCTCACGCAAGAACTACTTCTATCCCGACCTTCCAAAGGGGTACCAGGTAACGCAGTACGCCGATCCCATCTGTTACGATGGTCGCGTTGAGATAGAAACGGACGACGGGGTAAAGCACATTGGTGTCACGCGGATTCACATGGAAGAGGATTCCGGCAAGAGCATTCACGACCTCGATGTTGACACGTTGGTCGATCTCAACCGCGCCGGCGTACCACTCATCGAGATCGTAAGCGAACCCGACATTCGTACGCCGCACGAAGCCTACCAGTATCTCCAGCAGATTCGCCAGATCCTTGTGTACCTCGGTATCTGCGACGGCAACCTTGAAGAAGGTAGCCTTCGATGTGATGCCAACATCTCGGTACGTCCCATCGGACAAGAGAAGTTTGGTACCAAGCGCGAAGTCAAGAATCTCAACTCCTTCCGCAATGTCGAGAAGGCTATCGAGTATGAGATTCGCACCCAGATTGAAACAATCGAAGCCGGTGGTACGATCGTTCAGCAGACTCTGATGTGGGATGCGGGAGCACAGGCAACGAAGGTCATGCGCTCCAAAGAGCAAGCGCATGATTACCGCTATTTCCCAGAGCCAGATCTTGTCCCGGTGATCGTCGACCAGCAATGGATCGGTGAACTTACCGCGACGCTACCCGAGCTTGCGCTCGCGAAGAAGCGTCGTTTCGTCACGCAGTTTGGACTTCCTGCATATGATGCCGGGATTCTTGTTGATCAAGCTGAAGTAGCCGCATTCTATGAAGACGTGTGCGCTCTTCTTGTATCGCCGACAACCGAAGGATACAAGCTTGTTTCAAATTGGATCATGACCGACATGTTGCGGCTCATGGGCGAGAAGAAGTGCAGCATCAACCAGGTTGACGTGACGCGTCAACAGCTTGCATCGCTCGTGAACGTGCTTACAGCCGGTAGCATCTCCAGCAAGACAGCAAAGGAATTGTTCCCAGATATGATTGGCAGCGGTAAGCTTGCCGACGAGTTCATCAGCGAGCGTGGGTTAACCCAACTCTCTGATGAAGGGGCAATTCGCACAATGGTTGATGACGTGATTCGCAACAACCCAGACAATTTGAGTAAGTACCTTGACGGCAAGAGCAACCTCTTCGGGTTCTTTGTCGGACAGGTTCTTAAGGCTTCAGGTGGGACAGCAAACCCATCGGTAGTTAGCAGCCTTATGAAAGATGCGCTCGATTCTCTCCACACACCGACAAGTACGGAGGACTGATGGCTATAACCCCAACGCGAGTCATTTGGAAGAACGGCAGTTTTGTTCCGTTCGAAAAGGCCAACATCCATGTGCTCTCGCACGTTGTGCACTATGGTTCATCGTGGTTCGAGGGAATCCGCTGTTACGACACAGCAGAAGGTCCGGCCGTCTTTCGGTTGGATGATCACATGCGTCGTCTGCACTACAGCATGAAGGTATACCGCACCCAACTCCCATTTAGCGTGGATGAGTTGTCGGAAGCCGCGGTAGATCTTGTGCGACGCAACAAACTCTCGCAATGCTATATCCGCCCCTTTGCACTGCGGGGATTTGGCGACATGGGCGTCTACGGACAGCGCTGTCCGGTCGAAGTCTACATTGCCGCATGGGAATGGGGCACATATCTCGGAGATGGAGCAACTGACAACGGTGTTGACGTGTGCATCTCATCGTGGGACCGCATCACGCCGAATGCATTGCCATCCATGGCCAAGGCCGGTGGCAACTACATGAACTCACAGCTTGTGAAGATGGAAGCCATTGAAAATGGATACGCTGAAGGTATCTGTTTGGACTCCTACGGCAACATCTCTGAAGGATCAGGAGAGAATGTGTTCATCGTTGTTGACGACGAGCTCATCACTCCACCATCGGCATCGGCGATTCTCCCAGGAATCACGCGTGACACCGTTATCACACTTGCGGAAGAACTTGGTATCACGGTTCGTGAACAAAACATTCCACGTGCGATGTTGTACACCTGTGATGAAATGTTCCTCACTGGTACAGCTGTTGAAATCAGCCCAGTGCGATCCGTTGATCGCATTGCAGTTGGTCGAGGCAAGGTGGGTCCGGTAACACGGGCTATCCAGCAGGCGTTTCAGAAGATCACTGTCGATGGTGAGGATCCGTACGGATGGCTCACACCAGTAAAGAAGACAAAAACGAAGTAATCACCCCGATCGATACACCGGAGTTTATCATGGCCAAGGCCAAGAGCAAGCCGCAACCAGCATCGAAAGCAAAAGCGAACACGAAGACACCTGCGCCAGCACCAGTCAAGAGCGGTGCAGCTGCACAACAGCGCAAGGATCTCTTCTCTGTGAAGGGATTCGACAAAGCGACGCTGCGCGAGTGGTACCAGCTTCAACATCTCGGACGTCGATTGGACGAGAAAGCTGCTAACTATCTGAAGATGGCCAAGGGATGGTCGTATCATGCTCCGTTTGCCGGACATGATGGCATTCAGCTTGCACTGGGTAAGATCTTCCGTCCAGGCAAGGACTTCCTGTTCCCCTATTACCGTGACTTGCTCACCTCGCTCGCTGCTGGCTTGACGGTTGAGGAGATTATCGCGAACGGACTGTCCAAGGATGCTGATGTGGCTGGCGGTGGTCGCCACATGAGTAATCACTTCGCCAAGCAATCACTCCGTCTGCAGAACTCATCGTCGTGCACGGGTAACCACTCGCAGCAAGCAGCTGGAACGGCGCGTTCGATCAAGAAGTACAAGGGCGACGAAGTGGTGTATTGCTCAACGGGCGACAGCACAACGTCGGAAGGCTACTACTATGAAGCCGTCAACGGCGCTGATCGTGAGAAGCTACCTCTGATCTTTGTGATCCAGAATAACAAGTACGGCATCTCTGTGCCGTTGCACGAGCAGACAACCAATTCGACTGTGTCGGATAATTTCCGCGGCTTCTCGAATCTGAAGATCATTCAGTGCGACGGTCGCGACCCAATGGATTCCTACCGTGCACTTGAGGAAGCTCGCGCTTACGTTCTCTCAGGCAAAGGTCCAGCCATGGTCCATGCCGACTGTGATCGTATTGGATCGCACAGCAACTCGGACAATCACGAGCTCTATCGCACCAAGGAAGAAATCGACGCAATGAAGGAGCGCGATCCGCTTCCACGCATGCGGGCAACCCTGGTGGCGAACGGCGTCGCAACCGACGAAGAACTCACCGCCATGGAAGAGGCAAACAAGACAGCCATCTTTGCTGCAGCGGATGCTGTTGAGCCACTTCCCGACCCAGATCCTCAATCCTACAACGAATTCCTGCTTCCTGAGCCTGTTGTTGGATACGACGACACAAGCGAAGCTCGTTGGACACCATCGCCGGATGCCGAGCTCGTAACGTTCCGCGAAGGTATCGTCAACGTTCTCCACGAGGAGTTCCGTCGTAACCCAAACACCTTCCTCTTTGGCCAAGATGTCGCATCAAAGAAGAAGCAAGGCATCTTTAATGTCTGCAAGGGCCTCCTGGACGAGTTTGGTAACGACCGCGTCTGGAATGCCCCTATCGCAGAGGACTTCATCGTTGGAACAGCCAACGGCATGACGCGCTATCGTGACGACATCCGTGTGGTGGTTGAAGGGGCTGAGTTTGCAGACTACTTCTGGCCAGCAATGGAGCAGCTCATTGAGTGTACGCACGATTACTGGCGCACACGCGGACAATTCTCACCAGCTATGGTGATTCGTCTCGCATCCGGTGGCTACATCCAAGGTGGACTGTACCACTCGCAGAACCTCGAAGGAACGTTTACAACGCTCCCAGGTCTGCGCGTTGTATGCCCATCATTTGCTGACGATGCCGTCGGACTCATGCGGAACGCTATTCGCTCGCGTGGAACCACCATGTTCCTCGAGCCAAAGTTCCTCTATAACTACCGTCCAACATCATCGGCAATGCCTCCGGAAGACTTCATCATTCCGTTCGGTAAGGCCAAGATTCGCCGTCCGGGCGACCACATCACCGTTGTCACCTACGGAACACCAGTTCACTGGAGCCTCCAGGCCGCTGAGACACTTGCCGGTGAAGGTATCTCTGTGGAAGTCATCGACTTGCGTTCGCTCGCCCCTTGGGACAAAGAACTCGTCTTTGAACGGGTAAAGCGTACAGGACGCTGCGTTGTAGTGCACGAAGACAAGAAGACAGGTGGATTTGGTGGCGAAATCGCATCCAGCATCAGTGAAGAGCTCTTCCGCTACCTCGATGCTCCCGTGGCCCGCCTGGGTTCAAAGGATACACCGGTAGGATTTGCAAAGAATCTCGAAAAGGGAATCCTGCTCAACGTGGACGATATCATCGCATCAATTCGTACCACATTGGCCTTCTAACACCTATTGGTGTCAATCTCTCCTGACAGTGTGAAGGGGGAGGTTCCGCGTAAGCCCCTAACAAGGCAAAGCTTACGTCTGGAACCTCCCCCTTTTTCCGTTTGGTGGGTACCGACCCGAAGGATATATTTGCAAGTCTGATTCAGTGGGCGAGGTATGCCTATGGCATTCCGTGCGCACCTAGTGAGTCGGATTCGTTCAATTCAAATGTGGTGTCACTACGACAACACATGTACGAGAGCTACTGAGGAGTGCATGAGCACAGAACCGTTGGAAACAGTACAGAGCACCCGTTCCGGGGCATCAGCATCTGAACCACAGATCGATGCCATCGTAGAGCGCGTGCGTTCACAAGCAAAGCCAGTGATTGCCGGAGTTGTGGTAATCGTTCTTGCGATTGTTGGATACTGGTGGTATTCAGCAAACCAAGCAGAGCGCAACGCTGAGGCATCGACACAACTGTCGCGTGTCCGTGGTGCCTTTGAAATGGGCGAATTCGGCAAGGCGCTTGTAGGCGGCGATTCACTGCCAACCTACGGAGCCGACAAGGTGATGGGTCTGATTGACATCAGCGAACAATATGAAGGAACAGACGCCGGAGCGATAGCCGCCTTGATGGCTGGCAACGCACTGGCTAACCTGGGCCGAGTTGGTGAGGCTACGGTACACTTCGAGCGCGCACAGTCGTCTGGCGCTGAAGTGGTCAAAGTTGGTGCTATCAAAGGACTTGCGCTCGTGCAAGAAGATGGCGGAAACTTCACCGAGGCCGCTGGACTGTATGAGAAGGCAGCTGTTCAAGGGGCTAAAACAGGCCTTGAGGACGATTGCTACTACAAGGCTGGTCTCTGTTATGAGAAAGCCAAGTCCAATGATAAAGCAGCAGAAATGTACCGTTTGGTTGTCAAAAAGTTCGAAATGTCGGAGTCTGCAGGCCCGGCCCGGATGGGTCTGGCAAGGCTTGGCATGGGAATTGATTAGAGAACCTCGGCATTCTGTGCCCTTTTCCCATTTGAAGTAGTAAACAAGTGATTGAATTAAAGCTTAAGGTTTTTACAACTGGAGGTTGTATGCAACGTTGGTTTCGTCTGAGCAGCTTGCTGCTTGTGCTAACCGCGGCATTTAATGTGGCTCTATCGCAGAGTTACGTGGAGGTTCGTGGTAGTCTTCCTCCGGGATCGGTGCGCGTATTCGTACGTGACACCGTTTATCGTATCAGTGGAACGTACACAATTGGTGGTACGCTTCTGATCGAGCCCGGTTCACGTGTTGAGTTCATGCCGAACGGTCGGCTGATTGACTCAACTGGTGGTCGTATCATTGCTGATGGTCGTGCGTCTGCGACGTACAATCCAACAGCAGTGAATCCGCTCGTTCCGCCATATGTCGGATATGATGATCCGTCATATTTCGGTGCACCTGGAGTCGTCTCATCGACGATTTCAACAGAGCCGACCATTCACCCGTCGAAGTATTCCACGATTTTCAACGTGGATCTCGGCTCGAACCCTAACCTTCAGGGCCTTACGCCTGCAAAGGCGATGGTCTACAAGGCAGCTCGATTGGAGCTGGGCGGAGTGATTTCAGCAATCCGCCTCAATCCATGGTTCCGCCCGACAGGCGCTGCTATCAGCGTTCGTCCGGCTCGCATCACATTTGCAGCTGCAGGTGTGAATACGTTCTCACGCGAATGGGGTCACATCATCGTGCTTCCAGGTTCACGTGCAGCGTTCTTCCGCGATGTCGACTTTGTTGGTTTCCGCAAGGACACAACAGTTGACAAGGAGCCAATCTATCTCGCGAACAACACAGGCTCGCTTCTTACGCGCGCTCAAGCTGAAGCTGCAAACGACAACATTCTTCGTGCTTCGAACGGTGGTGGCGGTGCTATCACGACGTTCTCATCACGCACGTGGATTGTGGGCTGTAACTTCCGCAACAACATGGCTCGCTACCGTGGTGGCGCTCTCCAGGTTCTCCAAGCACCGGTTGATCAGTTCGCAGGCTCAACTCTGCAACTCTGGCCAACGGTAACTACGACACAACTGGATGCACTTCCTAAGTACCCAGCCACGGTCAACCCGTTCCTGACAAGCCCGCTCACTGCTGAGCCAATCGATCAAGCACTTCCGATCACGGACCGTGTCTATGACGCTGCAGCAGAAACAATGACAGATAACGATCGTCAGTCGATTGACGACGCTCGTCTTGCTGTATACCTTGGTCGTATCCGCCAGATCCGTTTCACAGGCAACACTGCTCGTGTTTCGGATGTTGACACGATCAATGTCGGTGGTATTCGTTTTGTTGGTGATGCTAATCGTGCTGCGACAGTGTTCGCAACGAATTCGCGCTCACAGAAGAACGAAGCTGCCGGTGGCGCTGTATATATCAGCGGCCGCTCAAACATGACAATCGGTCTTGGTATCAATGACTTCCAAGGCAAGGACACGGTTGAATTCAACAGCAACATTGCTGAAAACCGTCAGCCTTCGACATTGGTTGGAACGACACGCACATCGGGTGCACTCGGTGGTGCTGTATACGTTGGTGATGCAACGAGCGTAATCTTCGCTGGTCGCTATACAACGAACCGCACAGTCACACCGTTCATCACAGATGTAACGTCTGACCCAACAAACACGATTGGCAATTTCTCGCAGGGTGGAGCTATCTATGCTGCATCAACTGCTCGTCAAATCCAAGTTCGTGGCAACCTTGATAACAACCCACCAACACACTTCCTTGGTAACGAGGCAGCACGTGGTGGTGCTATCTATGTAGCGGCTGGCACAACAAATACAGACGTATCACCATGGATTGGTGGTTCGGACGGTATTATCAATGCTCGCAACTATGGTTTCAACATCAAGTTCCGTGACAACCGCGCTTCGGTGGACGGTGGTGCTGTATTCACAGCACGTAACATGTTCATGTACGGTGCTGGTGGTTCAAGTGGTCCCCTCTGGATCTACGGAACGAACTACGGTGTTGAATTCCAAAACAACGTAGCGAACTTCTCTGGTGGTGCTATCACAGTAGCAGTTCCACAAAACCTTCCAATCGCTCGTCGCGTTCTTCGCTTTGTTCGTGGTCACTTCCTCAACAACCGTGTTGGTGAAGTTGCAGACTCGCTCAAGTCGAATGTACGTGGTGGTGGTGCTCTCTACTCGATCAACGCTGACCTCAACGTTGTTAAGGGTGTAGAATTCCGCGCTAACAAGGCATGGAATGGTAACGGTGGTGCTATCGCAGTTGTCACACCAGACACACTCACACGCAAGCGCTTCATGGTCACAGACCTCGATGAAGTTCGCTTCGATGCAAACGGCGTTGCTACAGGTTATTCACCACGCAACGACGTCTTCACATTCCAGACATCAAGCCCACGTGCTGATGAGCGCATGCTCACACGTTTCTACGACAACGTAGCAAACGCAAACGCAGCACGTCAAGGTAGCGGCACAACACAATCTGGTGATATCCGCGTAACACACCCAGGAACAACGCTCCGTGAGAACGGTACTGGTCTTGGTGGTGCTCTCTATATCCTCGACAGCATCCGTGTTCGTGTAGACACAGTGTCATTTGACCGTGTCCGCTTCCAGAACAACACTGCCTTCACTGGTGCAGCTGTTTACTCTGACAACTACGATCTCAAGCTTGCTTTTGCTCGTACACTTGTCACTGGTAACAAGGCAACATCAGACGTTGGTCGTTCAAACGACACGATCCAAGGCCCACTTGTAAACAGCGAAAACGTTGCTTCAAGTGACCTTGCTGGTGCAGTTCTCTATGGTGAAGTAACGGGTCCACTTCCATGGTCGACATACAGCTTCGCAGCTAACTCGATCTATGACAACAGCGCTCGCTTCATCATCCGTCTTCCAGACGCACAAGACACAAAGGGTGTTCTTGCTGGTACAACAGGTATTGGTTTCGGTGGTGTTGACACTCTCCGTGGCAACTACTGGGGCCGTACAGAAGCAAATGTTTCAACGATCCTTCCTGTATCGCCAAACGGTGGTGCACGTGTTCAAGAAACGTTCTTCATTGCTGGCAACGGCAAGACGCACATGCGCTTTGTACGTGAAGCAACAAGCAACGTAACAGATCAAGGTCCATTCGAATCGGCATGGCGCTATAACTACAAGCCGATCCCAGCATGGACAATCCCAGATACGCTCCTTCTTTCAGGTCGTATCTATGACATCTTCGATAAGGGTACAGACATCAAGACGGCTGACTACTCAAACCGTCGTATGTCACCAGTAGAAGACTTCGCAGTTGGTATCCCACCAGTTCTGAAGCTCTACACAGACGTAACAATGCCTTCGTACAACAAGTACGTAAAGCGTTGGACACGTAATCCATTCGATGCAGAAGCGTTCACAGACATCGCAGCAGTTCAGACGGAATTTGTTGGTAACCATCCAATTGGATACCCAGTATTCCTCGAAGCTCGTGCTGACTACAGCGCAACTGCAGAAGTAAGCAACAACGATGCTCGTGCAATCAACGAGTCGGTCTTCTTCGTGATCAACGAGCGCACTGGTGACTTCATCCGTGTGAACTTTGCACAGAAGAATCTGACAGACACGATTTATCGTGCTCGTGTTGAACTTGTGCCAGACTCAACAAACGGTGGTGATCCAAACATCCGTCGCGCATACGAAGGCCTTGCAACGTATGGCACAGGTGCTACACTCCTTTCATTCCTTGCAGACAATCCTGTTGTTGAAGATTCTTCAGCTCTCCAGGGTCGCAAGTGGGAAGGTTCTTCAATCCTTGGTGAACTCGGTGGTGCAGGCTTCCGTCTTGCAAACCGCCCAACACTCCCAACATCAAACGCTGTAGGCGGTGATGGTGGCAAGGAAACGTACTTTGGTGGTGAGCGCTTCCGCGCACTCCCAGTGCGTGAAGGTGACCAAGTCACAATCGTATCTCGTACAATGCTCTGGAAGGAAGGCGTTGTCAATGCTATCAACGGTGGTCTAACGTTCACTGTCGGTAACAACACAACACCTCCTGTCTTCACTGGTGCAGCTGATACACTCGGCACATCACCACTGATTCACCCAGAAATGCGCAACCGCGTGTTTGTGACAGAGAATCGTCTCTATACTCCGATCACAGCAGCACAATCACCACGTGGTGGCGGTCGCAGCTGGTTCAACGAGCCATCAAGCTACCCAGCTGATGCATCGGGCAACCCGATCACATCAATGGATGGCTATGAGCGCGACTCGATCTTCACGATCACTGCAGTTGATGTAAACAAGTTCTACGACCCACGTGTTGTAAACGATCCAAACTTCAACGCTCAGCTTTCGTACTTCTGGAACATCACAACTGGTAACTCTGCTCTTCGCTACTGGCTGCGCGATACACTCGTGTATGCTTCAAGCGCGAACAACCCACGTTGGGGTGCAACTGGCTACCGCATGCTTCGCGGTCGTCCAATCAACCCGTACATCGTTCCAGGTGGTGAAGAAGTAGAAGTTGCTACAAAGAACTTCCCGCCAACACACGAGATGATCGATACGCTTCGCAAGTGGAACTTCGACGAAGCATTCATTTCGCGCTGGCACTACATCTACCCATCGTACTTCCACGCTCAGCAGTACGACAACAATGCTATTGCTCTTGATCAGCGTAATCCGTCAAACACGAACGCCCGTTTCCTCCAGCAGGACACAGTGAACTTCGGTTGGTTGGATTCGTCATCATACCGCTTCCGCATTCACGTTGTTGATTCGATGCCACGCTTCCTCTGGAACTACAACGCTACAGGCGGACAGGCAACGACATACCAGAACATGTTGAAGGGTGACCTTACAATTGTTCTCGATCCAACAACAACAGATGCTGGTTCGTACGACAAGGCAACTGGTACATACCTCGATACACTTCGAATGACAAACACAACGTCACGTGTTGGTCGCCGTCTCACACAGCCAAACGCTGTATTGAACGAAGTGTACAATGCACCAAACGCTCCTCAGCCTGATGATTTGAACGTTCAGTTCGTAGCTAACCTTACAGACTCGCTCCGTTTCCGTCTTGACGTGAACACAGATGATGAGTTTGAAGATCTTGCAGCTATCGACACGAACCGTGCAGTTGTGAAGAAGTATGGTGTATGGGACTTCCGCTACGGTAAGACATCGTACGGCTTCCTTTCTACATCAATCCGCCAGACACCAGATGATGTGTCTGTAGAGGACATTGTTCAAGCTCGTCCAAGCTGGATGGCTACGCAGTTCATGCGTCGCTATGAGAATGCTGGTCAGGTTGACCAATTCGGTGAAGACTTCACAACACGTGGCCGTATCGAAATCCGTATCGGTGCAGCACAAGCGCGTCAACTTCTCCAGCCAGTAAACGATCTGGATCCAGGTCGTCCAATCAACGGTGATATGAATACTGATACAGTCACGACAATCGTTGTAAACGATGGTCACGGTGGTATCAACTCTATCACACGCCGTCTCTTCGTGAACGTTGTACCAACGCTCATGGAACAAGCTGCTCTTGATTCAATTGCTATCGAAGACATCGACTACAACGTTGATCTTCTCGATTCAGCACGCCGCATCAAGGTAACTGATCCAAACTTCGGTCAAGCGCACACATGGGAACTCGTCTATGCAGACGATACTCGTGATTCAGTTCCAGTAGATCCTTACTTCACAGAAGCGGGTCAACTTGTTCTCGATGCTACGCGCAAGACAACTCCAGCATGGTTGAAGATCAACCCAACAAGTGGCTTGCTCTATGGCACACCACGTGTTACAGACCTTCCATATGCTGACACAACAGTTCGCGTGACAGTTATCGTAACTGATGCTGGTGGTCTCAAGGCAATGCGTACATACGACCTCCGTGTCGAAGCACGTAACCACGACCCACGTCTTCTTTCTTCGCCGATTGTCAAGTGCGTTGAGCAAGGTCGTCCATACTCGGACACAATCCGTGTAACAGACATTGATCTTCGCCGCAAGCAAGCTGACAACGAGCAGCTGACATTTGAAGTAATTGAGCCTTCAGGTAGCTGGACATTCACACCAGATCGCCTTTCAAGCCCAATTGCTGACACGCAGAAGGTTACAATCAGCACAACTGATCTCCAGGGAACAATTGTGAATGGTCGTATCACAATCCGTGTAGTTGTCACTGACCGTCAAGGTTCGAAGGATACACTCACGTATCAAGTTGCAGTATCTGCAAAGACAAAGTTTGTTGCTGATATCAAGGTTGAGAACAACCTCGGTGCATTCCAAATGCTCCAGTTTGGTCTGAACGATGTTGAAATCGCAACACGTGGCGATGAAGATGGTGCATTCGGTAAGCTCGACTCGAACTATTGCGAGTATGAACTTCCACCAGTACCATACATCGACGTCTTTGATGCTCGCTGGACAATTCCGAACCGCAACGGTATCCTGCGCAACATCTTCCCATTCTCAACAACAGCAGGTGAAGCGATCTATCGTGCTCGCTTCCAGGCTGGTGGCGAAACGGGTCAGAGCTCTGCTTACTATCCAGTACGCATCTCATGGTGCCGCAATCAGATGCCAGCGAAGGATGCTTCGAACCCAGGTTCGTACTACATCCGCGACGACCAGTCAAACGGTATGCTCTTCGCATACAACATGAAGACTGGTGAAGGAACTTCAGCAGCTGATATCCTCCATAAGGAAGCAAACGGTTGCGATACCCTTATCATCAACCGCGACGCTGTACGTGGCTTTGTAATCGTCTATGACTACACAACAAGTGTAGACGGTGAAGAAATCAACGTAAACGAACTTGCCATCACGAAGACTGCTCCGAACCCATTCACAACATCAACACAAGTAACATTCAATGTCCCAACGACATCAAATGTTGCAGTTGAACTGTACGATGCAATCGGAACACGTGTAGCAACACTTGCGAAGGACATGTTCTCTGCAGGTAGCCACACAATCGAATGGAACGGCTTGGCAAACGGTGTCATCATGCCTTCGGGTCTCTACACAATCCGTGTAACAGACGGTACGAAGTCATCGACACAGCAAGTTGTGTTCGTCCGCTAATGCTTTAACGATGGGGTCGGACTTCGGTCCGGCCCCACTCTACCGAACCGCAAACAAACAAGTTGTAAATCTTGGAGTCTCTATGAAGAAACAGGTATTAATTGCCTCGGCGATTGTACTCTGTTCGTTCGCGATCGGTGCAGTGGATGGTATGGCGCAACAGATCTTTAACCAGTTTCGCCAGCCAGAACTCGTCGTAGGTCTCCCTTACCGGGACATCGACGCCTGCCCACAGTCGCGTTTGAACAAGCGAGTTATCGCTCCGTCGCAATTCACACTGCCGCCAACCTTCGTCAATGATCTTGATGACGGCTATGCGTACATCCAGTTCCCATCAGGCGTAGTCTACAACTACAATGGTGCGAATTATGGTGGTATCTATGTGTCGATCAATGGTTTCGCCACATTTGATAACACAAAGCTTGTGCCTGCTAAGCAGTCACAAGGTCTCTTCATCAATTCATCGTCATACCCTGACAATGTAATTGCACCATACTGGGGCGATCACCGCTTCCGTACAGCTGCAGACATCATCGGTGGTTACATGCCTTCGGAAATCTCGTGGGTAGTCGATGTAGATCGTGATGAAAACTGCGATACGATCAAGCCTGTTCGTAACTGCATCGTTCTCCAGTGGAAGAACTTGAACATCAACGACGCTCGTGTAAACTCAAGCGTTGCGAATTTCCAAGCTCGTCTCTACCTGGGTGGCAACACTCGCAACAACCAAGGCGAAGTTGAACTTGCATATGGTCAGATTGCTGGCAATCCTAACACGTCGAACACAACAGTTGTAACGCGTGGTGCTACAGTCGGTATCAAGGGCAATGGTGGTTTCCCTGGCTTCCGTTCTGACTTCTGGAACGGTCTGATCTGGGTTCCACGTGCTGGTGGTAATGCGTTCACGGATTCAACATCGATCTGGCAGCCTTCGGGCGGTCGTTCAGATGCACGTATTCGTTTCAATTCGATCATCTACTTGACATTCGACGTTTGGGGCTTCGGTGATGCAGATACATCTGCAGCACAAGGTGAGCGCCACGATAATCTTCCACAGAACCGTCGTGTAACGGCTAACGATGCTCGCGTTATCATGCGCTCAATCGTTACAAAGCGTCCACTCGATTCTGTATGGAAGCGTCAAGCATACCAAGGTGATGTTAATCACTCAGGTCGCTACTACTTCACAAAGCTGAAGCGTGACTTCTCTGGTGACTCGATGGTTGGCAATCAGATTGTTATCTGGCGCCGTACAATCGACATGGAGCAGTTCTTCCCTGGTGAGGGATCAACTCTTACAACAGGTAAGCAAGTTGTTCGCGTGATGTACGAAGGTGATGGTCTTTACGGTGTTGGTGGCAAGGCCCCAGACGTATCAAGCCTCAACCAGATCTACTACGAGGTAACAGAGTATGATGCATCATTGATCATGCGCTATATCTCGGGTCGTCTCCCGTACCTCCCTTGGATCTATGACAACGATACAGTTGGTCCAAACTTCGGTAAGGTCAACAACGTACCAGTTGCAGAGAATATCAGCTTCGGTACAGCAGCTTCTGTCGGTAATGGTCTTGTTCGTGTTCCTGTGTATGTCAGTGCAGCTCACAAGGGTGCATTCGGTGTACGCTTCGAGACAAACAAGGACCTCGTCGAAGTAACAGCAGTTGCGAACGACGGCAACACAGTAATGGCAGATCACGGCACGGATATCGCAGTTGTTACAGGTAACGGTTCATTCGATCCGTCGACACCAGTAGCATATGTTACGATGAAGGAAGGCGCACTGCTTGAATTCTCGAATATCCGCTTCAATGAGCAAATCGTTGGTTCACAAACTATCACGATGGTTGAGAACAACGCTGGCTCAGCTGTTTCTGTATATCCAAACCCAACAACGTCGAATGCATCGATGGCAATCACACTTCCTGAGTCAGGCAATGTGGCTATCCGTGTGTATGACACGTTCGGCAAGTTTGTTGCAACAGTACACGACGGCTACGCAACTGCAGGCACATTCACAGCAACATGGAATGCAACGGATGCTACAGGCACTCAAGTAGTTCCTGGTGCGTATGTGATCCGCGTTGAAGGTGCCGGCGTAAGCACATCAAACATGGTAACGGTTCTCCGTTAATCACGCTTGACGACGTTGAAAATCTTGGTGACGATAACGCTGGCCGCCCTCGCGGCGGCCAGCGGAGTCACCGCTCAGGACACATTGCTGCTTCGAACATTTCGAACTGTTGATGTGTGTTCGTCAGAACAGCGATGGCTGATCGCTCCTTACATCGGGAACATCCGTTCTACAGACAGCCTAGCGTCCTTTGACATCACAATTGGATTTGACACATCGGTGGTTCGACCGACAGATGTGTTAACAGAGAACACACTATCGTTCATGAGTGATTATCCTGCACAAATGTCGCTGGTTATACCTGGCGAGATGAGGATAGCAGGGTTCAACATCATTCGGAACATGGTTGGAGACAAGCCGCTCTTCGCTGTCGCAGGCAACTACGCAGGTGGTTGTAGTGATAGCATCAACTTTACCTTTCCTTGGCCTCCGTCATTCAATGAAGAGTTCAAGAAGAAGATAACTGTCCTGGCTAGTGAGCGTGTAGCAGTCGTTGCAAATCCCAAAGTGGATCAACAACTGGGAATCACGTTTGCGACAGATTCAGTGATTATCAATGGGAAGGACTCAGTTGTAGTCGTGAATTGTTCGGTTGCATTTGGTTCTAAGAGACCGAGCACTGGAACGCTTCACGTTGACCTGAGTAATGACGAGCTTGCGAGAATTGATAGTGCATCAGTTGAGGGTGTACGATTAGTAGCTCTTCGAACGACTTCTAAATCTGTTGAAGCGGATGTTGAGTTTGAGAGTGGGCAAGCACCGAGTATCAGCATCTATATCCGCAATACGACATCAGCAAGCAGCGCACGAGTTTCGGCTAGTGCATTCCTAGATGTAACGGATAGTTGTTCGTGTGTTCGTAGCGGTCTACGAGATACAGTCGAGGTTGAGTTAACAAATCCAATTGTATCGGTTTCATCTCCTGTCGATGATAGCAATGAGAAGCTTGTGGTGACTTCCACAACAGCATCATGTTATTGCAATCATGGGCAGACGAATGAAATCAATGTGTTCTCATTGACGGGCGTGCGTCTCGACAGCAGACGTACAAACGAAAATGAGAACACGATGTCAATCGAACACCTCCCGTCTGGTACCTACATCATTGTTGGTACCTGCGGAACTCGAAAGCTTGTAAATCTGAATTTGAAATGAAGAATCTCTTGATCAACTCATCTGAGGAGTTTTCTATGAATCGTCGATATGCTCTCTGGGGTAGCGGCGCCAAGATTGGCGTGGTACTCCTGCTTGCAGCATTGATCGGCCTCGGCTCGCAAGTGCTTCACGCACAAAACAAGCCCGAGATGCCGACGCTTTCGCTGACCGGTTTGGCCGGTGGTTGGAACACAACGTATTATCCTGATGGCCGCATCTGGACTTCCAAGCGTGGTCCAAATGGCGATCGTGAACTCCTCGTTCCAGTGTTCATCAAGAACTGCTGGCGCTCAACGGAGATCTTCGAAGCGTTCCCAATCTTCAGCTTCAAGTTTAAGGTGCAGTTTGACTCAACTGCTCTTGAACTTATCGGTGTAGATAAGAACGGACCAAAGCGTGGCGTGCAGTTTGCACCACTTTCATGCCTTGGTAAGGACTTCGAGTACACGGTTGACGTTGCACGTGACACGACATTCCAACGTGTCATCAAGGCTCCGGTACAGAACCGTCTTCGTGGTAAGCGCGCTATCGTTACAGCTGTATCGTCAAAGGCGCTCCCACAAACAGGCGATATCACACAGCCGTGTGATCAGCGTCCGTTCCAAGAGCTTGTGTACTTGCGCTTCCGCGTAGTTGCAGATCCTTCAATCGACGTAGAATCGGCACGTACGCCAATCATTCTCACGAATGACACATTGTTCTACAACGATTTCCAAATGGGTAAGTCAATCGCCTTCCCAGGCGACGGTGTACCGGGTGAATTCGCTGGTGTTGGTGGTGTCGATAACTATTTCGTCGACAACCTCAACCAAGAGCAGATCCGTGATCCACTGCGTCCATCGAAGCCAGGTATGATCTGGCTGGAAGTAACTGACCTTTCGCCACGTCTTGCGTTCAACCTTAACGCAGATCCAACGAGCCGCCTTGCTGACTCGGTCAATGGTTCGAACGGTACACAATGGTTTATCGTAGATCCGATCACAGTCGACTACGGTAGCTCATTCGATGACCAACCAAACGGCATCGGTACGCGCGACATCGACTTCATCAACATCGCTCCTGGTACACGTGCGTACGAGATCCTCGTACAATCAGACAAGAAGTGGTTGAAGTTCAAGTCGTTCAAGAAGGGTGGAGCTGGCGAGAATGATCCATTCCCACAGCCAGTTCGTGAAGGTTATGTTCAGTACATGGACAAGGGTATCCTTGGTACAACGCTTGGCGTGACACCATTCGGCGACCCAACAGTTGGTACACGCGACATCAACCTTCGCATCATCTGTGATCCAAACGAACTTCCAAACGGAGATGAGCAAGAGGTATGTGGTACATACGTCGGCACACTTTCGTTCAAGTCGCCATCACTCGAAGTGTCACCTGTGCAAATCAAGGTTACATTCATCTACTTCCGCACTCCATACGAGCCAAATGCGTTCGACGAGAACAACAACTGGCAGCGTAGCCAAGAGTTCCTTGGCCGTGGTATCACGGTTCAAGTTCGCAACTCGAACTCGCCAGTAGAGCGTACATACCTCACATTCGGTGTTGGTAATCGCGCTACAGACGAAGTAGACACGCTCTTCGGCGAAACGGTATACAAGTCAGCACTCAACTCGTTTGGTGCACGCTGGTACCCACGCAACAAGGAAGGCATCGACATTTATCAGAATGGTCTCGGCGATCTCTGGGCTGGTACAGCTCAGCGTCCACGTAGCTCATCACGTGATATCCGTTCGATCTACTCAGACACAACGCTTCTCTACACATGCCGCTTCAACGCAGGCAGCGACCTCAACTACCCAGTTGTTGTTGAGTGGGACGTTGATGAGTTCATTCCTGGCTCAGATCTCTTCATCCGCGATACGCTGAACGGTTCACGTTTCAACGTTAACATGCGCGAAGGCACAGTTCTCACACCGCAGAACCGTCGTTCGTTCACACTCCGTGATGCAGACATCAAGGCATTCACAATCGAGTACACGCTTCCTAAGGTTGCTCAGTTCCCAGTGATCAACAAGGGTTGGAATCTTCTTTCGGTTCCTGTTAACCCATCGTCGAGCAACTGGAAGAGCATCTTCCGTAACGCCCTCTCAGAACCAGTTCGCTTCTCGCAGAACATTTACCAGCAAGCTGGTAATGACATTGCACCAGGCGTTGGTTACTTCGTGAAGTACTCGGATGAACTTGACAAGACAATTGCAGGTTCACGCATCCGCCGCATCGACGACCAAGCGTTCTCAACACGTCTTTATGATGGTTGGAACACAATCGGTTCGCTTTCATCGCCAACATCAACAGAGAACGTCACACTGCTTCCATTCGGACAAGGTGCATTCCCTGCAATCACTGGCGATATCTACGGCTACGTAACGAACCGTGGTTATCAAGCAGTCACAGAAATCGAGCCAGGTCTCGGTTACTGGATCAAGATCTCGGGCCAAGCATATCTTTCGATGTGCTGCGGTACACTCGGTAAGAGCGGTGTGAACTTCTCTACAGTACGTGAGACGGTTAAGGCAAACGCAATGCGCGTAACGGTCAGCGATAATGCTGAGAACGTTGGTGACGTGTTTGTTGCAAACCGCGGTTCAATCGAAACACGTAATGTGTTCGAACTCCCACCAGTACCACCAAATGGTCTCTTCGACGTACGTTTCACAGATCAGACGTACATCAACGACGACATCAACCCAATGATTCAACTCCAAGGTGCAACGTTCCCTGTGACAGTAACAGTGAACAACCCAAGCCGTTCGTACGTTGTTACGAACCCAATCTCGGGTGCAGTTCTTGGAACAATCGTTGCAGGTCGTAGCAACAACATCACGATCACAGATGCACGCACACCGTACATCCGCCTGATGGGTCAGGAAGCAAACCTCACAGCTCTTACTGTGTCGGTTTCGCCAAATCCAGCATCTACAGTCGGTATGGTTAACGTAACAGTGCCACAATCTGGTCGCGTAACAGTTGCTCTGTTTGATGCAATGGGTCAACTCGTATCGACAATCGTTGATGAAGAGAAGACAGCAGGCATCTATGGCTTCGATATGAACGCAGGTTCACTTGCACAAGGTCGTTACATCGTGAAGGTCACGACAAACGGCGCAACTGCAACGAACGCGGTCACAATCGTCCGCTAATTCATTGGCTGAAAGCAAAGGAAGGGCAGCAGGTAACTGCTGCCCTTTTTTGTTCATGGTAACGGAAACAACATGCGCTGTATTCTTCTCGGTGTCATCACTCTTCTTACGTTACAAGTGGCAACGGCACAAGAGGTAGGGTTTACACTCACAGTAACCAATGTTCTTCCAAGTGGTCGTCCTTCTGGAACGTTCACGTTTGGAGCACATCCGAATGCAACGAACGGACTTGACATAGCGCTGGGTGAACGCGAGATACCGTCGCTACCGCCCCCTGCCGGAGTATTCATCATCTACACGGTTCCGCCAACCCCTGATGTCCTATGGCTTAGTCCGAAGGATATCCGTAAGATGTCGCCAGACTCGCAGGTACGCCACGAGTACGATATGAACGTCACGTGGAACGGCGGACGGCTCAATGTTACGTCGGCAATGCGTTTGCCACGTGGAATAGACTCTGCGTATCTCGTAGATGCGATCACAGACTTTCCGAACAACTTCATCAAAGCGCGCATCGATTCGGGCGAGGTCTTCACGACAGACAATCCGGCTATCACAAGGATGAAGGTGCTGGTGTGGTATGCGCCAACAGCAACGAGTGTCGACAATGAAGTTGTCGAACGCGTAGCAATTGCACCCAATCCTACGTCCGACGTCGTGTACGTGCGTGGATGTGTTCCTGGCTCCTCGATACACGTTGTGTCGACGCTTGGCGTGGAATACGTGAGTGTTCGAGCAGAGGACGGCACTGTGGTCATTCCGGTACACGGCCTTCCAATCGGTGCCTATATTGTTCGTGCCATACACCCTGATGGCGGAACTTCACAACAGACCATGATTCGTCGGTAATACAGTATGAGCGAAGAGAAACAAGGAACTGAGGGATCGCCGAACCGTCGTCCGCGACGTCGCTATTCCCGTGGCCCACGTGGTGATCGTCAAGGTCAGCAGCAACGCCATCATGGTATTCAGGGATCGATCTCAGTTGTTATCCCACTGCTGAATGAGGAAGAATCTCTTCCTGAGCTTGCCCGTCAACTTGAACAGGTACTAGAACGTGTCGCACGCGGCAAGTACGAGGTCCTGTTTATCGATGATGGTTCAACCGATGATTCATTCCGCGTGATTCAAGACATTCATGCACGCAATCAGCGTTTTAAGGCGATTCGATTCCGAACGAATCATGGTAAGTCGGCAGCGCTTGCGATTGGCTTTGCTGAATGCAAGGGCGACATTGTCATCACAATGGATGCCGATCTCCAAGACGATCCGAACGAGATACCGTCGCTTGTAGCGAAGCTTGAAGAAGGCTACGACCTTGTGTCAGGATGGAAGCGTAAACGCCATGATCCATGGCACAAGACAGTGCCATCAAAGCTGTTTAATGCTGTGACTTCGCGCATGAGCGGTATTCGACTTCACGACTTCAATTGCGGACTCAAGGGATATCGCCGAGAGGTCATCGAGAATGTTCAGGTGTATGGTGAAATGCACCGTTATATCCCGGCGCTTGCTCATTGGGAGGGCTTCAGAGTAACAGAAATCCCTGTGCAGCATCGAGCACGTCAACACGGTGTGTCGAAGTTCGGTATGAGCCGTTTCCTGAAGGGATATCTCGATCTTCTCACCGTGATGTTTACGACGCGCTACATCAAGCGTCCGCTTCACTTCTTTGGTGCTGTTGGATCGTTGTTTGCAGTGATTGGTTTCGTAACCGATCTCTATCTCGTCATTGAATGGTCGCTTGGCCGAACATCCCTCAGTAATCGTCCGCTTGCACTCTTTGGTGTTGCGATGATCATTGTAGGTGTTCAGCTGATCTCGATCGGCCTCATTGGTGAATTGATTGTGAAGAACAATCTCGAACACCAGAAGTTTAGCGTCCGCGAGCGACTTGGGTAACATTCCCGCGTGCTCATTGTTGATTGTTTACTGATCAGCCACGGAATATCATCATGCGTCTTCTTCTTGTCATCATCGCGTGCAGCTCTCTTGTTTCGACGAGTGCCTTGGCACAGGTTCGCTTCCGCGTAGCAGCTGGACTGTCGACGGATTGGATCACAAGTGATAATCCTGCGGTGTACCGTCTTGCAAGCAGTCAGAACACAACACCAGAAGAAACCTACGGTGGTGCATTTGACGGCGCGCAAATGGGATGGGGTCTGCGTGGCTATATCGATCTTGATAAGCAAAAGAAGTTCCGCATCCCGGTAGGACTTGACTACTTCATGTACAAGGGTGCGCAGAGTATTGTTGGCGAAACCTACTCGATCCGTATCACACACGAGAACAACCTCGCCGCAGGTCTCGCTGGTTTCGAATGGTCCTTCATCGAGTTTCCATGGGCGTTTGCACGTGCCTACGTTGGCGCGGAGGCTCGGCTGTTGTTTGTCGGCGAGAACTCGATCACACGTGATATCAAAACGCTCATTGCTGACACGATCATTCAGCGCGTTGAAGTGTTTAATGGCAAGTCTGCAGCAACACGTCTTGGTGCGATGGCACGCCTTGGCATCGAAGGCGAGATCTACTACCCAGTCTTCGTGAACACGAGCGTGGGTTGGGGAGCAATGAATCTTCTCGGTCGTGACACACGGTCAACAGCAGAAAGCGGACGCGGAGAGTTACTTACACCGGTCCCGCAGAATGAATCGGGTGAGGCAATCCTGTATCACCTCAACTTCACCTTCATGGTGCAGGTTCGACTGTAACCAGAAGCTCTGCTGACGTTACTTGTAGAGCGTTGCCTCGAACGCCCCTTGCTCGGGCTTGTTGAGGATGATGCGCCATATGATACCGCGCATAAAGCCAAGTCCGTATGCAGTAAGCTGCACCAAAGATGCCACTACGCATCGCGCACCTAACATCAGCGAGCGATAGCGAACGGAGGCGTCGACCAAGAGCGCCAAGAGGTACATCCCGAGCGGCAGAAAGCCTACCCACCCCATCGGCTCAATGATAGTCGTACCGAGTGCAATCAGGATATACGCGGTGAACACGGCAGGGAAGAAGTGCGTCGGCTTAAGGGTCTGAGGGTGTCGAAGCGTGATGTTAATCCGCGCGATCCCACTATTGTGGACCTGCTTGAAGAACTTCCAGAAATCGGTGCGACGCTTGTGATACACCCATGCATCGGGGATGAGGCCCACGTTGTAGCCGTGCTCAATCATGCGGATGCTAAACTCGACATCCTCACCGAACCGCATGCGCGCAAAACCATCGGTCTCGTTAAAGACATCGCGCGAAATCCCCATGTTGAAGGAACGCGGGTGGAAGCTGCCCCCAACCCGACGCTTGCCACCGCGAATCCCGCCTGTGGTCAAAAAGGCCGTCATAGCGTAGCTGATAGCCTTCTGCGTAGGCGTAAACGACGCATCCTCGCGATCGGGTCCACCAAAGGCATCGTACCCATGTGCTCGCACGGCCTCATCGATGGTGGCCATGTAATGCGATGGTACCGTGCAATCGGAATCAATAAACAGGAAGTAGTCGCCTGAGGCTCGTCGGCATCCGTAATTGCGCGATGGACCCGGGCCGCTGTTGTCCTTGGTGAAGTACTTCACATCCAGACGTCCAGCCATTGCTGCACAGACATCCTTTGAGCTCAGCGTTGAACCATCTTCGACGATCACGACCTCAATGTCACGATACGTCTGAAGCGCGAGGCTTTCGAGCAGCTCGCGGAGTTCGTCGGGGCGGTTATAGACCGCAACAATGATTGAGTATTTCGCCATAGGGAACGCAAAGATACGGTCGCGCCACGTGCTATCTTTGACATCTCTATGAACCCACATCAGCTCCAACAGGGCGACCTCGCCGATCGGTTAGCGCGCATGGACCTATTGCCGCGCACGATTCGTAATGTGCGGATGCAGTATCGACTGGCCGTGCATACGCTTATGCCATGGTTGCAGCAGTACAACCTTTGGAAACCCGGAGCAGCAGTCTGCGAGATCGGGTGTGCCGAGGGAGGAGTACTTGCTGCATTTGTTGAGCGTGGTACATCCTACGCGCTAGGCACAGACATTCAGGGTGCCCTGCTCACGGATATCAGCGATCCCGTGTGGAAGTCTCAAGGACTCGACATCGAGTTCTCCCATCACGACGTGATCTACGAGGATATTCCCGAAGCATGGCAAGAACGTTTCGACGTTGTGTTGCTTCGTGATGTCATTGAACATCTCGACGATGCACAGATAGCACTTCGCAACATTCAGCGCTTGCTCAAACCAGGCGGTGTGGTCGTCGTAACATTCCCACCGTATACATCTCCATTTGGTGGACATCAGCAATTGCTTGGCACGAAGCTTGGAGCGATTCCTTTTGTACACCTCTTGCCATGGTCGATCTTCTCGTCAATCATCAAACAAGGCGAGCCAGTGAATCAAGAGGAGCTTGTGCGTTTGCATCAGATCCGACTCTCCGCAGCAGACGTGCGGCGTGCAGCTGCGGCTGCACAACTCCGCGTCGTTGATGAGCGCCTCTTTGCATTGCGCCCCGTCTTCCGATGGAAGTACGAGCTCCCTATACCAAGTCTCGAAGTGAGTGCTCTGCGCTCCCTTCCTGGTGTGCGTGCACTTGCGATGGAAGCAGCATTCATTCTGCAACGTCCTGTATGAAGACCGTTCTTGTCGTAGCATATCATTTTCCTCCAGGGGGCGGACCCGGTGTTCAGCGCGTGCTCAAGCATGTGACTTACCTCCGCGACCACGGGTGGCGTCCGATCGTGCTGACCGTCGAGAACGGAGACTTCCCTGCACGCGATGAATCTCTCCTAGCCAAGATTCCCGCTGATGTGCACGTGGTGCGCGTCCCCATTCTTGAGCCGTACGATATCTATCGTTCGTTCATGGGGCGTGGCACAACTGCTATCGATGTCAACGTCAATAAATCCGGTGACCAGCGAAGGGGCTGGAAGGAGCGCGTTGCAGAGTGGATTCGTGCTACCTTCTTCATACCTGATGCACGCGTCGGATGGATGCTTACGGCTGTAAAAGCAGCGAAGAAGCTTGTTGCCGAGCACAACATCACGGCGATCTATTCATCATCTCCCCCATACACCTGCGCTCTTATTGCGCGTGCCATTAGGCGTGCAACGGGACTGCCGTGGATTGCAGGCTTCCGTGATCCATGGACGGAATTTCTCACGACACCAGACAGATGGTTTCTTCCTGCTGCGATTGATCGATCGCTGGAACGCTCGGTGTTCACCGAGGCCGACATGGTGGAGTGCGCATGGACAGGTATCATCGATGATGCGGTGCGCAAGTATCCTCAATTGGATCGTTCGAAGTTCTTCCACGTGCCCAATGGGTTCGATGCATCGGACTTTCCACCTGTCGTCTACACACGGAATGAACGATTCACGATTACCTACACGGGGTCGATGTACGGACGTAGAACACCAAAGGCGTTTCTTGATGCGCTGGAATACCTTGCAGATGCCGGCCGCATCCGTGCGGAAGATGTGCACCTTCGTTTTGTTGGACGCTTCGGTGACGAGGTGCACGCCATGATGGATGCATCGCGTTTTGCGTCGTCGATTGAGCGCATTGGCTACGTGCCACACGAAGTCAGCGTAGGTTATCTGATGCAAAGTGAAGCATCACTCCTCATTGTTGACGACGCGAAGGAGAGCGCCGAGATTGTTCCCGGTAAGGTCTACGAATACCTTGGGGTCGGACGTCCCGTGATTGCCCTTGCACCGCGCGGCAGTGCGATCGAGGAGCTGGTGCTTCGAACACACGCTGGTGGCTGTGCTCCACAGTCGGATATCCCAGCAATAGCAGAGATCATCGGCACGTTTCTTGACAGGTGGAAACAAGGGCAGCAGATTACCGAGCCTGATACGTTTATGATTGCGTCGTACGAACGCCGCAATGCTGCAAAGCAGCTTGCGGAGAAGTTGAACCAACTCACAACACCATGAAAAAAATCCTTGCCGTAATTCTCGCACTTGGAGCAGCATGGGTGGTTCTCAAGGTGTTCTGGTGGGTCGTCCGTCATGCGTTCTCGTTAGCGCTTGATATTGTTGGTCTGATCATCCTCATCGTGATCGCCGTCCCGATCTATCTCATCATTCGTCGCAAACTCTTGTCATGAAGAACATCCTTCTTGCTGTCTCGACACTTGTTGTGCTTGCATCGGTTGCATCAGCGCAGCCAACACCGTTCTATAATCCGCTTGCGGTTGACATTGCACGCGGACTTCTGAAGAATGTGTTCGAAACGAATGCAACGCCGTTCATTCAGCCGATGGTTAACACCATCAATGCTACCTCGAACACGCGATTCTATACCAACGCCTACATCCCGAGTGAAACAGACAAGCCGTATGTACGGGTGTCGGCAAATGGTATGGTTGGGTACATCTCAGAGGACCAGCGTTGGTATCGGCCAGATATTCGCTTCGGTGATTCGGTGAATATCATCGTCGAGCTCACTAAGTACGGTCGCATCGTGATTGGTCCAACAGGACCACGCTATGAGATCGGCAATACGTATGCTGATACGCTTGGTCTTGCAACGATGCTCGTAACCGAACTGCTCCGCAGTTCGAACGATAGCGGGTTTGTTGTGCTGCCGGATAGCGCTGCCACGCTCTTCGGATCAAAGCCCGATAACAAAGTGCTCTTGCCGACGACTGCGCAGATGTTGACTGTCCTCCGTGGTCTTCCGGCGTTTGCATTGCTCGATAGTGCTGGTCGGACATCGATCGAGGGTCTTCTCACGAATGTGAACTTTGTGGGCTCAATCACGCTGCCACCCGGTGCGAATATGTCGACCATTGTCGCGGCTGTACCGCAAATCGAGATAGGTGCGCTCTATGGAACAGAGCTCATGATCCGCTACATCCCACCGGTCGAGTTCGATCCCAACGTTGGTGCGTTTTCCTTCTGGGGTCTTGGCCTTCGTCATAGCCTCTCGCAGTATTTCCCAGAGCGCTGGTTTGATATGGCCGTACAAGGTGTGTATCAAGGAACGTGGTTGCGCAACACGGTCGGCTTCACCGAATCGAAGCTCGATGCAGATGCGACGATCTTCAGTGGCAATCTCCACGCCAGTAAGAACTTGTGGGGCAATCTCGATGTCTACACGGGCATTGCCTATGAGTACATCACCGTGAACAGCTCCTATACCTACGTGCTTCCACAGGAGATGCAGATCGAGCTCGGATTGCTACCCAAGCCAATCGTTGATGGCACGCCATCGATACCAACAGCAGATCAACCAGGTGATCAGCGGCCTCAAACGTCATCCGTACGTGCGCATAACACCAACATTAAGTGGACGATTGGTGCGACGTATGCTTTGGGACCAGTGCGTATCGCGGTGGATTACAACGTGAGCCACTTCAATATTCTCTCGGCTGGACTCTTCTACCAGTTCTAATCAGCCAGGCGAATACGTCTGCCTGATCGCTCAACGACGCCGTCGCGTACGAGCGCATCGATCAATGCACGGAACCATGCTTGTTCGTCGTTGGCGAGACGTGTCGCACCAGCTGCAGCAACGAGCGCAGATGGCGGTAGTCCGGCAGGCGCATCACGAAGGGCGTTTACGAATCGCCCCCTCCACAGACGTTGTGGTTCGCCACGGAACATAGGCTCTGCTCGTTTCGCACGTTGCGCGTGTTCAAGCACATGCGCCGACGGACACAAGTCAGCCATCGGACAGGACGTGCACAGCGGCTTGCGAGCCGTACAGATTGTTGCGCCCAAATCCATCACCGCATGATGCCATCGTGATGCAGATCGTGCAGGGATAACGTTCATCGCAAACTGCGTTAGTACATTGTCGGACTCAACATCTATCGTCGTGTGCTGACGTCGCATCCATCGTGAGTAGACGCGACGCACATTGACATCGAGTACAGGAACACGCCTGTTGTATGCGAACGTCGCGATCGATGCCGAAGCGTAGGGTCCGATCCCAGGCAGTTCGCGCAACGCATCCACATCAGATGGAACCACACCATCATGCCGCAAAACAATCATGCGTGCCGCATCGCGGAGCCGCAGGGCGCGTGAATTGTATCCCATGCCCTTCCATTGGCGAATCATCTGTGCGTTGGTTGCTTGTGCAAGTGCATGTACAGTTGGGAACTGCTCTAGAAATCGTGGGAGAGCTTCCGTAACGCGCTGCGCTTGCGTCTGCTGCAGCATGATCTCTGAGACCACCACAACGTATGGATCAACGTCACGCACACGCCACGGAAAGACCCGAGCGTTTCGGCGGTACCAATTGAGAAGAGAACGTTGGATTTCCATACGTAGATTGTAATCATGTCACGAGAGATCTCCTCTGAGCGCATCGAAGAAGCTGTAGCTGCCGCACTCCGCGTGCGTGAGAACGCCTACGCGCCATACTCCCGCTTCCACGTTGGTGCCGCGATCATCGATGGGGACGGAGGAATCCACGTTGGATGCAACGTGGAAAACGCAAGTTATGGTCTTACCAATTGCGCCGAACGTGCAGCCGTTGCTGCTGCTACCAGTGGCGGACGTCGCGATATCGCTGTCTGCGTTGTTGTGACGCAGACATCGCCCCCTGCTGCACCATGTGGCGCGTGCCGGCAGGTGCTCTCTGAGTGCAATCCCGAGATGCGCATTCTTACGACAAACCCAGCGCGTGAGGATACCTGGTACTCACTCGCAGACCTTCTACCCAGCGCCTTTGGTCCAGCATCATTCTGAACGACGGAGTAACCAACATCAATGGTTCAATCAACTGAACAACAGCATTCAACGCGAAACATCTGGCTGACCGTGCTTGTGTGCGGACTCGGCTATTTCGTCGATATCTACGATCTGATTCTGTTTTCAATCGTTCGTCCAGAGTCGCTCACAGCTATCGGAGTATCAGCACTCGACATGCAGGATGCCAGCGAGCTGATTCTCAATGCACAGATGATCGGTATGCTCCTTGGTGGCGCGATCTTCGGTGCTCTCGCAGACAAACGTGGACGCCTCTCTGTGCTGCTGGGCAGCATCCTGATGTATTCGATCATGAACATCGCCAATGCCTTTGTGACGAGCGTTGAGATGTATGCTGTGCTGCGTTTCTTCTCGGGGATCGGTCTTGCCGGTGAACTCGGTGTGGCTATCACACTCGTGAGCGAAGTTATGCCAAAGCATAAGCGTGGGTATGGCACCACCGTGGTAGCTAGCCTCGGCATTCTCGGAGCTGTTGGTGCATACGTCGTGCATGCACTCACAGACTGGCGTATCGCCTTCATTATTGGCGGTGTGCTTGGTCTTGCACTTCTCGTAATGCGTGTGCGCATTCGAGAGTCGGGAATGTTTCACCGTGCAGAAGAAGCGAACATTTCGCGTGGTAACATCCTGATGCTGTTTCAAAAGGGTCGCATCGGACGCTACCTCGCAAATGCCGCTATCGGCGTGCCCGTCTGGTATGTGATTGGCATCCTTGTGACATTCGCTCCAGAATTCACACGCCATGGAGGTGGTGCAACGGATGTATCTGCTGGACAAGCAGTGATGTGGGCCTATGTAGGCCTGGCCGCCGGCGACCTACTCAGCGGATTGATTAGTCAGTGGATCAAGAGTCGGCGCAAGACGATCATGCTGTTCTTGAGTCTTACCGCTATCTGCGTTCTATGGTATCTGTTCACGCCTGGGAAATCTGCAGCATTGACCTATCTCCAAACCGGACTTCTTGGGTTTTCCGTTGGGTATTGGGCGGTGTTTGTCACAACGGCCGCTGAACAATTCGGCACCAACATCCGCGCGACTGTCGCAACGACCATTCCAAACGTCGCTCGGGGAGCACTGGTCCCAGCCCTCCTTCTGTTCGGTCTGCTCCGGAAGGAAGTAGATGGTGTTGTTGATGCCGACTCACTGGTGACAAGTGCCGTAATCGTTGGCGGAATAACGCTCGCTATTGCTGCCCTTGGCGTATCCGTGATGAAAGAAACCTACGGCAAGAGTCTCGATTACTTCGAACCTGCCTAAGGGTATAAGTGCAACTGTTCGCCGTGTGGTAACTTTGCACCATGACGCACGCAGAACGCATTATCATCCTCGACTTCGGATCGCAGTACACACAGATTATCGCTCGCAAAGTGCGCGAGGCTGGAGTGTATGCAGAGATCCATCCATTCTCTATTTCCCGCGCGGCTCTTGAAGAGCTTTCACCGAAGGGCATTATCCTCTCGGGTGGACCTTCGAGCGTGTATGCAGAGGGAGCTCCGATTCCATCGTTCGATGTGTTCTCGATGGGCGTGCCTGTGCTCGGTATCTGCTACGGTCTGCAGTTGATTGCACATCAACTCGGTGGTGCAGTCGATAAGGCTGCGCGTCGTGAGTTCGGACGTGCTATCGTGAACATCGATGATACGCAGGATCTTTTCCGAGGAATGTCTGCCACAACAGAAGTCTGGATGAGTCACGGTGATCATGTCACACAGATTCCGAGTGGCTTCGAACGTATTGGCCATTCGGAGAATGCAGACATCTGTGCCATACGCAATGTGGACCGTCGTATCTGGGGTATTCAGTTCCATCCAGAGGTTCATCATAGCGTTGATGGCAAGGCAATCCTGAGCAACTTCGTCATTGGCATCTGTGGATGCTCTGCAACGTGGAATGCAACGTCCTTCATCGAGTCGGTGATTGCTGATATCAAGCATACCGTTGGCGACGGTGGAGTGATCTGTGCCCTTAGCGGTGGTGTTGATTCAACGGTCGCGGCAGTTCTGCTGCATCGTGCAATTGGCGATCAGCTGCACTGCATCCATATCGATAGCGGTTTGATGCGATCAGGAGAGAGCGCGAATATCATTGAGATGTTCAAGACGCACTTCTCGATGTCTGTTGACCTTGTCGATGGATCCGACATGTTTCTCTCGCGTCTTGATGGCGTCGAAGATCCTGAGCGCAAGCGCAAGATCATTGGTGGTGCGTTCATCGATCTGTTTGACGTCGAAGCAAAGAAGTTCTCGGATGCGAAGTTCCTTGCACAAGGCACGCTTTATCCAGACGTCATCGAATCGGTCAGCACAAAGGGTCCGTCGGCCACTATCAAAACACACCACAACGTTGGTGGACTTCCAGAGAAGATGAATCTCAAGCTCATCGAACCATTCCGTGAGCTCTTCAAGGATGAGGTCCGCGCCGTTGGACGTGAGCTAGGCATTCCTGAGTGGTTTATCGAACGTCATCCGTTCCCTGGACCGGGCTTGGCAATTCGCATTCCTGGTGCCATCACACGCGAGAAGCTCGATATTCTCCGTGCAGCTGATGACATCTATCTCGAAGAGATTCGCAAGGCAGGACTCTACACACAGATCTGGCAGGCGTTTGCCGTGCTGCTTCCAGTTCGTACCGTCGGTGTGATGGGCGATGAGCGCACCTACGAACACGTGTGTGGTCTGCGCGCTGTAACAAGCACTGATGGTATGACAGCCGACTGGTTCCACATGCCGTACGACGTACTTGCTCGCATGAGCAATCGCATTATCAATGAAGTTCGCGGTATTAATCGTGTTGTGTATGACATCTCGTCAAAACCTCCTGCCACTATAGAATGGGAATGATCATGGATCCCCTGCAACTGCACTTGTTGGTGAATCATCTTCCAATTATCGGCGCACTTACAGCGCTCATTGTCGTTGTGATCGGTGTTCTGCGCAAGAATGTTGCTGTCCGAACGGTCGGACTTAGTCTCTACGCTGTTATGGCGCTTGCTGTGTTGCCAACATATTTCTCAGGAGAAGGTGCTGAAGAGCGCGTTGAGAATATTGCTGGCATCAGTCACGATGTTATTCATGAGCACGAAGAGTCGGCCGAGCTTTCGCTCATTATGATGCTCGTAGCTGCGGCAGTTGCGCTCGCAACCGTTGTTGCGCAGTGGAAGGGAATGTCGATCGCGTCAACGCTATCGTATCTCTTTGTTGTCATAGCGCTTATCTCAGCAATTCAGATCGCGTTAACTGGTCACGAGGGTGGCAAGATCCGGCGTCCGGATCTTGGTGCACCAGCACCAGCACAACAGGTCGATCACGACTAACAGGATACTACCCCCATGCCGCACGTCCTTGTGCCCATCTCCAACGGAACCGAGGAGATGGAAGCCGTCATCATTATCGACATGCTACGCCGTGCTGGCATCACCGTAACGGTGGCAGGCGATGGCGATGTGATCATTTGTTCGCGCGGCGTGAAGCTTGTTCCAGATGCTATTCTGGAGACGCTTACCGACGATGACCAGTTCGATGCGATCGTGCTGCCAGGGGGCATGCAGGGCGTTGAGTCGCTGTCGGCCAACGAGAGCGTTGTACACATCCTCGAGCGTCACATTGCATCCAAGCGCCTGGTTGCTGCCATATGCGCCGCTCCGCTTGTCCTGCACGATCATGCCCTGATCCCAAAGGGTGCGACGATTACGTCACATCCAGCGATTGCAGGCACCCTGCAGGACCGCTATACGTACACGCTGGATCGTGTTGTGGAGGACGGAACGTTGATCACCAGCCGTGGTGCGGGAACGGCATTCGAGTTTAGTCTGGCCCTCATCCGACGTCTTTCATCGGACGCTGTAGCAACGCGGGTGGCAACCGACATCGTTCTCTACGAATAACCTGAATTTCCGTCCCATCCGTAGCGGTAGGGGCGGTAAATTGCAGCGTGAAACGCTACCTCATTACCTCGGCCCTGCCCTATGCGAGCGGGGTGACGCATTTGGGCAATGTTGTGGGATCTACTCTTCCCGCAGACATCTACGCTCGTTACTGTCGCTTGGCTGGCCGAGAAACGCTCTCGATTTGCGGGTCCGACGAGCATGGTGTTGCTATCACGATTGCCGCTGAAAAAGAGGGTGTTTCCCCTCGCGTGGTAATCGACCGATACCACGAAGCCAATGCACGCGCACTGCACGGACTGGACATTGACTTCGATTGCTATGATCGCACATCGAATCCGATTCATGCTGCAACAGCGCAGGAGTTCTTCCTGGTGTGGCGTGATAAAGGACTTCTAGTTGAGCGTGAAGAGAATCAGTTCTACGATGACGACGCAAAGATCTTTCTTCCTGATCGCTACGTCGAGGGTACATGTCCGAACTGCGGACACGATCGTGCACGCGGAGATCAATGCGATAGTTGCGGTGCGTACTACGATCAGCTGGATCTCAAGAATCCTCGCTCACTCGTAAGCGGCAAGCCTCCCGTTGTTCGAAAGACGAAGCATTGGTACTTCCGGCTTGATGCGTTTCAATCATGGTGCGAAGAATACATTCAACAACACGCCGGTTCGTGGAAGGACAACGTTCTTCAGCAAAGCCGGTCGTGGCTCACGCAAGGTCTCGCCGGACGTTCAGCTACACGCGATATGTCATGGGGCATACCAGTACCACTTGATGGCGCTGAAGGCAAAGTGCTCTACGTCTGGTTCGAAGCAGTCCTTGGCTACATTTCGATCACAAAGCAATGGGCACTGCAACAGGGCACTCCAGACGCCTGGAATACCTGGTGGCGGAGTCCGGATACGATGTACACAGCCTTTCTTGGCAAGGACAACATCGTGTTTCACACCATCATCTTCCCGATTCTTCTTCACACACGTGAAGATGATGGATACATTCTGCCCGAGAACGTGCCGGCGAATGAGTTCCTCAACCTCGAAGGCAAGAAGTTTTCAAAGAGTCGCAATTGGGCGATCGACGTACTGCAATTCCTGAATGACTTTCCAGAGCCGCAGCATCGCGATGTTCTACGGTATGTGCTTACAATGAACATGCCGGAAACGCGCGACAGTGACTTCACGTGGCGGGATTTTCAGGCACGTACCAACAACGAGCTCGCAGCTATTCTCGGCAACTATGTCAATCGTGTGATGCAGTTCACACAAAAGAACTTTAACGGCACGGTGCCAGCATACGATGCTGCTGCGTCGCGCGATGAACACGAAACGATTCTTGTTGCTGCACTCGAGAAGGGCATGCATGCAGTTGGTGCAAGCTTGGACGCCTATCGATTCCGTGATGCAGCGACAGAGGCGATGAACATTGCGCGAGCTGCCAACAAGTATTTCAACGACAAAGCGCCGTGGAAGGCGATCGCGTCTGACCCTGCTGATTGCGCACGCACGATGCATGTCTGCATTCAAGCAATTCGCACACTCTCGGTGGCATTTGCTCCATTCTGTCCTGCAGCCTCAGCAACAATCCAGCGTATGCTTGGAGAATCGCCGATCACAGGAGCGCCTAACGAGTGCACCGTTGGTGATAACCGCTGGTTGAATGGTGCAACATTCACTATTCCTGTTGGTCGCACACTTGGCGAGCCAACGATCTTGTTTACAAAGGTGGAGAACGACGTCGTGGAGCGTGAAATCGCAAAGCTTGGTACACCAGATGAACAACCGGCAACAGCAGCTGCGCCAGCTGCTGCACCTGTAACGGAAGAGGGCGTGATCACGATCGATCAGTTTGGTGCCGTACGCTTGCGCACAGCCGTCATTCTCGAGGCAGAACGCGTACCAAAGTCGGAGAAGCTCCTTAAGCTCCAAGTTGATATCGGAACGGAGAAGCGTCAGATCCTTGCTGGAATTGCAAAGCACTATGCACCGGAGGATTTGATCGGCAAGACCATCTGTGTGGTGGCAAACCTCAAGCCAGCAAAGCTGATGGGTATGGAATCGCAGGGAATGGTACTGGCCGCATCGAACGCAAACGGTACGCTTACGCTGATGACGCCGATGGATCCGTCTGTTGGTCCGGGAGCTGAGGTTCGGTAATGGTTCGACGGATTCTACCGCCAGAAGAGGACGTGTATGAGGAGTCGATTCCTCAACGTGAGCCCCTTCCCACAAAGGAACCTCCGTCACTCGTCAAACAACGTCGACTCCTCAACCGGTGGAGCATTTTCGCGCTCGTGTTTGTGAGCGCTATATCCACGGTGCTCTACGTGAGTAATGTGATTGCAGTGAAGAAGCTCTTGATGGACACCGACACGCTTCGGCGTCGCATTGATTCATTGCGGTGGGTGAATGAGAGTCTGCGCACGGAGTCGTATCGACTGCAGTCAGCGGAACGTATCACGCGCATTGCGCAGGATCACTTGCATTTGATTCCGCCACCGAAGGCACCAACAATCGTTGAAGAAGCTACCTCGAAGTGAGCACGACAGAACAGCCATATGAACCGATACGATGGAAGGCAGGACTCTTAGTACTCCTGTTCTCCGTTGCGTTTGTGTCCATTATTGGTCGCTTGTTCTGGGTGCAAGTTATTCAAGGGGCGCACTACCGTGATCTCGCAAAGAAACAGTACGAGAGTCGCGTGCCGCTTCGTGCCGAACGTGGTAAGCTTGTTGATCGCTCGATGCGAGACATCGCAACGATGATGCAGACAACGTCCTTCGCTGCCGATCCGCAAATGGTTGAGCACGCTGATATGTGTGCGCAACTGCTTTCTGCAGCAGCAGGGGAGCCAGCATCTGTCTATCTGTCACGCCTGCGCCGAAAGGACACGCGTTTTGTGTGGCTTGCTCGTGGCGTGAATACGGTGATGTTTCCTGTACTGGATACGTTGCAGGATCGTGGACTGATTCGCGTGAAAGAACCTAAGCGACTCTTTACACACGGTCCACTCGCATCGCAGCTTATCGGTACAACCGATGTCGACAACAATGGGTTGTCGGGCCTTGAGCTACAGTATGATGCGCTGCTACGCGGAACAAGTGGCTTCGTGGTGATGCAGCGCGATGGACGTGGACGGCTTCGTCCAGGAGTAGACCCCGAGCGTGAGGCTCCGAAGGATGGATTGGGTTTGCAGTTAACGATCGATCTCGAAATGCAACGTGTGGCTGAGCAGGAGCTCGCACACGGCGTTCGGTTGGTGGGAGCTACGTCGGGAACGGTGATCGCGATCGAACCATCAACGGGTGACATCCTAGCGATGGCATCATATCCAACGTTTGACCCAACGCGTCTTGACCGCGCAACAGACGACGCGATTCGCATTCGCTCGATCGCGGATCAATACGAGCCCGGCTCAACGATGAAGGCGATTACGGCAGCAGCACTACTTGATCGTCGTATCATCGGACCAAACGATGTGGTTGATGGTGGTTCGGGTGTGCTCACGCTTCCTGGCGATGTTCAGATTCGCGATGATCACCCTGTAGGACAGACAACGTTTCATGTGGCGATGGAGCAATCATCGAACGTCGTCTTTGCGACACTCGCACGAAAACTCGATGATCGCGTGTACTACAAGTACGTCCGTGACTTTGGCTTTGGCATTCCCACGGGAATCGATCTTCCAGGAGAAGTGCGCGGTCGACTCAAGAAGCCGAGCGAGTTCGATGCAACATCGAAGCTCTATATGTCCTTCGGCTATGAGCTCAGTGCAACCGCTCTTCAGGTGGTGAATGCCTATGCTGCGATCGCAAATGGAGGTGTGTTAATGCAGCCTCGCGTGGTTAAGAGCATTCTGAATGATGACGGTAGTGTACAGACAGCCTTCGCACCTCAGCGCATACGCCACGTTGTGAGCGAGCAAACAGCACGCACGTTGGCAGATATTCTCGTTGGAGTTGTTGAACGAGGAACGGGCAAGGAAGCACACATTCCCGGCGTGCGCATTGCAGGTAAAACAGGTACGGCGCAACAGCTTACCGATGGAGCCTATAGCCGACAGAATTATACCGCATCGTTCGTTGGTTTCTACCCAGCCGACCAACCACGTGTTGCTATGATTGTGATGCTCGATCGTCCAACACTGAGCATCTACGGCGGTGGTACGGCAGCACCGATTTTCAAGCGCATCGTGCAGAAGACAATGACTATGCTGCAGCTTGATGCGGGAACGCAGAAGAACATTGCCGCATCGGCACAGGCAGATACGGTCATCATCCCCGATATCCGTGGACTAACGCAAGAGACGGCAGACAGCGTTCTGCGGCGTCTTGGGTTACGGACAGACATGACATCGGGTGCTGGGGTGATCACGAAGCAGGAACCGCCGGCTGGTACCCGACGTGAACGCGGTACGGTTGTGGTCGTCTACGGTCAGCCGCAGCAAGGATCAACCACACAGCGTCCAGACGTCGTTGGCTTCCCACTTCGTCGTGCCGTTACAGTGCTCCATGCCGCAGGATTTGAGGTCAAGATCAAAGGTAGTGGACGCGTTACGCAACAGCAGTGGGTTGGTACCACGTGTGTGATCGTTGCGCAGTGATCCTTCACTGTAACCCTTCCATAGGTTCGGGAGTTCTATACCTGTGACGACCTACCGACACATCCTCATTACGCTCCTAAGCATCCTTCCTATGGTCTTGATGGCTCAGCCAATCGAGACAGTGCGATTGGACTTTCCGCCATCTGCTATCGGTTCAGTAGACGAGCGCGAGGTGCGTATCAACAACTTGCCGCCAGGCAGCAAGTACGTGGTGATCGACACATGTGACGCACCGTTTCGTCTTACAACTCCACTGAATGAACTCACAGTAAGGAACGGCGAGTTGCGTGTTCGGTGTGAGTTTGCACCAACTGGTCCGGGAAACTACCGCGACGAACTCTTCCTCGAGCAACGTCCACAAACTATGCCCCCGGGTGAGCGTATTCGCATCCGACTTAGTGGCACTGGTTTTCGCATTGAGCGTGTCGACCGCGTTGAGTTTGCTGATGTGTTGATTGGTGATTCAACGAGAAAGGTGGTTCTGATTCGGGACAACTTCCTCCGTGATGTGCGATGGAGTTTGACACGGTTGCCGTTAGCTCCATTCGGCACACCTGATGCTCTTGATCCATTGCGATTAGATCGTGATACCATCGGTTATCGTTTCACATACGTGCCAACTACGATTGGTCGATCACGTGATACCATCGGCCTCATACGCACGTACGTGCCCACCAACGTGGCACTGGATACGATTGTGGTAATCCTGGATGGTAACGCCGTTCGGATGAAGGACAGTGCAGAGATTCTCTTCGCGGATCTTTCTCCTGGCATGACGGTAACATCAGACCTTTCGTTGCCACTTCCGGCAACGCCGCGAACGCGCAGCTTTACCTACAAACTGCGTGCACCAACAGCAGTAAATGTTGTAACGGGTAACATCACCGATCCCCTGAGTGCTTCGGGCACATCGGTTATTCGAACCTCGTTCACGGCAGCTCCGCAATCAACGCGAGATGTGCGCGAGCAATTCGTGCTTCTGCGTAGTGGCACGAATGGTTTGCTCATCGACTCGACGATTATCACAGCGCGCGTCACAATGAAGCCGCAACCCGTTGAGCTTCGCGCCTCGTACAGATCAGACACGTTGGTACATCGCATCGGCGACACGGTAACGTTTGAGATCATTGCCACCAGCGAACGCTCGCTTGTTGAACCGATCACGTTGACAAACCTCATTGCTGAGTGTGAAATCAACAGTACCGTGATTGTTCCTTTGGTGAACGATGATGTGCAGGAAGTCACACGTGACGACCGCGCGTACGTGCGCATCACGGCGTCGGAACCTGTAACCCTCACACAGGACAGCAGCGTTGTGCTGCGATGGAACGGTGTTGTTGTTCTAGGGAATGCTGGAACATCCCCACTGAACCTGGGGCTTGTAACAGCATCGTTGCCATCTGGACAGCGAATCACACTCTCGGCCACACCATCGGTGCTGCGTGTATCGAATGTGTGGATACAACAGGATGGGACGCCGCGCCTGATCAACCCACGCGCCGCTCAGCTGACACTCGACATAGCACCGAACCCGATAACTGCGACAGGCACCATCACCATCGATAGCCTTCCAGCAGGTACAGGACGATTCGACATCGTTGATGCACGTGGAATTGTGGTGATGGATCTCACGCAGCAACTGCGTACAGGGCGTCGTGATTTCAGCGTGAGTACGTCGGGTGGAGTTGACGCAACCCTACTTCCGGGTCTGTACTACGCGCGCTTGACTGCACAACTGTTGCCTCAGCAATCAATTTCGTCGGTAGTGCGACCATTCGTCCTCCGCTGAGTATAGTTTTGTAGCTATGCGCTTCGTGACGTTGATTGCAATTCTCGCTATGTACACGATCGGGTGTTTGGCTCAAGAGCCGGACATCTGGACGTGGAATGTGCAGGGGGCATGGATACGTCCAACAGGAAGCGGCTCGTTTCCGTCGATTCCAGGAATTCCATCGCCGGGCGATCTGACATTTGAAGCTCGCAGCTCGGTGTCGGCAGCTCAGTTTGCCGTTGGTGGCGACATTGGAATCCCTTCTGATCTCCGCATTGGTGGACGTCTTCGGTACTCTGCAATTGAACTGCAGTATCGCGCCAATGAACGTGTGCCCATAGCAAATCCGGATGGACCCGGAGTGTACGTCGCGACGATTGCGCATGATCTGAACGCGCGTACGGTGAATCTCGATCTCGCACCCTACCTCCGTTACGAGCCGCTGCGATGGATCGCTGTCGAGCTTGCTGCACCTGTGATGATTCCACTGTCATCTCGGTATCAGCAGCGCATGTTCTTTTCGGATCCTCAGAACGTTCCATTTCTGGATGGTTCCATAGAACGCATTACAGGACAAGGCACGATACCATCACTCGCAGTTGCTTCACTTGCTCTGCAGGCACGCATCGAAGGCATGGTAGAGCTATCATCTTCCGGTTCCCTTGCCCTCACACCATTTGTTGCCTATCAGCAATCTATCACATCACCAGCACCAGATGGGGCGCTAAGCTCACGCATTCTATCGGTAGGACTCGGTCTGCGTAGTAGCTTCAAGGCTGCTCGTGAAGTTGCTCTCGTTCCTCTTGTTCCACGCCGTCGAGAACGCACACTTCGTGATACCACCGTCGAGCTCAGTCGGATGGTAAAGCAACCGCAAACAGTGCTTATGCAACGCAGTACTGACTCGGTTGACCAAGGTGATGTTCGCGATGTGACAATACGTGAGACATACGTTACCTATTACCCCAAGCCCCCTGCCATTCTCCGTGCATCGATGCAACTGGCGTTTGTGCATATCGATGGAACAGTGTCGGATGATGCACGTGTGCTCGCTCAACGTGTGCGCGCTACGCATGCCGTGCAACTCTTGCCGCTTGTTGTGTTTGATAGCACTTCTACAGAACTACCACGGCGCTACGTGAAGCTATCGCCGGCCGAAGTGCCAACGTGGAGGCCAACGTTGTCGGTAACAGACGCACCAACACACTGGCAGTATAGTATCCACAACATTGTTGGATCTCGATTGCGCTCATCGCGCACAAGTTGCAGTCTTGTCGTATACGTCGATTCAACACAAGTAGGTCGGGCTCGCGCTGAGCAGCGTGCCCAGACAATCCGACGATACTTGCGTGAGACATTTGGCATTGACGAACGCAGACTGCCTCTTCGGATAACGCAGGCATCTGGTGTGCTCGCCAACTGCATTGGATTCGATCCCGTGAATCCTGCACTTGCAGCACTTACGACAACACAAATGATCAACGATACTGAACTGCCGAACGTACGTGTGGTACCTGATGTGGTGAGTGAGTCTGGCATCCTACGCTGGGCTGTATCTGTCCAAACCAATGGGCGCACTGTTCGTGTTATATCCGACACTGGAGCACTGCCGGCCTTCATTCCGTGGAACATGAATGCAGACCTACAGTCGGAAGCACGCCAGCAGGACGTAGATCTCCATCTTGAGGTCGTCGATCGTGATAGTGCGTGGGCCCGCAGTGAACCAGCGACAATTCGTCTGCGATCACAGGCGGCAGCCGACCGCTCGATGATTCCTATCGAACGAACAGAGTATCTCGATCTCACGACGTCTGTGCCAGGACTACAACTGCCATCGATTGACCACCGCGATGCTATCCGTGCCACACCCCGTGATGGAACGACATCGTGGTACCTGCGCGGATTAGAGGAGCCCGAGCTCTCGCTGTACCAGCATGCAACGCTATGGCGGAAACAAGAACGGCGTCCGTAGTGCACTACGAACGCCGTCTCGTGAACATTGTAACCAGGACAGTTACTGTTGAATTGCCTCGAGTTCTTGTGACCACCGAACGACGTTGCGCTTCTGTGCGCGTCCAACTGTGATTGCCTGCTCAAACGAGCGAACAGCACCACCGATATCACCGCGTGACTTTGCAAGCAGACCGAGTTCGCCGTGCGCATCCATCTCGTAATCGGCTAGGCGAACAGCTTGAGCGTGCCGCACAGCTGATTCAAGATATGATCGTGCCTCAGTAGCATTTCCATCTGCACGGAAGCGACGACCAAGCAATAACGCATACTGTGCAGACCGCACATGGTCGCTGGTTGCATTCGACTGCTCGTACTCAGCAACGAGTTGCTTGAGTACAGGATCAGGTGCTGTCGTCTTCGCATCGATCGTGATTGCACGATCTGTCGTTGCTGCCGGTGTCGACACACGTGTGGTAGTTGGTGCCACAGCAGCTGGCGTTGATTGCTCAGGCAGCGTCTGCTCGACTGACGGCTGTGATGGTGCCGATTGTATGCGCTGTTCAATCGGAGGGGCTGGAGCAGGCTCATCTTGCTGTGTTGCTAGATAGATCGCGCCACCAGAGATCGCCACAGCTGCAGTGCCTCCAACGACCCAGGTCCATACATTGTGTACAAGGAATCCAAGCAACCCACCGCTCGCTGCACCAACGGCAATCTTTGCCGCAATGTTTGATTCGATGGTCGAAAGAAAGCCCACCGGATATGCAACCCGTGGTGGATCTTGTTGAAGCAGACGCTCAACCGTGAGCATCTCCTTGACCTCTTGTGCGAATGCAGGATCGGCCACTTGGCGAGCTTCTAACTCGAGTAACTGATCTTCGCTCAGCGAGCGATCAAGAAACCCTGCGAGTAATTCGTGATTCGTCATCGGAGTTCATCGATAATCGTGGACATAGACTGTTGAATGAGTTTTTTCGCTCGGAACACGCGAACCTTTGCCAAGGCCACAGTGATATCGAGCGTTGCAGCGATGTCTTCATAGGGAAGGTCATCGAAGTATTTCATGGACAGCGCTTCACGAAACTCATCGGGAAGTCTACTGATTGCTGTATGAAGTGCCTGTCGCAGAAGAAAGTCGGAGCTGTGCGTTTCTTCAGGTTCGACAGTGATCACTTCATCTGTGATTTCAACTGTGTGTTTACGACCGCGCAGTGTCTTGAGACAGAAGTTCCGTGAGATGGTGAACAACCACGCAGCGAAGGAACCATCATGAAACGACGCCCGCTTGTCGAACACCGTTAACTGAATCGTCTGAAACACATCCTGGGCATCATCGTGTGAACCCAGTGCGCGCAGACAGTATGCATACACCCGCTTGTCGTACCGCTTGAAGAGGGTACGGAAGGCCTGATCATCGCCTTGGTCACGGACCATGGCGAACAGTTCTTCATCTGTGAGGAGGGTGTACGGCATATGTCAGGTAAAATCGGTGTACAGGAGAAAGAATCCTACTCCATAGCGTCCGTTACAGCGAAACCGTATCTTTTCGCATGAGATCGTACTGGGATACTACGGCATGGCAGGCATATGACCTGGTTGTCATCGGTGGGGGCATCATTGGCATCAGTACAGCGATATCCTATGCGGAACGCCATCCTGATCACCGTGTTGTTGTCCTCGAACGAGGTCATGTACCATTCGGTGCCACAACGAGGAATGCAGGATTTGCATGTTTCGGTTCGCTGAGCGAGATCGCACACGACATTGACTTGATGGGTGTTGATGCGGCGCATGACCTTGTACGAATGCGACTTGACGGACTTCGCATCTTGATGCAACGATGTGGGACCGAGAGCATCGCGTATAACCATGATGGCGGCAGTGAGATCTTTCTCGAGGATCATCCTGCGCTTCGTCGCATTGATGATGTTAATGCTGTTCTGCGCGATATCATCAATGAGAACGCGTTTCAGCAGCGGAATGATCTTCGCGCTGCATATGGACTATCACACGACGTCGTTGCCCTGATTCATACGTCGCACGAGGGTACGCTTCATTCAGGGAAGATGCTTCGGAGGCTGTGGAAGCTCGCAGCTGAGCGCGGTGTTGAGATTCGTACAGGATCTACGGTCACGAGCATAACGTCGAATAATAGTTCGGTGCGCATGCAATGTGCGAGTGTGCAGCAGACCGTTGACATTGTTTGTTCCAATGTTGTCGTTGCGACCAATGCTATGATTCCATCATTGGTGCAGTCGCCTGCGATACCACCAATCCTCCCAGGACGTGGTCAGGTGCTTGTCACCGAACCAATACCAGGACTTTCTCTCCGTGGATCGTTTCACATGGATGAGGGCTATTACTATTTCCGTGAGCTTGATGGACGCGTCTTGCTAGGGGGCGGACGGAACATCGACATAGATGGCGAGGCTACGCTGTCGCACGACACCACGCAGCGCATACAGGATGTTCTCGAACACGTGTTGCGCACCGTAATTCTGCCGCATCAACCATCGATCAACATAGAGCATCGATGGGCCGGCACCATGGCCTTCACGGAGAATAAGCAGCCAGTTGTGGCTGTTGCCGAGCCACGTGTGATTGTTGCCTTTGGTTGCAACGGAATGGGCATAGCGCTGGGGTCTGCTCTTGGCGAACAATGCGCCGACCTACTCCACACATAGAAATGGGCGCATCACCGGATGGTGATGCGCCCATGATATTCGAGGAGTATTCTTACTTCGTGTCGTTGATTGCCATTACATACACGACCAAGCCGAAGCCGATCTTGTTGACAGCATCACCGATGTTGTAGATAAGATCCATGTTCGTGACAGGGATCATACCAGCCATGAGGTTGCCTGGAAGAAGCATGTATCCGATTGGATAGATTGCCCAACCTGCGAGTGCAAACCAGCGGAGGCGTACAAACGCTGTCTTTACGCCTGCGTTGTCGGTGGCGTCGACGCGCTTACGAGCTTCACCCACGAAGATTTCGTAGATGATGATTGCCCAACCGATTGTGGAGATAACACCCCACATCACGTTTGACTCTGGCTGGACTGCTTCGCCCATGTATCCTGCAACAAGCATCAGCACTGCACCACCGAAGAGGCGCCACAGCATTGAGGATGAAGCACCGGCTGGACGGAGCAACAGGTAGAACTCAATACACATCAACGGAACCGTCAGGATCCAGTCGATATAGCGGAACTGCGTTGGTGACGTGCCCGTGTCGAGCCACACACCACGCATGTAGAAGTAGTGCACGGCAGCGATCATCGTGATCAGTCCCGACACAAGCATCGATGTCTTCCACTTATCCGAGACGCGTCCGCGCTCGAAGAAGAAGAACACCGAGGCGGCGAACATCGCCATGTACCCGATAAAGAACGTGAATCCAATGTAATCGCCGGCGGCGAGTGTTCCATTGGATGCCAGGGCTGTGCTTGATCCAAGCAAAGCCACAGAAAGAGATAGAGCTGCAAAACGCAGGGTAGCAGAGACCATAGGTCCTCCCTCGTACTTCAGAATAACCGCATTGCCGTTAGTCGGCATATCGCGGGGCCGCATCCTGAGATTGACCTCGCGATACAACGAATACTACTTCGTTGTTCCTAGCGTTGTTCCGTGATTCTTGCGTCCGTCCAATGACCTAGCGTGTTGAGTTACAACCGCCGAACCCCCCGGTTCGGTTCCCCGACTGCGTAAAATATGCGGTTTCTCGTCAGAATCAAGGGAATTCAGCCCAATACCTGCCCCCTTCAACCGTATTTTTGTGCCGTGGCACAAGCAAAACGCGACATTGTAGCGGGGCCTCCCGAGTTAAAGGGGCATCCATTATCCGATCTAGAGAACCTCTTCCTGGAACGGGGCGAGAAAAAGTACCGTGCGCAACAGGTGTACGATGCGCTCTACATCCATCGCATCGACGATGTGGAAGGGATGCACCTACTACCGCAGCAGCTGCGGGATGTCCTACAAGCGGACTATCGCACAGAGAGCGTGAAGCTCCAAACGGTGCAGCATTCCGAGGACGGAACGAAGAAGTTCCTCTTTGAACTGCACGATGGTCGCGCCGTTGAGAGCGTCCTGATACCGAGCGAGATGCGTGAAGCTGATGGCGGTCCTCGTCGCCTCACGCTGTGCGTATCTACCCAAGTGGGCTGCAATCTCGGATGTGTTTTCTGTGCAACTGCCTCGCTTAAGCTTACGCGCAATCTCACATCTGGTGAGATCGTCGACCAGTTCCTCCAGGCACAGAAACATTCAGAGAAGCTGATCACGAACATCGTCTTCATGGGCATGGGTGAACCCATGAATAACTACGACGCTGTGATGCGCGCCACGCAGATCTTCAACGATCAACGCACAAAGATGGTCGCTCCACGTCGCACCACGCTTTCAACAGCGGGAGTTATCCCTGGTATCATTCGCATGGCGGATGAAGGACAGATCATCAAGCTTGCTGTGTCGCTGCATGCAACCACGCAGGATGTGCGCGCCGAACTCATGCCGATTGCGAAGAAGTATACACTGCCGGAGCTCATCGAAGCACTCGAGTACTACTATCGTGCTACACGGAAAAGTGTGACCTACGAATACATTCTGTTCGATGGCATCAACGATTCGATTGACGATGTGCGTCGATTAGGCAAGCTTGCGCGACGCATGCCAACCAAGGTGAATGTTATTCCGTTTCACGACATCGACTTCACACAGCCGCAGGGATTTGCCAAGACGTTGAAGCCATCATCGGCAGAGCGCTTCGAGTGGTTCTTGCAGAAGCTCCGTGAGGAAGATGTGCAGGTGTTGGTGCGTTCATCAAGTGGTGTCGATATCGATGCAGCCTGCGGACAGCTTGCGTTCTCGAAGGAGCAGGCTGCATGATGCGATTCGTTGTTGCCGTGATGCTGTGTATTTGTTCTGTGTGCGTCTATCCATTGCAGGTATCGGCACAGCCAAGTGGCATCAGTAATCAGGTGTTGGATGCATTGGAGTACGACACCGACGCTGAGTACTACGTGCGCCTGGTTAACGGCGATGTTGTCACAGGCACGATCGTCGAGATCAACTCCGATTCGTCTGGATCGTTCCTTCGCATTGCAACGTCCTTTGGACGTGCACGGTTGTACGCTCGTGAGATCTCATGGATCGGTCTTCGTGAGGCATCGTATCGAGCTCGTCATCGAGGGATCCTTCTGCCGACTGCACAAGCGATTGGTAATGATCACTATCTGGCACTTGTAGAAGGCGTCATGCCATCAATCGGTGTGGGCATAGGTTCGTTCCTTAGCATCACTGCCGGACGCACCGTTGTGCCCGGTATAGGCTGGTCGAATCAGTTCAGCACGGTGAACGTCAAGGGCACGGTGTATGAAGGACCGAACGGCTTGGTGGAACAGGGTAAGCAGGTGTATGCACTCGGTGTAAATGGCGCGTGGGTAAACGACGTGAACTTCATCGGACATCTCTACGGTGTAGCAACATTTACCGGCAAGCGAACAAGTGTGAGCACGCTCGTGCACGCAAAGGTGTCGGGCAAGGATGATTACACGGTGAGCGGCGGGACAATGTTCAGCCCCTTTCGTTTCCCTTATGCTAACGGAACGATTGGTGTGGCACTCATGATGGATGTACGGTTCCCGGAAATGCACGATTTGCATTTCATCGGCGAGTTATGGAATTCCGATCTTACACGACCATCGAATAGTGCGCTGTTTGTCGGGCTTCGGCAGGGCAACACCGCACTCACCTTTGACGTTGGTGTTGCGGTATTGCCCGGACCAAATGTAGCGCCCACACTGGTGGTGCAGTGGACGCCGTTTTAAAGTGTTGGTGGGAAGACCGTAAGTGGGATTTCCTTCCCAGTCTTGGTAAACAGGTGAATACCGACGAGTCCAAACTTGTGATTCGTGACGTACACGATCTTTTGCAAGACGGGATCACCATCGACAACACTCTCCGTCTTGAAGACCTTCAGATCCCAGAAGCCAACCGGATAATCGTCGGTTGTTGAGTGATAGGTTACGGTGCGGCGCGTTGTTACACCCTTGCTATCGGTGAACGTCCAACTATCGCCGACGTTCATCGAGTACTTGATAACTGTAAACGGTTTGGAGAGATCGCCCTTCGATGCGATCAACTCCTGAATACCTTGGTCGGTGACCTTCACCTTGACATCAGCACGAATCTTCAGTCGGTTGGGTGTGCTCAGATCAATCGTTGCACCGTAGCGGTCAAGAATCCAATTCACGACCTCCAATTTCGCGGCTTGCGGTAGATCCTGCGTACCGAGCAGCGTATCAAACTCATGGACGAGGTCGAACGAGGCATCGAGATTAATAGACACCGTTGTGATGCCGTTCTCGCGCTTCGTGACAGTGTTCGAATCCTTGTAGTCATACTTCCATCCATTCGGGAAGAGGCGTCCGAGGTCAATAGACACCCCCCAATCCTGACCGACGTCGGTGATTTCAAGATCGGTGTTTCCATTCAGGTCATTCGGTCCCTCCTCGGTTGAATCAAGGAGTCCGCACGATGGGAGAACGGCACTGACCAGCAGTGCCAAGAAGAGGAGGCGCAATTGTGCCATGGTGAAGCTCCTTCAGGGATTATGTGATTACAGCCTGATTCAAAGCTCACCAGTCAGCGTGCCGTATTCTATGACAATTGTCAGGTTTTTGTCTGTTCAGGGACGTCAGGCACCAGAAAGTTGATGTCGGTTCGTATATTTGTTGCTCAATCGCCGGTTCGGTAGCTCAGTTGGTAGAGCAATGGACTGAAAATCCATGTGTCGGGGGTTCAACTCCCTCCCGAACCACACAACACAACGACCCCTTGGACCGTATGGTACAAGGGGTCGCTTCGTCTTAGGAATCGGATTGTTAGTCCTCTATCTGCACTATCCTCACGGGCAGCACCTTGGGTCCGCGGAGTTGACCTTCCGACCACACCACGTGTGCATCGGGTGCGAGCTCAAAGTTTGGGAACCGGGCGAGCCACTCCTCGAGCGCAACGCGAAGCTCGAGTCGAGCGAGATTCGAACCAAGGCATCGATGACGTCCGAGTCCGAATGCTGCGTGGGGGTTATGTGCCCGATCGATAATGACTGTGTCAGGGTTGTCGAACTTCTCTGGATCGCGATTGGCTGCCGGGTACGACAACAATACCTGACCACCTGTATGGTAGGGACATCCTCCCACAGTTGTGTCAGCCACAACCTCGCGCGCCATGGTAACAGGTGCATACGCTCGTAAGAATTCCTCGATTGCTGTTGGCAAGAGATCCGGTTCTGCAACCAATCTGTGACGGTCGTCAGCATGCGTTGCTATGTGCCACAACGATGCACCTATTGCACTCCAAGTTGTTTCGATACCTGCAACGAGCAACAAGCATAACGTACCAATGATGTGTTGATCAGTAAGCGGCTTGCCCTCTATTTCCGCAGTAATCAGATATGAAATGAGTCCGTCATCAGGTGTTGCGCGACGTTGCGTGATGTTGTCTAGGAAGTATGCGGACATTTCCTCCATCGCAACGATACCCGCTTCAGGATTGTGCACACTCCCGGTTCCAAGCGCATAGATCCACGTTCGAAAACAATCAGCCTTGCTAGCATCGATACGTAGTAGATGTGCAATGACATGCACGGGCAGGTGTTGCGCATACTCAACAGCTGCATCAATATCCGTTCGTCCTTCAAGATCATCAAGCAGTGTCGATGCAATACCCCGAATGCGCGGCTCAAGCTTTTGTACTTCCTGAGGCGCGAAGGGCGGTAACAAGATGCGACGCGATGGTGTATGCGCGGGCGGATCGGACGTGATAGGAGGCATTCCCTTGATTGGGAGCTTCTGCTCGCGAACTACAATGCGTTTCGACGAGAAGTGTTCTGTGTCATACGCGATAGCGTGAACATCAGCGTACGTCAACGGCAGAAATGCACCGTCTTCAAATCGTTGCGATGTGAGGACAGAGCATGATCGCCGCAATGAAGCCCAGAGTTGAAACGGGTCCTCTGTCCATTGTGTATCAAAGTGATCGAAGTCAAGTGACCAGTCATCAACCGGTGGACGAGACATGAAGACTCCCGTAAGAATTCGTTATGCGGTGTGTCGCGCGAGCGTGATTTCCGCTTCAGGACAGTTTGCTATCGCGAGCTCAGCTTTTGTCAATAGCTAACTCGGCACCCGTCCATCACCCCGTACACGACCGAATCCGTATTCATCGGACGTGAATAACTCCGGGGCGAGGATTGTGCATCGACTATGACGCTGACAACGATTGGAATCGATCGTAATGATGGCAAGTTCCGCAGCGTGGTTGTCCACGTTCAGCGTGCGAGTCGTTGGGAAAGCTGTTCGTACATCTCAGGTACCTTACTTGAAGACAGATCGTCGGTGTACACGATCCAACCATCAACATACTCGTCATTCATAACCTTCATTGGGCCGAAGTAGACCAGCTTCATCCCATAGCGAGCGTAGAAGTTGTAGATTTCTTCAGAGATAGTCGCGCCAACCATCACCGAATCAGCTCTTGCAATCATTGACTGAAACACATGTAGCCACACTTCCAGTTTTTCGCGACTGTTGCGTCGTGTGGTATCAACCCAGATTGTTCCTAGCTCGTATGTTTCAACACCGCTTGCTCTCGCACGAAACACTTCGGCAAGCTGATCTGGTACTACTGAGAGAAGTCGGTAGGCCAACTGCGTATTGATCGAGTATCCACCAACTGGATTGCCCTCGCTGTCGAGAAAGAGATACACGTCTTCACAGCCCCGTAGAAACTCAACATTGAGAAAACTACTTCCAAACGCTCGGTCATAGCATTCAACGAATGTTGTGAGATCATCATCAGATGTAATCTTCTGTACCGTGGTAATCACAACTGCTCACTTTCGAATGATGAAGTAAACGGACGAAGCACAAGCGATGGGTCGTCGAGATGACGCTGCACGTTGTGGACGAAATGTCCGATATGATATCCGTCGACTAATCCATGATGCACCTGCAGACCTAACCCCAGCAGCGTGCGACCGTGTTGGTCGTACATCTTGCCTATGCAGAAAACCGGCATGGAAGCAACCTTCCGGGAGAAGGGGGCTTGCACCGATGTCTGAGTTGTCCATGGGTTCACAGTAATGAAGATCTGACCTTGATTCGGTGACATCTCAACAGACTCATGTCCGCGCACGACCCGGTCATGGATCGCAAGATTTGAAAGGTAATCATCATCAAACACGTCAGTATAGACGCCCCGCATAAAAGCGAAGACCTTGTTGGGCATCATGACGGTGTATGCTGGGATGATCTTGTTGTATTCTACAAGCACGTTGTCAACGATGCGCAGACGAAGCTCTGGTACATGATTGTTTGCCCTCGTTAGAATGAACCCGATCGTCTGCGAAAACTTTAGACTGCGTTCCTTGCAGAACTGCCTGAGAGCAGTAACATCGATCTGAATTGTTCGGTACGTAACCGGGATGTCGAATTCCACGAAGTGCTCGTAGAGATGCCTTCTCGTGAAGGACTCTAACGCAATTGGTGTGGCGATTGGCCATTCAAACATGGTGTGTGAAACCCCTAGATAGTAACCCGTTAATCCCAAGCGTGAAAATAGTCGTTATCGAGGTACCATCTAGAATTGGATGTACACATTGTATTTTCCATTCGTTCATTTACGACACAATGGGACTTGGGGAAACATGTCGTCTCGAACTGGACTCGACAGGGTGCTGAATCTGCCACCCTTCTGGCTCGCATTTGCCTTCATGGCGCTTGTCAGCCTACCAATGTCATATGTGGCATTGCCCATCTCGGCAGCCCCACTAGGCCCCCTACCGTCCATCGCGATCATCGTTGTTGTGACGACCATTATGTGTGTGAGCACATCGGCGATAGCGGAAGCAGTTGTTTCTATACCTGCTGATGTTCGGCCAAAGAATCTTCGTGACTTGGTTGTTGTGTACCTCGGCAGGCGCATAGGAACAATCACAGCAATTGCTGTTGCGATCGTGTTCTTCGCCGTCCTTGTTGCATGCCTCGTGTCGATTGTATCGACGCTTGCCTTCTACACGGGAATGACGGAAGAAGTGTGGCTTGGTATCGTGGGCTGTGTTGTACTTGTTGTGATTTCGATTGGTTCGGTGGAGCATAGCCTATCACTTGTTGCGGGTGCTGCAGCACTTGTGTTGATCATTGCTATCCTGATTGCACTCGTACCCTTTCTCAATCCCGAGCACGTGCTGTTTGCGCAGCTACCCTTTACGGATAATCGCGGAGCAGCGCCTGAATTGTGGTCTGGTTTCCTTGGTGTGAGTATACTCTCGTTCATTGGACCGCTCCTCCTTGTTCCTTCGGCAACCTATGTTCTGCCTAACAACCCCAAGGCCCGGCAGTATATCACGGGCAGTCTTTGGGGCATTGTGTTTCAGGGCGTATTGATGATCCTCTGGATCACATTAGTTGATATGTCGGTGTTACCAACAGAGCTTATCGGACTTCATGGAACGGTGTTTCTGAAGCTTGCAGAGGCGACTGATGGATTTATTGCGACGGCAGGAACGATGCTTGTCTTCATTCTTCCTGGCCTTGCCACCATTCGTGCTGCTGGGCAATTGGGCGGCCTCATACGTCTCGCTCTGCGTCCTACATCGGAACCAGTTTCAACCGTAGACAAATTCAAGTGGAAGGTGGTTGTACCTGCACTTCCTTCTCTTGGAGCCATCCTCTTAGTAGCGCTGTTGATTGAAGAGAATGCGGCCGACGTGTCAGTGTTTCTATCAATCGGCGGCATTCTAGGATCTTCGATTGCTACAGGCATAGTACCAGCGATGTTATACAAGCGTGTTCAACAGCAGGCGGCTGAGCCAGAGGTACGAGTACTGCACATCTTCCGAACAACTACGGCGATACTGCTGAGCTCATTGTTCTTCTCAACAGTTCTTTTTCTCTACGGTATTCTCGTATGGCATTCATTGCCCATCCAGATCCTGGCGTGTGGTATTGCGGTGGTGAATCTTGTCTGGGTGTTGCGACACTGGATTAATACGGCCACGGACCAATAGTTTGTTGTAGCTTGAGTGGATTCGATTGCATCTGAATGCACGCCTCTCTTAGAAGCTCCGGTGATTGACCACCGTTCCCGTGCTTACGGAATGTAGTGACTAGGACACTGCTATGAAGCTAGAGGCAGCAATAGATTTTTCTCATACCTGACGAAAGTCATATACGCTGACATCAGCATTCCAGAACATTGTACAGTTAGCTGTCTTGACTGAATGAGGTGTCTCGTATAAATGGGAGTTCAATTCCGTGACTATGTGTAGGTAGATAGTAGTCTAGAGGTATTTCAAGTGAAAGGCCACTACTAGGTGACAGAGGTCACAGAAACAGACTCAGTCAATCAGCGATGTTTGCATCGTGTCTTTATGTACTTGTCAATTCACAATTGTCGGATGTGTTGTTCCTAGATGTAACGAGTTAGATAGAGATCTTACGACGGCCGTCGTTTGCTAGGGATGAAGTGCGTTAACGTGTTGTGAAGAGAAGTGAAGAGAAGTAAAGTGTGTCGTACTTGATGATTGAAATGAAATACCGGGTTACGATTATCCATCATTTGTTTGGATGACGTGTTCTCTATCCATGGTTCTGTTTTAGAGGTGGTGATATGTACAGTAGTTCTACTACACTACAGCAGCGCATTGCTGTTATAGTATCATTTCTTGTCTTACTGCTTGCAGCATCTGAAACAACAGCGCAAACAGTAATTCCTCATACGCTCTCGTACCAGGGCCTATTGCTTGATTCTACAGGCATTGCAGTGTGCGATAGCACCTGGGATATGGAGTTCTTCCTGTACCGAAACGGTTCAGGAGATACTGCGTTCTGGCGAGAAGAACACTCAGTGCGGACAAAACTGGGAGTGTTCGGCGTTGTGCTCGGTGGACGCATTCCTATCTCTCTTGTGCATGGCGACAGTTTGTGGCTGTCAATCAGGATAGGTGAATCAGACGTGCAAACGGCACGACTACTTCTGACATCCGTCCCCTACGCGTTTAGTGCAGATACCGCCACATATGCCATGACATCGGGCATGGCTCAGACGCTGAGCCCAGAGGGTGCAGCAGAAGTCCGCAATTCGATTGGTATTCCCGAAAACAACATGGGCAATGTTCTGATCGGAGCGATCAATGCCACTGGTACGGGGATGATCGATTCAAAGCGCATTCCAAGTGTCAAATCAACAACTGGCTCGAATGTTCATGCATACGGTCCAATCGACTCTCTGGGATTGTCAATTGGGAAAGGGGCTGTCGGCGACAACGAGTTGCAAGATGTATTCGCGAGTGTGCCGACGTCGCTTGGAGGTCCAACGCAATCGCTGATTATCGAGGTAGACGTCGATGGTCGTGTTCGCAGCATTCGTGGAGTTGAAATCACTGGAGTCCTTCCAGGAGGCGAAGCATCTGGTGACCTACGGGGAACATATCCAGCGCCACTCATTCGTGATTCAGCAGTTACGCGCGATAAGCTTCGTAACGCTGCTGTTTCGACAGAGAAGCTTGTCGATGCAAGCGTGACACACAGCAAGTTGGCCGACAATTCTGTCGGTACTGATAACATCATCGACCAAGCGGTTACAACACCAAAGCTTGCCGACAGTGCAGTGACAACGGATAAAATGGCGAACGCAGCTGTGACTACGGAGAAGCTTGCCCGCTACAGTGTCACCGAGGAAAAGATTCTCGATCACCAAGTGACCTCTGACAAGATGACCAACATGCCGCTAGCACCTGGCACGTATGGCAATAGCACGCAGGTAGCGCAGGTGTACGTTGATCAGGCGGGACGTGTAGTGACGGTACGCAATGTTGACATTGTCTCCGTTCCACCGGCAGGTCCGGCAGGCGGCGATCTTACGGGCGTGTATCCGAATCCTCAGATTCGCGACTCTGCAGTGACGCGTGCAAAGGTTGCGACGAATGCAATCACATCACAGAACATCGTTGATGGTGAAGTACGCACGGGTGACATCGCAGACCGCGCAGTTACAACATCGAAGATCGGCAACGAACAAGTCACAACGGAAAAGCTCCGTCCGACGGGTGTTGTTCCAGGCGTGTATGGTGGACAACAATACACGACGGTCTTTTCTGTCGATACAAGTGGTCGCGTTACGGCTGCTACGAATGTTGCAATCAGGGATGTATCACCTGGTGGTGCAGCCGGTGGCGACCTTACAGGTACGTATCCGAATCCAACCGTTGCACCTTCGGCGATCACATCAGCGAAGATTGCTGACGGAACAATCGCTACAGCCGACATTGCCAACAACGCTGTTACAACAGCCAAGATGTCAACTACGGGTGTGACAGCAGGCTCCTACGGAACAACAACGCAAGTACCCGCAATCACGGTCGATGCATCCGGACGTCTTACGTCAGCTGGCAATGTGACGATCAGTGGTACAACACCTGGTGGTGCAGCCGGTGGTGTACTCGCAGGTACGTATCCGAACCCATCACTTGCGCCAGGCGCAATCACGACGAGCACCATCTCTGACAGCAGCATCACCACTGCCAAGTTGTCGAACACAACGGTTGTGCCTGGCACATACGGCACATCAACACAGGTTGGTCAGTTCACAGTTGATCAAAAGGGTCGACTCCAGTATGCAGGCAACGTCACAATCAGCGGTACAACACCTGGTGGTGCAGCCGGTGGTGTCCTCGCAGGTACGTATCCGAACCCATCACTTGCGCCAGGCGCAATCACGACGAGCACCATCTCTGACAGCAGCATCACCACTGCCAAGCTGTCGAACACAACGGTTGTGCCTGGCACATACGGTACATCAACACAGGTTGGTCAGTTCACAGTTGATCAGAAGGGTCGACTCCAGTATGCTGGTAACGTACTCATCACAGGTACAACACCAGGTGGTGTAGCCGGTGGTGATCTTACAGGCACGTATCCGAATCCAACGGTTGCGACATCGGCGATTACATCAGCGAAGATTGCTGATGGTACCATCGCTACAGTAGACATCGCCAACAACGCTGTAACAACAGCGAAACTGTCGACAACAGGAGTGACATCAGGCTCCTACGGAACAACAACGCAAGTACCCGCAATCACGGTCGATGCATCCGGACGTCTCACGTCGGCTGGCAATGTGACGATCACAGGCACAACACCTGGAGGTCCCGCCGGTGGTGTGCTTGCAGGTACCTACCCCAACCCATCCCTGGCGCCAGGCGCAATCACGACGAGTTCCCTCTCCGATAGCAGCATCACCACTGCCAAGCTATCAAACACGTCGGTTGTGCCTGGCACATATGGGTCGTCGACACAGGTTGGTCAGTTCACAGTTGATCAGAAGGGTCGACTCCAGTACGCAGGTAACGTACTCATCACAGGCACAACACCTGGTGGTGTAGCCGGTGGTGATCTTACAGGCACGTATCCGAATCCAACGGTTGCGACATCGGCGATTACATCAGCGAAGATTGCTGACGGAACCATCGCAACAGCAGACATCGCCAACAACGCCGTCACAACGGCAAAGATGTCTACGACAGGTGTTGCAGCTGGATCGTACGGTTCAACAACACAAGTTGGAACGTTCACAGTTGATGCCGCTGGACGTCTCACTGCAGCGGGCAACGTCACAATTAGCGGCGCAGCTCCAGGCGGTTCAGCCGGTGGTGACCTCACAGGTACCTATCCGAACCCTACAGTAGCAACATCGGCAATCACATCGACGAAGATTGCTGATGGAACTGTTGCCACAGCAGATGTTGCTGATAACGCGATCACGTCAGGTAAGATGTCTACAACTGGTGTTGCAGCAGCATCATATGGTTCAGCAACACAAGTAGCAACATTCACAGTTGATGCCGCTGGACGTCTGACAGCCGCAGGTAACACAACAATTACAGGCACAACGCCTGGTGGTTCTGCTGGTGGCGACCTCACAGGTACCTATCCGAACCCAACAGTAGCAACATCGGCAATCACGTCTGCCAAGATCGCAAACGGTACGATCGCGACTGTCGACATTGCTGACAGCGTTGTCACATCTGCAAAGATGTCGAGCTCAGGTGTAACGTCCGGCTCATATGGTTCAACGACACAAGTAGCAACGTTCACAGTTGATGCCGCTGGTCGTCTCACTGCAGCGGGCAACGTCACAATTAGCGGTGCAGCTCCAGGCGGCACTGCTGGTGGTGATCTGACAGGCACGTATCCAAACCCTACAGTAGCAACATCGGCAATCACATCAACGAAGATTGCAGATGGCACGATTGCCACAGCAGATGTTGCAGATAACGCGATCACGTCAGGTAAGATGTCTACGACTGGTGTTGCAGCAGCATCATATGGTTCAGCAACGCAGGTAGCAACATTCACAGTTGATGCCGCTGGACGTCTGACAGCCGCAGGTAACACAACAATTACAGGCACAACGCCTGGTGGTTCTGCTGGTGGCGACCTCACAGGCACGTATCCGAACCCTACAGTAGCAACATCGGCAATCACATCAACGAAGATTGCAGATGGCACGATTGCGACAGCAGATGTTGCAGATAACGCGATCACGTCAGGTAAGATGTCTACAACTGGTGTTGCAGCATCATCATATGGTTCAGCAACGCAAGTACCAACATTCACCGTAGATGCAGCTGGACGTCTGACAGCCGCAGGTAACACAACAATCACGGGCACAACGCCTGGTGGAAGTGCTGGCGGTGATCTCACGGGCACGTATCCAAGCCCTACAGTAGCTGCTTCTGCGATTACATCAACAAAGATTGCAGATGGCACGATTGCGACAGCAGATGTTG
>CAJAIA010000007.1 GCA_903939735.1 uncultured Ignavibacteria bacterium
ATCCACGATCACAAGTCCACCACCGTTAAGGCCCACCCACATGCGGCCGCGGGAATCTTCACACAGAGCCCATACGTCGTTGACAGGCAGTCGCTGCTGAGGTTGAGCTGACGTTGTGAAGCGGTATGTCGTAGAGCGCGCGGGGTCTGTAACATAGAGTCCATCGCGCACTGTTGCCACCCAGATTCTACCGCGACGATCAGTATATGTGATGTTCACCGACCCGTCGTGCACCTGCACCCTACCGAGTGCTCGCTTCGCTGGTGGTGGAGTCGATGTGTGCCGATGCCACACATTTCTTGCAGGGTCGAACCAGCACCGGCCGTTTCCTGTATGTGCATACAACCTATCGTCTTGCGCAAGCATCAGGTCAAACACATTATTCCCTGCTACCGACGTGCTATCGCCTGGGACACGTCGAAACACGTCCATTCGCCGTCCGTCGTATCGCGCAGCGCCATCCTGCGTTCCAATCCAGAGAAAGCCCTGCGCATCCTCGGCCAATTGACTCACGTACGATTGCGGCAACCCCTGTTCGAGTCCGACACGACGAAAACGTACCTCTTGTGCAAGAAGCGGAGAGCAGACGAGGAGTGTGATGAAGATGTAGCGAAGCATATGGTGACATGTCTGAATACGTATCGAAGATAGTGCACCCAGACTGTCCAGAGCGCGCAATCACACTATTCTCACATCTATCTCAATTGACGGCAAGTTGTGATTCTCGTAGGTTATGCCATGTCACGACACAATCGTATGAAAACCATCCGCTCGTTCCTCGCTGTAGCGCGGACCTACGATGAGATCTTTCAGTATCTGCAGCACGGTGAGTTCGCCGCTGACAAGCGAACAATCAAGCGCGATGTAGCAGATCTCAAAGCGGACTATGAAGATCGCTGGGAGGAGGGTACGGCCGGCAATCGATCCAAGTGGTTTCGCATCAAGTCCGTGACTACATCAGCGAAGCATGCGATGAAGGACCTGACCGTGCTCCGCGTCGTGAGGCAACTTCGCGATCTCGATGATGATCGAATCGAGACTGCGATCACACTTCTCTCGAATTCCTATCCTGGTGCCACACCGGGCGTTGCGATGACGGAACAAGAAATGCCGTTCATCGAGATCGGTGAGCATGATGGCGACGACATCAACCTAGACGTACTTCAAGACGTCGTCACTACAATTCAGCAGGGATATCTCATTCATCTGACCTATGACAACAATGTGAGACAGGACAAACTCCCCCTTCGCTTGCTCGAATACAAGGGGCGTCTATACCTCATCGCATGGTCGGCTACGCGCAAGCGGTACGAGCCGTATCGTCTCGACAGATTGACTGCTGTAGTACGCAGCGACTCAGCACCTGTGAACAAGAGGTTCCACTTCAACGATTTCATGGAAACACGGTTTGGACTCTGGGAAGGCGATCCACCCGTCGCACACAACGTTATAATCGAGATTATCGACGCGGCAACCGCTCAAAACTTCCGCGATCGTAAGTGGCATCCATCACAAGAAATCACCAACCTC
>CAJAIA010000008.1 GCA_903939735.1 uncultured Ignavibacteria bacterium
TCGGCAACAATGCCCGTTGCATCATGGACACGACGCGATGTCGAAGGTGTGCTTGCTGGTGTGATTGGATGGGGCGATGCGTTTGTGTATCAAACTGCCAACGGTGTGTTCGTCGATCACGCGGGCGCTGTGCGCCCAATGCTGGCTCTTGCCGAACGTTTGAACGAGCTCTACATCGATAGCCTACGTGCAGCACGCATTGGCCGTGGTGGAGTTGAGATCGCACCGAATGTCACGGCGTCGGTTGTTCAGCTCGCGAAGAATGATGCAATCCTGACTCCGTCGACTGATCGTGTCGTGGCTCTCTCATCGATCAACAACGTCGTGGTCGGCCGTCCGGGTGGACGTGTTGAGTTGATGACGACGTATGTCGACGCTGGAAATCAAGAGCAATGGCGAACAATCTCGCTTCTTCGTGGTAGCCGTAGCAAGGGCCCCAGGTTGATGCTTTCCGGAACGAATGTGATCGTTGCTGACCACTTCAAGATCGCGACGTACCAGGCGCGTGCGGCAGTCAGCACCATCATCCCTGGATCGATAACCTGCGACACATCTGTTGTGCGTGCTGTGCCCTTTACTCATGACATGCTGCGTCGCGTCGGCGACGATGTCTGGCTCACAACGCGAGATGGTGTGATAACGTATCCCGATCTCGACACTGTTCGACAGCTCCCGATCTATGACGTGGTGGAAGCCGATGGCAGCATCTACGCGTTGTCGTCAAGGGGCATTGAGGTGCGCGATGCGGGTGCTACGACCTTCCGTGCGCTTATACCTGACGTGGTTGCGCTTGGTGTCGCTGTTGTGGGTGATACGGTCTTCGCACTTCAGTCCCTAGAGACGACAACGATTGAACCCGAGGCGCAACTCGTGATGAATGCGTACGATAGGTTCGGTTCCCCGTACTTCGTGCAGCGTCTTGTTGCCGATTCGATTATCTCACGTGGCTTTCGTGTTCGATCGATGTCCGTGATCCAGCGCCAGCTCGTGGTGAACTGCTCGCGCAAGCTTGTTGTGAGTGGCGATGCGGCGGTCACGTGGCGCGAGATCGATCTCAATGGAGAATTCCTTACGGCAATCGATGTAGGGGGCGAGCATCCCGTTGCATGGTTGCGCTCAGTAAACAACTCGCAGGGTCCGGCATTGATGATCTCACTCGACCGTTGGGTGATGCAGCCTGTCGAGCTTCGCACCGAAGCCCCAGTGATTGCCTGTGCCGCAATGCCCGGATGGTTTGTGTTCAGCACCTCTGATGGCGCGTGGTGCGTTAAGCAGACCATCAGCAGCGCGGCAGATGGTAACGTTCGCAACGACGAAGGGTTCTATGAAGGTGAGCCCGACGAAGAGCGGTTTGTCGATCTTCTCGGACGGATCTTTTCGCGTGATTCAGCTCCCTATGGTGCATATTTTCACGTTGTTCGCATCGGTGATCAGTGGCGCGTTCGCCAAACTCTGCACATTCCCTGAGGAAGACCCATGTACGCTCGGTTCATCGTTATCGTTGTCCTCTGTATTGCCGCCATCACGAGCTCTGCAGACACGCTCTATGTAGCAGCGTCGGCAAGCCCTGGTGGTAACGGACAATCATGGCCAACAGCATTCCGAACGTTGAACTTTGCACTTGCTGATTGGTCTGATGGCGATGAAATCTGGGTTGCAGCAGGAGCGTACACAATGCCGGACTCCGGCTACAAGGTTCGCAATGGAATGCGCTTCTACGGCGGTTTCCGCGGAATAGAAGCTGCACGTGAAGAGCGCGACTGGTATCGCAATCGTACGATTCTTCAGTCGGATGACGGAGCGTATATCGTGCGCATGATCGAGTGTGATTCGTCAACACGTCTTGATGGCTTTGTGCTGCAAGGCACGTTGCAATCGGCGATTCTCATTCAGGGCGGCGCACCCCGCATTTTCAACTGCCACATCCGAAACTGCACGTCACCAACCGTGGGTGCGGCAATCAACATCGAGCGCGCGTATCGAACACGGGTTGAGTACTGTGTGTTCGAAAACAATCGAGCAGAGCAACGTGGAGGCGCTGTGTATATGCTCGGCACCAATAAAGATCTCAAGGGATGGGGTCCGTTCTTTGGCCAGTGCCACTTCGTTAATAACTCCTCGGCAGAAGGTGGTGCACTTGCAATGGTCGACTGCGCGGGCATTCCACAGATTGCCTCATCGGTCTTTGTCGGCAACAACGCGTCGCAGTTAGGTGGCGCAGTGATGACGCGCTATGTGTATCCGTACATCACCAACACCACCTTTGCCCGTAACAGTCTTTCAACGCCATCGGACTCCGGTGGTAAGACGCTCGCGATGTCAGGTGGACACCTTCAGAACTCGATTGTCTGGAATGGGGATGAAGATGCTACGCCGCATGTCGTGAAGCTCGAGCGTGCGGGAGATACGTCGAAGCTGCGTGCATTTGCCAACTGCATTGAGCGCGACTTTGATTACGGATTCGTGCAGTTCGATCCATGGTTCGCGAACATCGACGATCCTGATGGAGCCGACAACTTCTATGGCACGGACGATGACGGACTATATCTCGCAGACGGTTCATTCGTGAGCAACTACGGAATCATTGATGGTTTCGTTAATCACCGTCAGCAAGATGTCGTTGGTAATCCTCGGCTTGTCGGACGTAAAGTGGACCTCGGTGCGTATGAAGGTCAGCGCATGAACGGTAGGCTTGGATTTAGAGATGTCATGCGTGAACTCCGTAAAGGGGGCTTAGTGCTGATGTATCGGCACGGAAAGACCGACTGGGAATCGAAGGATCCAGGACCCTCGGCAGAGTGCTTCCCTGGCCGCAACCTCATCTTCGAAGGTCGCGAACAGTGTACTGGTATTGGCGCA